>CAZSXF010000006.1:0-154480 GCA_964611215.1 uncultured Chlorobiaceae bacterium
TCCTCAGTCGACGCCGATGATCACGCTTGAGGCCTTGAAGATAGCGGAGGCCTTGCTGCCGACGGTGAGCCCGAGTTTTTCGGAGCTGCCGTGGGTGATGACTGCCGAAAGGGTGTTGCCACTGCCGATTTCGATATCCACTTCGGTGCTGACCGGCCCTTCGATCACTTTTACCACGGTGCCGGAGACGATGTTCCTGGTGCTGAGCCTGGCATCCTGCAGGTTCGTTCCGATAATGATCGAACTTGCCTTGATGATGGCGCTCGCCTTCATGCCCTCTTTCAGCCCAAGCCGTTCAACGGCGCCGATGGTGACGACCGATACGATGCCGGTGCCGTCGCCGAGTGCTATGGTCACTTCCGCATTGACCGTACCTTTTGCGATAGAGGAGATGGTTCCCTTGAAAATGTTCCGTGCGCTGATGTTCATGGCGTTACACTCCTGATTGATGTTATGATGGGGTTTGAGATGACGGATTTCAACATGTGGCCGATTCCGGAGCATGTGGATGGACCGCCTGCACCCGGATGATGATTGTTGTTGCGAAGCTGTGGGCCGGGTGACGGTTCTGGCGAGGCGGGTATCGCCGTTGTCGTCAGCTGCATCTGCTTCAGTTCTTGCATGGGTTACATCCTCCCTTTTAAATATTCCATTTTTTCCGCGGTATTCCATGCCGGTAATCAGGAGCCTCTCTTTTTTGTGACATAATTGCAGGAAAGCGCTTTTTTTCCTACCCATATGTAGGATTAACTTGTTTTTTTGTATGAAGATGTTCACTTTGATGCTGTGTAGCTGATCCCCCTTTTTTTTACCTAACGTTATATCAATAATGATATAGCGAAACCACTGGAGAGCCCATCCATGAGCGAACAGCAACATGCAGAAATTGTCCATATCGTCGGTACGGGTCCCGGCGATCCGGCACTTTTGACCGTTATCGCAGATACATTGATCCGGAACGCGGATGTCGTTCTCTACGACTGCAAGGGGGTCGAGCAGCTCCTGCCGCTGGCATCGCCTGGGGCGCAGGTCATTGCCGTCGACCGGTCGCGGTACCAGGATGGTACCGGGGATCGTGAGCAGACTGCCATGGTCATGGCAATCAGGGAACACTATCAGGCAGGGAAAAAGGTCGTCAGGCTGAAAGGCGGTGACCCAACGCTGTTTGGCGGCGAGGTCGATGAGGCTGACGTCCTTGACCGGCTTGGAATTCCTTACCGGTTTGTTCCGGGGATATCCGCGGGCGTTGCGGCCGCGAGCGGCTATGCCCTGCCCATAAGCCGGAAGTTCGAGAGTGATGTGGTCGTGAGCATGATCGCCAATGAGATCCGGGACGATTATGCCTGTTTCAGGAATGTTGCCCAGCTGCTGCAGCATGGTGCGACGCTGGTATTGTATATGGCAACGGAAAATCTGCCTGGCCTCCTTTCTGTTCTCCGGGAAGAGGGGATTGCCGGTTCGATGCCAGTCGTTGCCGTCAGCAAGGTTGCCAGGAACGATGAGGCCTGCATTGCGTCGACGCTTGCGGAACTGGCCGCCGATGGCCTTCCTGCCGGGCTCGATGAGCCAGTGGTGTACACCATCGGGCGTTTTGTTCGCGTCAGGACAGCAGGGCCTTGTGCCGCAAACGCTGTCGTGACGACGGTCTTTTAACGGATACCGTTATATAGTTATTGCTATAACCAAACAAGCACTTTTATGAAAAAAGCATTTGTACTGGTGCTGCTCCTCGCGGCCGTAAGGCCGGCGATGGCCAGTGAGCGGCAGCAGCTTCCTGAACAGGAGTCGGGGGTGTTCAGCCCAGGTGAAATTACGGTTGTCGGCAAGGAGGGAAATGCAGGCGATACGGTGACTGCGGCAGAGATCGCAAAGCTTGGAAAAACCGATATCGCCAAAGCAGTCAATCTTCTGCCCGGTGTCAACGCCGCCAACGTCGGTGCCAGGAACGAAGGCATGATCTATGTCCGTGGCTTCGATATGCGGCAGGTCCCACTCTACCTTGACGGTATTCCGCAATACGTGCCGTATGACGGGTATGTCGATCCCAACCGCTTCACGACGTTTGCCCTTTCGGAAATTTCCGTCTCGAAAGGCTATGCTTCCGTCCTTTACGGTCCCAACAATCTCGGCGGCGCCATCAACCTTGTGACCAGGAAGCCCGAGAAGGCTTTTGAGGGCACCGTAAGCGGCGGGCTGATGAGCGGTGAAAACGGTATCGGTTCCGAATTCGGTTCTGTCAATCTGGGGTCCAACCTTGGGAACTGGTATGTGCAGGCAAGTCTTTCCGATCTGTACCGGAATTCATGGCAGATGTCGGACCGGTTCAAGCCGGTCAAGGTCGAGGATGGCGGCAAACGTGACAATTCCCAGACCAGGGATCTTGCCGGAGGCATCAAGATCGGGTACACGCCGAACGAAACCGACGAGTATACGCTGGCGTTCAATGGCATCAACGCAGCCAAAGGGGTTCCCATCTATACCGGATCGAACCCGTCGAATCCGGTGCGGTACTGGAAATACTCGAACTGGGACAAATCGAGTTTCTACTACATCGGCAAAACTGCACTCAGCAGCAAGACCTGGCTGAAAACGAAGGCGTTCTACGACGGGTTCTACAATGTGCTTGACAGCTATGATGACGCAACCTATACGACGCAGAAGAAAAAATCGTCGTTTACGAGTGTCTATGATGACAAGACCTACGGTGCATCGGTCGAGCTTGGATCGGAGATTTCCGGTAACGACACGCTGCGGTTTGCGCTCCATGAAAAGCATGATCAGCACCGCCAGTACAATGTGGGGTCTCCTGTCCAGAACTTCGAGGATAATACCGTTTCGCTTGCAACGGAAAACACCCTGGGCATCACGCGTAACGTCGATCTCGTGCTTGGTGTCCGGGAGGATTTCCACAAGACGCTTGGTGCGCAGGATCTGCAGAACAACGTGTTGAGCTCGTTCCAGCTCGACAGCAATTCCGCCACGAACTTCCAGGCTGCCGTGGTCACCCGTCCGGGTGAAGGCCAGCAGCTGACCGCCTATGTCGCCAGGACAAGCCGGTTTCCGACCTTGAAGGACCGGTATTCATACCGTTTTGGCAACGCGCTGCCGAATGCGCAGCTTTTGCCGGAAAAAAGCTGGAACATCGGGGTTGATTATTCGTTCAGGCCTGCAGACAACCTGAAGGTGCTGACATCCGTGTATCTCGACAAGCTTACCGATGTGATCCAGCAGGTCAACAATGTCGCCTATGTGAACGGTATCTGGGTTTACCAGTTCCAGAATGCCGGAAAGGCGACGTTCAAGGGCCTGGAGTGCAGTGCCGAGTGGACGCCGAAATCATGGCTCAAGGCAACGGGAGGTTACAGTTACGTCGATCGCAGGAATGACAGCAACCCGTCGCTCCTGTTTGTCGACGTCCCGAAGAACAAGCTTACCGGAACCTTGCAGTTTCTGCAGAGCCGGAATACCTGGGCGCTTGTTGAGGGCGAGTACGATGCAAAACGCTTCAGTACGAGCGATGGCAAATACACCGCCGGCGGCTACGGGGTGATCAACCTCCGGGGAAGTGTCGGGCTTGGCGGGTCTGCCTGGCTGCAAGCGTCGGTCGAGAACCTGTTTGACCGGAACTACCAGGTTGCTGAGGGATATCCCGAACCTGGCCGCACCTATGTGCTTTCCGTGAATTACGCATTGTAAGCCGTCTGCTGGCGCACCGGCCGCTTCGTCCTTTTTTTTGCTTCTCTGTTCCCGTTTTTTCCGGGGATCGGGACGGGGCGGCCTGTAATCGTGAGGTAACCTGCTATGAGAGATGTATCCCTTGTTTTCATCTGCCTGTGTGTGCTGGCAGTGCTTTGTGTGGTTTCCCTGGGCATCGGCCGCTACCCGGTCTCTCCGGCGGCGCTGTTTTCCTGGCTCATGACCGGGACCGGAGCTGACGACAATATCCCGCTGGTGCTGCTGAACATCAGGTTGCCGAGGCTGGTTGCCGCGATTGCCGCCGGCGGTGGTCTGGCACTTTCCGGAGCCGCCTACCAGGGCTTGTTCCGGAATCCTATGGTCAGCCCGGATATCCTTGGGGTCTCATCGGGTTCCGGCTTCGGGGCGGCGCTCGGTATCCTGCTCTCCTTTCCTGTCGGGGCCATACAATTCATGTCGTTTGCAGGCGGGATCGCCGCCGTCGGCATCGCCGTTGCCGTGAGCCGCGCCCTTGGCCGTAACCGTGATTCGCTGCTGGTGCTGGTGCTGTCTGGCATTGTCGTCTCCTCGCTGTTCGGCTCGCTGCTTTCCATGCTCAAGTATGTGGCTGATCCCCTGGATAAACTGCCGGCAATCACCTTCTGGCTGATGGGAAGTCTCGCCGATATCCGTACGGGGGAACTCGTCAGGGTGCTGCCCATGGTTCTTGCCGGCATGGTGCCCCTCCTGCTCGTCAGCTGGCGGCTGAACCTTCTCTCGCTTGGAGAGGACGAGGCCCGGTCGCTCGGCATCAATACGGCCGTCATGCGGCTGGTGGTGGTGGTTTCAGCAACGATGGTGACGGCAAGCGTCATTTCCATTTGCGGGATCATCGGCTGGATCGGCCTGGTTGTTCCGCACATCTCCCGTTTTGTGGCCGGGCCGAACCACCGGCTGCTGCTTCCCGTATCGTTCCTTTCGGGGGCTTCGTTTCTCCTGGTCGTGGATATGATCGCCCGCACGGTGGCGCCGCTTGAGATTCCGACGGGGATCATCACCTCGGTGCTTGGCGCTCCGTTTTTTATCTGGATCATGAAAACCTCAACCGCACGGTCATGGTGAATGGCAATGATCTTCTGCTTGAGCTGCACGGTGTCGGGCTCGGTTACAACGGGCGGGCTATCGTGCGTGATATCGACCTGAGCGTTCGTTCCGGGGACGTGCTCTGCCTGCTTGGCCAGAATGGCGCCGGCAAGACGACCCTGTTCAGGACGCTGCTCGGCTTCATCAGGCCGGTCTGCGGTTCCATCACCATCGATGGCCGGGATATTTCGCAGCTTTCACGGCAGGAACTGGCGCGCATGGTTTCGTGGGTGCCGCAATCCCATGGTACCCCGTTTGCCTATGAGGCCCGTGACGTCGTGCTGTTCGGACGTGCCGTTCACCTCGGGTTGTTCGCTTCGCCGGGCAGGGTTGACCGGCAGATCGCCATGCAGTCCATGGAACTTCTGGAAATCGCTCATCTGGCAGGCAGGCCGTTTACCGAGCTCAGCGGCGGCGAACGGCAGATGGTGCTGATCGCCAGGGCGCTTGCCCAGGATGCGAAGTTCATGATCCTTGACGAACCGGCTTCAAACCTCGATTACGGCAACCAGGTCAGGGTCATCCGGAAAATCAGGGAGCTGGCGTCACGTTCGATCGGCATCATCATGGCCACGCACCATCCCGACCATGCCTTCATGACTGCTTCACGGGTTGCCGTTCTTGACCAGGGGCGGCTGTGCGAGTCGGGTGCTGCGGAAGCGATGCTGACGCCCGAAACCCTGAAGCGGGTATACGGCGTGGATGTCCAGGTTTTCGACGCCCCGGCGGGGGCGTCCGCGACCCGCAAGGTTTGTGCCCCGGTTATTGCCTGAGATGGGCGGCCGATCGGGCTTGGGTGTTTTCCGATAACTGAAAGACAAAATACGATGAACAGACATGACCTTCCAGTGTGGAGACAGCTGCGGTTGCTGGTGCCGTTGCTGGTGCTGCTGCTGCTTGGCGGATGCGGCCGATTCGGCCGGCAACCTGTGGCGACCAGGGAAGTCGTCGATATGGCAGGCCGCAGGATGCTGGTTCCCGAGACCATCCGGCGGGTGTATACCGGAAGGCCGGGCAGCGTGGTGCTGTATGCCATTGCGCCGGACCTTATGGTGAGCCGTTCGCTCTGGACCAATCCCGGGGCGGAACGTTTCCTTGGCAAGTCCTATCTCAACCTTCCGTTTGCCGAAGGGTCGGCGGAGGAGATCATCAGGCTGCATCCCGACGTGATCGTCAACTATTTCGACCTCAGCCCGAAATCGATCGATGATGCCAACCGGCTCAGTGCCAGGACCGGCATTCCGGTTTTCATGGTCGACATGGATATGGCGAAATACCCGAAAGCCTTTGCGGCACTCGGCAACCTGCTTGGCCGAAAGGAGCAGGCCGACCGGATGAGCGCATTTTTCGGGAAATACCTGACGCCGGTCATCGAAGGGGTCAAACGGATTCCTGAGGGAAATCGGCGCCGCGTCTATTATGCCGAAGGCCCAAAGGGGCTCAACACCGACCCTGCCGGTTCCTTTCACAGCCAGGTGCTCAATCTGGTCGGCGGAGTCAATGTCGCCAGAGTCAACGCGCTGGCCGGCAAGGGGATGAGCGGGGTGTCGATGGAGCAGCTCCTGGCTTGGGATCCTGAAATCGTCCTCGTCTGGACCGGCATGGGCAGTTCATTGACGACATGGCATTCCATTACCGGCGATCCGCTCTGGGCAAGGCTTTCGGCGGTCAGGAACGGCAAGGTCTGGCAGATTCCGTTCCAGCCGTTCGGCTGGTTTGACCGCCCGCCCGGAACCAACAGAATCATCGGGGCGCTGTGGCTCGCCAAGCTGCTCTATCCCGATCTCTGTCCGTACGATATCAGGCAGGTCACCAGGGAGTACTTCTCGATTTTCTACCACCATGACCTTACCGACGCCGAGCTTGACGAGGTAGTGCACCCACTCGCTTCGAAGGCCATGCAGCAGCAATCAACCAACAACAAAATGACCAAGCAATGATCAAACCAGTCGACAAGACAGGCCAGGACGGCCAGGTCCTTGCGGTTTGCGGCGCGCCGCCGATCAACCGGAAAACAACAGGCAACGGCGTGCCCCTCCTGAAAAAAGGGGCAATCAACCTGTATATGAACATGCCCTGCCCGCTCAAGGTGGTCTGCAAGATGGCGCTTGGCGAGTTTGTCAACCTGTACAACGGCTCGCATGACGTTCCCATCTATTCCCCGATGCTGCTTGACGGGGACTCCAAAGGCATCGAGGGTGAGCTCAAGGCAGCCATGACCGAGGATGAGCTTCCGGAGCTTCTCGTCGCTTCCGGTCTGCACACCGTTCTTTCAAAGGGCTTCAGGGAGCGATTTATCGATAGCGGCATATATACCGGCATTACCAGTGAAACCGCGCTTGCCCGCATGCCCGAGTCGTTTCGAAAGCTCTCCGGAGAGCACAACATCGGCATTTTCAGCACCGGGTTCTGGAGCGTGGTCTGTGATCTTTCCCTTGAAAGTTGCGTGCCGTATCCGAGGCGGTGGGCGGACCTGGTCGATCCGCTCTACAAGGATCACCTTACCGTCCATGGCTATAACGGCAAAGCGAGCATAGCCGCCTTGCTCCTGGTACTCAAGGAGCAGCTTGGTTCCGGTGTCGTTACCGAATTCGCCGGCAACATCCGCAATATCTGGCACTTTGCCGAAATCCTGAAACGGATGGACTCGACCGAGCCGAGGCGGACGCTGTTCAACCTGTTGCCCAATGCGGCAACGGTGCAGATGCCTTCCAAGAAGCGGGCTGCCATCCTCGAATTTGAAGACGGCCCGATTCTTGCCCCCATGCTCATGTTTGCCAAGACATCGAGGATGGACGAATGCATGCCGCTGATCAACTATTTCCAGAGCAACGTGATGCGCCAGGCGCTCCGCCGCGGGGATTTCCACATGGCCAGCGATTTCGACTGGTCGCAGCCGTTCAGTTTCCCGTCCTGGGATTTCCTGTTGCGGAACGATTATGAGGCCCTGACGGCGCAGCTTGACGTTGAACTGAAGCAGGGCCTCAAGCCTGATGTTTTTCTTACCTGATCACTCTATCGATTGACCACCATGAAACTTGTCACCATATCCGGACCACCCTCGTCAGGCAAGACAGCCGTGCTTGCCGGGGTCATCAGGTCCATGCTCGCTTCCGGCCTGAAAGTCGGTGCCCTCAAGTATGACTGCCTCGCCACCGACGACGACACCATATTTAAGTCTCTCGGCATTCCGGTGCAGACGGGTCTTTCCGGAAACCTGTGCCCGGACCACTATTTCGTCAGCAACATCGAGGAGTGCCTTGACTGGGGCCTTCGCCACGGATTCGATTTTCTGCTTTCCGAGAGTGCCGGCTTGTGCAACCGGTGCGCCCCGCACATCAAGGGGGTCCTTGCCGTGTGCGTCATCGACAACCTCATGGGCGCCACCACGCCCAGGAAGATCGGGCCTATGCTCAAGTATGCCGACATTGTCGTGATTACCAAGGGGGATATCGTTTCCCAGGCGGAACGGGAGGTGTTTGCGTTCCAGGTGCGCCGTGCAAACCCGCGGGCCAGGATCATGCATGTCAACGGCATTACCGGCCAGGGGGCTGGCGAGCTGGCATCACAGTTCCTGCTCGCGCCGGAAACCACCTGCCTCGATGGCGAACGCCTGCGTTTTTCCATGCCGGCTGCGCTCTGTTCCTACTGCCTTGGTGAAACACGGATCGGTATGGAACACCAGCTCGGAAACGTTAAAAAGATCAAACTTCGTGAGGAACCTGCCCGATGAATATTCTTGAACGAACCATTTCCGAGCTTTTTGAGGAAATGCCCGAGGTCTCGTATTTCCTGAGCGATCACGGGCTTGTACCCCTGGAACAGGGCATTGCACTGGGCCTCTGGCTTGAGTCCCTGCCTGATGAGCTCTATGAAGATATCGGTATCGACCGGCAGGGGCTGGTGGAAAATCTCAACGAGTACCTTGCACAACGGCTTTTGCCAGACTCCTGCAAGCTGCCGCCTGTCAACGAAATTACGATCATCGGCGGCCATGACAAGAGCGGCACGCCCGAAGAGCTCCGCCTGACGCTCACGCGCGGTTCGGTGACCAGCATCGTCGGCCCGACAGGATCCGGCAAGAGTCGCCTGCTGGCGGATATCGAATGGATGGCCCAGCGGGATACCCCCACCGGAAGGGCCATTCTGGTCAACGGCGAGGTGCCTGACCCGGAACTCCGGTTTTCACTTGAATACAAGCTTGTCGCCCAGTTGTCCCAGAACATGAACTTCGTCATGGACACGACGGTGTCGGAATTTGTGGCCATGCACGCGGAAAGCCGCATGATCGAGAACGTCGAGGCCATCGTCGGAGAGATCGTCATGCAGGCCAATCTCCTTGCAGGCGAACCATTTGCAGGGACGACGCCGGTAACCTCGCTTTCCGGGGGCCAGTCCCGGGCCCTGATGATCGCCGATACGGCGTTTCTCAGTTCATCGCCGGTCGTGCTGATCGACGAGATCGAAAATGCCGGTATTGACCGGAAGCAGGCGCTCTCCCTGCTCGTCAGGAAGGAAAAGATCGTGCTCATGGCAACGCATGACCCGATCCTTGCCCTGATGGCGGAACGCCGGCTGGTCATCAGGAACGGCGGCATCCACCGGGTCATCAGTACCACGGCGAAGGAGAAAGAGAACCTGGCGCACCTTGAAGCGCTGGACAACCGCCTGCTGGCGCTGCGGACCAGGTTGCGATCGGGCGAACTGATCGAAACGGTTTCCTGAAGAATCCCGCCGGTTTCCGGGGGCGTCGAGGCCTCGCAGGGAACCGGCGGGACAAACGGTAGTCAAACAGAGACATGCATACGCACTATGAGTCCTTTGCGAACATCGGCATGCCGGATGGCCATGCTTGCCGTAATCCTCTATCCTGTGTCCAGGAACGTGATGGCGGCAGAACCGGCAGAACCCTATCAGATGGATGAGATCGCCGTGACGGCAACGCTGCATCCGACTTCAGTTCATGATCTTCCGGTTGCTGTCGAGGTGATCGGACAGGATGCGATCAGCCAAAGCGGTTCCAGCAACCTTTCGGGCGTCCTGAGCGAATCTCCGGGGCTGACGCTGCAGCCGGCCAACGGCAGATTGAGTGTTGCCCGCCTCCGCGGCCTTGATGGCAAACATACGCTCGTCATGCTTGACGGCATCCGGCTGGATTCCGGTTTTCAGGACTATGTCGACCTTTCGGAAATTCCCAGCAGTATGATCGACCGGGTCGAAGTCGTCCGTGGTGCCGGTTCGGCGCTGTATGGCAGCGAGGCAGTCGGCGGGGTCATCAACGTGATTGTCCGCAAACCCCAGCAGGAACCACAGGCCGGGGTGAGCGTCAGGGGTGGGGAAAGCGGCCATGGCCAGGCAGGTCTTGTCAGAACGGACGGATGGGCAAGCGGTACGTCGGGCAAGGTCGGCTTTGCCGTTTCGGGTACCTGGTCGGACCGTAATGCGTTTGACCGGGATGCGAGCGACCGGATGACCGACGGTGATGAACGCCGGCTGGCCGCCGGTACGGCTGCGCTGACCTTTGCCCTGCAGCCTGGCCTGGACATCAAGGCCGGGTTCATGTATGCCGATACCCACCTTGATGGGGTCAGGACGCAGACAAGCGGGGACTTCAACCGCTCGGTCGAGGCGAAACGCGCATTGGGCTATGCCGGATTTGACCTGTCGACCGGGGCTGATTCGAACCTCATGTTCCGGGCTTCCCGCACGACCTACGACTGGTCTTCGGATATGTGGCCATATGCCGGAGGTGCTTCGACCAGGACGACGATGGAGCAGGATTCCGACCAGTTCAACGCGCAATGGAGCGGCAGGCTCTCGAAGGGCCAGCGGGTGACAACCGGAGTCGAATACCGTACGGCAACACGGAGTGACGGAGGCCGTTCGTACGATACCGACAACTTCGGGACCTTTCTGCAGGATGAGCTGCAGCT
This sequence comes from uncultured Chlorobiaceae bacterium, assembly GCA_964611215.1. Taxonomy (GTDB): domain Bacteria; phylum Bacteroidota; class Chlorobiia; order Chlorobiales; family Chlorobiaceae; genus Chlorobaculum. The sequence goes on from CAZSXF010000006.1 coordinate 10,752, forward strand.
CTCCGATCCGTTCAGCATCATCGCCGGCGTCAGGTATGACCACCACTCGGACTTCGGTTCGGCCGTCAGCCCGAAGCTGGCTGCGCAGTACCGGTTCAGCGAACATTTCCGCCTGCGGGGTTCCTACGGTGAAGGCTTCAGGGCACCGACGCTCTATGAGCTGTATACCGGATCGACCTCGACCAAGAAAAAAATTCTCTATGCCAACCCGCAGCTTGATGCCGAGAAATCCCGGTCGTATGAAATTGGGGCGGACGTCTCGTTGCCGAAGGCCGATTTCGGCGTTACGGCCTTCAGGAACGACATTCACGACATGATTCACGAGGTTTTCACCGGTTATGTCAGGGATGGCAGGAGCAACATTCCGGTGTACCAGTTGCAGAACATCTCTTCGGCAATGACCAGGGGCGTGGAGATCAGCGCGAGTTACCGGTTGCCGTGGGGGATAACCCTTTCGGATGATTTCACCATCTATGACACCAGGGATGACAGTACCGGTGCCGGGCTGCTGTATGTTCCGGACGAATCGAATGTCGTCAGGCTTGCGTTCGCCAGCAAAGAGGCGGGCGTGAACGGTAACATCCGTATTGTGACCACGGGGAAGCAAACCGTCGAAGGCAATCTTCGCACGGACGGCTATACCCTGGTCAACACCTATCTGTCCAAATCGATCGGCAACGGCACGGATCTGTTCTGTGGCGTGGATAACGTGTTCGACACGGATGCAGGCGTCGCTTACGGGAACGTCGACGGCCCGGGTGCGACGGGGACCTACGTTTATGTCGGGGTCAATTGCCGGTTGTAACCAAAAACAGCAACAGACGATCATGAACAGAAAACGATACGGGGCTATTGCCCTGTGCGCCATGCTCCTTTTCCCGCCATGCCTGCCGACAGCCGTTGCCGGGCATCCGCCATTGCGGCTGGAAGTCGGTGGGCTTGTCGAACGTCCCATGGCACTTTCCATCGGTGACCTTGAACGGATGCACCCTGTCCTGAACGGGAAGACCGACATAGTCTGCGATTCCGGTCAGAACATGCATGCATTGAAGAGCTTCCGGGGTGTGCGGCTCCGCGAGATTCTTGACTCGGCCAGGGTTGTCATGGCCGACCCCCGGCAGCGGGGTGAGTACTATGTCCTGGTCAGGTCAAGCGATAACTACAATGTGCTGTATGGCTACAATGAACTCTATTACGGCGCGGCTGGCCCCGGAGTTTGGGTGGTCTTTGAAGAGAACGGCAAGCCGGTCGGCAAGGATGGGCCATTCGTGGTGTTTTGCGACAATGACCGTTCCAACGGACCCCGGCACGTCAAATTCGTCAGGAGTATCGAAGTTGGCCGGGTAGTGCCGGGCAGGCAACCGGGGATTCCGGCTGTGCCGTGAGGCCGTTGCATGAAAAACCGCTCCGGTTCCTATCTTTGGATGGTATGCAGATCGCCGCATGCCATCCGGGCACGGTTCCGGGCGGCATCGGCAGCCACGCCCCAACAGACCATCTTTTTGCATGTACGATTACCGTTTGCATGTTTTCGACACCGTTGCCGGTCGGCTGAGCTTTACCAAAGCGGCAGAGGAGCTTTGCATCAGCCAGCCGGCAGTGACCCGCCATGTCAAGGAACTTGAACGCCGGCTCGGGGTGAGCCTGTTCGAGCGGCACGGCAATGGCATCGCGCTCACCGGCAGCGGCCGGTTGCTCCGGAAGCATGTTGAAATTCTTCGGGAGGCGTCGAGGCGGCTCGAATATGAGCTTGCACTGGCGAACGATACCCGGAAGGGGAGTCTCAGGCTCGGGGCAAGTACGACCATCGCCCAGTATGTCCTGCCACCGGTCCTTGCCGATTTCCACCTTGCGTTCGCCGATATCCGCCTGAGCCTGATGACGGCCAATACCGAACGGATAGAACGGGCGCTGCTCAGGAACGACATTGCGTTCGGCGTCATCGAGGGGGAGTCGCGCCGACGGGATATCCAGTACCTGCCGTTTGCCGAAGACGAGCTTGTCCTTGTCGGTGCCGCAGCCAATCCCCTCGTCAGGGCGCCCATGGTGTCCGGGCAACTGCCGTCGGTGCCGATGGTGGTGCGCGAACCCGGCTCGGGAACGCTCGAAGTCCTGGCCAGGGCCCTCCGGCAGAAGGCGATCAGGTTGTCCGACCTGCAGATCGAGATGACGCTTGGCAGCACGGAGGCAATCAAATCCTACCTGATGCATTCAGGATGCCTGGCGTTTGTCTCCTGCCATGCCGTCGTCAATGAAATCGATGCGGGGTTTCTCCGGGTCGTCAGGCTTGAAGACCTCTCGATACGGCGGCGCTTTTCGTTTATCTCTCGGCCTGGAGTCGTTGACGGGCTTGCCGACCTCTTCATGCGTTTTGCCTCCAGCCGCCATCGGCCATTGCCACCGGTATCCTGACCTTTTCCCAGCCGCCCTGCTCATAACTTCAGGTTATCGGGCATGACCAATCGGCATTGGCGCGGCAGGGTTCCATTCCCCATTTTACCTGCGTCAAGGCTTGAAAACCGTTATCGCAGGAAAAGGAGATATGGGGCGTCATTTTTACGAAGATACTTGCAGGGAACCGGCCCGTATAGGTCTTGCCGTGGTCCGGAACAGTGCCGGCGGGCTGCGCTTCAGGGAGCTGTTGTTCCTGGTTGCGGCGCTCTTGCCGCTTTCGCCGTGGTGCACCCCTTCGGAAGCGTTGCTTGCCGGCCTCATGGTTGCGCTGACCTTTGGAAATCCTTTCGGCAGGCTCAGCCATCGTTTCACCTCCCTGCTGCTGCAGGCGGCGATCGTCGGTCTTGGATTCGGTATCGATTTCTCCAGTGCCATGAAGGTCAGTTCCCAGGGGCTGCTGCTGACGGTGCTCTCGATAGCGTCGACGCTTGCGTTCGGTTCGTTCATTGGCGTCCTGCTGGGCAACGACCGCAAGGCATCGTATCTGGTCGCTTCCGGTACCGCGATTTGCGGGGGAAGCGCCATCGCTGCCGTCGCCCCGGTCATCGATGCCGACGACGAGCAGGTCTCCATGGCGCTCGGGACGGTGTTCCTGCTCAATGCCGTTGCCCTCTTCCTGTTTCCCGCAATTGGCAAAGCGCTCCATATGAGCCAGACGCAATTCGGCATGTGGGCTGCCATCGCCATCCACGACACCAGTTCTGTGGTCGGCGCTGCAGGCAACTACGGGGCCGGGGCGCTTCGCATCGCCACCACGGTCAAGCTTGCCCGCAGCCTCTGGATCGTTCCCGTTGCGGCAGTCTCGGCGCTGCTGTTCCGGAAGCAGGTCGGGAAGGTAAGCGTGCCATGGTTCATCGGGCTGTTCGTCATCGCCATGCTGTGCCATAGCGGCCTGCAGGTCTCTCCTCGTCTGACGGCAGGCGTGCTTGGCGCGGCGGGCAAGGCCATGAGTCTGTCGCTGTTCCTTATCGGTTCGGGATTTTCCTTGCAGATGCTTCGGAAGGTTGGCTGGAAATCAATGCTCCAGGGCGTGCTGACCTGGATGGTGGTCGCTTCGGCGACCCTGTTCGCGGTGCTCCGCATGTTCTGAGCATTCGCCGCCCGGCGGGTTCAGCCCAGGTGCCTGAATGCGGAAGCCTTGATGGCGGCAAAGATTGTCGATCCGGTGCGGATGCCAAGTTCTTCCGCCGCAGCCTGCACGATTTCGGCGACCAGGCGGTTCCCCTCGGATTCCAGGACGATGCCTTTTCTTCCATCGGCATCAAACACCTCGGCAACCCTGCATTCCAGCAGGTTTCTGGCGCTGATGGCCTCGGGATGGTTCTTGAAAAGGATAATATCCCGTGATGAAAGCTCGAAAAGCGTCTCTCCGGCATGTTTCCCGTTGCTGACGATCAGTTGCCGACTTCCCCACGGATAATGGAAGAGCCCGCCGCTGAAAACCGGACTGCCCAGGCGCAGCAGATTGAGGTAGCCGCGGGGGCTCTCTGCCATGTTCAGCCGGGCAAGCTGATCCGGGGTGGTAACCTGCCGGAGTGCGCCATTGCCAAGCACAAGCACCTCGTCGGCCATGAGCTGCATTTCGGTCAGGGAGTGGGAGATGAACAGGTAGGGGATGTGGAATTCATCGCTGACGCTTTTCAGGTAGGGGATGATCTGGAACCGGAGCGTATCGTCAAGTGCGGAGAGCGGCTCATCCATGACCAGAAGCCTGGGGTTGGCCAGCACGGCCCTGCCAAGGGCGACCCGCTGCTTTTCGCCGCCCGAAAGGTTGTTGACACCCCGTTCAAGCAGGCCTTGCAGGTTGAGGATTTCCACGATCGCCTCGGGTGCGATCCGGCGCTCTTCAGGACGGCATCGCCTGAACCCATACAGAAGGTTCTGGCGGACGCCAAGGTGCGGGAAGAGCATTGCCTGCTGGAAAACGATGGAAATCCGCCGTCGTTCCGGCGCGAGGCTGACCTTTTCCCGATGACTGAACAGTGTCGTGCCGTCAAGGCGGATGGTGCCGTTGTCAGGCTCCAGAAGTCCTGCGATCAGGTGTACGAGCGTGGACTTGCCTGAGCCTGAAGCACCGAAGATGCCGATTTTTTCACCCGAAAGGGTCGCCTGCAGGCCAATGTGAAAATTCCCGAGCTTTCGGGCGATGTCGAGTTCCAGTTTCATGCCCCTTCCCTGGCTTCAAGTTGCTTGCCGACCACCTCGTGCAGCAGCAGGATGGCAACCGAAAGCGAGACGGACACTGCGCACAGGGAGAGTGCCATCGAGGTTCCCGTCGGGGAACTGGCATAATCGTAGATGGCCAGCGGAATGGTCTGCGTCAGTCCGGGGATGTTGCCGGCCACGATGATCGTCGCCCCGAATTCGCCAAGGCTGCGGGCGAACATCAGGGAAGACCCGGCGACCATTCCCCTGAACGAAAGCGGAAAAATGACGGTGCCAAGCGTATCAAACCAGCTGGCCCCGAGGCTTCTCGACGCCTGGAGCAGCCGCTGGTCAATCGACTCCATCCCGAGGCGTATCGAGCGGACCAGCAGCGGGAACCCGACGGTCGCCGAGGCCACGACGGCAGCCTTCCAGGTGAAGATGAACGCAATGTCGGCGGCTTTCAGGATTGCGCCGAACGGGCCGTTCCTGCCGAAAAGGATGAGCAGGAAGTAGCCGATGACAACCGGAGGCAGGGTGAGCGGGAGATTGACGAGCACCTCCAGCACCACCTTGCCCCGGAAGTTTCCGAATACGATGAGCCATGCCGTGGCAAAGCCCAGCGGCAACGACAGCAGCGTTGCCGTGAGGGCGATCTTTACCGAAAGGCCGATGGCCGTGAGGTCTTGCGGCGACAGGTTCATGGCAGTGAAAGGCTGCTTACTTCAGGTCGAAACCGTATTTCTTGAGGATCGTTTTTGCCTCTTTGCCCTGCAGCCAGGCGATGAATGCCCTGGCATCGGCACTTTTCGCGCCGGTGACGGTCAGTGCCATCGGGTAGACGACTCTCGAATGGAGGTGTTCCGGCACGGTGAAAAGAATTTTTGCCTTCTTTGCCAGGAGCGCATCGGTGCGGTAGACGAATGCCCCGTCAACTTCGCCCATTTCGGCATAATTCAGGCACTCGCGCACATCTTTCGCCATGACCAGCTTTGCGGCAAGCTTGTGCTCCAGGCCCGATTTCCTGATGGCTTCCGTGGCATACTCGCCTGCAGGCACGCTTTTCGGACTGCCGATGGCAATTTTGTCGAGCTTGACGAGGTCGTTCATGCCGTGCACCTTTCTGGTGGTCGAGCCGGAGAAGACCAGGGCGTTGTATGCGAAGTTTTTCCGTGTCCCGGCATCGAGCAGGTGCTTGTTGCTGAGGTAATCGACCCATTCGGTGCTTGCCGAAATGAACAGGTCGGCAGGGGCGCCGTTCTCGATCTGGCCTGCCAGTGCGCCGGAGGCGCCGTAGTTTTTGACCAGTGTGGTGCCGGCATGCGAGGCGACAAACCGGTCGGAGATTTCGTTGATGGCTTCCTTGAGGCTCGCTGCTGCGGAAATGTTGATCTGGCCTGCCATTGCAGGCATGGCCGTCATCATGACGGCAACCAGGGCAAGCGTGAGGCGGTGCAGGATTGCTGTTGCGGTTTTCATGGTTGAGCTGGTTTTGGTTTGCTGGAGATGACTGCCGAAATATCGGATGGTTTTCCGAAGTACACAGACGAAAGAACGATGATATCGATGCCGGTCGATGCGTAGGCGGCGGCGTTGTCACGGTTGATGCCTCCCGCTGCCGATATGGCGACGCCGGGGCAGGCTCTGCGGATGCTCCCGACAAGCGCGGCAAGCTCCTCCACCGGCATTTTGTCAACCTGAACGACGTCCGCGCCGGCTTGTGCGAGTCGGAGGGCGTCGGCGGAACTGCCTGCCTCGACAAGGATCTTCTGTTCCGGGTTCTGCCGTTTCAGTTCTCCGATAGCCGCCAGAAAGGGTTCAAGGCCGCCGAGGAAGGCCGTATGCTGGGCAAAGACGAGGATCGATTCGGAAAGGCCGAGGCGGTGGGGCAGTGCTCCACCGGCCATAATTGCCTTTATGGCGATTTTTTTTGTCCCGGGAAAAGACTTCCGCGTGGTGACGACTGAAATTTCCGGATTCGCGGTACGGGCCCGCCTGACGATCTCCGCCGTCCTGGTCGCGATGCCCGAGGCGTATTCCAGAAGGTTCAGGGCGACCTTCCAGCCCGCATGGAGGCTTTCGGCCGGTCCTTCCGCACGAAGCAGCAGGGCGCCTGGCGCGACAGTGCTTCCTGACGGCAGGGTGAAGGTCGCCGAAGCGCCGCACAATGCAAAAATCCGGGCCGCCTCTTCAGTACAGCAGGCGACGGTCTGCTCCCTTGCCGTGAACGAAATTTCACCTGCCTCGGTGCCGATGCCGAGCAGGTGCGTTGTCAGGTCGCCGTACGGGACATCTTCGTCCATGAAGCGCTCAAGGTCAGAGTCATGCAGTCGGTAAGGCATCTGGTTCTCGTCGATGATGGTTGTTCGGTACTGCCGGGGTGTCGCTTGTTGTTGTTTGGCTTGCCTTAAATAGTGAGGTGAATTTGTGATTTTTTTGAAAAAAAGCAAACTGCGGCGTCGGTATGTTCCCCGTATTGTTTTACGAAAATGTCAGTTCGCGGTTACGGGTGGAATGTCGATGTATAATTTAGGAAATAGCGACTGATTGTCCAGTCCTTATTGCTGCCACCGCCTGTCGGGGTCGTCGGAGGCGGTGCGATCTTGCAATTTCACTGCCGGAGTCTTAGGTTTTCCTTACTGGTTCCGGCATGTTCATTTTTATCCACGCTGCCGCCAGTGGCAGCCCACCATCTGTGGTCGATACCGACCAGAAATCCGAGGACATCTGCGATGACCGAACATGATGCGCCATCCGATCCGTTGTCGCCGTTTCCCCAGGACTGGCCGCGGCTCCTTATCGAATCGCTCGACGATCCGGTGTTTCTTGTCGGGGCATCGGGGATCGTGTTTGATGCCAACCGCGCGTTCACGGAGGTTTTCGGCCCGGAGCGGGGCATAACGGTCGGGGAGAACATCAGCGTTCTTGCCGCTCGCTATCCTGATCTTGCCGATCTGCCGCAGATGGTGCGCCGGCAGCATGCTTCCGCCGCCGAGAGCCTTCCACTGGAAGAACGGCATGCGGGGAGGTTGCTGAATTACCTGTTCAATGCGCTTCCTGCCGCTCAGGGCAGTATTCCGCTGGTCGTTGTCCGGGTCCGCGACATCTCTTCGCAGCAGCAGCTTCGGCAGAGTTACCACGACATCCGGCAGCAGCTGGAGTTCACCCTTGAAAAATGCCATATCGGCGCCTGGTGGTCGGACTTTGCCGACGGCACCATTCAGTACACTCCAGAGCACAACCGGATCTACGGTTTGGATGACCCGGTTTCGGAATGGAACCTGGCATTCCTGAAACAACGCATCGTTCCGGAAGATTTCGAGCGTCTCGATGCCATGTTCCGTGAGCTGCCGATCGGGATGAACGGGTGGGATCTGGAGTACCGCATCCGGTTGCAGGATGGTACTATCCGATGGGTCTCCGATATCGGCAACGTCGTTCGGAACGAGGCGGGCCAGGCTCTCCGCATGATGGGGTTCAGCAGGGACATCACGGCGCAGAAAGAGGCGGAGGCCGAGCGGCTCGATTTTCAGGAGCAGATGAATGCAGCCCTCAGCAACCTCATGATCGGCGTCTGGGAGTACGATTTCGGCAGAGGTCAAACCGTCAGGACGCCAACACATGATGTCATTTTCGGTTATGATTCCCTGCTCGATGGCTGGCGGTTCAGGACCTTTCTTGATCACGTGATTCCCGAGGACCTTCCTGTGGTGATGCAGGCGCATCAGCGGATGATGGAACAGCCGAGCACTTCCGGCCTCGAATGCCGGATCAGGCGGCAGGACGGCCAGATCCGCTGGGTTTCGGTTGTCTCGTCCCCGAAGCTGGGTGCCGACGGCCGTCTCTGCGGCCTTTCCGGTATCATCCAGGATATTACCGACAAAAAACTCGCTGAACAGAAAAGCGCGATCCTGCAGGAGCAGTTGCTGCAGGCACAGAAAATGTCTCTGGTCGGCCAGCTTGCCGGGGGTATCGCGCACGACTTCAACAATGTGCTTTCGGCGATTCTGGGCAATACGGAGATGCTTATCCGGCGGGTCGATGCCACCCATCCCTTTTTCGGGAATCTCGACAGCATCCGGATGTCGGTGAACCGTTCTGCCGAAATGGTCAGGCAACTGCTTGCGTTCGCACGGAAGCAGCCATGGAGCCCGAAGCTCATTTCGCTCGACGAAGAGCTGCGGGGGCTCCGCTCGATGCTCGATCAGTTCATCAGGCCGGACATCCGGCTCAGCCTTGAGTTCGGAAGCGACCCGATGCAGGTGAGCCTTGACCCGACGCATCTTGTCCAGATCGTGACCAACCTCTGCATTAACGCCAGGGATGCCATCACCGGCGAGGGGGAGATCGTGGTCAGGACCTCGGTCACGAACATCTGCCATGATTGTGAACATCCGGACGCCGCAGCCGGCCTGGAAGGGCATTGGGTCAGGTTGTCGGTGGCCGATACCGGATGCGGCATTGCCGGCACTGATCTGCCGCACGTCTTTGAACCGTTTTTCACGACCAAGGAGCGCGGCAAGGGGACCGGGCTCGGGCTCGCGATGGTGTATGGCATCGTCAGGCAGAATTCGGGAACCATCGAATGCGTGAGCGCGCCAGGCAAGGGAACCGCCATCAACATCTGTTTCCCGTGCGTCATGCCTGAACCGGCGGGCATGGGGCGTCCGGCCCTGCCGCCTGCCGTGCAGGACGAAAAGCGGCTGGTCATGCTGGTCGAGTGCGAACCGGAGATCATGAAGATCGTCAGGGCGGTCCTTGAGGAAAAGGGTATCCGCGTCCTGGCGGCGGCGGATGCCGAAGCGGCAATCCGGCTCTTCGGCCTTCACCGGCAAGCGATTGCCCTGGTCATCTCCGAGGTGACGCTGCAGGGCATGGATGGACTTGAACTTGGCAGCAGGCTGCGTGGCATGAATCCTGCCCTGAAGTTCATTTTCATGTCGGCATACAGCCCCTCGGCGCTCGGCAGGAGCTCCGTTTTGAAGGACGGGGTGAATTTCATTGCCAAACCGTTCTCCGTCCGCGAGTTGCTCGACCTGGTGCTCGCCTTGCTCGATTCCGGCCCGACCGGCCGGGCATGACGGCCGAGGCAGGTGAAATCCATGGTATCGCAGGGTCGCGTCATTGCCCGCTTTTTCTTATACTTCAGAAGCTTCGCACCTGAACGAACGGGCGGGGCGCGTCAGGTTTCCACCCCGCAAGCAGAACGAACCGCAGCCAATGGCCGAAACGATCCTCCGCCTCGAAGGCGTCAGACGGGAGCTTGAGCTTTCCCGCGATGTTCGCCAGACGATCATTCCCAACCTCTCGCTGGAGATTTCCCGTGGCGAGTTCGTGGCCATCACCGGCCCTTCGGGGTCCGGGAAATCGACGTTGCTCTACATGATGGGTGGCCTTGACAAACCGACGTTCGGCAGGATCTGGCTGGACGGCCAGGACATAACCGAAATCGATGAGGCCGAGATGACGGTGATCCGGAACGAGAAGATCGGTTTCATCTACCAGTTTCACTTCCTTCTGCCGGAATTCAGCGCGCTTGACAATGTCTGCCTGCCCATGCTGATCCGGCGGCGCTACAGCCGGAAGGAGATCCGTGAACGGGCCATGCAGCTGCTTGACACCGTCGGCCTTGCCAGCAAGTACGCCAACAAGCCGAACCAGCTTTCCGGCGGACAGCAGCAGCGCGTTGCCATCGCCCGGGCGTTGGCCAACGAGCCCCGCGTGCTGCTTGGCGATGAACCTACCGGTAACCTTGATTCAAAGTCGGCGGACAACGTGTACCAGCTTTTCGACCGACTGAACCGCGAACTTTCCCAGACCGTCATCGTGGTGACGCACGACGAGGATTTTGCCAACCGGGCAGGTCGTCGCATCCACCTGGTCGACGGCACCATCGCCAGTGATACGCTCATGAAACGGGAGGCCGGGGACGGCCTTCCTATCCGGACAGCCCATGCTTGAACAGATACGGCAGTCGCATTCGCTCGTTTACCGCCACTTCAGCGCCATGGAAGGGGGGGAGGAACACCTTGCGGCAATCCGGGCGCTTGACCGGTACTGGCAGCAGCTTGACCGCCCGCCCGAAACCGTTGTCCGGGACGGTGGGCAGCCGCCTGCTGCGGAGACGCTTTCGGGGGACTTCGACATTGTCTATGCCGGAGGCACGCTCGGGATGCTGCATGCCGCCGTCATGGCGCGCCGGTACGGGTATCGGGTACTGGTTTTCGACAGGGGCGAGCCTGCCCGGACGACCCGCGACTGGAACATTTCCCGAACCGAACTGCTGCGCCTTGCTGAAACCGGTGTCTTTTCGACCGACGAACTGGAGTCGGTCATCGTGCGCCGGTATCGCACGGGCTGGGTCGAGTTCCATGCGCCGGAACCCCGTCGCAAACGCCTCTATATCGACGATGTCCTGGATTGCGCCGTTGATGCAGACCGCCTGCTGGGCATCGCCATGCAGAAAGTCCTGGAGGCACCGGGCTCAAAGGTGCTTGCCAGGACCTCATTTACGGGCTGCCGGCGTTTTGCCGACGCGCTTGTTGTCGATGCTTCGGCTGCCGACGGCCAACGGCTCAGCTTCAGGGCCCGCGTGCTGGTCGATGCCATGGGCATCGTTTCGCCGGTGGCCATGCAGCTCAATGGCGGCAGGCCCCAGACCCACGTCTGCCCGACGGTGGGGACCATCGCCACCGGCCTGGAAGGCGTCGACCCTGAGGTTGGCGAAATCCTGGCCAGCGTCGAGCCGGCAGAGCGCACCGGGAACGGCTGCGGCCGGCAACTCATCTGGGAAGGGTTTCCGTCGATGGGGGAGAGTTTCGTCACCTACCTGTTTTTCTACGACCGGGTGGATTCGCCCAACGACAAATCGCTGCTGGGCCTTTTTGAAACCTATTTCCGCAAGTTGCCCGGCTACAGGAAACCCGGTCCCGCATTTACCATCGATCGTCCCGTCTATGGCATCATCCCGGCATATTTCCACGACGGAACCGGTTGCACGCGGGTGGTTGCCGATGATCGCATCGTCCTGCTCGGCGATGCGGCCTCACTGGCTTCTCCATTGACGTTCTGCGGGTTCGGTTCGCTGGTCCGCAACCTTGCCCGCATGACCGAAGGCCTCGACCGCGCGATGCGTTCCGGTGACCTTCGTGGCTCTTCGCTCGCCGCTGCCAGCCAGTTCGAACATCATGTCGCCGCAATGGCCAATCTGATGAAGTACATGTGTTATGATGCCCGGACCGACGAGCCGGATTTCGTCAATGAACTGATGAATGAAGTGATGATCGTTCTCGATGCGCTCCCGGTGCGTTACCGCCAGGCGATGTTCCGTGACGAGATGACGCTCGACGAGCTCCTGACCGTCATGCTGCGGGTTTCCTGGCGTTATCCCCGGATTTTCAGGGCGACCTGGGACAAGCTCGGCATGTCCGGCACCGTGGGATTCCTCAAGAACCTTGCCGGCTGGGCGATGGCTCCGGCACCGGTTGCAAAGCGGGGCTGAGGGATGGACAAGGCAACGGCATCACGGGAGGCCGACTGGCTCAGGACGGAGATCAACCGGCACAACCACAGCTATTACGTCGAGGCGAAACCGACCATTTCGGATTACGAGTTCGACAAGCTGCTGGAACGGCTGATTGCCATCGAAACCGAATATCCGGAACTGCTGACCCCCGACAGCCCATCCCAGCGCGTCGGTGGGGAAATCACCCGGGAGTTCCCGCCGGTCATGCACCGGGAGCCGATGCTCAGCCTTGCCAACACCTATTCGCTGGATGAGGTCTCCGATTTCTGCAGGAGGGTGGAGAAGCTTGTCGAAGCAGAAGGGGGCGTGCTTCCGGAGTTCGTCGCCGAGCTGAAGTTCGACGGCGTGGCCGTCAGCCTGCTGTACCGCGATGGCATGCTGGTCCGTGGGGCGACGCGAGGCGACGGCATGCGGGGTGACGACATCACGCCGAATCTCAGGACCATCCCGACCATACCGCTTGCCATCAGGCAACCAGACGGGCCGCTCTTCGGCGCCTGGGGCGGCGAGGTCGAGGTCAGGGGTGAAGTGTTCATGCGCAAGGACGATTTCGAGAGGCTCAACGATGATCGCCCGGAAGAGGATCGTTTCGCCAACCCGAGGAATGCCACAGCCGGCACGCTGAAGCTGCAGGATTCCGCAGAGGTCGCCCGGCGCCGGATGTCGTTCGTCGCCTATTTCCTCAAAGTCGCCGATGCCGGCGGCCCGAGGTCGCATCTGGAGCGCCTTCGTCAGCTTGAAGCCATGGGGTTCATGACCGGTGGCCATTATCGCCGCTGCAAGGGCCTCGATGCCATTTCGGCCTTCATCGGGGAGTGGAACGAACGTCGCTGGACCTTGCCTTACGAGACCGACGGCGTCGTGCTCAAGCTCGACGACACCAGCCTGTGGGACCGGCTCGGTGCCACGGCAAAAAGTCCGCGCTGGGCAATTGCCTACAAGTATCCGGCACAGCAGGCGAAAACCATTCTCCGCAAGGTCGTGTTCCAGGTCGGTCGGCTTGGCACCATCACACCGGTTGCGGAACTCGAACCCGTCCGGCTTGCCGGATCGACGGTTTCCCGTTCCACCCTGCACAATTTCGACGAGGTCGGCAGGCTTGATCTCCGGATTGGTGACCGCGTCGTTATCGAGAAATCCGGCGAGGTCATTCCCAAGGTTGTTTCTGTCGCACATGCCGAGCGCCCGGAATCGACGCAGGCGATCACGGTGCCCGCATTCTGCCCGGCATGCGGCACGGCGCTGGTGCATCCCGATGCCGAAGTGAGCTGGTATTGCCCGAACGAAGCAGGCTGCCCGGCACAGATGCGCGGTCGCCTGCTGCACTTTGCGTCGCGCAACGCCATGGACATCCAGAATCTCGGCGAGGCGCTGGTCGCCCAGCTCGTCGGCAGCGGGCTTGCCGCAGATCCGGGCGACCTGTACCTGCTGACTGCGGAGCAGCTCGCCAGCCTGGACCGTATGGGACCGAAATCGGCGGCAAACCTTGTCGCGGCCCTGGAGGCGAGCCGGACGCGCAGCTATGACCGCCTGCTTTATGCGCTGGGCATCCGGCATGTCGGGCTTGCCACGGCGCGTGAACTTGCCCATGCATGTCCATCCATCGACCGCCTGCGTGAAATTTCCGAAGAGGAGCTGGCTTCGGTGCCCGATATCGGTCCGATCATCGCCCGCAGCATCTGCGACTGGTTTGCCAGTCCCAGGGCTGTGGAGCTGCTCGCCAAGCTGGAGCGGGCTGGCCTCTCGCTGCAGGCCGCGGGACCAAAAGCGCTGGTGAACCGCAATTTTGCAGGGCTCAGCGTGATTTTCACCGGCGGTCTGGAACGCTATGACCGGCAGAAAGCTTCGGAACTGGTCATCGAACGGGGTGGGCGTGTGGTGAGCTCGGTCAGTAAAAAGACCGGGCTCGTTGTCGCCGGCAACGATGCGGGCAGCAAGCTGGACAAGGCCCTGAAGCTCGGCATCAGGGTGATCGGCGAAGCGGAGTTCGAGGCCATGCTGTAAGCCGATACCGTACAATACATCCCTGTCCGCAAACGGGCAGGAGCATCATCAGTGAACCAAAGCGTCTGCAATCATGGAAAAAAAACTTCAGGATATTCTCAACCAGGCAATCCCGCTCACGCAAGCCATGGGGATTACCGCCGAACGATACAGCGGCAGGCAGCTGACCATCATCGCCCCGCTGGCCAACAATTTCAACCATCTCGGCACGGCATTCGGCGGCAGCCTCTACATCGCCGCCGTACTTGCTTCCTGGGGGCTCCTGTTCCTGCGTCTCCGGGAGGCGGGTGTCAAGGGCAGCATCGTGATCCGTACGGGTAACGTCGAATATTTCCGGCCGGTCAAGGGCGATATCGTGGCGACCAGCACCATGCCGGACGAAGCGGTGTTTGCCGAGTTTCTTGAAACCTATGCGAAGAAGGGCAAGGCGAAAATGACGATCACCGCCGAGGTCGATGGTGACGGCGGGCCTGCGGTGCAGTTCAACGGGCTGTTCGCGCTGGTCAGGTAAGTTGTCGCTGCAAGGTTCCCCCGGGCGCGGCTTGCGCCCGGGAGGTATGCATTATTTGGTCGCGACGTACAGGATCGAGGTTTCGAAGGTCATCGGGTGGAAGGCGACCTTGCTGAACCCGGCTTTTTTCAGGATCGCCGTGAACGCCTCGGCCTGTGGAAACTGCTCGACCGAATTCGGCAGGTAATCGTAGGCGAAGGTCGACTTGCTGAACATGCTGGCGATTTTGGGCAGCACTTTTTTGAAGTAGACCAGGTACAGGCTCTTCATGAGCGGGTTGCGCGGGATCATCGGTTCGATGATCAGGGCATGGCCGCCCGGTTTCAGGACGCGCAGGAACTCACGCATGCCCTGTTCGAGGTTTTCGAAATTCCTCACGCCGAATCCGGCGCTGACGGCATGGAAGCTCGAATCGCTGAACGGCAGTTTTTCGGCATAGCCTTCGATGAAGGTGATTGCCGGATACTTTTTCCGTGCGATAACCAGCATTTCAGGTGAAAGGTCGAAACCGGTGACCTTCGCACCCTCGACCTTTGCCATTGACGCGGCAAGGTCACCGGTGCCGGTGGCTACGTCGAGGATTTTGGGCTCACGCACATTCGCCAGAAGTTTTCTGGCCCTCGACGACGCTGCCGCCCGCCAGTAATTGTCGATGCCGAGGCTGAGCAGATGGTTGAGGAAGTCGTAGGTCGGTGCGACCTCGTCGAACATGTTCCTGATCGAGGAGCGTGATTTCGACTTGATCAGGGTGCTGGCGGTTTCTTTGGAGCGGCTCATCGGTATCGGTACTCAGCTTTTTTTGCCGTAAACGTCCTCGGGATTGAACAGCAGCGTATCGCAGATTTCCATCGTCCTGCCGTCGACGGTTTTGCGGTAGAAGCAGGAGTGGTAGCCCACGTGGCATGCACCGCCCTTCTGCGAAACCTTCAGGAGCAGGGTGTCGCCATCACAGTCGATCAGGATGTCGTGCACCTCCTGCATGTTGCCCGAAGATTCCCCTTTCAGCCAGAGTTTCTGGCGGCTGCGGCTCCAGTAGCAGGCCTTTTTCTTTTCGATGGTCATTTCGAGGCTCTGGCGGTTCATCCAGGCCATCATCAGCACCTTGCCGGTTTCATGATCCTGCACGATGGCGGGTACAAGGCCTCTTTCGTCGAACTTGACCGTTTCAAGAAAGCTCTTCTGCAAATCTTGATTCTCGCTCATTGAAGATGTAGATTTGAATTTCGCCGTACTGCCCCCGGAGGATGCCCGCCGGCCAAAGACTTTAAAGATTGACAAAAATATGGAAAAATCAAGGTTGCATTCCATAAAAAGTGGCAACCCCTTCTGCCGTCAATCCCGGAAGACCGGTCGGCCCGCCCCCGACGCCGCAGCCAGCCTGTTCCTGCACCCGGTGCGTGGCACCGGCAGGCTTTCAGCAACTTTCAGCTCCTGAGCCCGCATGCAGAACCTGCAGAAAACGCTTCCAAGGTATTCGATTGCGCTGGCAGTCGTGCTGGCGCTGACGGTCGCCTACCTCCTGACCAGGGGCAACACCGTCGATGTCGAGGCACAGAAGGTGACCCGCTCAGAACTGGTCGAGGCGGTTTACGCGACCGGTTATGTGGATGCCGAAAAGGTCGCCACACTCAGCGCAGAACTCTCGGCGACCGTCCTTTCCGTCAGCGCCCTTGAAGGGCAGCATGTCCGCAAGGGGCAGGCCATCATCACCTTTGACAGCGCCCAGCCGCAGTTGCTGGCCCGTGAAGCCCGAGCCGCCGTTGCCGAACAGCAGGCGCTGGTCCGCGAGTGCGATCTGAAACTCGCCAGAAGCCGCCGCCTGTTTGCCGACGGCGCCGTTTCCCGCCAGCAGCTTGACGAAGCTGAACGCGCGGGAACCCAGGCCCGGCAGGCGCTCAACCAGCGGATTCTCCAGCTCGGAACCCGTGAGGACGACCTGAAGAAACTCACGGTCAGGGCCCCTTTCGACGGGACGCTGACCCTGCAGAATGTCAAGGCAGGTGACCATGTCAACCTGAACGCCGCCGTCGCGACCGTTACCGACACGAGCGGCTACCAGGTGGTCGTTGAGGTCGATGAACTGGACGTTCCCCGGCTCCGCCCCGGCCTGCCGGCGGTCATCGCGCTGGACGCCATGCCGGAAGCCCGGCTCCGGGCCACCGTCGTACGGATCGTTCCGCAGACCGACCGGGTGACGAAGACCTCCAAGGTCTACCTGCGGTTTGACGAAGCCGTCCGTTCTGTCCAGGCCGGGATGACCGCAACGGCCAACATCATCTACAGTACCAGGAAAGACGCCCTCCTGGTCCGCAAAAGCGCAGTGTTCCAGGAAGACCGCAAAGACTACGTCTGGAAGATCGATGGCGGGAAGTTGCGCAGGCAGCAGATCAGGACCGGTGATAGCGACCTGACCTTCGTCGAGGTTCGTGGCGGCCTCAAGAGTGGCGACATGGTTGCCGTATCGCCCGAGGAGCGCTACCGTGACGGCATGAACGCCCGGCTCGTCAGGGGCGCCAAACGCAAGAGCTGAAGCTCGGTTTGCAGCCTGACAGAATGGAGTCGCAGAAGCGCATCGCGGTGGTTCTCGCCTCGCACGGTGAGGCTGAAACCGGTGGTTTTATCGAAAATTACCGGGTCAGCCTCCATACGCTCGGACGGGCTTCCTCGGTGATGCCCATTCCCTTGCCGCTCCGCCACCTGATTTCCTGCAAGACATCGCTGGCCAAACGTCTTCGCCACGCCGGCCAGGGCTCGGGTTCGCCACAGAACCGCATCACCCGCAATCAGGCCTCGCTGCTCCAGCGGCACCTCGACAGGCACCCGGCATCGGCGGCGGTCGCTTTCCGGGTTTTCGCCGCGCATGCCGCATCCGATCCCGCTGTTGAAGCGGTGCTCGCCGACACCATGGGGTACGACGCCCAGGTGGTCGTACCGATGGCTCCGGTCGACAACAGCCTGAGCTGCGGTTTCCTGTGCCGCCATATCGCCGACCGCTGGCCCGCGGAACACCTGCACCGCATCAGGGTCGTCGGTCGTCTGTGGGCTGACGACGCCTTGCTTGACGCCTACGCCTCGCATCTGTTCGACGGTGCTCACCAGTTGCCTGCTCCTGGCCGTTCCGACACCGTACTCCTCCTGCTCTGCCATGGAACCCTTGTTTGCTGCAACGACGGTTCGGCGCCTGCGTTCCATACCGGCGCGGAAGCGACGGCAGCCTTCGCAGGACGGCTTGCCGAACGCATCCGTGCCGACCGTCGCAATCCCTGGGGACGGATCGAGGTCGCCTACCTGAACCACGATGTCGGCGGCGTGTGGACGCAACCCTCCTTCGAATCCGCGTCCCGGGAGCTTGTCCGTTCCGGTTGCCGCCATGTCACCCTGTTCGCCGCCGGTTATTTTTCCGATGGCAACGAAACGGTCCGCCGGGCGGCCGAACTTGCCGCGGCCGCACCTTCATTCAGGATTGCCGCTCTCCCTTGCCTCAACGAAGCTCCCGCCTTTACCTCCTTTCTCGCTTCGCGCGTTACCGCTGCCGCCGCACAAATCCTCGCCTGCTGCTGACCGTTCTGATTTTTCTGCATTGTTTTTTACCGCCGGACGGCATTGGGGTAAGTTACTGTTTGTGTAAAGAGGCTATATTACGTGATGACGGCAGGGAAAAACCTCGGGTTTCGGTCCCGGCCAAGCATTCCAGAAATCGACCGGCAGCACGTCACGATGGCGGTGCCGGAACCAACCGACAAGGATACCACACTTATGGAGCACAGCAGGGAAACGATAGCGATGCTCATCGACGCCGACAACTCCCCGAGCGACAAGATTGATTTTATCCTGGCAGAACTGGCCAAATACGGGGTGGTCAATATCCGCCGTGCTTACGGGAACTGGAAGAGCCGTTCCCTGAAGGGATGGGAGGACAAGCTGCACGATTACGCGATCAGGCCGATCCAGCAGTTCGACTACACGAAGGGCAAGAACGCCACCGACATGGCCATGACCATCGACGGCATGGATCTGCTCTATGGCAGCAAGCTCGATGCGTTCTGCATCGTATCGAGTGACAGCGATTTCACCCCGCTGGTCATGCGCATTCTTTCCGAAGGGCTCAACGTCTATGGCTTTGGCCAGAAATCGACACCGGCCCCGTTTGTCAACGCCTGTTCGACTTTCCTGTACCTCGAATCCATCGGCGCCATCACCGAGAAGTCCAAAACCGAAGGCGGCCGCCGCAAGTCTCCGCATGAGCTCAAGGGGGACAGCAAGCTCCTGACGCTGATCAGGAATGCCGTGGACAGCGCCCAGGAGGAGGATGGCTGGTCGAACCTCGCGAAGATCGGCAAGAATATCGCCAACCAGGCCTCTTTCGATCCGAGGAATTACGGGTTCAAGCGCCTTTCCGACCTGATCCGTTCGATCGACCTGTTTGAAATCGAGTTCCGGAACAAGAACTCGGAACTGTACATCCGTGACAAGCGCAAGGCCAGGCGCCCGGAACATGGCGGTTCGCCACAGCCGGATCCGGCCGCACCGGTGCCGTCGCAGCCGCAGGGCCACGGCCAGCACCAGCCGCAAGCTCATGCTCCCGTTCCGGCGCAGGCATCCGTTCTCGAAGAGTCTCCGCTGCCTGAACCGGCGGTAACCGAGGTCCCGGCAGCCCGGCCAGTGGCGCCGCAGGAGCCGTCGGTGCCTGCCGCCGTTACGCCGGAGGAGATTCCGCAGGCAAGCCGGGCGGTTGCTGTGCCGCCGCCGTCGACAGAACCCGAGCCGGTCCTTCCGGAAGCCATTGCAGAAGCCCCTGCAGCCCTGCAGGTGGCCGAGCCTGCTGCAGCAGTTCCTGCAGAAGCGCCCGCCAAACCGAAACGCAAGCCGCGCCGCCCGGCACGCAAGAAAGCCGAGGCCGAAACGCCTTCGGAACCTGCGGCGGCCACGCCACCTGCCCCTTCGGCTCCCGAAGCCTGAACGGTGGGGAGGGAGCCCGGCAGCCGTTGCCGCTGCCGGGCTCCCGTCAAGGATTTTCCTGCAGTTCCAGCAGCATGCCGGGGCGATTATTCCGCCGAGGAGACGCTCAGGTTGAGATGCTTGACGCCGACCAGTACCTTGAGCCCGGATGAGAGCCGTTCCACATCGGGGGCCGGGCCTCTGACTGCAATGACTTCAAGGCAGTTGCCGTGGTCGAGGTGGACATGCTGGGTTGAAATGATGATGTCGTGGAAATCATGCTGGATGTCCAGCAACCGGTTGACCAGTTCGCGTTTGTGGTGGTCGTAGGTCATGACGATCGCACCTGCGACCGTACCGCCTTCGGTCCATTTTTTGCGGACCAGTTCTTCACGGATGAGGTCGCGGATGGCTTCCGAGCGGCTCTGGTAGCCCTGGGATTCGATGTGCCGGTCGAATGCGTCGATCAGTTCCCGATCGAGGGAGATGCCGAAACGGTAAAGGTCGCTCATTCTCAGGTTATAGCTGGTGGTTCCTGCCGGTGCCTGCAAGCTTTTCGTTGATGGCGGCGGCGGCGGTGCGTCCGGCGCCCATGGCGAGGATGACGGTGGCGCCGCCAGTGACGATGTCGCCGCCGGCGTAGACGCCTTCCTTGGAGGTCTCCATGGTGTTGATGTCCACGACGATCGTCGATTTGCTGCTTACCTTGAGGTCCGGCGTCGTCTGTCTGATGAGCGGGTTCGAGCCGTTGCCGATCGAAATGATCGCCATGTCGATCGGGAGTTCAAACTCCGATCCTTCGATGGGGACCGGCTTGCGCCGGCCGGACTCGTCAGGTTCTCCAAGCTCCATTTTCTGGCACCTGACCCCGGTCAGCCAGCCTCGGTCGTTACCGATGAATTCAAGCGGGATGGTAAGCAGCATAAACTCGATTCCCTCCTTCTGGGCGTGGTGGATCTCTTCTTCACGCGCAGGCATTTCCGCTTCCGACCGCCGGTAGACGATGTAGGTGTGTTCGGCGCCAAGCCGCCTTGCGGTGCGGACGGCATCCATTGCCGTATTGCCGCCTCCGAATACCGCGACGCGTTTCCCCCTGCAGTTGAATACCGGTGTGTCGCTGTTGGGGAAATCGTAGGCTTTCATGAGGTTGACCCTTGTCAGGAACTCGTTTGCGGCGAGTACGCCGGTCAGGTTTTCCCCGGGTATGCCCATGAACCAGGGCAGCCCAGCTCCGACACCGATGAAGACCGCGTCGAACCCCTCTTCCTGGAGCAGTTCATCGATGGTGATGGTCCGTCCGACCACGACATCGGTTCTGAATTCTATGCCCATCCGGCGAAGGCCGTCGAGCTCGTCCCTGACGATCTCCTTCGGAAGCCGGAATTCGGGGATGCCGTACATGAGCACGCCACCAAGCTCATGCAGCGCCTCGAAGACCACGACCCTGTGGCCGAAGCGGGCAAGGTCGTTGGCGCAGCTCAGGCCGGCGGGCCCACTGCCGATGACGGCGACACTTTTGCCGCTCGGCGGCGGCGGCTCGGGATCGATGCGCTGGCCGGAAAGGCGCTCATAGTCACCCACGAAACGTTCAAGGTTGCCGATGGCGACCGGTTCGTGCTTTTTGCCGAGGACGCACACCTTCTCACACTGGTCCTCCTGCGGGCAGACCCTGCCGCATATCGACGGCAGGACATTGTCTTCCTTGATCTTGCCGACGGCGCCCATGAAATCGCCCTCGGCGATCAGCTTGATGAACTGGTCGATCTTGATGTTGACGGGGCAACCCTGGATGCAGACCGGTTCCTTGCACTGGATGCAGCGCAGGGCCTCCATTCGGGCTAATTCCGGCGTCAGGCCGAGGTGGACCTCCTGAAAATTTCCCACCCGTTGTTCAGGGTCCTGGGCCGGCATGATCTGGCGTGGTATGGCAAAGCGCTCTTTGGCAGTTAGGTGCTGGGCATCCATGATGGTTGCGTTTTGGCTGTGGTACTGATTCCGATGAAGAAAATAACCTCTCCCGGGGTTCCTGTCAATGGAACCGGCAGTCGTGGGCTTTTCTGGAGATGCGGCGACCGGTGGCGTTCAGGCCTTTGGGGCCAGTCTGCACGTGTGGGCATACAGGTCGTTTGACTCTTTTTCTTCTTCAAGGTAGATCCGGTTCCTGTCCGACAGGTTCTTGAAGTCGACCAGGTGGGCATCGAACTCCGGACCGTCGACGCAGGCGAATTTCAGCTCGTTGCCGACCGTGACCCGGCAGCCGCCGCACATGCCGGTACCATCCACCATGATGGGGTTGAGGCTGACCATCGTTTTGATGCCGTAGGGCCTGGTGACTTCAGCAACGGCCCGCATCATCGGGATCGGCCCGATGGCGAGGACGAAATCGATTTTACGGCCCGAGTCGATCAGCTCCTGGAGCTTCTGGGTCACGAAACCGTTGAACCCGTAAGAGCCATCGTCTGTCGTGATGTAGGCCTCGTCGCTGACTGCCTTCATCTCCGCTTCGAGGATAACCAGTTCTCTGGTTCGTGCGCCGTTGATCGTGATGACGTAGTTCCCGGCTGCCTTGAGCGCAGCTGCCGTCGGGTAGGCGATGGCCGTGCCCACGCCGCCGCCGATGCTGACTGCGGTGCCGAAATTTTCAATGTGCGACGGGGTTCCGAGCGGGCCGACCACGTCGGCAATGGCAGCCCCGGCTTCAAGGCGGTTCAGTGCTCTGGTCGATTTTCCGGCTCCCTGCGCGATGACGGTTATCGTTCCTTTTGCAGGGTCGGAATCGGCGATGGTCAGCGGGAACCGCTCACCATGCTCTTCGAGCCTGAGCATGACGAACTGGCCGGCTTTGCGCTTTTTTGCGATCCTCGGGGCCTCGATTTCGAATTTTTTGATATTTTCAGCTAAAAAAATAGCGGAAACAATCCTGTACATTGGTTCTTCGATTTCTCGTGGTATGTGGATTGGAAATGGCGAAACGATTCAGGGAGCAAGGTAGAAGCTGAAGCCGAATTATGGTATAATAATAAGGTTTGAACTTCTTAATTGAAAGCCGGGTTGTCGCTTTTTCACGGCAAGGAAGCCTTTTTTTGTTTTCCCCGCTTTTTCAGGAATGATTTAAATGCGTTTTCATGGTATTTATCGCTGACTACGGGGCTGGCAACCTTCGTTCGGTTCACAAGGCTTTTGATTATCTGGGGGTCAAGGCGCTCGTCAGCGACAACCCTTCCGGCATCGCCTCCTGCAAGAAAGTGGTCATTCCGGGGGTCGGCGCCTATGGCCCGGCCATGGAGGCCCTCACCAGGCAGGGGTTCACCGAGGCCATCCGCGAGCACGTCGACAGGGGCGGGCAGGTACTCGGCATCTGCCTCGGCATGCAGCTTTTCCTCACCGGGAGCGAGGAGATGGGCGCGCACCGGGGATTGGGGTTCATACCCGGCAACGTTCTCCATTTTGAAAGCGAGACCGACAAGATTCCCCAGATAGGCTGGAACTCGGTCGACCTTTGCAGGAAGGACTCCGTACTGTTCCGGAACATCCCGGATCACTCCTGGTTCTACTTCGTGCATTCGTACTACTGCAGCCCCGAAGAGCCCGGAAGTGTTGCCGCGACAACCTTTTTCGCCGGAAATAATTTTTGTTCGGCCATTGAAAAAAATGGTATTTTCGCTGTACAGTTTCACCCCGAGAAAAGCTCCGCCTCAGGCCTGCAGGTACTGAAGAATTTTGCGGAATGTTAAGTTGTACTTTTTGTTATCGCCATGTTGATCATTCCCGCTATTGATATAAAGGACGGCAAGTGCGTCAGGCTGACCAGAGGTGATTTCGCGCAGAAGAAGATTTATCTCGACAATCCCTGCGATATGGCGGTCATCTGGCGCAAGCAGAACGCCAAGATGCTCCATGTCGTCGATCTGGACGCAGCATTGACCGGAGAACTGGTCAATTTCGAGAAGATCCGGGCGATTGTCGGCATGCTTGATATCCCGATTCAGGTCGGCGGCGGCATCCGTTCGGTCGAAGCTGTCGAGAAATACCTTGAAATCGGCGTCAGCAGGGTGGTCATCGGCTCCGCAGCCGTGACCAATCCGGGGCTTATTGCCGAATTGCTCAAGAAGTACCGCCCGTCGCAGATCGTCGTCGGCATCGATGCGGAGAACGGTGTTCCGAAGATCAAGGGCTGGACCGAAAGCAGCGGCATGAAGGACTACGAGCTGGCGCTCGAAATGAAGAAGCTCGGCGTCGAACGGGTCATTTACACCGACATTACCCGGGACGGCATGTTACAGGGCGTCGGTTACGAGACGACGAAGACCTTTGCCGAGAAAGCCGGCATGAAAGTGACGGCTTCCGGTGGCGCTTCAAGCTCCGACGACCTGCATAAGCTCAGGATGCTGGAGAAGTACGGCGTCGATTCGGTCATCATCGGCAAGGCCCTCTATGAATGCAATTTCCCCTGTCAGGAACTCTGGTACGCATACGAGCAGGGGCTCGGCATCGACGGTGAGTTTTCCACCGCGCGAAAAAGGGAGTGCTGCTCCTGAACCGTTCCGACGGTTTGCCCACGCCGGATCGCCGGACCGATTGACAGGCAAACGCAAGACCCCGCTATGACGCAGGATCGGGACCGACACATCCTCCAGTCCATCGAGGCCCTGGTTTTCGCATCCGAAGAGGCGATCACCTGGCAGACCATTTGCCAGGTCACCGGTTTCGAGTTCACCTATGGCGACCTCGAAGCGATTGTCGAGCAACTGAACCGCGAGTACGAAGCTACCGGGCGCACCTTCCGCATTCACCACATCGCAGGCGGCTACCGCTTCCTGAGCGAACCGGAATATGCCGACCTGCTGCGCCGCCTTCTTGCCCCGGTCATCCAGAAGCGACTTTCCCGTTCCATGCTCGAAGTCCTGTCGGTCATCGCCTGGCACCAGCCGGTGACGAAGGGGGAGATCCTGCAGATCAGGGGCGTCAGCCCCGACTATGCGATAGACCGCCTGCTCGAGCGCGGGCTGATTGCCGTGCGTGGACGCGCCGATGCTCCCGGACGGCCGCTGCAGTATGGGACGACGGACGGATTTCTCGACTTGTTCCACCTCGCTTCGCTCAGGGACTTGCCGAAACTCCGCGAAATCAGGGAAATACTCCAGGAGCATGAAGAGCAGCAATATCTTGCATCGGCGACGGGAGAGCTGCCTCCCGCCAGCCAGGAACCCGGAGAAGTACAGGAATCCGAATGAAAAAGAAGAACCAGGAAGAGCATATCAGGATCAACAAATACCTCGCCATGTGCGGCATCGCCTCGCGTCGTGCGGCTGACCAGCTCGTGCTCGAAGGAAAGGTGAGCGTCAACGGCAGGATTGCCGATGAACCCGGACTGAAGGTCGATCCCCGCAACGACGAGGTGATCGTGGAGGGGCGCAGGCTTGCCCGGCTTGAAGAGAAGAAGGTGTACATCCTGTTCAACAAGCCGAAGAACGTTATCACCACCATCCACGACGAGCGCGACCGGCAGCAGATCCTCGATTTTATCGACGTCCGGGAGCGGATTTTCCCGGTTGGCCGGCTTGACCGGAAGACAACCGGCCTTCTGTTGCTGACCAATGACGGGGAGCTTGCCCACAAACTGATGCATCCCTCGTCGCAGGTTCGCAAGGAGTATCTGGCCGCGCTCGATACGAAATTTCCCGGCGCCATGCTCCAGAAGCTGACCGGGGGCATGCGGCTCAAGGATACCGGCGAGAAGGTCAGTCCCTGCCGGGCCAAGCTCCTTGACGATGGCATGAGCGTGCTGCTCAGCCTTCACGAGGGCAAGAACCATCAGGTTCGCCGCATGTTCGAAACGCTCGGGTTCGACGTCAGGCGGCTTGACCGCGTCGCCTACGCGGGCCTGACCCCGGGTGACCTTCGTCGGGGTGAGTGGCGCTACCTCTCGCGAAAGGAGGTCGACCAGCTCTACCGGCTGTGCGCCGATGGCGACAAGGGATAAGTCCGTTTTGCGTTCCGCAGTGCGTTTTTTGCAGTTGTCGTTCTGTTCATCGAATCCCCCCAGCGATGAAGCCAATACCATTTCTGTCGTGCCGGCGCGTCGCGCTGGCGTTCTTCCTGTGCTGTTTTCTCGTGCTGCCTGCCGCAGACCTCGACGCGGAGTCCGTGGAGGGGCTGCTTGAGCGAAGCGAGCCCGAAGCCAATGGTGACGAACTGCTCGATGTGCTGCAGGAGCTTCGTCGCCACCCGGTCCGTATCGCGACCGCCAGCGAGCGGGAATTACTTGAAATTCCCCTGCTCAGTGCCGCCGACGCGGCGCTGATCGTCGCCCGCCGGAACGCCGGGGCCCCGGTCGGATCTGCCGACGAGCTTGCGGCCCTGATCGGTGCCGACAACGCAGGGCGGGTGGCACCGTACCTTTCCTTTGCGCCGCCGGAGCCCCGGCGTCGCGTCCCTGCCGGAGCCGCGGGGCAGTCGGCCGGTGCGGGCCAGGCGGTCTCCGGCAGCCTCTCCGGCAGGTATTACCGCGAACTTCCACCCAGGAAAGGCATCGAAACAGGAAAATATGCGGGACCGAATCGGGCGCTGTATGACCGCGTCGAGGTTTCTGGCCCGGACTGGGGCGTCAGCCTGTTGCAGGAAAGCGACATCGGCGAGCCGGACGCAGGCGATTTCCGGTCGTTCAGCGTGCATGCCGAACGGCTTGGCCCCGTCAGCCGTGCGGTTGCCGGCAACTACCGTGTCGGTTTCGGCCAGGGGCTCCTTCTTGGCCAGGGTCGCTATTTTTCCAAAGGCACGGACGCGGTTGACGGCGTCCTGACTTACGCTTCGTCGCTCAGGCCCTACACCTCAAGTGCCGAAGAGAGCTTCATGCAGGGAGGTGCTGCAGCCATTGCCGCCGGGCCGTTCGAGATGACCGGCTTCGTGTCGCGGGGCAGGCTCGACGCGACCGTGACGGACGGCGTGGCCACCAGCACCTCCGCGACCGGCTATCATCGCACCGCTGCAGAACAGGCCAGAAAGGATGCCCTTGGGCTCGATGCCGAGGGCCTGCACCTTCGCTGGCGCTATCAGGCCGATGGGCTTGACGCGCAGGTCGGGGGAACCGTCATGACCTACCGGTACGGTATGCCGGTATCGTGGCTTGCCGGTGCCGATGCGGCACGCCAGGCCCGCTCGCTGGATGCCGGCATGGTGTGGCGGTCTGTCCAGGGGTTCGGCGAGATCGCCTTTTCAGAAGCGCCCGATGCCATGTCGTGGATTTTCGGCCTTCAGGCGCAGATTGCCCCGGGGGTAACCGGCGTCGTGTCGGTTCGGCAGTATGGCCGCGCCTATTTTTCCCCGTTTGCCGGGGCGTTTGCCGAACGGGGCACCGACGGGTCTGATGAGGAAGGGTATTACCTGGGCATCAGCGCGAAAATTTCCAGAAGCCTCCAGGTGGGCGCTTCGTACGATATTTTCCGGTTTCCTGAACTTGACAGCTCGTTGCCGTTGCCCTCCACAGGGCACGATGCCCGGCTCTACGTGACCTGGAAGCCAGCCCCCGGGCTTGAATGGAACGGCCTGTACCAGCACCGCCAGCGTGAATCGTCGGAAAGCGGAACGGAGGATGGCGGCTGGATGCAGTATGCCGTACCGGTGCTGAAAACGACCAACCGGGTGCAGCTCGGCCTTGATGCCAAAGCCTCCCGGGTGGTGCTGTTCACCACGAAGGGTGAGTACCGGAGCGTCGGGCAGGGTGGCGCCACCACCGGTGGCGAACAGGTCGAACACGGGTGGCTGTGGTTCGGCCAGACGCGAGCAACCTTCGGCAGCCTTTCTGCCGTAACCCGGGTTACCTGCTTTGACACCGACAGCTATGATTCGGCCGTGTATGCCTACGAACCGGATCTGCCGTCGGTCTATTCGCTCGGCATGTATTACGGCAACGGCCAGGCACTGTTCGTCATGCTCGACTGGCGGCCGATGGGAAACCTTCACCTTGCGGGCAAATACGAGATTGTCTGGTATGGCGACCGCAACACGGTCGGCAGCGGCAACGACCTGCGGGCGACCTCCTGCCCGGGGGCGTTCCGGCTGGGGTGTCAGGTGCTCTTCTGAGCATTGGCCTTCCTGGGCGGGCAGCGGCGTCTGTTCAGCTGTGGCCGGCAGCCTTGGTGAGCCGGTCGCGGATGGCGCGTCCGATACCTGAAAGGGGGGGGATTTCGCAGTAGATGGTCGTGATGCCTTCGGCATCGCAATCTCTGAAAAAACCGAACAGCGCCCGGGCGTAGGCAGTCGCGCTGGTACAGCGCAACAGGCGAGGGACGCCGGGTGGCGGCGTGGAAAGGCCGATCCATGCGGTGCCCTGGCCGATCCGGGGCAGTTGCCCGCATGCGCCTGGTTCAAGGAGGATGACTGCGGCGTCAGGTGAGTAGTGCCGGTATTTCATGCCCGGGCTTTTCGGCGTTTCACCCGGTTTGCAGGCGGTGCCGACCTGCAGGTCCGGCACCAGTTCACGGAGCGATTCGAGGCTTACCGCACCGCTCCGAAGGAGCATCGGCGGTGTGACCGTGCAGTCCACGATGGTGGACTCCAGGCCGATGGTGCTCGGTGTGCCACGGAGGATGCAGTCGATGCGCCCATCGAGGTCTTGGGCGACGCTGCGCCAGTCGGTCGGGCTTGGCCGACCGGAACGGTTTGCCGAAGGTGCGGCGACCGGATGGCGGCAACTGCCGAGGAATGCCGATGCAACCGGGTGGGACGGGCACCGGACGCCAACGGTCGGCAGCCCGGCTGCAACCACATCCGGCACCGAAGGGCGTCGGCTGAGGACAAGCGTGAGCGGTCCGGGGAAGAACCGCGCGACCAGTTGCTCCGCAACGGTATCGAGGTCGCCAGCGACCGTTTGGATCTGTTCGGGGCTGTGGACGTGCACGATCAGCGGGTTATCCGAGGGCCTTCCCTTGGCGCGGAAAATGCCGGCGACCGCGTCCGGGTTGAACGCATCCGCGCCAAGTCCGTAAACGGTCTCGGTCGGGAAGGCGACGATGCCTCCACGGTTCAGGATGTTTGCCGCTTCTTCGGGGGAATCAGTGATGAGTGTCTGCATGGCGGGTCTTACTGGCAGGAGGCGAGTGTCGCGATCGCATCCGGAAAGAACCAGAGGTAGGTGACAAGGCCCGCAGTGGCCGAGATGATCGGCACGGTGATGTTGTCGTCTATCTTGAAGCCGCCGATACGCACCTCCGCAGCTTCGGCAATGGTTCCGCAAACGGCCATGACGGCGCCTGCGGCGAAGAGAACCTTCGGAACCAGCACGGCGATGACGAGGGCCGAAACAAGGAATGCGAGGCTGCCTTCGAGGCTTTTTTCCTGGAACCGGTGACGCCCGAATTTCTTGCCGACCAGGGCGGCAACCGTATCCGAAACCGATACCATGGCGAAGGCGGTGACGGCGATCATCTTCGGAAACAGTGCGATCAGGATGAATGCGGACAGGGTGATCCAGGTGGCTCCGTTCAGGTGTATATGGTCTTTCTGGAGTTCATGATTGCGGAGCATCGGGGCAAAGGTGCCGTGGTACCACGATGCAAGGGGCTTGACGAAATTCTTGAGGACGTCGACCAGGAAGAAGCCTGCCGTGAGCGGCGTCAGGATCAGCAATGCAAGCTCCCGGCTGATGTTGCAGTAGATGAGCGGGATGAGGAGGGAGGAGAGGTGGATCGCTTTCCGGGCGAATTCGTACCGGAAATCCAGGCGGTCAGGGCGTTGTTGAATCTTTCCGGTTTTCAGTGCCTGGCTCATCGGCGCGTTCTGGAAGAAGGTGGCGCCGCACCAGGCGGCTGAATGGTTTCCATGCGGAATATACGCTGAAAAAGCGGTTTGCCGAAAACCGGCGACGAAGAGTCGGGACTGATTCGTTTTTTTGGGAAATCGCGTATTTTATATTCCGACCGCAATCAGTCAGATCCTTCAGTCAGCTCCGCAACTATGTCGACAGGCAAACTCAGGGTGGCCGCCATTGACCTTGGCACCAACTCTTTTCATATGGTTATCGTTGAAGAGCGAGAAGGCAAGGGCATTGTCGAAATTGATCGTGTCAAGGACATGATCTGCATCGGCAAGGGAAGCATCATTTCCAAAATGCTCGATGAGAAGGCCATGCAGGCCGGCGTGGCGGCGCTCAGGAACTTCCTCGTGCTGGCGACCCAGCGGGGTGTCGAGCCCGGCAACATCATCGCGTTTGCCACCAGTGCCATCAGGGAGGCGGCCAATCGGGACGAATTCATCGAGATGGTCCGTCAGGAGACCGGCCTGAAGGTGCAGGTCATTTCCGGCAAGGAGGAGGCCCAGTTCATCTACTACGGTGTGCGCAATGCCGTGAAGCTGACCAGCAAGCCGGATCTCCTGTTCGATATCGGCGGCGGTTCGGTTGAGTTCATCATTGCCGACAGCAACGAGGTGCATCTGCTCGAAAGCCGCAAGATCGGCGTGGCAAGGATGCTTGAACGCTTTGTGACTACCGATCCGGTTTCGGCCCACGAGCTGAAACTGCTGGAACAGTTTTGTGCCTCTGAGCTGTATGTCGCTGCCGAAAAGGCCAGACAGCTTGGCGTGACCAGGGGCATAGCCTCTTCGGGAACCGCACTGAACATCGCACGCATGATCCGTTCCTGCAGGAACTCCGAAGCCCCGGACGTGATGAACCATGCCGGCTTCAGCCGTGAGGAGTTTGAGCGTTTTTACCGTTCCGTCATCACCCTGGATGCGACGGCGCGCCGCAAGCTGACCGGGCTTGATGAGAAGCGGGTAGACCTGATCGTGCCGGGTATCATTCTGATCAATACCATTTTCCGGGTGTTCGGGCTCAGGGATATCATCGTTTCCGAATCGGCGCTCCGGGAAGGCATGGTCATCCATTTCATCGCAGGAATCCACGGCTGGAAAGGCGAGCCCGGCCAGCCTGACATCAGGCGGCAGAGCGTCGAGGAGCTTGGTTTTCGCTGCGAATGGCACCAGCCGCATTCCGAACAGGTCGCCCGGCTCTCGATGGCGCTGTTTGACCAGCTCAGTCCACTGCACGGGCTGAAACCCCACTACCGGGAGCTGCTGGAGTATGCGGCGCTCCTGCACAATATCGGTGAGTTCATTTCGATTTCCGCCCACCAGAAGCACAGCCAGTACCTGATCCTGAATGGCGACCTGCGCGGGTTCACGCCCACGGAGCTCGACATCATCGGCAATGTCGCCCGCTACCACCGGAAATCGACGCCTTCACTGAAACATCCGCTGTATGCACAGCTCAAGCCTGCCCACCGGAAGGCGGTCGACGTGCTTTCGGGCATCCTGCGCATTGCCAACGGACTTGAGCGGGGCCATCGCCAGAACGTGACTTCCGTAAAGGCGGCCTTCGACGAACACCGGATCGTGCTGACGGTGGCGACGAAATTTGAGGCCGACATTGAACTCTGGGCCGCCGAATCCCTGAAATCATGGCTTGAAGAGGTGCTTTGCCGCACCATTCTGATCGAAGCCCAGGTGCAATGATCCCGCTGTACGAGCGACTGCGGGAGCCTGGGGCGCAATGGTTCGAGGCCGCCGGGGATGATGCTCTCCATGGTGATTCCCTGCTTTTTACCGACCCGCTTGCCGTGCTGCCCCTTCGGGCGGGCGACGACCTTGACGCATGGTTTTCGGGGCTTGATGCCTGGCTTTCCCGGGGCTGCTGCCTTGCGGGGTGGCTCGGGTACGAGGCCGCGCTTGCGCTGGACCCTGCACTTGCTTCCTGCGGCTGGCCCTGCGACGATGACCGGTTGCTTGGCTGGTTTGCCGCCTACCGCAAGCCGGAGCGGCCGGGTGCCGCCGCGGTTGCCGCTGCAGACAGGGCCGCAGCGGCAGGACGCCATGTGGTCGGTGAGCTCAGCTTCGATTTCGATCATGCCTCGTATGTCGACAGAGTCGAACGGATCCGACAGGAGATCGCTGCCGGCAATGTGTATCAGGTCAACTTCACCGGGCGCTTCAGGTTCGCTTACGAAGGTGCTCCGGAATCGCTCTACGTCGCCATGAAACGGCGGCAGCCGTCATCCTGGTCGGCGTTCCTGAACATGGGTGACCGTGTGGTGCTCTCTTTTTCCCCGGAACTGTTTTTCAGGATCGTCGGTGGCAGGATCGAAACCATGCCGATGAAAGGGACTGCCCGGCGTGGTCGTGACGAGGCCGAAGATCTTGCCGCCCGTGAGCGGCTGGCGGCATGTCCTAAGAACCGTGCCGAAAACCTCATGATCGTCGACCTGCTGCGTAACGACCTTGGACGTGTCTGCCGCCCGGGCACCATCGTGACTTCCGGACTTTTCGAGATCAGGAGCTGGCCGACACTGCACCAGATGGTGTCGACCGTCCAGGGCGAGTTGCGTCCCGGTGTCGGCCTGTACGACCTGTTCAGGGCGGTCTTTCCTTCCGGATCGGTCACCGGGGCGCCGAAAGTTCGGGCAATGAAGCTTATCCGGTCGCTTGAACAGGCGCCGAGGGGCGTCTATACGGGGGCCATCGGTTTCATGCTTCCGGATGGGCACATGTCCTTCAGCGTCGCGATCAGGACCCTGGAGCTCGCGGGCGGCAGCGGGATCTATGGCGCAGGCGGCGGTATCGTCTGGGATTCCGAACCCGACGGGGAGTATCGTGAATGTTTTCTCAAGGCCAGGATCCTTGCCGACCAGGTCGCGGAACGCAAAGGCGTCTTTGAGACCATGCTCTGGAACGGTGCCGTTCTGCTGCAGGGCGACCATCTTGACCGGATGGCCTTTTCGGCAGGTGCGCTTGGGTTCCCATTCGACCGGTCCGCGGCTGAAGAGCTGCTGTGCTCGCTTTCCGCCGACCTTTCCTGTCGTGGCGTGCGTTGCTGCCGGCTCAGGCTGCTGCTTGCGCCGGATGGTGCACTGTCGCTCTCCACGGATGTGTTTTCCCCTGATTCCCCCGGAACCCTGGTGCGCGCCTGCATTGCAGAAGAACCGGTCTATTCCCGGGATCCGTCCCTCCATCACAAACTGGCGGTTCGCACCATGTATGATCGCGCCCTGCAGGCGGCAGCCGCCCGGGGCTGCCAGGAGGCGCTTTTCCTGAATGAACGGGGTGAGGTGACCGAGGGTGCCATCAGCAATGTTCTGGTGCTGGTTGGCGGGCGATGGCATACCCCGCCCGAGTCCTGCGGCCTCCTGAACGGCGTCTTCCGCCGTTACCTGCTCAGGACAAGGCCGTGGATCGCTGAGCGCCCGGTAACGCTCGAAGATCTCCGGCATGCGGAGCGGGTGTTATTCTGCAATGCACTTCGTGGCTGTCGTGATGCCCGCATCGTATTCTGAATGCATCGCGTATCGCGGTTGAAGGGGAGCGGCAGGAGGCGTATATTTCAGAAGGGTTTTTTCCACTGCAAACCAACAGTACCGCACCATGAGAGACCATACGCCGAACTTCAAGATGCTGGAACTTTCCGGCGAGAGCAAGCAGCTGCTGCGTGACACGGTCGGCCAGCTCCTCGAAAAGCTTGCCGGGGACGGCCAGCTCACTCCCGACGCCCGGCTTGAATTCTGGGTCGAGGTTCCCGGCATACGGCATCCGCGGGGTACGTTCAGGGGAGGTTGCCTCATGCCGGACAGCTATCTCTGCCTGACGGACTGGTTCAAGGCCTCCCAGCCTGTTCTGGAGTCATCAGAATCGTATGACCGTTCAGCCGATCCGCTTGGCGAGGCCTGGGATGACCTGCTTGGCGAGCTTTACTACCAGATCGAGATATTCACCTCACCGACGGACAGGAA
Source organism: uncultured Chlorobiaceae bacterium (assembly GCA_964611215.1). GTDB lineage: Bacteria > Bacteroidota > Chlorobiia > Chlorobiales > Chlorobiaceae > Chlorobaculum. The sequence continues at coordinate 44,107 of CAZSXF010000006.1, forward strand.
CCAGGGGATCACCGTCGAGCTCTGGGCGGGGACGAGAAGTCGTCCGGACGGTGACTGGATCTATGCTGTGGACAGGAAGATCGAGCTGGTCTGAGATCATTCCGGCGGGCAGGCCTCGGGCCTGCCCGCCGGTTGCCGGGAGTACCTCTCAGGCTGTTTTTTCCGGCCAGTCGCAGGCTTCTCGCAGTACGCAGGAGCTGCAGAGCGGTTTCCGTGCCTTGCAGGTGTAGCGGCCATGCAGGACAAGGTAATGGTGGAAATTGACCACCAGCGGCTTCGGGATGATCTGCATCAGCGCATGTTCCGTGGCTTCAGGTGTTGTGGTGCTGCAGAGGCCTATACGGTTCGAGACCCGCTGCACATGCGTATCGACCGGCATGACCGGCACGCCGAACGCGTTGCTCAGTACGACATTGGCCGTTTTCCTGCCAACACCGGGCAGGCTTTCCAGCGATTCCCTTGAAGATGGCACCTGCCCCCTGAACTCTTCCGCCAGCCGCTTGCTGACGGCCAGGATGTTTTTGGCCTTGTTGTTGTAGTAGTTGATCGGACGGATGATCGCCCTGATCTCGTCCACATCCATGCGGCTCATGCTCTCTGCATCGGGGGCCACCTTGAACAGCTCCGCGGTGAGCTGGTTCACTTTCTTGTCGGTTGCCTGCGCCGCCATGATGGTGGCGATCAGGAGCTGGAACGGCGTCTGGTAGTCCAGCTCGCTTTTCGGGTTCGGCCACACGGCCGAAAGGGCCCTGTCGATGAAGGCCACTTTTTCGATGACCGGCATGCTCATGGCGTTGCGGTTTGGTGGGGAACCGGGGCAATGCCGCCGGCCATGTTCATTTATCGTGTTCCGTTTTCTGCAGCTTCGATTCGGAATGGTCGATCAGGCCTCGGCCGCATTTCTTGATCAGGCCGTCTGCCTTGAGATCATTGAAAATGGCGTCAAGGATGCCGTTGACGAATTTGCTGCTTTTTTCCGTGCTGCTGAACTTCTTGGCGATCTCGATTGCTTCGTTGATCGACACTTTCGGCGGGATGTCCTCGCAGTAGAGGATTTCAGCCAAAGCCATGCGCAGGATGTTCTTGTCGATGATCGCAATACGGCTCATGTCCCAGTTGAAGGTGTGCTTGGCAATGTAGCCGTCGATTTCATCCCGATGCTTGGTGATGCTCGTGACGAGGTGGTTGAAGAACTTCATGGCGTTCGGGTCGTCCATGATCTCCTTGGTGAGCAGCCAGTTGGTGGCGTTTTCGACGTCGACATCCCGGAGCTCCAGCGTGTAAAGCGCCTGGAGGATTTTTTCCCTGATTTGTCTTCTGTAGGTCTTCATGATGGAAATTGGGATTGTGGGTTCAGGATCTCGGCGATGACGTTGCCGGTCGCAGCAAAATTTTCAAAGAGCGCCTCCGGTTTCAGGGCGGCGAGTTCGCGCATGGAGAAGTTGCCGGTCGCCACGGCGAGCGAACGGGCATCGATTGCCCTGGCGCAACGGATGTCATGCACCGTGTCTCCGACGACGATCGTGTCTTCAGGCCGGAACGTCGTGCCCGTCAGCCGTTCGGCGCGTTCGAGCGCGATCGGCGGCAGGTCTGTCCTGAGGAGAGAATCGTCGGCGAAGGCGCCGAAGGCGAAATAGTCGTTGATGCCGGGGAGTTTGAGCTTGTGGCGTCCGGAGGCTTCGAAATTGCCCGTGAGGAGCCCGAGGTGCACGTCAGGATGCCCTGAAAGTTTGTCGAGCAGTTCGCGGACCCCCTGCAGGAGCGTGACGTCTGCCGGTGTCGTCCGTTGCCGGAACAGTTCGACGTATGTCTCTCTTGCCCGGTCGAATTGCGCAGCGATCTCCTCCCGGCCGAGGCCGGCGTTTTCGAGCACTTCGTAGATGATGGCCCCGTCCACTTTGCCCGAAAAGTCGTGGGTGCCCGTGCTTCCCTCGGTGCCGTATACCGCAAACAGGGCATCGGCCAGGACGCGCCGGTTGACGCTCCCGACTTTCAGCAGGGTTCCATCGATGTCAAACAACACAAGTTTAGGACGCATGTCAGGCAGCTACCTCTTCAGAACGTGCTTTTTCTATCTTCACGGGAATGAGTTTCGACACACCCTCCTCTTCCATCGTGACGCCGTAAAGAGTATGACAGGCGGCCATGCTCTTCTTGTTGTGCGTAACAATAAGAAATTGGGTGTTATTCTCAAATTTTTTCAGGAGTTTGGTGAAGCGGTCGACGTTGGCGTCGTCGAGCGGTGCGTCCACCTCATCCAGAATGCAGAACGGACTCGGCTTGACCAGGTAAATGGCGAACAGCAGGGAGAGCGCCGTCAGGGCTTTCTCGCCGCCGCTGAGCTGTTCGATTGCCAGCGGTTTTTTGCCTCTCGGCTTGGCGACGATTTCAATGTGTGCCTCCAGCGGGTCATCGTCGCTGTGGATGATGAGGTCGACTTCGTCCTCAGGGTCGAACAGGTCGTGGAAAATCCGGATGAAATTGCCCCTGACCTCGGCGAAGGTGGCATTGAATTTTTCCAGCGCCGTACGGTTGATCTCCTCGATGGTTTCCCTGAGCTGCTGTTCGGCATCGACCAGATCGGTTTTCTGGGCTGAAAGGAAGTCGAGCCGCTCTTTTTCCATGTCATACTCCTCCATGGCAAGCTCGTTGACCGCGCCGAACTGTTCCCGCTGTTTTTGCAGGTAGTCAAGCCGTTCTCTGGCCTTTGCGGGGTCGAACCCTTCGGGAATGACCGCCGGCATGGGGTCCAGTTCAATGCCATAGCGCTCCAGAACCGTGGTGCGGAGATGGTCTGTTTCCTGCTCAATGCGGGTTCTGGAATGGTTGAGTTCGTTCAGCATCTGCATGGAGACCTCCTGCTTGCGCCGGAGGTCACGCAATACCGAAAGCGCCTCGTGGTTCCGTGCCTGCAGGTCGCGGCAGGAAGATTCCAGTTCGTTGAGCGACTGCTGGAGCCTGCCGGTCGCCACAAGATCGTTTTCATGCTCCCCGGATGCTTTCGCAATCACTTCGTGGAGCGCTGCCACTCCCGCTTCTGCGTCGTCATGTTCTCGTTGCAGGGCAGCCAGCTCCTTGTGCAGTGTTGTGATGGCCTGCCTGCAGGCGCCGATCCGGAAGCCGATTTTTTCCCGTTCCAGCTGCGCGTCCCGGTATCTGCCCTGCTGTACCTGTACCTCATGCGTCAGTGCCCTGCTTCGGGCCTCCTCGGCGTTCATCGCCTCCTGCATTGCGGTGAGCTGCTGCTGGAGCTTCGCCTCGTTATCCTGCAGGGTGCCGAATTCGGGCAGGAGCCGTTGCAGCTCGGCGGTAACCTCCTGTATCGATGCCGCCAGGGCGGCGATCTCCTCGTCCGTCCGTTTGACCTGCTCATGCTTCGCCTGGCTCTCGGCTTCGATCCGCGCAAGTTTTCTTTCCAGCGCTCCGATCTCCTGCTCGACCTGGCCGGCGGTTCGACGAAGCTCGTCGCTCCTGATGCCGTCGATCTCACGGCGGAGCCCGGCGAGGGCTGCATCTGTTTCGGCGATCGATGCCTCGACGGTTTTCAGCTCCTTCTGCAGGGCGTCGCGTTCCGCTTTCTTGCCGAGGCGCAGGCCGCCGCTTCCCTTGGGGCTGCCGCCAGTCAGCATGCCCCTGCCGCAGAACGAGTCCCCTTCGGTGGTTACGAACCTTGCCTCGGGATGCTGCGCGGCAAGCTTTTCTGCCGTGGCGAGGTCGTCGACGACGTAACTGGATTGCAGGATCAGGCTGAGCGCGGCAAGCACCTCGTCAGGGCAGCGCACCAGGTCGATCGCCCGTGTTGCGCCTTCGATTTCCGGACAGTCCGCAGGCGGGTTCGCATGGAGCAGGTCGAGCATAAGAAAGTGGACTTTCCCCTTGTCGCCTCTGACGAGGCTGGCAACGGCATGCTTCGCTTCGTCGAGGTTCCGGCAGAGGTAATAGCCGAGGCTTTCGCCGAGGGCGGCGTTGATCGCCTTCTTGTGTGCCGCCTTGAGCGACAGCAGGTCGGAAAGGCAACCGAGCCCCGGTTTGCCTTCACGGTGTTTTTCGAGGAATGCGACACCCTCCGGAAGGCCTTCGAACTTTTCGAGAATGGAGTTGCAGAGCAGGATCTGGTTGTTCAGCCTGTCCCGCTGGCCCCGCGCCGCAAGCTGGCGGTCGCGCAGCTCCTCCATGCTTGCAGCAAGTGCCCGTTTGCGCTCGGCAAGCTGCTGTTCCTCGGTTTTCAGCGATTCCAGCTGTGCCCGCTTTCCTGCAAGCTGCGATTCAGTTTCGCCACGTTCGGGATTGGTGTGCTCAAGCTGCTTCTCCAGCTCTTTACGACGTTCGTCCAGCCTGGAGACCGAGCCGGAAAGATGCTCTTTCTTGCTCTCCAGCCCCTGGTGTTTCAGGTTCAGGGCGTTGGCCCTGCGCTGGGCTTCGGCTGCCTCCTGCCGTATCTGCTGGAGCTCCCGGCGCTGCCGGTCAAGCCCGCCATTGAGGAGATCGAGTTGCTCTCTGAGCTGTTCACAAGCGGAGAGCTGCTCCTCGCAGTGCCGTGAAACCGGTTCCAGCTCGGTATTGAGTGTCGCTTCAAGGCGCTCCTGCTCTTCAAGGTTGCGCTGTTTTTCCACACGCGCCACCCGGGTCCGTTCGATTGACTGCAGCAGGCTGTTCTGTTTTTCACGGTGCTGCAGGAGGAGTTTTTCGCGGTTGTGAGCGCGCTCGTTCGCCGCGTTCACCGCCTTCTGGGCTTCGGCGAGCTGCCGTTCAAGTTCCAGCTGTCGGAGTTCCGACTCCTGGTGGGCGCTGTCGAGGGTGGCGATCCTTGCGGCGAGCTCATGGCCCTGGCGCTCTTCCGCCGATATGGAGTCAAGCAGTGGCCGGAGCCGTTCATGCAGTTCGCCCATCGCCGTTTCGGAAATGGTCAGGTCAAGCGAACGGAGCTCCTCCCGGATCTCTTTCAGACGTTCCGCCTTGCGGACCTGTACTTTCAGGGAGCGGACCTTCTTTTCGACTTCCGCCAGCACATCATCGACCCTCGACAGGTCACGGCTTGCGCTTTCGAGCTGCCGGAACGTCTGTTTGCGCCGCTGTTTGTAGCGGGTGATGCCGGCGGCTTCCTCAAACAGCCGCATGCGCTCCTCGCTCTTGTTGCTGATGATCTCCTCGATCATTTTCAGCTCGATGACCGAATAGGCGTCGCTGCCCATACCGGTGTCGGCGAACAGGTCAAGGATGTCCTTGAGCCTGCACGGCACCTGGTTGAGCAGGTAGTCGCTGTCGCCGCTGCGGTACAGCCGCCGGGTAACGGTGACCTCGGTGTATTCGGTCGGCAGGACATTGCGCGTATTCTGGATGGTGATGGAGACCTCGGTGAAACTCAGTGGCTTGAGGTTTCTGGTGCCGTTGAAGATGATGCTTTCCATCTTTGGCGAGCGCAGCAGTTGCGATTTCTGCTCTCCCAGTACCCACCGGATGGCGTCGACCACATTGGTTTTGCCGCAACCGTTCGGTCCGACGATGGCGGTCAGTCCCTTGTCAAAGGATATCCTGACCCTGTGGGCGAAACTTTTGAAGCCAAAAAGCTCGATTTTCGACAGGTACATAAGAACGGGGAGTTATCGGTCTTCATCGGTCAGTTCGATGCCGCGGGACGGGGCGGCCCGGTCTGCTGTGATCGCAAGTTAACAAAAAAGGCGCATGCGGGAAATGCGTTTCCCGTTACCCCTGCAGGCCGCGCGAGCGCCTTGTGGCACGTACGACCGCCCTGACCTGCACCGCCGCGCCGACATCGTGGACCCGCAGGATGTCGGCGCCGTGCATGAGTGCGATGGTGTTTGCGCAGGTGGTCGCTTCGAGCCGTTCCCCGGGTGCGGGAATCCGGTCGTCGTTCTGCCGGATGGCGTGGCCGAGGAATGATTTCCTCGAAACCCCCGCAAGAACCGGGTAACCGAGGTCGTGCAGGTCGTCGAGCCGGTCAAGCAGGCGGAAGTTCTCTTCGACGCTCTTGCCGAATCCGATGCCGGGGTCGGTGGCGATCGCGGTAACACCGTGGCTGCGGGCCAGCCCGATTGACCGGGCAAGCGATTCCAGCACCTCCTGCACGATGTCCCTGCCCTTGTCCTGCGTATCGTGGCTCCAGCGCATCCGTTCAGGAGCCACTTTGGTATGCATCAGCACGACGCCGCAACGGTGTTTGCCGCATACCTCGGGCATATGGTCATCGAAGGTGAACCCGGAAATGTCGTTGACGATGTCGGCACCGGCCTCCAGCGCCGCCGCTGCGACCTCCGACTTCCAGGTGTCTATCGAGATGAAGGCCTCGGTCCTCGTGCGGAGCCGTTCGATGAACGGGACGGTCCTGGTGATTTCCTCATCGGCGCTGACCGGTTCGGCACCGGGTCTGGTCGATTCTCCGCCGACGTCGATGATGTCGGCACCGGCGGTCACCATGTCGAGTGCACGCTGGAGGGCCTGGTCGAGATCATGCGCCGTCGTCGGTGTCCCGAACCTGCTTCTGTCGAAAAACGAATCGGGTGTCAGGTTGACGATGCCCATGATCGCCGGGGTTTCCGAAAGCTCCAGAATGCGGCCGGCGCACTCCATCCGCAAGGTGCGGTCAAGGTCGTCTCGATGGTTCATGGTCAGACTATGCCGAATGGGATTGGGGTAAAGGTCAGGATGAAGACGACGATGCAGAGCCATCCGGCAACCCGGTCCGGCCGGGAGAGGGTTGCGTGGCGGATGACTTGCGGATGCGAAATACCGATGACACGGGTCAGGAGCAATGCCCAGAGAATCCATCCTGGCCATGACCAGCGGAGCAGGTCGACCGGGACCGGGTTCATCACGTCAGGCAGCGACAGTTCGACGATCCCCGCGGCAAGGGACGGGAATCCAAGGCAGGTGATCACGCCGATAAAGGTCATGGCGATCCACCGGTGCCCATCCCTGCCGAACAGCGCATAGGCGACATGGCCGCCGTCAAGCTGGCCGACGGGCAGCAGGTTCAGGCTGGTCATCAGGCAGGCAAGCCATCCGGCAAACAGGAACGGGTAGTGGTACAGCTCGGTCATCGGAGGCATGTTTCTGGGCGAGCAGGTTTTTTCGAGCAGGATGAACAGGAGGTTTTTACCAAGGAAGACCTCGCCGTGTTCCGGCTGGTGAACGGCACCTGTCGCCAGATATTCCGGATGGATAGCCGTGAGGTAGTCTGCCGGGGGCATGTTCAGGAAGCCGTAGACCAGGAGGCCGACGGCGATCGGAAAGCCTGCAAGCGGTCCTGCCGCGCCGACGCCAAGCAGGGCGGAGCCGTCCGGGAAAGGATCCCTGATTTTTATGACCGCTCCCATGGTGCCGATGTTGAGCATGAACGGCAACGGAGGGACCGGGATGTAGAAGGGCAGGGTCGAGTTGAGATGGTGGCGCCTGGCTGCAATGTAGTGGCCGAACTCGTGGACGGTGATGAACCCGACGAACGAAAGCGAGAAGGGGAGTCCAGCCTGCAGTTCCCTGAAAAACCCCTCCAGGCCGCTGTCGGCGTCGGCGGGGTTTCCAAGCCAGAAAGTTCCTGCCCAGGTCGTGCAGAACAGGGTGGCCAGGAGCAGCAGCAGGTGGAGCGGGTAGTTCTGTTGTCCTTCTGCAGGGTTCAGCGATGTACTTCTCGGCAATGACGTTTGCATGGCATGGTTATTTCCAGCGCCGGAAACCGGCGTTGTGGCCGTTATGCGGGGGCCTTTTCTGCCCCGTGCCAGCCGTTGCGGCAGCTGGCACGGGGTTCTGTTCAATGCGCCGTTCCTGTTGCCGGTCTGGTCTCTTCGCCGAAGGTTGCCGACAGTCCCCTGACCAGTTCATCCTTTTCTGCAGGTGTCAGTTTTGCCTCAGGATGGGCGGGGAGGTAGAAGAACGGAGGCATCTTGCCTTTCCTGGTCTCATCTGCGGCTTCGTCGCCCTTGTTCTTGCCTTCGCGGCCCCATTCGGAGACGTTGAACTTGTTACGTCCGATGTTCACGTCCAGCTGCACCAGCCACGATGCCGGAGCAATGTTGCTGTACCAGGGCCAGACGGTCTGGTTGGAATGGCAATCCTTGCAGGCGCGATTGAACAGCTCCTCGGTGCGGGGGCTGTCCCATTGCGGCGTCCCGGTGACAGGCGGGTTCTTGTGGTCCCGGCCGAACGGTACGAGCTGGATCAGCAGGAGGGCGCCGACGGTAACTACGAGTGCTTTGCCGAATGTCATGGTCGATCTCTCGGTTTTATCTGTTGCGGGGATCCGGTCGTCATGCAGCAGCAGGCGGGAGCAGGGCTCCGCACCAGGTTTCCCGGCTGGCGGTGCCTGCCGGGGCGGCAGGGCATGCTGACCACATATGTGCAAATATACGCAATTCAGTCAGGTGGTAAAGCCCTGAGTGCAATTCTCCGGTGTGCGGTCACTTGCCGGCATAGGGTTCCGAATGGGCCTTGTGCGCTTCGAAATTGGCGATGTAGCGGTTTATCAATGCCTTGTTGCCCTTGATCACCAGGAGGTTTTCCGCGTTGTTCTCCTCGGCCGACTTCGTGAAGTTGAACGAACCGGTGATGAGCGTCGACCGGTCGATGATCATGATCTTGTTGTGGGCGATGGCATGTGCCGCGTCTATCCGGGTCGGCACCTGCGAGTGGGCAAGGAAATCGGCTTCGGTGTATTTCTCGCTGCGCTGGCTTTTGTCAAGCACCGCTTCGACGTGCACGCCACGTTTTTTCGCATCCACGACTGCCCTGGCGATCGGTTTCGAGGTGAAGGAGTACGCCTGGATCAGAACTTCGCTTCTGGCTGCGTCGAGTTCCCTGACGATTGCTGCCGTGGCGTTGCCTTTCGGCGAGAAATAGACATCGACCGTTCCGCTCGATTTGATCGGATCGGCGCATCCCTGCATCGGCATGCAGGCGAGCAATGCCGCGATGAGCAGGGTAAGGGTGCTGGTACGTTTCATGATAAGGCTGCAGGCGCGTATCGTCTGAGCTTATGGCTCATGGGAGCCGTAGAGCTGAACAGCCGGATTCGCCGTTCCGGCCGGGGTTACGCGTGGTTGTCGCTGGCATCTGCGAGGTGGCGAAACCTCGTTGGGGGGGAGGATATGGTAAACTTAAAAAGTGAGCGATGCAAGGGAAAAGCACCAGGTCTTCCGACTTTTCCGGTCGTCGGCATGCTGCACACGGTTGCCGGGAATTTTTTGTTTTCATTTCTCTTTTTGTTATACTGATACTAAATTAGTATCAGTAGAGCGGTGCAGCATGAATATTCTGAACAAACATTCCGATTATGCGATCCGGGCGCTTATCGCCCTTGGCAGAAAACGCGGGGAGAGGATTTCCGCAAGGGCGCTCGCCGAAGAGCAGGCTATTCCCTACCAGTTCCTGCGCAGGATACTCCAGGAGCTTATCCGGCAGGGGCTGGTTGTTTCGAAAGAGGGGGCGCGGGGTGGCGTTGCCCTCGAAAAAGACCCTGGAGGGATTTCGGTCGCAGATGTCATCAGGATTTTCCAGGGGCCGGTGCAGGTTTCGGAGTGCCTGTTCCGCAAGCAGATCTGTTCGAACCGTGCCAACTGTGTGCTGCGGCACGAACTGATGCAGGTCGAACAGATGGTGAACGAGCGGTTTGCGGCAGTGACGGTCGGTAAACTGATTGCGGATCTGGATGCCATGGAGCAGCGCCGCCCATCCGGCCAGCACCGGGCGGGATAGGCCGGAGCCTCCACGGAGGGCTGGCAGCGTCGCTGCCGTTATGCCTGCCATTGTACATAAACATTGTGGAAAGGTCGCCTGCTTCGTGGCCTTTCCGGTACGCAACGACAACCATTACCAAAAAAGGAGCATGCCATGCATATGCATTGTGACCAGTGCCAGGAAAGCATCAGGGGAACCGGGTGCACCATCCGCGGCGTCTGCGGCAAGGATGAACTGACCGCCAAACTCCAGGATGTGCTTATCTACGCCGTCGAAGGCATTGCCCTGAGTGCTTCCGGCCTCGGCGGGAAGATCGACAATGCCTACGGGAAGGCGATCAGCGAGCTGCTGTTTGTGACCGTGACCAATACGAATTTCGACGAAGATGCCATTGTCGCCCATATCCGCAGGGCTCTCGGCATTCGCGACGAGATCCGCGAGCTTGCCGGGAGTGTTCCCGACCATGATGCGGTGCGCTGGAGCGGTTCGACGCGAGACGAGTTCCTGGCGAAGTCGGAATCGTGCGGTATCGACAGCCTCTCCGACGATCCGGACCACCGTTCTCTGAAGAGCCTTGTCCTGTATGGCCTCAAGGGTATCGCCGCATACGCCGAACATGCCGCGGTGCTGGGCTTTTACGACGACGAGGTCACGGCGTTTTTCGTCAAGGGGCTCAGCGCGCTCACGGAGCCGCATACGACGGACGAACTGTTTTCGCTGGTCATGGAGACCGGTTCGACGGCCGTCAAGGTCATGGCCCTGCTGGACAAGGCGAATACGACCACCTATGGCAATCCTGAAATCACGACGGTCAGGACGGGGGTCGGCAATCGTCCCGGCATCCTGATTTCCGGTCACGACCTGCGAGATATCGACGAACTGCTCCGCCAGACCGAGGGCACCGGTGTCGATGTCTATACGCATTGCGAGATGCTTCCTGCCCACTACTACCCGGCGTTCAGGAAGTACAGCCATTTCATCGGCAACTACGGTAGCGCATGGTGGGCGCAGGATCGTGATTTCGAAACCTTCAACGGCCCGATTCTCATGACCACCAACTGCATTGTTCCGGTCCGCCAGGCGTACCGTGACCGGATGTTCACGACGGGTATGGCCGGCTACCCCGGGCTGAGGCATATCCCCGACAGGGTTGCCGGCGGGGAGAAGGACTTTTCCGAAATCATCGAACTTGCCCGGCATTGCCTTCCTCCGACCGAAATCGAGAATGGCGAGATCATCGGTGGTTTCGCCCACGCCCAGGTCACCGCGCTTGCCGATACGGTGGTCGAAGCGGTCAAGTCAGGGGCGATCCGGCGTTTCATCGTCATGGCCGGCTGTGACGGCCGCCATACGTCGAGGAACTACTACACCGATGTTGCCGCCGGGTTGCCGAAGGACACGGTCATCATGACCGCAGGTTGTGCAAAGTACCGCTACAACAAGCTGGATCTCGGGTCGATCGGCGGGATTCCGAGGGTGCTTGACGCCGGCCAGTGCAACGATTCCTACTCGCTGGCGGTGATCGCCCTGAAGCTCAAGGAGATTTTCGGGCTTGAGGATGTCAACGATCTGCCGGTCTCTTTCGATATCGCCTGGTACGAGCAGAAGGCGGTCACGGTTCTCCTGGCTCTTCTGGCTCTTGGTTTCAGGGGCATCCGCCTTGGACCGACGCTGCCTGAGTTCCTGACGCCGAACGTCGCCACGGCGATCGTCGAGAAGTTCGATCTGAAGCCGATCGGTTCGGTCGACGCCGACATCGAGGCCATGATGGCCGGTGCGTGAAACGGCGCAACAACTTGCCGCAGACGAGGCCGGCACGGAAGCAAAACCGTGTCGGCCTTTTTTTCGTGGTGGCCGCTTCCGGAAACGATGGCGGCGATGGCGGGAGGGTTCCGGGGATTTTGTTACCTTACGCAAAATGAACGAAAACGGCAGTCTATGAACATACTCGAACCGAACAGGATCGCGGCGGGATTTCGTGAAATGATCAGGGAACAGATCACCCGCGACGGCCTTGATATCAACATTGTCGGCATTCTTGCTTCTTCGGACCCGGCATCGGTTGCCTATGCGAAATATGCCCGTCGCGGATGTGAGGATGTCGGAATCAGCTTTATCCTGAAAACCGTCGAACCGGATGCGGTCGCCAGGATGATCGCCGAGGCCAACGACGACCGCGATGTCCACGGCATATTCATTTACTACCCGATCTGGGGGGATTCGCGTGACGAGCGTTTCCGCGACATGATGTCGCCCTGCAAGGATGTCGAGGGTCTGACCTCGTACTGGATCCGTAAACTGTATGCCAACGACCGTTTCGATGGCGACCGTCGGCAGTTCAAGGCGATACTTCCCTGTACGCCTCTGGCGATCATCAAGCTCCTTGAACAGACTGAGGCGTACAGGCCGTTCGGCCTTCCCTTCGGTGGCCAGACCATAACGATCTTCAACCGGTCGGAAGTGGTCGGCAAGCCGCTTGCCTATATGCTTTCCAACGATGGAGCCAGGGTTTTTTCCTTCGATGTCTCCGGCGGCGTGGTCATCGACGGTTCGGACAAGCCGGAGGTCGCCATTTCACGTGCAGATGCATTGCGGCAGTCGGATGTCGTCATTACCGGTGTGCCCTCCAAGCAGTTTGAGCTGGTCAGGGCTTCCGAGCTGAAACCCGGCGCCGTCTGCCTGAATTTTTCGTCGTTCCAGAATTTCGCGGCCGATGCCCAGGAGGCGGCGCAGCTCTATATTCCCAGGGTCGGTACCATGACGGTCGCCATGTGCATCCGCAATGCGCTGCAACTGTACCGGAACTACCACCGGACAGAGGTGTAAGCGCGGTCGTACCACCTTTGCAGCAGACCTGCCGGAGAAATACAGGGCAGTGATGACGGTATGAGCCGAACGTGCTGGGAGTTCGTGGCGAATCATGTATATTACCTGACGTCAGACGCCCGGTCTCTACTGCGCATCCTGGCGAAATACCGACGGGACCAGCATCGGTAGCCCCGACCGTTACGAGACGCTGTAGCTGATTTTCATTTCATACCCAACGCAAGTGCCGGAGGTGGCCCGCCATGGCTTTTTTCAGGAATATCTGCCTTGTCGAGGCGCCGCAGACCTTCATCTCCCCATTTCCCCGCTACATCACCGACTGCATCGGCATCTGCTATCTCGGTGCGGCCGTCGAGGATATCGTCGACAGTCTCGTCATCCCGGACAACTATTACAACGACACGCTTCCGGAAAGCTTCGAACGCCAGCTGCGGCGTCACCCGGCTGATCTGGTGGCCATTTCGTCGATGACCGGCGGCTTCAACAATGCCGTGCGGCTCGCTGAAATCGCCAGACGGCATGGCGCGTTCGTGGTGATGGGCGGCTTCCATCCGACGGCGCTGCCCGAAGAGGTGCTCCAGCTCGGCTGTGTCGACGCCGTGGCCATCGGTGAGGGGGAGGCGACCTTCAGGGAGCTGGTTCAGCAAGGTCCTTCCCGTGAGGTGCGTGGGCTCGCATGGCGTGAGAACGGCGGCATCGTTTATACCGGCGAACGCGGCCTGATCGGGGAGGTCGATACCATCCGCTTTCCATTGCGTTCACTCAGGCCTGAGCGGTTCGGCGAGCGGGGTGACGATTACACGATCGACACGATCTACACGTCGCGTGGATGCCCATGGTCCTGCTCTTTCTGCGCAAACGACAAGATGCATCGGCAATGGCGCGGACGGAGCGCCGAAAACGTGCTCGGTGAAATCGCCATGCTGCACAACCCCCGAAAGAAGAAGCTGCTCAAGATCTGGGACGCCAATTTCCTGACCAATATCGGCAGGGCGGAGGCAATCTGCGACCAGATGCTCGAACGCGGGTTCACCAATTTCAGGATTGTGACCGAGACGCGTGCCCGCGATATCGTCCGGGCCGAACGCATTCTCGGCAAGCTTCGCGCCATCGGCCTCAACAAGGTCGGCCTCGGCATCGAAAGCCCGAATCCCAGGACGCTGGAGCTGATGAACAAGAAGAACTCCATGGCGGATGTGAACCGGGCGATCGAACTGCTGCACCAGTATGGCATTGACTCGGAGGGGTATTTCATTATCGGCCACCACACCGAAACCATCCAGGATACCATGGCCTACCCCGAGTTCGCCAAGGCGCTCGGCCTGAAGCAGTCGCTGTTCATGTCGATGACCCCGTACCCGGGGACGCGGATTTTCGAGGAGTACCGGAGCGAAGACAAGATCACCTCGACGGACTGGGACCTGTATAACAATTTCGCTCCGGTCGTCAGGACGGTCGGTATGGATACCATCGATCTGGTCCGGATGATGGCGTACTGCAATGTGGCATTCTGCAATTACCAGTCGCTGCTCAAGCGGGATAGTGACAGCGCGGCGCTCCTGGTCTTCCTGCGCGACCTGTTCCAGCTTGTTTTCCTGTTCAAGGTCAACAAGACGCTGGACAGCCCGACCGTCGCGTCGATTATCTTCGAGGCGTTTGTCCGCTATCTCGAAACCCACCCGCGGATCGAATACCGGCAGAAGCCGGGCGCCGCACCGCTCCGGCAGCCGCTGGCGTTCAGCCTGCTCTACTCCGGCGGCCAGCGGATAGATTTCATGATCCGGCAGCAGGGGGAGGTACGGATGCTGAGCATGGCGAAAGTTTCCTCCGGCCTTCCGGCTTCCGGCCCGGTGGTGCGCCTTGATGACGTGGTCGATATGGCATGGGAGGTCAGCATGGACGTGCTGATGCGCCTGTTGTACCGTAACGAGCTGATGCGCAACAATCCCGGCCGACTTGCCCGCAGGCAGCTGATGGCCATGGTCGCCGACCGGGATGTGCTCCGGGTCGCCGCCAGGCTGGTCCGCCTGTATCGTACATGTTTTTCCAACGGCAGACGCCGTTGAGTTGCACGGGAGGGGTTCTGCATGAAGCGGTGTGAGGGGACGCGCGGTGGCCTGACGGATTCGACCGGGGTGATCAAGGCGGTTCTCTGGGACAACGACGGTCTTCTGCTCGACAGTGAAGCGCTGTTTTTCGAGCTTACCCGCCTGCATTTCGCCGAAGCGGGCATCGTTCTGGACGAAACCTTCTGGGGTATCGAATACCTGGGCAACGCCAGGCACAGCTCTGAAATCGCCCTGTCGCTCGGCGTTCCCGCCGACAGCGTTCCGCCGCTGATCGACCGCCGGAATGCGGCGTTCGTCGACCGCATCCGTGAATCCGTCCCGATGATGCCCCTGGTCAGGGAGACTTTCGACGCCCTTGCCGGCAAGGTCCGGCTTGCCCTGGTGACGGGCAGCCCCCGGGACAAGGTCGAACTGATGCACGGTCCGGACGGCCTGCTTGACCGTTTCGAGGTCATCGTCACGGATGACGATATTTCGCATCCGAAACCCCATCCCGAACCTTACCTGAAGGCGCTTGAAGCACTGGGCCTTGCCGCCGGGGAGTGTCTCGCCGTCGAGGATTCGCGCCGAGGGCTTGTTTCTGCGTGTGCCGCCGGGATCGACTGCATCGTGGTTCCCAACCCACTGACACGGGTGCAGGATTTTGGCGCCGCGTTTGCTGTCGAGCATGACGTCTCCGGGGTGCTGAAGCATCTGCGCATTCGCAACGGGCTTTTCTGATAAAGTTCTTATTTTCGGATCGGCAGGTATTCTGCAGACCGGCTCCGTCCCCCCTCATGCGGACGTGGAGCCACCAACGCATGGAATGAGTTATGGAGAGCATACAGCATCGCCGTTTTGACGGCCCGACGGTGGTTGCCGTAATCATCTCCGTGCTGGTTTTTGCCTATGTCGCCGTCCGTGCGGCAACACTGTGCATCACCATCGACGAGGCGTTGACCTGGAAGTGGCACGTCAGCGGCACCTGGCTTGACATCCTCCTGTTCAGGACGACGGGGCTTCCGGACAACAACCATGTGCTGCATACCCTGCTCTGCAAGCTTTCGGTGACGCTGTTCGGCCTTTCGGAGCTTACCCTCAGGCTGCCATCGCTGCTTGGGTGCGCGCTGTACCTCGTCGGCGTGAACCGTATTGTCCGGCAGCTTGTTTCCGGCTGGAAGCTGGTTCCGGCGGTTCTTGCCGCCGTTATCAACCCCTATGTGCTTGATTTTTTCTGCCTGGCAAGAGGCTATGGCCTCGGGCTTGGATTTACGGCGCTCGGCCTTTCGATGCTGCTTTCGGCAGTTTCCGGGGCGCCGGGAATGATCAGGGCTGGTGCCGTTCGCGTGGCCATGGTGCTGTTTGGCCTGGCAGCGATGTCGAACCTTTCGTTTCTGCTGGTTCTCGGCTCCGCGATGCTGCTGGTTGCCCTGTACCTTTTGTGGCTGGCGATGAACGGGCGGCGTGTTTTCCGCCAGTACCGTTTCCCGTGGCCGCTCCGGCTTGCCGGCATGCTCATGCCCGCCTTGCCGTTTCTCGCCTACCTTGCCCTGCCGATGGCAATTATCCGCAAGATGCAGCTTTTCGAGCTTGGCGGACACGACGGGTTCTGGGCGGATACGGTCAGGAGCCTCGTGGAACGGAGTGCCTACGACAGCCCATTGCTCTGGGACCACCTCGACCTGCTGACGGCCTGGATCATGCTGGTGCTCGTGTTCATGCTCCCCGCCCTGCTGGTTCTCGGCAGAAGCGACCGCAGGAAATTTTCGATGCTTGCTCTTCTTGCCGGCATGACCCTCTTGGTTTCGGTGCTGAGCATCGTCCAGCATTTTCTGCTGCATGTCGCCTTCCTTGAAGGACGCAGGGGCGTGTACCTCATTGTATTGTTCCTCCTCGCCACGCTCGCCATCGGCGATCCGCCACGGGGGGCGTCCCGCTGGTACGCAGTTCCGGCGGTGCTCATTGCCCTTGTCGTTCCGGGGCTGCTGGCCCTCGCCTCGCTGTGCTCCGTGAACCCGGGGATGATCTACGACTGGAACGATTACTCCGGCACCCGTTCGGCAATGGCCGCAGTCAGGGACAGGATTGTCCGCTCCGCGCCTTCCGGCCGCCTTCCCTGCACGATGCGGACGAACTGGGTCTACGAACCGAGCATGAATTTCTACCGTCGCATCTACGGCCTTTCGTCCGTGCTGCAGCCTGTCGCAAGGGGGGGGATTGATGGTCCGGCGGATTTTTACTATGGTTACAACCGTGACGGGGCGACGGTCGCCAGGTATGGCGCGCGTCTTCTTCTTGCCCAGCCGGACAGCGGCACGATGCTCTGGGAACGGAGCGGTGCTGCCGGATGTCAGCCGGGCGGAGCATCCGGCGAGGGCGGGGCGAAACCATGAACACCGGGCGCGAGCCCAACACCAAAGGAGGAACCGGCAATGCCGTACCGTGGACTGAACGTGGCCCTGACGGTGCCATGTTATAACGAGGAAGCCGCCATCGCGCAGGTCATCCGCGATTTCAGGGAGGCAATGCCCGGCATTGCCATTTATGTGTTCGACAACAATTCGACCGACAGGACAGCCGAGGTTGCCCTTGCCGAACAGGCAACGGTCGTCAGCGTCCCCCTGCCCGGCAAGGGGAACGTGGTACGCCGCATGTTCGCCGATGTCGAAAGCGACATCTACGTCATGGTTGACGGGGATGCGACCTATGATGCACCATCGGTGACCCGGATGGTCGACAAGCTCATCGACGAGCGCCTCGACATGGTGGTCGGCTGCCGCCAGACAGCCGAGGATGAGGCCGGGGAAGCATATCGTTCAGGCCACCAGTGGGGTAACCGGATATTGACGCAAGGTACCGTGAACATTTTCGGCGGCGGCTTCACGGATATGCTGTCGGGATACCGGGTGTTTTCGCGTCGCTATGTCAAATCGTTTCCGGCGATGTCGCACGGTTTCGAGATCGAGACCGAACTGACCGTCCATGCCCTTGAGCTGCGCATGCCCTTCGGAGAGGTCGAAACGCCGTATTATGCACGTCCGGAAGGTTCGGTCAGCAAACTTTCGACCTACCGTGACGGCCTGCGCATTCTCCGTACGATCGGCAGCCTCTATGTTTCCGAGCGGCCGTTTTCGTTCTATGGCATCTGTGGCGCCCTGATCGCCTCGCTGGCGATCATCCTTTCCGTTCCGGTGTTTCTTGAGTACTTCCGGACGGGCCTGGTCCCCCGTTTTCCGACGATCATCCTGTCTGCGTCCATGATGGTCTGTGCGCTTCTGTCCTTTACCTGCGGGCTCATTCTCGACAACGTCACGACCGGCAGGCAGGAGACCAAGCGCCTTGCCTATCTGGCCATTCCGTTCAGGGGCTGATGCCGGAGGAGCACGATATGCAGGGGGGAAAACGGGGTTTTGCCGTGAACGTGTCGGACCTGTTCTGGTTCGGTGTTTCCGGCCTCATCGGGTTTCTGGTCGACACCGGTGTCCTGTACCTTTTCAAAGCCGCCCTTGGCGTCTATATGGCAAGGGTGCTTTCGTTCCTGTGCGCAGCGGCGACGACCTGGTTCTTCAACCGTACGGTGACCTTCAGGGACCGCCGCTCCGCGCACTCGGCTCCGAGGGAGTTCGGCATATATCTGGCCCTGATGCTCGGCGGTGGAAGTGTGAACTATGGCGTCTATGCGCTGCTGGTGTCGCGGGAGTTGCTCGTCGCCCGTTACCCGGTGCTCGGGGTCGCGGCGGGGAGCCTTGCCGGCATGGCCGTCAACCTGCTGACCTCGCGATTCCTGCTTTTCAGGCACCGTCGCGGCGATTTCCCGCCGCCGGAGCGCTGATCACCGCCGGTTGTAAGCTCCATCTATTTGTTTTATAATCCGGTAGCCAGGCTCACCGGTAAACCAGAAAACCGTCGCTTTTTATGCACCAAAACGAACATGCGGGTATCCGCGACGTCTTCAGCCTGCCGGTCATCGTGGCCGCCCTCGGCTATTTCGTCGACATCTACGATCTCGTCCTGTTCAGCATCGTTCGTGTGCCGAGCCTGAAAGCGTTCGGCCTGCAGGGAAAAGAGCTGATCGATTACGGTGTCTTTCTGCTGAACATGCAGATGATCGGCATGCTTGCCGGGGGGATACTCTGGGGCTGGCTCGGTGACCGGAAAGGTCGGCTGAAGATCATGTTCGGTTCGATTCTGATGTATTCCGTCGCCAATATGGCAAACGGCCTGGCCACGTCGCTGCCGATGTATGCGGCGTTGCGCTTCATCGCCGGCGTCGGGCTTGCAGGTGAACTCGGTGCGGGCATCACGCTGGTTTCCGAGGTGCTGCATACCCGGCTCAGGGGGTACGGAACGATGCTGGTCGCCTCCATCGGGGTTTCCGGCGCGATTCTCGCCAACTTTGTCGCCAACGCCTATGAATGGCGTAATGCCTTCTTTATCGGTGGAGGGCTCGGTTTACTGCTGCTTCTGGCCAGGATCAGGGTTTCCGAATCCGGCATGTTCCGGTCGATGGAAGAAAAATCGGGTGTCAGCAAGGGAAACCTGCTGGCGCTCTTTACGGACCGCGGTCGTTTTTTGCGCTACCTGAACTCGATCCTCATCGGCGTGCCGATCTGGTTTGTCGTCGGGGTGCTGGTGACCTTTTCGCCCGAGTTCGCTTCGTCATTCCATATATCCGGCGAGGTGTCAGCCGGTAACGCAGTGATGTTCTGTTACCTCGGCCTTGTGTTCGGCGACCTGACGAGCGGCCTGTTGAGCCAGCTGTTCAGAAGTCGCAAGAAGGCTGTGCTCCTGTTCATGGTGCTGACCATCGTATCGGTGGGGCTCTATTTCCGGCAGGCAGGCACAAGCCCGCAATTTTTCTACGGCGTCTGTGCGGCGCTTGGTTTTTCAGGAGGTTACTGGGCGATTTTCGTGACGGTGGCTGCCGAGCAGTTCGGCACGAACCTCAGGGCGACGGTGGCGACCACCGTTCCCAACCTCGTACGGGGTATGGTTGTGCCGATCACGATGCTCTTCCAGTACACCCGTGGTATTTTCGGCCTTGAAACAGGTGCGCTCATCGTCGGAGGCATCTGCATGCTTTTTGCCCTCCTCTCGCTGTTTGCGCTTGAGGAGACCTTTCACAAGGACCTCGACTATTTCGAAGAGTTTCTCTGAGACCCGTTCTTTCCGGTGCCGGCTTTTGCTTTCGATCCCCGCTTGTTCAGCTTTTCGGAAGCGAAGCCGGTTTTCACCGGACCCACTCCCGCCATCTCCATTCCAAGGAACCTTCCGGTATGTGACGCTTCGCATGCGGCAACCGTTTCCGGCTTGCCGGCGGCAATGACCGTTCCGCCCCCGCTGCCACCTTCAGGCCCGAGGTCGATGATCCAGTCGCTGTTCCTGACGAGGTCGAGGTTATGTTCGATGATGATGACCGTGTTGCCTTTGTCAGACAGGCGGCGAAGTACTTCCAGCAGGTGCTGGATGTCCTCGAAGTGCAGCCCGGTAGTGGGTTCGTCGAGAATGTAGACGGTTTTGCCGGTCTGGATCTTGGCGAGTTCTGCCGAAAGCTTGATGCGCTGCGCTTCGCCACCGGAGAGCAGGGGGGATGGCTGGCCAAGCCTGAGGTAGCCGAGCCCGACGCTCTGCATGGTGGTCAGGATCCTCCTGATTCTGGGGAAGTCGACGAAAAATGCCGCAGCCTCCTCGATAGTCATTTCCAGCACATCGGCGATCGATTTGCCCCGGTAGCGCACCTGCAGCGTTTCACGGTTATAGCGTTTGCCTTCGCAATGTTCGCAGGGCACGTAGACGTCCGGCAGGAAATTCATCTCGATTTTTCGTGTTCCTGCGCCCTGGCACACCTCGCAGCGCCCCCCCTTGACATTGAAGCTGAACCTTCCCGCCTTGTAGCCGCGGATCTGCGCTTCGGGCAATCTGGTGAAAAAGTCGCGGATGAAGGTGAATGCGCCGGTGTAGGTTGCCGGGTTGGAGCGGGGCGTCCGCCCGATGGGCGACTGGTCGACATTGACCACCTTGTCGATGTGGGCCAGCCCCTCGATGCCGTCGCAGGGCAGGGCGAGCAGTTTCGAATGGTAGAAGTGCCGCGCCAGGATCGGGTACAGGGTTTCATTGATCAGGGTCGACTTGCCTGAACCACTGACGCCCGTCACGCTGACCAGTGCGCCGATGGGGATTTCGACATCGATGTTTTTCAGGTTGTTGCCCCGGCACCCTTTCAGCCTGATCCAGTGCTGTTCTTCCTCGGCTACCGTTGTTTCCGGAGGGAACGAGACGCTTTTGGTGCCGTTGAGGTACCCCGCCGTGACTGACCGGCCGTCAAGCTGGTCAGCCGGTCCCTGGGCGACAACCTCGCCGCCGAGTTCACCGGCTCCCGGGCCCAGATCGATGATTTCGTCGGCAAGCAGCATGGTGTCCTTGTCATGCTCGACGACGAGCACGGTGTTGCCGAGGTCCCTGAGGCGCTGCAGCGATTCGATGAGCCGGTGGTTGTCGCGCTGGTGCAGGCCGATACTTGGTTCATCGAGCACATACAGAACCCCGGAGAGTTGGGAGCCGAGCTGCGAGGCGAGCCTGATGCGCTGGGCTTCCCCCCCAGAAAGGGTCATCGAGTTCCGGTCGAGCGTCAGGTAGGTGAGCCCGACATTGAGCAGGAATTCCAGCCGTTTGGTGATTTCGTGCAGAACCGGGGTCGCAACGAGCAGCTCCTTTCCCACCAGTCCGGAGGGGAGGTCCCTGAAAAATTCCAGTGCTTCGGGAAGCGGCATCGCTTCGATTTCGGCGATGTTCTTGCCGCCGACCTTTACCTGCAGGCTCTCCGGCTTGAGGCGAGCCCCACCGCACACCGGGCAGTTCTGGCGGACCATGAAGCTTTCGGCCCACTCCCGGATTTTCGGGCTGTTGGCGTTCAGGCGGATCTCTTCGACGTAGGCGACAGCCCCCTGGAAACTTTGCGGGTAGAGATGTTCGCGGCCGGCATAGGTATACCCGACGTCGAAGGTCCTGCTGCCCGAGCCGTTCAGCAGGATATCCAGTGCAGCTTTCGGTACGCCCACCAGCGGGGTGTCAAGCGAAAAGCCGAACGATTTGGCGATGGCCCGTATGACCTGCCAGAGGTTCCGTTTGCCGGGTTTGCCGAACGGTTCGATGGCGCCTTCCGCGAGCGAACGCTGCAGGTTCGGTACCATCAGTTCGGCAGAAAGCTGCATGATGTCGCCGAGCCCGTTGCATTCCGGGCAGGCGCCGTAGGGCGAATTGAAGCTGAACTGGTTCGGTGCCAGCGCCCCGGTCGGGACGGTGCCATCGGCATAGGCGTATTTGGTGCTGAAGTGCAGGTCTTTTCCGGAACCGTCGTCAATGGCGCAGATTACCGACGATTTATGTTCCGACATCGAGACGGCGAGCGCAACAGCCTCCTTCAGCCGTCCGGCGATTTCAGGAGCTGCCACCAGCCTGTCGACGACCAGTTCGATGTTGTGGCTTTTGTAGCGTTCCAGCTGCATGCCCGCCGACATTTCGACGAACGCGCCGTCGATGCGGACACGGAGGAACCCTTTTTTGACAAGCCGCTCGAACAGTTCGCGGTAATGGCCTTTCCGGCCGTTGACCAGCGGCGAAAGGATCTGGATGCGGGTTCCTGCCGGAAGTTCCATGATGGCCGCACAGATTGACTCCTCCGACTGTTGTTGCAGCATCTGCCCGGTTGCCGGGTCGTAACGGTTGCCGGCCCTGGCGAAGAGCAGGCGGACGAAATCATGGATTTCCGTGACGGTTCCGACCGTCGATCTTGGTGAGCGGCTGGTGCTCTTCTGGTCAATCGAAATGACCGGCGAGAGCCCCTCGATGAAATCCACGTCGGGCCGTTCGATGTTGCCGATGAACTGCCGGGCGTAAGGCGAGAGGGTCTCCATGAACCGTCGCTGTCCCTCGGCATAGATGGTGTCAAATGCAAGGCTGGACTTTCCCGAACCGGAAATGCCCGTGATGACCACCAGCTTGTTGCGGGGGATGTCCAGGGAGATGTTCTTGAGGTTGTGTACCCTCGCCCCGCGTATGGTGATATGACTGAAGTCCATGAAAAAATATGCTGCTCTCGGTACCGATGGTTGTTTACAAATGTAGGAATGTTCAGGCAAACGGCAACGTAGATTACGGTTACCGTCATAAACCGCCGTGTTGGCAAGAATGTTTCCCTGTTCGAAAAATGCTTTGGAAATCGAAGCTATGCCGTATATTCAGACAGTCCGGAATCCAGGACGGAGTTATGCACCATAACCGATAAACCGATTTACTGCAATGGAACCCATGTACAAACAGCAGGCTGAGCCCGGCAAGCAGTGCCAGGACTGTCAGAGCTTTACCGTCAATCCCAGTAATGCTGCCGCAGGTACCTGCTTTGGCAAGGACGTTGTCGCCGAAGGTGGCTGCATGTTCTTCAAGAAAAAGGAAAACGCAGAGCAGAAATAAGCCGTCTGCAGCCTGGTTGGCTGCAATGGACGCAGTTCACAGGCAAGGCACCGGATTTTCTGTCGCGGTCCCTTGCCTTTTTTATTTGTACAAGCCCGCAAATGCGGGCTTTTCTGCATTATGGTGCCGCCCCGGGAGCGATGGCTGGAGGGAATGGAAGGGTTGCGGCGGTGATTGCGTGGTGCTGGCCGCGTTCAGGAGAAGTGTGGATGGCGATGGTCGGAAATGACTCCGGCGATGGCTCTCAGGTGCTCTATCGCCGGGGTGGAAAGAGGTATACGGGGGCGAATCTGTCAGGGCCGCTGAGAACTCTCGGGCCCGTTGTCAATCACGGGCGTCAAGGCAACAACCTCTGCTCTTCTGATCGCTACCGGGGATCCATTTGACTTGAACAGGAAGAAATCTTCATTGTCACGTCTTCTGATGTCTGGGTCAACATCAAGCTGGATGGCAATCGGTCCCGGGTATCCTTTCAGGAAGAGATGGAAACGCTTCATGGCTTTCGTATCAAAAAGTTGGCAAAAAGATAATCACACCTGAAAAATATGCGGAATCAACTTCGCAAAGCAAAGGATGATTATCGTCCGGCCTGATTCGATGCCGGGATAAAAGTGCGTGAAAGCTTTATCAGGCAAGGTGTTCCGGATATTTCAGAAAGTCTGGAAAAAAAAACAATACCTTGCCGCGATGCAGGTCGATGCGCCTCCGTTTACCGTTCGGCTTTCCGGAAAGGCTTTTTTTCCGTCTCTCAGTCTTCCATGACGTACCTTTATGGTGACGGTGGTCTTGCCCAGCCAGCATGGTGCCCCCCGGTAATGCGCTCTTACCCCAACAGAACTGATGCTATGGACGTCAAGCACGAAACCGCAATGGAGTACCGGCGGCGGATATGCCTTGCCATGAATTTTATCAGCGCCAATCTCGATCGCGAGCTTTCGCTTGAGGAGATTGCCGGATCGGCCTCTTTTTCCGTCTTTCATTTCCACAGGATCTTCAGGGCTGTTGTCGGCGAGACGGTTGCCGGGTTTACGCGGCGGCTTCGGCTTGAGGCGGCGGCGCATCGGCTTCTCTTGGCCCGTCGGCAGTCGGTGACGCACATCGCGCATGCATGCGGATTTTCGAGTTCCCAGAATTTCGCCAGGGCTTTCCGGCAGCAGTTTGGCCTTACGCCGTCAGCATACAGAAAAAGCAAGAACGGACACCTTGATGGCAACCAGGAAAACGTTCTGTCGTTGCAGGTTGGCTATACTGACTTCATGAAGTTCGCATGTTTAGCAACACCATCATGGAGGAGTGAAATGAATGCAGCAATCAGGGAAATGCCGGATTACCTTGTCGCCTATGTCCGGAGGATCGGGCCATACGGAAAAGAGACCTGCGGCGATGCGTTTGATGCGCTGATGCAGTGGGCGGGGCCAAGGGGCCTGATCGGAACGGCACCGGTGTTCGGGGTCTATTGGGACAACCCCGGGGTGACCTCGCCGGAACATTGCCGTCTCGACGCCTGCGTGCAGGTGCCTGAAGGCACCGCCGTCGACGGCCACGTCGGGTTGCAGGTCATTGCCGGTGGTCGTTATGCCGTTTGCGGCTTTTCCATTACCGGCGACGAATTCCCGAGGATATGGGACGAGGCATTCGCCTGGCTGGTCAGCAGCGGACATCAGTGCGCTGACAGGCCCTGTTACGAATTGTACCATAACAACGGGCAAACAGCGCCTGACGGGAAGTGGATTGTCGATATCTGTATTCCGCTGCAGGCACATGCCGCGTTCTGAGCCTTGCGGGTCGGGTCGGTCTGTCGCCGTGGTTCATGCTCCCGTCACATGCCGACCCACCTTTTCAACGCGATTCCGTATGTTATAAGGGACGGTTCGTTTCTGGTAACGTTCAAACCGGAGGGGGCAGCGGTGATGATACCGTTATTCTACAGGAGAAGCGATGATTTCCTGGCGCTGAAATGTCCTGAATGCGGTGGTTTTTACCTGCAGTTCAAGCGGGTTGAGATCTTCGATACGGATGATGGCGACCGGCAGGACGAGGGTCTGCATGTATCGGTCGACCACGAAGTTGCCTCGGTCGACAAGCGTGTCGAGGGGTTTCTGGGCGAGCGGCGGCACGGGCTGACGATCGAGTTTGTCTGTGGCGAGTGCGGCAAGCGTTCGATGCTGCGCGTCAACCAGCATAACGGAAGCACGCTGATCGATTTTTCTGTCGTCTGAAGCGTACGTTGTTGTCGGGCCATTCTTTTTGTGCGTATATTCGGTCAGGAGAGTTTACGGACCTTTTACAGATGATGTTTTTGTTACGTATGACGGGAACAGGAAGGGGACGGCTATGGCTATGATGATGGATGTTTCGAGCTGGATGTTCATTCTGGTGATGAGCATCGGGTGTTCTGTAGCCTGTACGGTGATTGCCCATGCCAAGGGGTACCGGGGCAGCCAGCTTTCCGGCTGGTTCGCCGCGGGTCTGTTTTTCAGTGTTTTCGCGCTTATCGCCGTCATCCTCACTTCGCACGGACATGCAGTGCCGCAAGAGGGCGGGCATGTCGGCGTGTGTCCCCGTTGTGGCGTTCCGTTTCCATCCGGAAGTTCCAGATGCACGAATTGCGGTACAAAAATCGCAGCTCCGCATTAAGGGATTTCACTGTTTCCCGCCTTTCTGCCGAAGTGGGTGGCGTCAGGGGCCTGACAGGTCGCTTGCCGTCGGCATATCGGCGTATAACCCGGCAACTTACTGAAGGAGGCTGTTATGTTCGGAGAGATGGACCTGCTTATTATCGGCGGTATAGCCCTGCTGCTGTTCGGCCCGAAAAAGATTCCCGATCTGATGAAGGGGCTGGGCCACGGCCTGAAGGAGTTCAAGAAAGCGCAGTCCGAACTTGAAGAGGAGATCCGCAAACCGGTCGTCTCCTATGAGAAGCCGGTGGTCAAGGATGCCGGGCCGGAAACTCCGGAAACCGGGTCCGGCAAGGCCTGAACAGCCTGCGTCGTGCTGTTCGGGCATGATCTTTTCGTATATTCAGGAACTGCTGCCTGTTTGGGCGGCGCTTGTTGACGCATACAACGGATCACCAACCTTGAAGGAGCAACCATGAAGAAAAATATGGGTCACAAAGATCGTGTTGTCCGAACCATGATCGGCGTTCTCATGCTGCTGTACGGCCTCGTTTTCCAGAACATGGTCGGCCTTGTCGGCCTTGTGTTCGTCGCAGTGGGGCTCTCAGGGTTTTGCCCACTCTATGCATTGCTCGGCATCCAGTCGTTCCGGTTTGAGGACTGATCCATCAGGTTGCCGGTTTTTCGTTCCAGTTGATATTTTCGGATAACGCCCCGGGCATCTGAACCGGGGCGTTCCGGTTTCTGACCATTACGCCACTATGCAGGATTTATCGGCCGATTCGGTTGTCGTGCTTGACTTCGAGACTTCCGGGCTTTCGCCAGAATACGGTGACCGGGCTATCGAGATCGGGGCCGTGCGCCTTGAAAACGGCACGGTCGTCGACCGTTTCCAGAAACTCATGAATCCCGGTTTTCGGGTCAGCCCCTTCATCGAGTCCTATACCGGAATCACCAATGCGATGCTCAAAGGGCAGGCGAGCTGTGAAGCGGTCATGGCCGAGTTTGCCGGGTTTATTTCGGGTCGCAACATTGTTGCCCACAACGCTTCGTTCGACCTGCGGTTCCTGCAGGCGGAACTGAAACGCTCGGGCTGCAGTTTCGATGGCGGTTGCTGCTGCTCGCTGCTGCTTTCCCGCAGAATTTTCTGCGATGCGCCGAACCATAAACTGCAGACGCTGGTTGCGCATGCCGGAATTACGCCGACCGGCAAATTCCACCGTGCCCTTGCCGATGCCGAAATGACTGCGGCACTCTGGATGTCGATGCTGGAACGGCTGCGCACCGGTTACGGGTTGCATTCCGTGCCGTTCGGCGCATTGTGCCAACTATCACGGACCGACAGGCTCTACGCCCACCGTTTTCTCTGTTCCCTTGCCGGTTAGCTTTGCCACGAGGGTTGCCGGTTCCCGCCGTCGTTGCCTCCCCGGGTGAACGATATTGTGATAATGCGTCCGCAGTGACTATATTTAAAAGTTGTTATCCGGAGCAGTACCCTGTTGCTGAACCCCGACTCTTGGATATGGAGCATTCTCTTCTTCCATTGATGCCTGACGCCGTCAGCCTGAACCGTCGGTTGCGGTGTTGCGCCTTCTGCCGACCGATCGAGGGTTGAGGCCAGTACAGTCCGGCGTTGTTTTTCCTTGCCGCTGTTCCGGCCGTTATCTGCAGTTCCGAAGTACCGCTGTTTTCCCTCCGTACATGGAGGTGAGCGATTGCTGATTTGTGCAGTACCCGTTTTCTGGTCCGTAACGTGCTTTCGTAAACCTGAAACAGGAGGAGGTTGCAATGGCCGCAGACAAATTCCTGACCATCTATCTGTCCGGATGGCAGAAACGGATGGTCCTCGATCATGTCAAACTGCCCAAGACGATCACCAAGATCAAGCTGGGCAAGATCCCGACAAAAGAGTGGGTCATGTACCGGGTCCCGATTTTCGAGGATATCAAGCAGGGGGCCTGGCTGCTGTACCTGACGGATGAACAGATCCCGCATCTGGCCGAGAACCTGGGTGTGAAGGCGAAAGTCTCCGCCCTGACGATTACGCCGGCGATGATCGAGTCGAAAGCCGTCGTTTTTGAATAAAACGTCGTGTGCCGCGGAGGTCGGCGGGGGGCCGGTTGCCCCTCGTCGGCCGCTGCCGGGAACCGTCGGGTTCCTGGGGTGCGTGTGGAACCGCAAGAAGGTGGCAGTATGAAACAGGAAGAACAGGAAGGGCGATTTGCATTGCATGGCTGCAACTGGGAACTGACGCTCAGGTGCACGCTGAATTGTATCCATTGTGGCTCCAGGGCAGGTGCCGCACGTTCTGCCGAACTGGGCCTTGAAGCGTGTTTCCGGGTTGCCGATGAGCTGGTTGCCCTCGGTTGCCGGGAACTGACACTGATCGGTGGCGAGGTCTTCCTGTTCCGGGGATGGGAGGAACTTGGCGCGTACCTGACCGATTGCGGCGTATCGGTCAACCTGATTTCAAACGGCTACCAGCTTGGCGACCGTGAAGTTGAGCAGATCCTCCGGTCAAAAGTGGTGAACGTCGGCCTGTCCATTGACGGTATGGCTGGGAGCCATAACCGTATCCGGGGGCGCGCCGACTCGTTCAGCAGGATTGAATCCGCCATTGGCAGGCTGCACGGAGCCAATGTTCCGGTTTGCGCCGTAACCAGCGTCATGAAGGAAAATTTCGATGATCTGGAGGAACTGTACCATTTTCTTGAGGTCCGTGACGTCCGCGTCTGGCAGTTGCAGCTTGTCAGTGCGATGGGAAACGCGAAAGGTCGGCATGACCTGCTTGTCACGCCCGCTCAGGTGGCTGCGCTGACCGGGTTCATCCGCGACCGGAACCGTTCGGGGAGGATGCTGGTCATTGCCGCCGACAGCATCGGGTATTATGATGACAATGAGGTCTGGATCAGGGGTTGCTCGTCGTTCATTTCCTGCTGGAACGGTTGCCAGGCAGGAATCTCAAGCCTGTTTATCGACAGTGCCGGCAATGTCAAGGGGTGCGGTGCGCTCTATGACGACCGCTTCATCGAAGGGAACCTCCGCACACAGCCGCTTGCGGCGATATGGTCGCAGAAGGGGGCGTTCGCCTACAATCGGAATTTTTCGCAAAAGCAGCTTGCAGGCGCCTGCCGCGGGTGTGAGGTCGGTGATGTTTGTCGTGGCGGTTGCAGGTCGTCGAACTTCTTCGCGTCGGGGAATCTGTATGAGAATGTGTTCTGCAGCAGGAATCTGTAAGGTTGCCGTTGCCGAGTGTTTCATACCGTTCGATAACGAAAAAAGGCAGCCATACGGCCGCCTTTTTTCATGACTGTCACTGCCCCTCAGTCGATGAGGGCTGCTCGCGCCGCCGCCAGGCGGGCGATAGGTACCCGGAACGGGCTGCAGGAGACGTAGTTCAGCCCGGTGAGGTGGCTGAACTCGATAGTCGTCGGGTCGCCGCCATGCTCGCCGCACATGCCGAGTTTCAGGTCCGGCTTGACTGAACGTCCTTCTTTGGCCGAGATGCTCACAAGCCTGCCGATACCGTCCTTGTCGATTGTTTCGAACGGATTACGGTCGAAGATCTCATGCTGCTGGTAGACGGGCAGGAACTGGCCGGAGTCGTCGCGGCTCATGCCGAGGCCCATCTGGGTCAGGTCGTTGGTTCCGTAGCTGAAGAAGTCCGCAGCCTTGGCGATCTGGTCCGAGGTGAGGGCGGCACGCGGGACTTCGATCATGGTGCCGACCAGGTAACGGACGCCGACACCCTTTTCGGCGATGACGCTGCGAGCGGTCTTGTGGATGATTTCGCTGGTCATTTCCAGCTCCTTGACGGTGCTGACCAGAGGTACCATGATCTCAGGTACGATCTCCTGGCCACCCTGCTTGATGTTGCATGCCGCTTCGATGATGGCTCGTACCTGCATGACCGTGATTTCCGGGTGCAGGATGCCGAGGCGGCAGCCGCGAAGGCCGAGCATCGGGTTGAATTCGTGCAGGCGCTCGATGCGCTGGCGGATTTCTGCAGGTGTCTTGCCGATCTTGCCTGCCAGGTCCTCGATTTCAGCGTCGGTGTGCGGCAGGAACTCATGCAGCGGCGGATCAAGAAGCCTGATGGTGACGGGGCGTGCGCCCATGGTCTTGAAGAGGCCGTAGAAATCTTCGCGCTGGTAGGGGAGCAGCTTGTCGAGCGCGGTTTTCCTGCCGTTGACGTCGTCGGCAAGGATCATTTCGCGCATGGCGTCGATGCGGTCGCCACCGAAGAACATGTGTTCGGTCCGGCAGAGGCCGATGCCTTCCGCTCCGAAGGTGACGGCGATTTCAGCCTGGTCAGGCTGGTCGGCGTTGGTCCGGATGTTGAGCTTGCGGTACTTGTCCGCCCATTTCATGAGCTGGTCGTAAATTTTCCAGGTCGGCGCATTTTCCGGTTTGAGGGTCTTGTCGATCAGGACCTGCAGGATTTCCGAGTTCCTGGTCTTGACCTGGCCGGCAATGACTTCACCGGTGCTGCCGTCGATGGAGATGAATTCGCCCTCCTTGATGACGATATCCTTGCCGTTGACGCGCATTTCGCCGGTCTTGTAGTCGATCCTGAGCGAGCCGCAGCCGGCGACGCATACCTTGCCCATCTGGCGTGCGACCAGCGCCGCATGCGAGGTCATGCCGCCACGTTCGGTGAGGATGCCTTCGGCGACCGCCATGCCCTTGATGTCTTCAGGTGAGGTTTCGATTCTGACGAGAATGACCTCTTCGCCGCGCTTGCTGCCTTCGATGGCATCGTCCGCGTTGAAATAGATACGGCCGCATGCGGCACCGGGGCCGGCGTTGAGGCCGGTGGCGAGCAGCCTGCCGGCGTCGACGGCCGCACGTTTCTCGTTAAGGTCAAAAACCGGGCGGAGGAGCTGGTTGAGCTGTTCCGGTTCAATCCTGCGGAGCACCTCCTTTTCGTCGATCAGGCCCTCATTGTACATGTCGACGGCGATCTTGATGGCTGCGAACCCGGTCCGTTTGCCGACCCGGCACTGCAGCATGAAGAGCTTGTCGTTTTCGATGGTGAACTCGATGTCCATCATGTCCCGATAGTGCTTTTCGAGGATGGAGCGGATATCTTCGAGCTGGCTGTAGATCGGAGGGTTCTGCCTGGCGAGCTGGTCGATCTTCAGCGGGGTCCTGGTACCTGCCACGACATCCTCGCCCTGCGCGTTCATCAGGAACTCACCATAGAAGATGTTTTCGCCTGAAGCCGCGTCACGGGTGAACGCCACGCCGGTGCCGCAATCTTCGCCCATGTTGCCGAACACCATGGCCTGGACGTTGCATGCCGTACCCCACCAGCCGGGGATGTGGTTGAGTTTGCGGTAGACGATGGCCCGTTCGTTGTTCCAGCTGTTGAACACGGCGCCGATTGCACCGCGGAGCTGCTCGTGCGGATCTTCCGGGAAGGTTTTGCCGGTTTTTTCGAGAATCGCCTTCTTGTATTTTGCCACGAGGTCTTTCAGGTCGTCGACCTTGAACTCCGTGTCGAGCGTGATGCCAAGCTCGTGTTTTTTCTGCTCAAGGATCTCTTCAAAGGGGTCGATCTGCTTTTTGTCGGCCGGCTTGAGGTCGAGCACCACATCGCCGTACATCTGGACGAAGCGGCGATAGCAGTCCCATGCGAACCGTTCGTTCGCCGACTTTCTGGCCAGGCCGGCAACGGTCTTGTCGTTCAGGCCGAGGTTGAGGATGGTGTCCATCATGCCGGGCATCGAGGCGCGTGCGCCGGAGCGGACCGAGACGAGCAGCGGGTTTTCGAGGTCGCCGAACTTTTTGCCGAGATGGTCCTCGATTTTCTTCAGGGCAGCGGGGATCTCGGATTCAAAGAGGTTTGCCGGGTAGGTTTTCTGATTGTCGTAGTAATGGGTACAGACTTCCGTGGAGATGGTGAAACCGGGCGGGACCGGAAGGCCAATATTGGCCATCTCCGCCAGATTGGCCCCCTTGCCGCCCAGCAGGTTTTTCATGGAAGCGTCACCTTCGGCAGTGCCGCCGGCAAAGCTGTAGATGTATTGCTTGGCAGCGGCAGATTCGTCAACGTGAGAATTCGGCATGTTTGTCTGGAGTGTCTGATGTGAACAAGCAAGGTCGACCTAATGGCAACCTCGTAAAAAAACATCGCGAAACGCGGAAAAACCAGCTTGAGTTAGCTAATTTTCAGCTCTCAAATTTAACAGAAAAAAGTCGCCGGAAAAACCGGATAACCATACAATCAATGATGGAAAGCGTCATAATCGTTTTTCTTTTCCAGGTGCTCAGGATAGCCGTTCCCTATACCCTTGCCGCGGTCGGCGCCTCGTTTTCCGAGCGGGGCGGGGTGGTCAACCTTGCGCTGGAAGGGCTGCTGCTTGCCGGCGCGTTCGGCGCGGTGCTCGGCCAGCACCTGACCGGGTCGCCATGGGTGGGGATTGCCCTTGCCGTGCTTCTGGGCACAGCTGTCTCCGGCATTCATGCGCTGGTCACCATCACCCTGAAGGGCAATCAGATCGTCAGCGGTATCGCGCTGAACATCCTGGTCATGGGTGCTACCCGTTTCGGGCTTTCCCTGCTGTTCGGCAGCGCCATGAACTCTGCGCGGGTCGACGGGACCGGCGCCCCGACGCTGCTCATGGACCCGCTGTTCCTGATGGCCGTGGTTGCGGTGGTCGCCGGCCAGTTCATCATGTTCCGGACGCCGTTCGGCCTCAGGCTCCGCGCGGCAGGCGAGAGCGCCGAAACCGTTGAAACCGCCGGTGTGAACGTCAGGATGATGCGGTATGCCGGGGTGCTGGCTTCCGGGGTCCTCGCCTCGCTCGGCGGGGCGTTCCTTGCATTCCAGCAGCATAGCTTTACCGACAATATGTCTGCGGGGCGGGGTTTTATCGCCCTTGCCGCCATGATTATCGGCAAATGGACCCCGGTGGGCGCAGGTCTTGCCTGTTTGCTGTTCGCCGCTGCCGAGGCGATGCAGATGTGGGTGCAGACGGGATGGCTGCCGACGCAACTGGTGCAGTCGCTGCCGTACGTGGTGACGCTGGTCGTGCTTGCCGGGTTTGTCGGCCGCTCGACGCCTCCTGCCCAGCTCGGGCTTCCTTACGGCGGCAGGGACGGGCAGTCAGCATAGTTCCAGCACCTTCCGGACCAGCAGGTCGATGCCTCTTGCCACCTGGCTGATCGTCGGTCCGAGCATGTACGCCGGGGTGCTGATGATCCTGCCCGAAGAGCTGACGACGATTTCGTCCACTTTCCGGTCGAGGTGGTGCGCACCGAAGGACTCAATGTCCGCTGCGGTTGCCGGGTCGTTGCCGATGGTCAGTTCCACGCCTTCCCTGCCGAACAGTTTTGCGGCGATCACCGGGGTGATGCAGATGAACCCGATCGGCTTGCCTGCTTCGTGCATTGCGCGGGCCACGTTTGCGAGATCGTCGATGACCTGCAGTTCCCTTCCCCTGACCGCATAGTCACAGAGGTTTTTGGCGGCGCCGAACCCACCGGGGATGATCAGCGCGTCAAGCGCCGACGGATCGAGCTCCCTGAGGTCGGCGATGTTGCCGCGGGCGATCCGGGCCGATTCCGTCAGGACGTTGCGCCGCTGGTCCGGCATGACCTGGCCCGTTCGGTGGTCGATGACGTGGAGCTGCTCGATATCCGGCGCGAAGCAGACGGCCCGCGCCCCGGCAGTTTCGATGGACAGGAGCGTCAGCACCGCCTCATGGATCTCCGATCCGTCGTAGACGCCGCAGCCGCAGAGGATGACTCCGATGTTTTTCATGATGGTGTGTTCAGGGGTGGTTGTACCCGATCCATCGACAGGCGCTTCCGGTGGCGCATGTCGGGGCAACAGGTTTTTTTCTGAAACCGGCATTTCCTTTCTGGCGCCCTGCTGGCTCAGGTGTGCGCACCGTTCGGGAGGCCCTTTTGCTCTATGCCGGGCACGATTGGCGAATCCTTGTCGTTATGTACGGCTCCGGGTTCGAAAAATTCCGGAAATGTCTATTTTTAACCCTGCGCAGATGTAGGTTTTTCTTCCGATACCTCCGAAAATCTCCCGATTAACATCCATACCGTTACCAGGCATGATAACTCCTCAAGATACCCTTTTGCTGGTCATTGACGTGCAGGAAAAGCTTTCACCGGCGGTCTTCGAGTCGGCACAGGTGGAACAGAACGTCAGCAAACTGCTCCGGGCCGGCAAGCTTCTCGGCATTCCGGCAATCTGCACTGAACAATATCCCAGGGGGCTTGGCCAGACGGTCGCACCACTGCGGGAGCTGCTCGAAGATGAGTCCGTTTTCGACAAGACCTCGTTCAGCTGCTGTGGCAATGAACCGTTTCTCAGGCACCTTCGTTCGCTTGGCCGCAACGACATCCTCGTCGTCGGCATGGAGGCGCACGTCTGCGTCTACCAGACCTGCGTCGAACTGGCCGAACTCGGCTACAGCGTTCATCTGGTTGCCGATGCGGTCTCTTCACGGACAGCCGGGAACAGGCAACTCGGTATCCACTGCATCGAGCGGGCAGGATGCCTGTTGACCAGTACCGAGATGGCGATATTCGAACTGATGCGCATCGCCGAAGGTGACGCTTTCAAGGCGATCTCCAAGATCATCAAGGAGTCCTGACATCAGGACTGATGTCGTCCGGCAGCCTCGGTTCCTTGTGGTTGCCGGACGGCTTGCCGACAATTTCCGCCAGTCTGCTTTCCAGAATGGTCCGGCCGCTGAACAGCTCGGGCTCGATCGACAGCCACAGGCATCCAGCTTCTTCGAGCAACCCGGCGAGCGCCTGCTCGTCCCTGAGCCGTGACCAGTCCTTCTCGGTGGTGACGGGGACGAGGTGCAGCCGTCGGGCCTCGGCGACAATGGCCTGGACGGCATCGGCCGTATAGGGATGGTGGTCCCGGAAAAACTTCGATGCGGCGACAGAGACTCCTGCTTCGGCAAGGCTTCTCAGGAAACTTTCCGGTTCCCCGATGCCGGCGAACGCCAGCACCTGGGCGTGCGGCGGCAGACCGGTTGCCGGTGTTTCCGGCAACGAGCGGCTGGCGCGCAAGAGCCTGCCGGCGCGGACCTTCGAAAGCACCACGGGTTTTCGCCAGGTGAGCAATGCATCCCGCAGCCCGGCGGCCTTCCTCTCGTCGCTTACTTTGCTGACCAGGAAGAGGTCTGCCCGGCAGAGGCCGCGCAACGGTTCGCGGAGCTGTCCGGCAGGGAGCATGCAGGCGTCGGCGAACGGCTGGTCGGCGCTGATGACAACGATGTCCAGGTTTCGCCGGATTGCACGGTGCTGGAATGCGTCGTCAAGGATGATCACATCCGGAAGCCGTTGGCTGAACCGTTCAAGGATCAGTTCCACGCCTTCCCGTCGTTTTTCGGCGACCACGACGATTGATGACGGGTTCCGCCGTGCAAGCATGGTCGTTTCGTCGCCGGCCTGCCGCCCGTCCAGGAGGATGCTGTTGCCGTCGGAAACCACCTGTGCTCCCCGGGTGCTGCGGCCGTAACCTCGCGAAACAATGGCAGCTGATTTTCCGGAAGCCCTGTAGAACCTGACGATCCAGTCGACCAGCGGGGTTTTTCCGGTGCCGCCGGTCGTGATGTTGCCGACCGAAACGACGGGGATCGGGGAGTGCCAGCTCCTGAAGGTGCCGCGGTCGTAGAGGGCGTTGCGCAAGCTCATGATGGCGCCGTACAGGAGGCCTGCCGGCTTCAGGATCGTGCGGATGCAGCGGTCAGGCATGGTCGAGGTGGTCCGAAAGGTTGTCGGCAAACCGGCGCAGCGCATCCTCCGTCTCGAAGGCGGGCACGTCGATCAGGTGCAGGGCGACCTCGACCCGGCTGAACGGGGCCGGAATTTCAAACCGGTCCCAGCTCCCGAGCGTTCTTGCGCTGCCATAGGTGATCGAGGCGAAGAGGATAGGCGAGTGCTGTTCGGAGGCGATTCTGACGGTGCCGTACTTGAAGCGGTGCAACGGGCCTCTCGGGCCATCGGGGGTTACGGCGACGAGCCCGCCCTGCGCAAGTTCGTCCGCGATGCCTTCGCGAACCGATTCCCTGCCACGGGAACTTGAGCCACGGATGAGGCGGAACCCGAACCGGTCGAGCGTTTCGGTCAGGATCTGCCCGTCAGGCGACAGGCTTACGACCGCCGCAGGTACGGAGCCGGGGAAGAGTCGTTTGGCCAGAAGCCAGCCGGTGAGCATTTTGCCATGCCAGAAGGCGAAGACAAGTCCGCGCCGGAGGTCGGGTACTGCCGCGGCAGGGCCGGAAAGGCTGACGCGCAGGCTGGCGAAGAGCAGGCGCAGCAGCGGGGCGAGCAGTCTCGGGGCAAGTCGTTTCAGGGTATTGTTCACGAGGGGCGCGGGTTCCCGGATGTTCAGCCAAGGTTTTCCGGACGGAATTTTTTTAATTGCTTTTTTGCTGTTTCCTGAAGTATATACATCCGGCATACAGCGGGGGTAATTTAACAATCAGTGCTGACAAACCGCAGGGAGTTGTCAGGTATCGCTCGATCCTTCACATGAAGATTCTGATCATCGGCAACGGAGCCAGGGAACACGCCATAACCTGGGCTGTACTTCGAAACGGGCGGGTTTCACGGGTATTCGTCGCTCCCGGAAACGGAGGGACGGCCGCGATGGACGCGCGGGTGTCCAATGTGGCGATCAAGGCCACCGATGTTGATGCGCTGCTCGACTTTGCCCTCCACGAGCAGGTCGACCTGACCATCGTCGGTCCGGAGCAGCCCCTCGAACTCGGGGTGGTGGACCGTTTCCGGAGCGCAGGACAGCGTATCGTCGGGCCGACAGGCCAGGCGGCGCGGCTGGAATCCAGCAAAGTGTTTGCCAAGGAGTTCATGCAGCGCAACGGCATTCCTACCGCCGGCTACCGCGTTTTTACCGAGTATGCCGCGGCAAGGGATTTTCTGTCTGTCTGTCCCGAATTTCCGCAGGTCATCAAGGCCAGCGGACTCTGTGCCGGCAAGGGGGTTGTGGTGGCCATGACGAGGGATGAGGCCCTTGGCGCGATTCACGAATTTTTTGAAGACCGGATTTTCGGTGATGCGGCAAACGAAGTGGTGATCGAAGGGTTTCTTTCCGGCCAGGAAGCGAGCGTTTTCGCCCTGACCGATGGGAGCACCTACCGGCTCTTCCTTCCGGCGCAGGACCACAAGCGCATCGGCGAAGGCGATACCGGAAAGAATACCGGCGGCATGGGAGCCTACGCCCCGGCACCGCTGGTTACGCCCGAGGTGATGCGCAGGGTCGAGGAGCAGGTCATCCGGCCAACGCTCCAGGGCATGGCGGCGGAAGGCTGCCCGTACACCGGCTTCCTCTATGTCGGCCTGATGATCGACGGTGGCGAGCCGTCGGTGGTCGAGTTCAATGCCCGGCTTGGCGATCCCGAGACGCAGGTGGTGCTCACGCTGCTGAAAAGCGATCTTGTCGATGCACTGCTCGCGAGCCTTGACGGTGGCCTTGCCGAGGTGCCGTTCGACATGTATCCGGGAGCTGGTGCAACGGTCGTGATGGCCTCCGGCGGCTATCCGGACGCCTACGAAAACGGCATGCGGATCACCATCGACCCCGAGGTGGACGCCATCGAGGGGCTTCACGTCTTCCATGCAGGCACCAGGCTCGACGGCGCATCGCTGGTGACGGCCGGCGGCCGCGTCCTGTCGGTCACCGCCCGGGGAAGCGACCTGAAAGAGGCGCTTGACCGCGCTTACCGGGGGATTGGCAAGATCCGGTTCGATGGCAGCTGTTACCGCAGGGACATCGGCGCCAAGGCTCTTCGTGCAGCCAGCATCTCATGACCAGTGCACGATGAAGCTCCCTCGGCGACAATTTGAAATCATCCAGGAACAGGCGATCAAGGAGGCTCCCTGTGAGTGTTGCGGGCTCCTGGTCGGTCGAAAGTTCATCGACCACCGCGGCAACATCGACAACATCGTCCTTGAGGTGGCTCCCTGCCGGAACGCCCTGTACTATGGGCGCGAAAACAGCTTCGAGATTTCGTTCCAGGAGTACGAGGAGGTCGAGCTTGAAGCCCGTGACCTCGGGCTTTCGGTCATCGGCTCCTATCACTCCCACATCAACTCGACCGCCGTGCCCTCCCGGCATGACGTCGATTTCGCCAGGCCAGGTCACTCGATGCTGATCATTTCGCTTTACGAGGGGATGCCCAGGGAGGTGACGTCGTGGTTGCGTCGGGATTCCGGAGGCTTCCACCAGGAGCAGATCCGGGTCATGGAGTAGCCGCTGCCGGTGACCCTGCCGGAACGGAACTCTGGAAATATTTCGTACATTACGCAACGTGAAAACCTACACCAAGATTTAAAGCGGAAGAACTGTGCCAAAACGCGAGGATATCAAGTCGATTCTGGTCATCGGAGCCGGTCCCATCGTCATCGGGCAGGCGTGTGAATTCGATTATTCGGGAACCCAGGCGTGCCGTGCGCTCAAGGAAGACGGGTACCGGGTGGTTCTGGTCAACAGCAATCCGGCCACCATCATGACCGATATCGAGCTGGCCGATGCGACCTATATCGAACCGATCACTCCCGATTACGTCCGCAAGATCATTGAGAAAGAAAAGCCTGATGCGCTGTTGCCGACCATGGGCGGCCAGACCGCGTTGAACACGGCCGTCAAGCTGGCCGAGTCCGGCGTGCTCGAACGCCATGGCGTCGAACTTATCGGCGCGAAGCTCCGCGCTATCCGCAAGGCGGAGAACCGCGAGTTTTTCAGCGACGCGATGAAGAAGATCGGCCTTGCAATGGCCAAGGGCTTCTTTGTCCGCAACGAAAAAGAGGCCAAGGAGGCTCTTGAGGAGATCGGCCTGCCGATCGTCATCCGCCCATCCTTCACGCTTGGGGGAACCGGTGGCGGCTTTGCTGAAACCAAGTCCGACTACTACGACGCAGTCCGGCGCGGCCTTGCCGAAAGCCCGATCGGGGAAGTGCTCGTCGAAGAGTGCCTCAACGGCTGGAAAGAGTACGAACTTGAGGTCATCCGCGACCTTGCCGACAACGTGATCATCGTCTGTTCGATTGAAAACGTCGACCCGATGGGCGTTCACACCGGTGACAGCATCACGGTCGCCCCGGCCCAGACCCTGACCGACCGCCAGTACCAGGAGCTTCGCGATGCCTCGATCAGGATCATCCGGGAAATCGGCGTCGAGACCGGCGGCAGCAACATCCAGTTCGCCATCAACCCTGAGGACGGCAGGATCGTCGTCATCGAGATGAACCCCAGGGTTTCCCGCAGCTCCGCACTTGCCTCCAAGGCGACGGGATTCCCCATCGCCAAGGTCGCCGCCAAGCTCGCCGTCGGCTATACCCTTGACGAAATCGTCAACGACATCACCAAGTCCACCCCGGCAAGCTTTGAACCGTCGATCGACTACTGCGTCGTCAAGGTTCCCCGCTGGGATTTCGAGAAGTTCAAGAATGTCGACTCGCGGCTTGGCGTGCAGATGAAATCGGTCGGAGAGGTCATGGCGTTCGGGCGCAACTTCAGGGAGGCGCTGCAGAAATCGCTGCGCGGGCTGGAGATCGGCCGCGCAGGTCTTGGCTGTGACGGCAAGGATCTGATGAACGTCATCGACATGACCCAGCAGCAGCGCAAGTTCGCCAAGGAGGACCTGCTTGAGAAAATCAGGATCCCCAAAGCTGACCGGATGTTTTACCTGCGGTATGCTTTCCTGGCCGGGGCGACCGTCGACGAGGTCCACCAGTCCACCGGCATCGACCCGTGGTTCCTGGACAATATCCGCCAGATCGTCGCATTTGAAGGTGAGCTCAGGTCCCTGGCATCCGCAGGCAGCGAAGCATGACCTACCTGCACCGTATTCTTGCAACCAAGGCGGAAGAGGTGGCGGCGCTCCGGAAAACCGAACCCGGACGCCGCTACCGTGAGCTTGCTGCCGACCTGCCTGCAAGCCGTGATTTCCGCACGGCGCTTACTGCCAGGGATGGCGGCATACATCTCATCTCCGAACTCAAGAAAGCATCGCCTTCCCGTGGCGTGCTTGTCGAGGATTTCCGTCCCCTCGACCTTGCCGCAGAATACATGGCGCTCGGCGCGTCCGCCTTTTCCGTGCTGACCGACAGGGACTATTTCCAGGGGTCACCCGATTACCTCGTTTCGGTTTCGAAAGCCTTTCCCCTTCCGGTGCTCCGCAAGGATTTCATCGTCGATGAATGCCAGATTTACGAAACGCGCCTCATGGGCGCGGATGCGGCATTGCTGATTGTCGCGGCACTTGACCCCGTGCAGCTCGGCGACTACCTGCAGCTGTTTGCCGAACTCGGCCTGCATGCGCTGGTCGAGGTCCATGACCGCAAGGAGCTTGATATTGCCATTGACCGCGGGGCGGGTATCATCGGCGTCAACAACCGTGACCTGCGAGATTTTTCGGTTGACCTGCAATCGTCAGTCAGGCTCAGGGCAGCCATGCCTCCCGGAACCGTGGCAGTGGCGGAAAGTGGCATGAAGCGTGCAGACGATGTCCAGCTCATGCAGGAGGCCGGTTTCGATGCCGTCCTGATCGGCGAAGGCCTGCTGACGAGCCGGGAACTGAAAGATTTCGGCTGGCAGCTTCCTGCCTGAGCACTTCCACCCCTTCTTCCGGCTTTTCCTTTTTTACGGTTGCCGCAAGCCTTCCTGCTGCATTACCCTTCTCTTCCTGCGCCGGTTATCCGCAACCACTCCAGGTAGTTGCCACGGAAAACCTGCCGCCCCACATGTGCCTGCAGACTGGTCACATCAGCCCAGATTTCTCCCCCGCAATCGGTCCAGCGTTTGCAGAACCCCACATCTTCGCCGGTGTTCCTGCCATCAGCCGCCTTGACCAGCGGGTTGAAAAAGCCCCAGTTGTTAGCCGCTCTCTGCACATTTTCATCCTCTTCAGGAAACCCCTGTCCCCGCAGTTCCGGGTAACTTGCCATGAGCTTGTCGATGGCTTCACGGCGAAGCAGCAACACGCCGGTTCCGATTGTTTTCGCCTGGATGAAGCCATTGGCCACAACCACGTTTCCCTGTTCGTTTTCAAGCGGTTCGCCGATGAACCGCATGCCCCGGTACAGCAGTTCCCTGACATCCGCCGGAGGCCGGGACAGGTCGACCATGTCCCAGAAGTAGTTTCTTCTCGGATAGATGGCTCCCATCACCGGATGCCCGGATCGCAGCATCCGCAGGAGCAGCTCCGGTTCGATGCCCTGGTCGGCATCGAGCATCAGCAGATGGGTGAAGCCGCTGGCAATGAAATCTGCCACGATCGTATTGCGCAGGTGGCTGATGACCGATGCACTGTGGAAAACCGTTTTCTGGGTGATGTTCTGGTGATTGGCCAGCGTTACCAGATTGATGGCGCTGACGGCGGTTTCAACCGTGATGGTGTTGCTGTGGGTAGGAATTGCAACGTAGAGCGAAGTCATGCGTCAGGGGGGTTTGGTGAATGAACGTCGGCGTTGGCAGCCGTAACCGCAAAATACGGGTTTTTGCTGTCACCTTGATACGGAAAGTGTAAAGGGCAGAAATACAAAACTGCGGGGTGGTTTGATTTTAAGTTGGCCAATTAGTCTTCCATTGTTGAAAACATCGTTTATGGTTGCTTACTTTCAAGCATAAATTGCTTGGTCAACTTGTCCTAGGTATAGGCGTGTATCTTTTTATATTAGAGTTCATGATCGCAAAAACATAGAAACGCTTGAAAAGGCACACGATTTTTTTTATTATAAATAAAACAAAATGGAGATAACTTGCGTGCCTACACTTCCCAAAATCGATGACGTCGGCCTGAAAATTTTATTTCTCCTAATTCCGGGCATTATCGCATTAGGAATTGTAAAGTCATTAGGTCCTAAAAGACCTCGATCGGATTTTGAAAGCGGATTACAGATTTTTATTTATGGCATTTTTTGTTACGCAATAGTTGGGGTTTTGGAGGGATTTTATCGTTGGGAATTCACTCCAAACATTAAGCCGGACTTCTGGGAAATTATTTTAGAAAGTAGTCTTGGTATCGCTACCTTAAGCGCATCATCTGGAATAGACGCAGGACATATTGTATTTGCAACTATGGTTGCTGTTATTGTTGGCCTTATTATTGCTAATCTCCATTCTCACAGTCTGCCGCACAGTTTGCTTCGTAACTTCCAACTTACAAAACGAACCAACGAGGTTGATATTTGGGAGTGGACGCTGAACTCTCCGGACATAGATTCTTGGGTAACTATTCGCAACCAAGAAACTGGGAAAATATATCAAGGATGGATTTCCAGTTATTCAGATGGTGGGGACGAAAGAGAATTGTTGCTTGTGGATGTCAAGGTATTTGTGAGGGAGGATAATTCTCCTGATTTAATCGAAGTTGATACAATTCCTGTGCTGTATCTCGGTTTGGATAGAAAAAATACCGTTTTAGAGTTATTTAGAAAACAAAACCAATCAAAGGAGAACGTATGAGTGACAATAAAAGCCAAAGTCAGCGGGTACCCCTTAATGAAGGCATAATTAAAAAAAATGTGAATCCGCCACCAACAACGCCGCGACCAGAGCCGCCAAAAGCGCAAGTTGCACCGCCTAAGTTACAAAACCCTCCGCCGCTGCCACCATCAAAAAAATAAGGAAACAGTTGAATGAGCGAACAAAAAAAATCACAACAGGGCAATCGATCTGTTGTTCAGGACGCATCGATAAAGAACAATCTGAATTCTGAACCAAAAGGAGACCGACCACCACCACCAAAGCCACAAGAGGCCCCAAAGTCTAAAGAACAAAAGAAATCCGACAAAAAGTGAGGCAGAAAAATGCAAGTTGCTTGTTTATAAAACGATGTGAGCAAGCTGCTCGGCAAGGCTTTGGCCTTGGGTGTTTTTTTTCTCCACCATAAGGAATTTCCCTTTCCCGCCGCTCTTGCTGGCCCAAAGCTCACCGATGTTTCGCTTTTCCTTGGTGTCGTCGGTCGTAACACGATCCCCGCCTTTGTACTCGACAACCATAATGCGCCCATCATTGAGCAACGCCACAAAGTCCGGATAAAAGCGGTCGGTCGATGTGGGCAACCAGAAAGACGTTTGCGCACGGCCTGAAAGGTTGCGAATCCAGTATTTGACCTGCGGCAGATTGTCGATGACCTGGGCGCAATCAAATTCTTCGCCGTCGCTCTTCAATTCCCCGATGCTGCCAAAGAAATGCTTCTTGAACTGGTAGCGGCCTTGATAATTCCACGCGGCAGGGTAGGGACGATTATCGAAAGCGAAACCGTCGGCGAAACTTGTTTCAACAGAAGCCGAAGGCGAAAGCAAAAAGGTTTGATAGCCTCGCGCATAGGCTTGTTGGCGACACGCCACAATTTTCTGCTGCACGGTTCGGGCAAGCTGATATTTGAAGCGCAAAAGGTCATGCAAAGAAATCCCGCGCTTTTCGATCAGAAAGGCAACTAGTTTCCGGCAAAACTCCAACAGCACCGGCTGCGTGATGTCCGGCTGTCGGCATTCCTTGTCCAGCCAACGGGAAAGCGCTAAATCAGTCCAATCGAGCTTTAACGCTCCAATTTCAAGCTGGGAATTCTGGTCAAGGTGATGATAAACGACCTTTTCCCCCTGTAAATCCACCTCCCAAAGTTCGGCGGTTTCTTTGATCGCAAATTCCGAAGGCGTCAACTCCGCCGGGCAGGTGTTCAGCGTCCAGCCGTCAAGGTCGAGGATCAAGGCTTCGTCGGCAAATTCGAGTTCGCCCTGAACATTCAGGAACAGACGCGGCACGGCAAACTTTTCGCCTCGCGCGTTTGGTGCAAGGCTGTTGCGATGCGTGACGCGGTGACGATGAACGGATGCGCGAAGAGCTTCTCGACGATCAGAAGGCACGGCGGCAACAAGGCGTTGTTCCAACTCTTCGGGAATATCGCCCTGTACGGTGACGGTAACGCTGCCATCCTCTCGCTTTTCAACCTGAACACGCTCGGCAACATCGAGGGGAAGGCCGCTCAAGTCGGGTTCACTGTCCACGGTTTCGATAAGTACAGGGGCACGGCTGAACAAGTCGCCAGTATTACCGAATCCCTCTCCCTCAAGGCTGTACTGTTTGCGGTATTCAATAGCATTGGCCGCCTCGTCCGGCTCAAAGCCCATTTTCTGAACAAGCGTATCGGTCAACGCGCGGGCGGCTTCGCCAAAGCGGGGGCTGGACACATGAGCATAAGCGCGATTTAGGGCCGCATTCGGTCGGCTTTGCGCATAAGGCATTCGCAATACACGGCCCAAAAGCTGCTCAATGTCGGTTGAGCTGCCGATGTTCGCCACGGAACAAAGGACATAGGCAAAAGAGCAATCCCAGCCTTCCTTCAGGG
The DNA here is from genome assembly GCA_964611215.1 of uncultured Chlorobiaceae bacterium. Lineage (GTDB taxonomy): Bacteria > Bacteroidota > Chlorobiia > Chlorobiales > Chlorobiaceae > Chlorobaculum. The sequence continues at coordinate 88,108 of CAZSXF010000006.1, forward strand.
CTTCGACGGTGATGATGAATTCAATAGGGCAAGCTGGATCGAAAAGGTCTATCTGGTCAAGTTCGCGCTGCTCACCGGTCGCCACGGCGATTTTGTCCGGTGCGATATTCTCGTTGTCGATGAGGTATTGCTTCAAAACATCAACAGTTACTTCCTGTCCTTTGTCCTGCGCTTGAAAGAGAGTAAGCGGGCGGATATATCGCGGGTCGTCCTTGGCCGTTTCCGCCAGTCTCGCGCGGGTCTCGATAGCGTCATGCACGGCGGCCCGCCAATCGGGATGTTCGGTCAAGATGATGGGTAGTTTTATCATCTGCGCCGCCTTCACTTCGGCGGCTGATGCCCGAAAGAGAACATTGCTTCCGGTGCGCGGCTCGGTGTCCGGCGTTGCGGTAAATTCAACAATGCAGGAAGGGCGCAAGTCGCCCATCATTTGGAAGGAAAGGTCTGTCCCTGCCTTATGCGCTTCGTCCACAATCACAAGCGGGCGATGAAAAGCCATGAGATTGACAAACGAAAACTTCAGCTTGCTGTTGTCGTCGCGCTGAAGCCCCGCCGCATTTTCGGGAATATGGGAAAAATGCGGCTCGAAGTTTTCAGAATGGGCGTATGCCTTGCGTCTATCAGGATTGCTGGTTCGCAAGGTCTGGATCGTCGCCACGATCACCGAAACGCGCTCGGTCAAGTCCTGCGGCCTGATTTGCTCGATTTCGCTGATGTCGAAAACCAAAACACGCCCGCCGAAGGCTTCATCAATTGCCGCACGGTAGGGATGGGCTGGCCGCTTTAAAGCCTCTGCCGTTTGTTTGCGAATGGTGTTTGTCGGTACAAGCCACAACACCACGGGGTAATCCCGTTCAAGATAGGATCGCCCAGCAATGGCTATCGAATGGGCCGCCAATAAGGTTTTTCCGCCGCCAGTCGGCAAGCGCAAGCAAACATTGGGAACGCCAGAAAGATTGCGAAGATGGCGATAGGGAAGGGGGATAGCTTCGGGATTGCGCTCCCGCACGATCCGGGAAAACGCTTGTTCGGGGTCTCCTGAAATGCGTGCGCGTTCAAGGTAGGCTTCGAGAGTCGCAAGGGCTTTGCGCTGAAAGTCTTTGAGTTCCATTTCCATAGGGGTTTGCTCCTATCGGGCCTTTATTTCATAGGGGATTTGCCGAAAGGTAATGCCTTCGGTGCTCAAGCGTTCCGCGCTCAAGCGGCAACCTTCGCCGAAAATGACCTTCGGCCCGTTATGCAAAGGCAAGCCGGACAGAATTTTCGATGTTAGGATGTTTCCGCCGTTTGGCCGCTTGTCACCCAAGATGCCATTATAAAGCAGGTAATAGCCAATTCCTTCATGGCTTCCAAGGAAAGGTGAATCCGCTTCGTCTGAATAGGGAAGGCCGGTTTCCAAAAACCAAAGATGCGCGGCCAAGGGGGCAAAACGCACGCCTTGAGCGATGTGGCCAGTCTCGTCAAAAACAGGAACGCCTAAATGATAAAACCGAAATCCGCCGCCGCCTTTCCAACCCACGGCTTCTGAAATTCCGCCCTGTTCTCCCTCAATGACTTTCTGCAAACGGGGTACGCAATGCGTCATGGCATGATCGCCCATTTCAATGCCGATATAACGCCGACCCATCTTGTGCGCTACGGCTGCGGTCGTGCCGGAACCAAGAAAGCTATCAAGAACAAGGTCGTTCACACTTGTTGCGGTTTCAAAAACACGTTTAATAAGATGCTCTGGTTTAGGGGTATCAAAAATCTCTTCTGAATTCAGAACCTTAACCTCTTTTTTAGCGTCTTGATTATCGCCAACTTCGTCACGAAACCATATCGTTTGGGGAACAACGCCATCTTTAACTTCTGTCAAAAAACGCTTTAATGATGGAATAGCATTTCCATTTTTTCCAAACCACAATCGGTTATCGTCTCTAAGACGCGCAATTTCTTCAGGTGGACGGCTCCAACTGCGACCTCTTGCAGGAAATACGACTTTTCCAGATGGAGTTGTAATTCCATAATAATCTCTATCCCGATGTTCTGGACGCGTTAAATCGCTGGCCTTCCACAGCCCTCGTGGGTCGTCATCTGGATTTTGATAGGCTTTATCTTGCTTTTCGCTTCTTGGTACTAAATTACGCCGCCAGTTCAATACATTTTTTGTAAAAACAAATAAGTGATCATGCATTGCAGAAAAAAATTCAGCATCGTTTTGTGGTGAGTATTTTTTCTGCCATATCACATTGGCTATAAAATTTCTTCTCCCGAAAACCTCGTCCATAATGACTTTCAGGTAATGGGCCTCGTTGTCGTCAATCGTTACCCAAATGCTCCCATCGTCGGCCAATAACTCCCGCAACAATTCAAGACGCGGGTACATCATGGCAAGCCATTTGGTGTGCTCAAGGTTATCGTCGTAATGCTCGAATGCGCTGCGGGTGTTGTAAGGCGGATCAATGAAAATGCACTTCACCTTTCCGGCATAGTAGGGAAGCAAGGCTTTCAGTGCATCGAGGTTGTCGCCCTGAATGAGCATATTGGGCGTTTCTCGGTCACCACGTGAAAACTCCGAGGCCTCCTCTAACAATCGGTAGGGGGTATGTGCAGCGGCATGAATATCATCATCACGGGTGAGCCAGTGCAAAAGGGGCATGGTGTCTTTCTCTCTATTAAATTCTTATCGCCACAGTTTTTCAAACCGCGCTGGGTTCGTTGCCATGTAAATCACGGTATGCTGAATGTTCCGGTGTCCAAGATAGTTTTGAATAAGCCGCGTGTTTGTCCCTCGATCGGTCAAGGCAAAGCCGCAAGCGTAGTGAAGCATATGCGGATGAGCGGGAAGAGGTAACCTTACAAACGTCCAGTACTTGTTGTTGATCTCAAGCAGTTCAGTCATTAACACACAAGGTAATTTTTTTTTCGTTTTTTGGGCGTTTCCTTGTTTGTCAGTCCACTTGTTTTCGTTCAAGGTAATTGCGTGAAATACGGAGATTCTGTTTTGATGGGGGGATAGAGTAGCGCAGGAGCGCGTCCGGGCTGTAGCCGAATGGCGCTCTGCAAGTCTGCGGTTGCTGGCCAATGCCGGCCGTCTTGGACGGACGGCATTGCAGGAGAACGAGCCGTAAGCGGGTTCAGGCGAGGCCCTTGATTTTCCGGGCTGCGGCTGCCGGGTCGGCTGCCTTGAAGAACGCGGTGCCGGCGATGAGCGAGTCGGCTCCTGCGGCGGCGAGTTCGGCGGCGTTCGCTTCGGTGACGCCGCCGTCGACGGCGATGAGGAGGCCTGGGTTCAGCTTCTGCCGCATCTCGGCGAGCCGGGCGATTTTACCGACTGAGGAGGGGATGAACTTCTGGCCTCCGAAGCCGGGGTTGACCGACATCAGAAGGACGAGGTCAAGGTCGGGAAGGATCTCTTCAAGTACCGCGAGGGGGGTTGCCGGGTTGATTGAGACCCCTGCTTTGGCGCCGAGGCTTTTGATGAACTGGATGGTTCGGTGCAGGTGCGGGCAGGCTTCCTGGTGCACGGTGACCTGATGCGAGCCGGCTTTGACGAAATCCTCGATGAACCGGTCCGGGTCGGCGATCATCAGGTGGGTGTCGACGATGAGGCTGGTGTTCTGGGCGATGGCCTGGACCACCAGCGGGCCGAAGGTGATGTTGGGCACGAAGGCGCCATCCATGACGTCGCAGTGGATCCAGTCCGCACCGGCCTCTTCAGCCAGTTTGAGCGCATGGTTGAGGTTGGAGAAATCCGCCGAAAGGATTGACGGTGCGATGAGCGTTGTTTTGCCGGGCATATCGGTTGCTGCGCTGTGGTTAACGGAAAGTGGCGATAGTGCCAGTAAATATCAAAATGCCTCTCCAATTCCAAAATTGAAGGTCAGGTCCTTCAGTTGCCATTTGCTGATCTGCCATGGGTTGTCCGTCTCTGCAGGGTCGTGCACTCTCCAGGCGAAATCGAACCTGAAGGGGCCGATCGGGGAGCCGAGCCGCATGCCTGCGCCGGCGTCCCAGGCGAAGTCCCTGGTCAGCGAGTTGAATGACAGGGCATAAGGGCCGGTCCTGTCCCAGATGTTGCCGATGTCCGTGAACAGCGCAATGCCTGATGGCTGGCCGAGGAACTTGAAGAGTTTCATGCGGTACTCCATACCGAGTTCCAGCTTGATGTCGGCGCCGAAGTTCGATGCCGCCGTGCTTTTGCTGCTTCCGGGGCCGAGGGTGTTGAACAGCCAGCCTCGCATGCTGTTCGAGCCGCCGGCATAGAAGCGGCGGTCTTCCGGGGTGGTGTTCGACCGGCCGTAGGGGCTCATCCAGCCGAGCGAGAGGCGTGTCGCGAACTGGCGGTCTGGCGCGACGTCCTTGGCAAGGGCGAACTGGGTGTCGAACTTCACGTACTGGGAGTACATCGTTCCGAATATCTGCGGGTCGTTGTCGGTGAACCCGGAATAGCTTCGCCGGTCGATGTACTTGTCGATCAGCCAGAACAGGCTGCCGGACTCTTCCGCGGTCGTGGCGATGTTCCAGATCGTCTTGTGGGTGCTTGCGGCAGTGTTTCGGTTCGAATAGGTGTACTGGAGCCTGAAGGTCTGGTAGATCGTTTTCTGCAGCAGGCTGTCGATGCCCTTGTTGACCGCGATGTCGTTGGTCGGGTCGATGCCGATGTTGCTGGCAAGCTGGGATTTGAACAGCTGGTGGAATCCGCGGAGCGAGTCTTTCCGTGCGATTTCGATTTCAAAGAAGTCGAAATTGAGCCTTGATGAGGGGGTCAGCGGTGTGTTGTAGCTGGCGCGGAACAGCTCTTTTTTGCTGGTGAGCAGCACCGGCAGCGTCGACTGCGAATATTCGGCGGTCGTGGTTACCATTGCCCCCTGGTGTTTCAGGACCGGCATGCCGAGGTTCGCCTTGAGGCTCATTTCGTATGGGCGGGCCTGGTCGTATTGGTCGGGGGTCATCGAACCGACGACGTTGTTTTTCGAGGTGGTCTGGCTGCCGTAGTTGGCCGAAAGGCGAAGCTGCTCCGCACCGCCGAACAGGTTGCGGTTTTCATAGGCCAGCGAGCTGCCGAGGAAAAGGGGGCCGTAACGGTTGTCCACCAGCAGTTTCGGCTCGATCAGGTGCTTCGGGTTCGGGTTGAGGTGGATCGTCGTGAACTGGGTGCCGTTCCTGATCGAATCGGTGTCGATCGAGATTGACGAGAACAGGCTGGTGGCGCCGAAGTTCTGCATGGTCCGCTGTTCGAGCGAATATTGCGTCGGGTTCCCCGGCTTGTACGCAACCGAGTTGTCGAAAATGTCATTGGAGATTTTCTGGCGTCCGTAGATCGTAACGGAAACGCCGTCACGGACGTAGCTCCTTGACACCGTTTCACGGTCTTTCCTGATCGGATCGTGGACGACCACCCTGACCGGGCCATAGCTGACTTTGCCCGGGAGGCTGATGCGGTAGCTGACGCCGGCGTTGAGGCCGACGGTGTCCACCTTGATGCGGATGCTGTCGGGGTTGAACAGCGCATAGCCGTGATCCCGGAAGAATTCGATGGTACGGTCCCGTTCCTGGATAAGCTTTTCAACCGAGAAAATGTCGTTGACCCTGATACGGCTCTGGAACAGGTAGGTCATTTGCAGGTCGGGCGGGAGGTTGTCAATGCCCGCATAGGTAATGGCATCCACTTTCGACGGCTGGTTTTCGTGGATGCGTATCGACAGGCTGATCTTTTTGCTGTTGCTGTTGCGGGTGACGGTGGTGTCGACGGCAGCCGAGAAATAGCCCTTGAATGCGTACAGCTTTTTGATCAGGTTGATGTCCTTGTCGAAATCGTCGGCAAGAAACGGCCTTGACGCCCCGGCGAACAGGCCGGTCCCCAGGAACGAACTGGAGCTTGACGTGTTCATGACACCGAGGATTTCGTCGGTCGGGATGGCTTTGTTGCCTTTGATGCTGATCCGCCTGACCGTGTAGGGCTGGTGTGCCTTGTCTGCGGTGGCTGGAGATCCATTTCTTGCCAGCAGGCTGCAGGGAATGGCCAGAAGGCAGGCCAGCAGCAGTGGCCATGCCTTCCGGTATCGCGAGGTCAGTCTAAAAAAAAAACATTCGGTTGCCCTCAGGTAAGCGGTTCTTCGTCGCTGTAGCCAAAGTCTTCGTCGGTAGGGTAGTCAGGCCAGATTTCTTCGAGACTTTCATACAGATCGTCGCTGTCGGGAAGGTCGAGAAGGTTTTCGACGACCTGTTGCGGTGCGCCGGTCCTGTTCGCATAATCGATCAGTTCGTCTTTGGTGACCGGCCATGGTGCGTCGGCGATGTATCGGGCGAGATCGAGATTCCAGTACATACGATGGCTTGGATAGGGTGATTGTTCAGGTTAAGAGTTGTTGTCGTCCGTCACGGTCTCAACGTCGTGCTTGCTCATGACGCTGCTTGACGGAAGTCGTTCCGGCAGGTAGGGTTCCGGGTTGACGACGACGTTGTCCTTGCGGACTTCGTAATGGAGGTGCGGGCCGGTTGAGAGCCCGGTATTGCCCGAAAAGGCGATGACGTCGCCGCGCCTGACGTGCTGGCCCTGGCGGACGACCGCCTTGGACAGGTGCGCGTAAACAGTCTGGTAGCCGTTGCCGTGTTCAATGACGACTTTCTTGCCATAACCCTTGTCGAATCCGGAGAAGGAAATGGTGCCGTCGGCAGTTGCGACGACCCTGGTTCCCACCGGCGCGGAGAAGTCGGTTCCCGTGTGGAATATGACGCGGTGCAGTATCGGATGTTCCCGCATGCCGAACGGGCTCGAAACCTGGCCTTCGACCGGCCTGATTGACGGCAGCGCGGCGACGATCGATTTCTGGTTCGGGTCGTTGGACTGCTGGCGGAGCTCATCTTCACGGTTCATCTGCTTGATGAGGTTTTCAATCATCAGCTCGGTGGTCGTGATGAGTTCGTCATGGGATTCGGAGGAGATGAAATCCGGGTCGGATGGTCCGGAAGGGGTATGGCGGGTGGTGCGGGTGATTGGTTTGGATACCCTGGCAGCCTTCTGGCGGGCGGCCTTTTGTACGAGTTTCTGTTTCGCCGGATGTTTCTGGTGCCGGTTCCTGGTTGCTGCATGCAATTCGTCCATACCTGCCGTCGAGGAGATGACGGGCATGGCGAACAGGAAAAAAAAGACCGTCAACACTACGGTCATCGCCCCCGCAAGTCCCTTGCGTGGCTGTGCAGCCATGTCGTGCATGGCAAGGTATGCAAGCCTGTTCGAAGGAGACATTCAGATCGCGGTTGATGATTCAGAGACGGGCAGGTTGCTCGAAAACTCGTGAAATATAAAAAAAGTTTCCACTAATAATCAACGCTTAGTTTAGTGGGCTTCCAGCCAGTTTTTTCCTGTACCGGTGTCGACTTCGATCGGGACATTGTTGACGCCGCAGGCGCTTGCGGCTTCGATCATGCATCGCTCGACCAGTTCCTGAAGTTCGTCGCGCTCCTCCGCGCCGGTTTCGAAGACCAGCTCGTCGTGGACCTGGAGGAGCATGACTGCATTGAGTTTGCGTGCCGAAAGTTCACGGCTGATGGAGCACATGGCGTACTTGATGATGTCCGCTGCTGTGCCCTGGATCGGCGTGTTCATGGCGACCCGCTCGGCTGCCTTGCGGATGTTGCCATTCGCACTCTGCAGGTCAGGGATGTAGCGCCGCCTGCCCATGAGGGTGGAGACGTAGCCGTTTCGCTTCGCTTCGGCGATGGTGGCTTCGAGCGAACTGAACATGCCGGGGTACTTCGCCATGTAGGTGGCGATGATCTCCCGCGCCTCTTTCTGGGGAATGCCGAGCCGTTGTGACAGCCCGAACGGCTGGATGCCGTAGAGGACGCCGAAATTGACCTCCTTGGCCTTGCGGCGCATGTCGGAGGAGACCTCTTCCGTGTTGAAGATCACCCGTGCGGTGGCCGTGTGGATGTCCTGGTGGTTCCGGAACGCCTCGATCAGTCCGGGGTCTCCGGAAATCTCCGCTGCGATGCGCAGTTCGATTTGCGAGTAGTCTGCGGACAGCAGCAGGTTGCCTTCGGTGGACGGGATGAATGCGCGGCGGATCTCCTTGCCGAGCGGGGTCCGGATGGGGATGTTCTGGAGGTTCGGGTTGGAGGAGGAGAGCCTGCCTGTTGCCGTGATGTACTGGTTGAACGAGGTGTGCACCCGGCCTGTTTTCGGGTGGACCATTTTCGGCAGGGCCTCGATGTAGGTGCCCTTGAGCTTCTGCAGGCTTCGGTATTCAAGGATGTCCGAGGCGATCGGGTGCAGTCCGGCAAGTTCTTCGAGGATCTGGACATTGGTGGACCAGCCGGTTTTGGTGGCCCGCTTCGCCGGAAGTTTCAGGACGTTGAACAGGATGTCGGCGAGCTGCTTCGGCGAGTCGATGTTGAAGGGGGTTCCTGCTGCCTCGTGGATTTTTTCGGACAGCAGCGCCAGTTCGCGGTTGACGATTTCCGCAGTGCGTTCAAGGTGTGCCGTGTCGATGGCAACGCCCTGATGCTCCATGTCGGCAAGGACCTTGACCAGGGGGAATTCAAGCACCTTGCAGACTTCGAACAGTTCCGGGGTTGGGGCGAGCAGGCTGGTGAGGGCATCACGGAGCCGCAGGGCGATATCGGCGTCCTGGCAGCCGTAGTCGGAAAGCTGCGAAGGCTCGACTTCGAAAATGCCTCGTGCTGATTTGCCCTCGCCGACCAGCTCGGTGAATTTGACCGTTTTGCACCCGAGGTGCCGTGCGGCGAGGTCGTCGAGGTTGTGCTTGCCCTCCGGATTGAGGACGTAACTGGCGAGCATGGTGTCGAAGGCGACCGGCGAGAGCTCGATACCATAGCGTTTGAGCACCAGGATGTCGAATTTCAGGTTCTGACCCGTTTTCGGCAGTGCCGGGTTTTCAAGGATGGGCTTCAGCCGGGCCATGGTTGCCGCAACGTCGAGGGCGTTTTCGCCGAAATAGACGAACCAGGCCTGTTTGGGCCTGATCGAAAATGAGATGCCTGCCAGTTCGGCTTCAAGGGTGTCCAGTCCGGTCGTTTCCGTGTCGATGGCAAACCCGCCGGATGCGTCGAGCTCGATGATGAGCTGCTCAAGCCCTTCGGGGGTGTCGACAAGGGTATACGATGCGCCTTCGATTGCGGGGACGAGCTCTTCTGCCGGTGCTTCCGGGCCGGGGTCGCCAGCGGCGGCAGGATAGGTCGGCGCGTCGAGGCGAAGCACCGACGGCACCCTTGCGGCAATGCTGCGGAGTTCGAGCCGGTTCAGGAGCGAAAACAGCCCGTCGCGGTCGGCAACGCTTCGTTGCAGTTCGTCGAGCGTGAGGGGGATGTCCAGGTCGGTGCGGATCGTGACCAGTTCCCTGACCATCGGCATCAGTTCCCGGAACGCTTCAAGGCTGTTTTTCGACTTTGCCGGGAGTTCGTCGAGGTGGGCGTAGATCCCTGCAATCGTCCCGTAAGTTTCCAGGAGGCGGGATGCCGTTTTTGGGCCGATGCCCTTGGCGCCGGGGATGTTGTCGGAGGTATCGCCCGTCAGGGTCAAGAGGTCGATGAACTGCTCCGGCGGTACGCCGAACCGCTCCCGGACTTCGTCGGCGGCCATCAGTTCGAAATCGTTCTGCTGCTTTCCGGGTTTGAGGATTCGGACCCGGTCGTCGACGAGTTGCGCCATGTCCTTGTCCGGGGTGACGATGAACACCCGGCAGGAGGGTTCGAATTTTCTGGCCAGCGTGCCGATCAGGTCGTCGGCCTCGAAGCCCGGCATGAGCACGATGGGAATGCCGAGGGTGCCGATCAGCTCCCTGATGAGGTCGAGCTGGTTCAGCAAATCCTCAGGGGGGGCCGGTCGGTTGGCCTTGTACGCCTCGAACTGTTCATGGCGGAAGGTTTTTTCGGGGCTGTCGAACGCCACGGCGATGTGGTTGGGCCCGTACGCCTCGATGAGCCTGAGCAGGCTTGTGGCGAAGCCAAAGACTGCGCCGGTCGGCTGGCCGCTGCGCGTGGTCATCCGTGCCTGCTGGAGGGCGAAAAAGGCGCGGTAAACCATTGCCATTCCGTCGAGCAGGAACAGGGAGGGGTTGCCGGAATCCTGCGGAACCTCCGGAGGCGGCGTTGCTTGCCCGGAAGCGGCAGGGTCGGTGAGTGGCGCCGCGAACAGGTCGAACTGGTTGTTTTCCGTCATGGGTTGACCACACCGTAACTGCCCAGGACTTTCAGCATCGGCGCGAACTCGCGGAGATGCTCAAGGGCGTTGTGAATGTTCGGGTCGTTCCGATGTCCGATGAAGTCTGCGTAAAAGAGGTACTCGAACGCTTTTTTCCTCGATGGCCGTGATTCGATCTTGGTAAGGTCAATGTCGCGCAGGGCGAGGGTGGCCATCGCCTTGAAGAGCGAGCCGGGTTCGTTCGGCAGTGAAAAGACGATCGAGGTTTTCTGGGTCAGCGTGTCCGGTCGGTTCTTCAGGTGCGAGACGTCCGGATTGTCCTGGTGGGCGATACAGAAGAAGCGGGTGATGTTCCAGTCTTCGTCGGCAAGGTCGTCCTGCAGGATTTCAAGCCCGTAGAGTTCCCCGGCCCGCTGCGAAGCGATGGCCAGGATTGACGGGTCTCCTGCCGCGGCGACGATCTTGGCGCTGCCGGCGGTGTCATACGCCGCTTCAGCCTTGATGCCGGGATGTTCGGCGATGAAGTTGCGGCATTGCGAGAGCGCCTGCGGGTGTGACAGCACCTTTGTGGCCGAATCGATCGATGCGCCGGGCAGGCCGAGCAGGCAATGTTCGACCTTGACGAAGGTTTCGGCCAGAATGACCACCGGTTTGTTCTGGAGCAGGTCGTAATTCTGGTGGATGCTTCCGCCGAGGGAGTTTTCGATAGGAATCACCGCATAGTCGGCCTCTCGGGAGACGACCGCCTTGAAGACCTCTTCAAAGCTTTCGTATGGTTGCGGGGTCCCGAACCTGAGTGCCGCGATTTCGCTATAGGCACCGGGCTCACCCTGATAACCGATCAACCAGTTTGCCATTCTTTGTTCTTGTGATTAATTTGTCCAGACGTAGCGCGGATGAGATTTTGCTTTCAATGAAAATAAAATCTTTTATCATAAACGCGACAACCACGCAATTCATCACCATTATCTGTTTGCAGGAAGATTATGTCCGGACATAGCAAATGGGCGACGATCAAACGAAAGAAAGCCGCCACCGACCAGAAAAGAGGCAACCTGTTCACCAAGCTCGTCAAGGAGATCACCATCGCCGCGAAAATGGGCGGCGGTGACCCTACCGGAAACCCGAGGCTCAGGCTTGCCATCGACACCGCACGTGCCAATTCGATGCCGATGGAGAACATCCAGCGTGCCGTCAAGAAGGGCACCGGTGAACTCGATGGCGCCATATATGAGGAGATCACCTACGAGGGGTACGGACCGGGTGGCATCGCCATCATCATCGAAACGGCGACCGACAACCGGAACCGCACCGTTGCGGACATTCGCCACATGATGAGCCGGAACGGCGGTTCGCTCGGCGAGAACGGCAGCGTGGCCTGGATGTTCCAGCGCAAGGGCTCGATTGACGTGCCGCGGTCGGCAGCTGACGAGGAAAAGCTCATGGAACTCCTGCTGGACGCCGGTCTTGAGGAGCTTGAGGCCAACGACGAGCAGTTTTTCACGGTCATTACGGATGTCAAGGATCTTGAAGCCGCCAAAAAGGCGCTTGAAGATGCCGGCATTCCCTTTGAAAACGCCAAGGTCGACCTGATTCCCGACACCTATGTGGAGCTTGAGGCGGAGGACGCCGCACGTGCCATCAGGCTGATCGACGTGCTTGAAGGTGGCGATGACGTCCAGGTGGTCTACAGCAACATGGAGGTCAGTGAGAGCGCCATGGAAAGCCTTGACGACTGACTGGGGTGATCGTCCTTGGCGTTGATCCGGGGAGCCGGAACACCGGGTACGGCGTTATCCGCTCGGAGCCGGAGGGCTTCACCGTCCTGGGGTGCGGTGTTATCAGAATGAACAGCTCGACGCCGTTGCATGTCAGGATCGGTTCGATCTGGAACGGCCTGGAAGAGGTCATTGCCTCGACCAGGCCAGAGGTGCTGGCTATCGAGACCTCGTTTGTCGGTCGCAATGCCAGGAGTGCTTTGATCCTCGGGCAGGTCCGGGGTGCCGTTCTCGCTCTTGCCATGAAGAGCGGCCTGCAGGTCCGGGAGTATGCGCCGAGGGAGATCAAGTCGGCGGTGACGGGCAATGGCGCTGCCAGCAAGGGGCAGGTAGCCGCCATGCTGGCCCAGCTTCTTCCGATCGGTAGCGTCAGCCTGCCTGCCGATGCCACCGACGCCCTCGGGATTTCCTATTGCGACCTGGCCAGAGCCGCCCTGCCTGGGGTGCTTCGGCCATCACGGGCCCGGGAACGCAAAAAGGCAGGTGGGGGATGGTCGGCCTTCGTCAGCGAGCATCCCGATCTGGTAGCCTGAACAGCTTCCGCCTGAGCCAGCCGCCGGTACCAGCCTGTTCTCAGATTTTCGGTTTCATGAGTCGCCTTGATTTCTGTACTCACTGACTAAACGTAACAAGCCGTGCAGGGACACATCTTCAATCTCCCCAATTTCCTGAGTTTCCTGAGGATCCTGCTGATTCCCTGGTTTATTTTTTACCTGCATACGGGGCAGACGGCGACGGCGCTGGTGATCATGGTCGTTGCGCTGCTGACCGACTGGTTTGACGGCAGGGCGGCACGCTGGACCAACGAGGTGTCGGAGATGGGCAAGATCCTCGATCCGCTTGCCGACAAGCTCTGCCTTGCCAGTGTGGCGCTCTATTACCTCTGGCGGGGCATGTTGCCGGTATGGTTCGTCGCGTTTGTCGTGGTGCGTGACCTCGTCATCTTCTTTGGCGCTGCATGGATCCGCCATCGCCACAACGTCTTGACGACCTCGCTCTGGCCGGGGAAATGGGCGGTCGGGTTCGTCTCCATGATGTTCATTTCCATGATCTGGCCACATCCCGTTTTCGCCCGCTACCCCATCAAGGAATTTTTCATGTACCTCTCGACCGTGATGCTCTTCTACTCCTTCGTCGAGTATTTCGTCCGCTTCTGGCGCATCCGCAGGGGGCTCAATTACCCGGCCTGACCCATTCACCATTCTCTTCCGTTTACCCTGTGAACGCCGTTTCAGGCTTGCCTGTCGCGGCGCTTCGGACAGGTGCCTGTTTTTTGTGCACAAGGAAGGTGGGCAAGATGTGTATACACGATGTAGATGTGTATAGCTATGCGCGTACTAACGTATTATTTTATTGTACGTTATGCGTGAAGTTTGGCCTTTCTGCAGTGATGGGGTGTATGTTGATAACTTGTTGGCAACCTGTTGGCAAGGGTGTTGGCAAGCTGTGGAAAACATGGAAAAGCCCCGCAGATGCAGGGCTTTTCAGGGTGGCGGATGGCAGGATGCGGTTCAGCTTTTTTTGCTCATGACGGTTGCCATGAGGGATGCCTCGCATACCAGTTCGCCACGGACATAGGCCTTTGCGTCGAACTGGCAGACGGACCTGCGCTTGTTGGTCATGACGGTTTCGATGACCAGGGTGTCTCCGGGGAGTACCGGTTTGCGGAAACGCGCCTTGTCGATACCCATGAAAAAGACCACCGAATCCTTGATGTTTTCGTTGCCGTTGAGCATCATGATGCCGCCGGTTTGCGCCATCGCTTCGATGATCAGCACGCCGGGCATGACCGGGTTTCCGGGGAAATGGCCCTGGAAGAAGGGTTCGTTCATCGTGACGTTCTTGATCGAGACGATCTTTTCGTCAAGCTTGAATTCGACGATCTTGTCGATCAGGAGGAAGGGGTAGCGGTGCGGCAGGATATTCTGGATGGCGTTGATGTCGAAAATGACGCCGGCTTTTTTCTCATGCTGGAACTGCCTTGCCAGCTTGTTGCGGTCTGCATATTTCTTGAGCTGCTTGACAAACTCGACATTCGATGCGTGGCCGGGGCGGGCGGCGAGCACCTGCGCTTTTACCGGCATGCCCAGGAGTGCCAGGTCACCGAGCAGGTCAAGCAGTTTGTGGCGGGCAGGTTCGTTCGGGAACCTGAGCTCGCGGTTGTTGAGAATGCCGTTCTGACCGAGCACAAGGTGTGAACTGTCGACGCCGATCTTGTCGGCAAGGGCCTGGACTTCGTCCTGGGTGAGCTTCTTGTCGACGATGACGACGGCGTTGTCGACGTCACCACCCTTGATGATGCCCTGGTTGGCCAGCGCCTCGACTTCGCTCAGGAAACAGAAGGTGCGGCAGGGTGCGAAATCCTTGAGGAACTCCTTGTTCAGGTCGAACAGGCCGGAGTGCTGCGAACCGAGGGCCGGGTTCTTGTAGTCGACCATCACGGTCAGCCGGAAGGCGTCGAGCGGAAGGGCGACGATGTCCACGCCCTGCTCGGGGTTGTGGTATTCGATGGTTTCGTCGATGACCAGGTAGTTCTTCGGCTCTTCCTGGTCTTCGAATCCTGCGGAGATGAGGGCTTCAGCGAAAGGCCGGGAACTGCCGTCGAGGACCGGAGGCTCGGGGCCGTCGAGCTCGATGCGGCAGTTGTCGATCTGCAGGCCGTAGAGTGCGGCGAGCACGTGCTCGGTGGTGTGGATCTTCGCATCGCCGACGCCGATGGTCGTTCCTCGGCGGACGTCGACCACGTTCTCGATCAGCGCCGGGATTTCAGGGTTGTCGGCCAAGTCGGTGCGGACAAAAATGTAACCGAAATTCGGCGGGGCCGGCCTGAACGTAATGGTACATTCCTGGCCGGTATGCAGGCCGATACCCCGGAGCGAAACTTCGTTCTGGAGGGTGCGCTGATGAATGAGCATGGATACGGGTGCTAAGTGATAAAAGCGACAAGATACGAAAGCGGGCCGTTCTGTTCAAATGGTTGCCGCAGTGGTGCTTCAGACGGTCGTTTGCTGCCGGATTTCCGCGGCGAAATTGCGCCGTGCCATATCCTGCAGCAGGGGGTGCGTGACCGGGCTGCCGGCAAGGATGCTCTGGTGCGCGAAAACGTTGCCGTTGCCGTCGAACCCGGTGACGATGCCGCCGGCTTCGCGCACCAGCAGGACTCCGGCGGCATAATCCCACGGGAAGAGCCGGTATTCCCAGAATCCGTCGAATCTTCCTGCGGCGGTGTAGGCGAGGTCGATGGCTGCGGAGCCGGCCCTGCGGATTCCGGCGGAATCACGGATCACCTCCCGCAGCATGGCGACGTAGGCGTCGAGGTAGTGGTAATCGGTGAAGGGGATACCTGTCGCGAACAGGAAACTTTCGGTGGAGTTCCGGTTGCTCACCCGGATCGGCTTGTCGTTCAGGAACGCGCCGCCGCCCCTGGTCGCGGTGAAGAGCTCGTCGAGCACCGGCTGGTAGACGACCCCGGCCAGCAGGTCGCCGTTCGCATCCTGCAGGGCGATGCTGATGGAAAAGACCGGGAAGTCGTGGATGAAATTCAGGGTTCCGTCGAGCGGGTCGATGATCCATCTTCTCCCCGAAGCGCCGTCGTTGAGGGTGCCCTCTTCACACAGCAGGCTGTCTTCGGGAAAGGTGGCACGTATGGCGGTGGTGATGGCGGCTTCACATGCGCGGTCGACTTCGGTGACAAAGTCCTTGGGCGATTTTGCCGAGATTTCCGTGGCAGAGAGTTCGCCGAGCCGTGAACGGGTTATTGCTCCTGCCGTTTTTGCTGCCGTGATTGCCGTTTCGAGTTCCTTCTGGTACATGCCGGTGGTGGATGGTTTGGTGTTCATCGGCAGGAAATATATCATTTGCCGCGCCACCTGGAAACCTCTTTTGCCGGGTGCTGCCCGGTGCAAACGGAAAAGAGCCCGTCCCGGCTTTGCTGCCGTGACGGGCTCTTTTTTTTACCTGGACCGTAGCCCTGCTGCGCTCAGTCTTCCTGATCGCGGAGGTTTTCGATCACGCCGAGGTCTTCGAGCGTGGTGACATCGCCCTTGATCTCGTTTGAGGTCGCCAGTTCCCGGAGCAGTCGGCGCATGATTTTGCCGCTCCTGGTCTTTGGCAGGCCTTTTGCCCATTTGATTTCGTCCGGCTTGGCGATGGGGCCGATCTCCTTTGCAACGTGTTTGCCAAGCGAATCACGGAGCTTCGCGTCACCCTCGTAGCCGTCCTTGAGCGTGACGAACGCAACCAGCGCGTTGCCCTTGATGTCGTCAGGACGGCTGACGACGGCGGCTTCCGCGACAGCCTCGTGCGAGACGAGGGCGCTTTCGACTTCGCTGGTGCCGAGGCGGTGGCCCGAGACGTTGACAACGTCGTCGACGCGGCCCATGATCCAGATGTAGCCGTCATCATCCTTTCTTGCGCCGTCGCCGGTGAAGTACATGCCGGGGAATTCCGACCAGTAGGTTTTCTCGTAACGCTCGTCGTCACCGTAAATGGTCCTGAGCATCGAGGGCCACGGGCGTTTGATGACCAGGTACCCGCCTTCGTTGGCTTCGCAGGGCGTGCCATCCTTGCGCACCACATCCACCATGATGCCGGGAAGCGGCCTGGTGGCCGTGCCGGGCTTGGTCGGTGTTGCGCCGGGAAGCGGGGAGACCATGATGCCGCCGGTTTCGGTCTGCCACCAGGTGTCGACGATCGGGCACTTTTCCTGGCCGACGTAGCGGTGATACCACATCCACGCCTCGGGGTTGATCGGTTCACCGACCGAACCAAGCAGGCGGAGCGATTTGAGGTCATGCTTGGTGACCCACTCGTTGCCGGCGCGGATGAAGGCCCTGATGGCCGTCGGCGCGGTGTAGAGGATGGTGATCTTGTGCCGGTTGATGATATCCCAGAACCTGTCCCACTGCGGGTAGTTCGGGGCGCCTTCGTACATGAAGACCGTTGCGCCGTTGAGCAGCGGGCCGTACACCATGTAGGTGTGGCCGGTGATCCAGCCGATATCTGCGGTACAGAAGTAGATGTCTTCGTCCCTGATGTCGAAGACGTACTTGAAGGAGCTTGCCGCATGCACCATGAACCCGGCGGTGGTGTGCAGGATGCCTTTCGGCTTGCCGGTCGAGCCGCTGGTATAGAGCAGGAAGAGCGGATGCTCGGAATCGAGTTCGGTCGCATCGCATTCGTCGACGGCCAGGCCCATGAGGTCGTGCCACCAGTGGTCCATGCCATCGTGCATGTGGACGGTTTCGCCGGTCACTTTCAGGACGATGACGCTTCTGACCGACGGGGTGTTGACGATGGCTTCGTCGACGATGTTCTTCAGGTTGATGGTTCCGCCTCGACGCCGGGAGCCGTCGGCACAGATGAGCAGCTTGGCGCGTGAGTCATTCACCCGCTCGGTGATGGCATGGGCGGCAAAACCGGCGAAAATGACGTTATGGACGGCACCGATCCTTGCACAGGCCAGCACGGCGATGACCAGTTCGGGAACCATGCCCATGTAAATGGCGACACGATCCCCCGGCTTGACGCCGGCGATTTTCAGGACGTTGGCGAATTTGCAGACCTGCCGGTGCAGTTCGCCGTAGGTGAGGATACGCTGGTCGCCCTCTTCACCTTCCCACATGATGGCGGCCTTGTTTTTCCTCCAGCTTTTGACGTGGACATCAAGGGCGTTGTAGCTGATGTTGGTTTTGCCGCCGTCAAACCATTTTGCGAACGGGGGGTTCCAGTCAAGGACCCTGTCCCATTTCCTGAACCAGTGGAACTGTTCCGCCATATCTGCCCAGTACTTGTCCGGGTCGGCTGCGGCATCTGCGTAAAGTTTTTCATACTGCTCCATGCTGGAGACATATGCACTGGAGGAGAACTCCGTCGTCGGCGGGAATTTCCGCTTTTCGGACAGGACCGAGCTGATCGATTCCGTGGTCTGGGGCGTAGTGTTCTCAGTAGCCATTGATGAACGGTTTTATTTTTGTGTAAAAGGGGCTCACCCGCCCGTTGACGGGAGGTGAATAGTTACGTACGGTAAAAAAGCAGCCGGTGGTGCGGAGAAGGGCCCGGCTGGAACCCTTAAAAATCGTAAACGTTAATTTACGTAAAAAAATCAGATCATGCCAACTATGCAGTTATGTATCGGCATGGTAATAAGCTGCGGATGCAGGCGGGTGGTGCTTCCGGCCTCCCCCGGCCCGATAGTGGGCCGGGGAGCCGTGTCAGGTGCGGTCAGGCTGGCCTGACGGCGAAATTCACCAGCTTGCCGGGGATGACGATCTCCTTGACGATCGACTGTCCTTCAAGGAACCTGGTGACCGATTCAAGGCTTTTTGCCGTTGCCAGAAGTTCCTCTTTTGTGCAGGCAACCGGAGCCTCGAAGGTCCCCCTGAGCTTGCCGTTGACCTGGACGGCGACCGTTGCCACGTCATCAGTGGCCAGGGCGGTGTCGAAAGCCGGCCAGGCGGCGCCGCTGATCGTCGGGCCGTTGCCGAGCGTTTCCCAGAGTTCTTCGGTGATGTGCGGTGCGAACGGCGCAAGCAGCAGCAGGACGGTCTCGACAGCCTCCCGGCTGTAACAGGCGGCCTTGTGCAGTTCATTGACCAGCATCATCATTTCGGAAATCGCCGTATTGAACTTGAGCTGTTCGGTGTCTTCGGTCACTTTCCTGATGGCTTTATGCATCCGCTTGAGCAGGGCTTCGGGAGGACGGTCGCCGGTGACCCGGGGTGCCGTGTCGTTTTCCTCCCAGACAAGTCTCCAGACTTTTCCCAGGAAGCGGCTGATGCCCTCGATGCCGTTAGTATTCCACGGCTTGACCTGTTCAAGCGGCCCGAGGAACATTTCGTAAAGCCTGACGGCGTCGGCACCGTAGGTCGACAGGACGTGGTCGGCGGCGATGACGTTGCCTCGGGACTTCGACATTTTCTCGTTGTCCTCCCCGAGGATCATACCCTGGTTGAAGAGGCGCTGGAACGGTTCCCTGGTGGTGACGACGCCGAGGTCGAAGAGCACCTTGTGCCAGAACCTCGAATACAGGAGGTGCAGCACGGCGTGCTCGGCACCGCCGATGTAGAGGTCGACGTTCATCCAGTAGGCCTCCTTGCCGGCATCGACGAGCCGTTCCCCGTTTTCCGGGTCGATGAAGCGCAGGTAGTACCAGCAGCTTCCGGCCCACTGCGGCATGGTGTTGGTTTCGCGGCGGAACCGGCCGTGCTCGTCGGCGCCGTAAAGCCACGTTTCGATGTTTGCCAGCGGTGATTCGCCGGTCGTGGTCGGCTGGTAGGCCTCGACTTCGGGCAGGGTGAGCGGCAGGTTTGGCTCCGGGCGCATCGTCCCGTCCTCGTAGTGCCGGATCGGGATCGGTTCGCCCCAGTAACGTTGCCGGCTGAAAACCCAGTCTCTGAGCTTGTAGTTGACTTTCCTTTTGCCCTTGCCTTTCGATTCGATCCATGACGCCATCCGCTCGAACGCGGCAGGGAACGGCAGTCCGTCAATCGAGACTTCGTCGTTGGAAGAGTTGACGCTGTGGCTCTCCTTGCCTTCGAATACGGCTTCCTGGACATCGTGCGGGCTCTTGACGACCTCGCGGATGGGCAGACCGAATTTTTTCGCGAATTCCCAGTCGCGACTGTCGTGCGCAGGTACCGACATGATGGCCCCGGTGCCGTAGCTGGTCAGGACGAAGTCCGAAATCCAGACGGGCAATGACTCGCCGTTGGCGGGATTGACCGCATAGGAGCCGGTGAAAACGCCTGTCTTGTCCTTTTGCAGTCCTGTCCGTTCAAGTTCGGTTTTCAGCCTGGCCTGTTCGATGTAGGATTTGACCGCCTGCAGTTGCCCTGCGGTCGCCAGTTTTTCAGCAAGCGGATGTTCCGGGGAAATGACCAGGTAGGTGGCGCCGAACAGCGTATCCGGTCTGGTGGTGTAGACTTTGATCGTGGTCCGGTGGCACGGCAGTTCAAAGTCGATCTCCACGCCTTCGGAACGCCCGATCCAGTTCCGCTGCATCTGCTTGACGTTTTCGGGCCAATCGAGGCCGTCGAGGTCCTGCAGCAGCCGTTCAGCATAGGCGGTGATTCTCAGGACCCACTGCCGGAGTGGCTTGCGGACGACGGTGTAGCCTTCGGCCAGCTTTTCGTCGACCTCTTCGTTGGCGAGCACCACCCGGAGTTCCTCGCACCAGTTCACGTCGATTTCAGACATGTAGGCAAGGCCCTTTTCGTACAGCTTCAGGAATATCCACTGCGTCCACTTGAAGTAGCCGGGATTGGTCGTGTTGATTTCGCGGTTCCAGTCGTAGGAGAAGCCCATGCGCCGGAGCGTTTCGCGGAAGCTCGAAACGTTCTTTTCGGTCGTGAACCTCGGATGGGTGCCGGTTTTGATGGCGAACTGTTCGGCTGGAAGGCCGAATGCGTCCCAACCCATCGGGTGCAGGACGTTGCATCCCCTGCTCCTTTTGTAACGGGCGATGATATCGGTTGCCGTATAGCCTTCGAGGTGCCCTACGTGCAGCCCCGAACCGCTCGGGTAGGGGAACATGTCGAGCACATAGTATTTCGGTTTGTCCTGGCTCGGGCCGGTGGCAAAGGTTTCCTGTTCCGCCCAGCGGGCCTGCCATTTCCGTTCTATCTCTGAAAAATCGTACCTCATTGTCGGTTTGTCGGGTTCGGGGGAGATCCGGGAAAATAATCCTGCAAGTGGAATGAACAAAAAAGGCAGTGCAGGGGTCTCAACCATTCCTGCACTGCCTTGATGGATATCCGGTTGTCGTCAGTTATGCTGGTGGTTGTCACCGGTCGGCGCGGCAGGCTGGTCGCCGTCAAGCAGCGCCTTCATGGAGAGGGCGAACTTGGTCTTGCCGGTCCTGGGATCCTTGCGGATGTCGATCAGTTTGACCTTGACGCGCTCTCCGGGCTTCAGGACGTCGCTGACCCTGGCGATGCGCTCCCTTGAGATTTCCGAAATATGCACCAGGCCGTCGGTCTTCGGCAGGAACTCGACGAATGCGCCGAGCTCGTCGCGGATGTCGCGGACCTTGCCCATGTAGACGGTTCCGATCTCAGGCTTGGAGATCAGGGTCTTGATGGTTTCGACCGCGGCGACCGTGCCTTCCGGGCTGTTGCAGGCGATGGTCACCGTGCCGTCGTCATCGATGTTGATTTCTGCGCCGGTCTCTTCGGTGATGCTCCTGATGGTTTCTCCACCCTTGCCGATGACCAGGCCGATGGCGTCCACGGGGATCTGGATCGACGTCAGGCGCGGCGCGTACTTGCCGATGTCCGGACGGGACTCCGGAATCGCTTCGGACATGATGTTGAGGATGTGCAGGCGGCCTTTGCGAGCCTGTTCAAGGGCTGTTTCAAGGATTTTGTAGTCAAGGCCGTCGATCTTGATGTCCATCTGGCAGGCGGTGATGCCGTCACGGGTGCCGGAGACCTTGAAGTCCATGTCGCCGAGGTGGTCTTCGTTGCCGAGGATGTCGGACAGGACGGCGAAGTGCTCACCCTCCTTGATGAGGCCCATGGCGATGCCCGAAACCGGTTTTTTCAGCGGAATGCCGCCGTCCATCGCCGCCAGCGTGCCGCCGCAGACGGAGGCCATCGACGAGGAGCCGTTCGATTCGAGGATGTCGGAAACGATGCGGACCGTATAGGGAAACTCCTGTTCGGAAGGCATGACCATCCTGATGGCGCGCTCGGCAAGGTTGCCGTGGCCGATTTCACGCCTGCCGGTGCCGCCGACCCTGCCGGTTTCGCCAACCGAGAACGGCGGGAAGTTGTAGTGCAGCATGAAGCGCTTGTCACGGTCGTCGGTCAGGGTGTCGATCATCTGGGCATCCTTTTTGGTGCCGAGGGTCAGGGTCACCAGCGCCTGGGTTTCGCCGCGGGTGAAGAGCGCCGAACCGTGTGCCCTGGGAATGAGGCCCAGTTCGATGCTGATAGGCCTGACCTGTTCGAGCGTACGGCCGTCGAGGCGTTTCTGGTCGTCGAGGATCATGTGGCGCATGACCTTTTTCTCGATCGAATGGACGCATTCGTCAATCATGTGCTCGCTCAGGCAGAGTGCGCTGTTCGGGTCGGCTTCGATCTGGTCGGGACCGACGATTTCCGAGAAATGGGCGATTGTTTTCCTGATGGTCTCCTTGTAGACCGCCTTGGTTTTTTCTGCGCGTTCCTCTTTTGCCAGAGGGGTGTAGGCGAGCGCCTTGAGTTCGGCGGCGCACTCCTGCTCGACGAACTCAAGCAGTTCCGCCGGGGCTACCGTCGGATTGAAGGGGCGTTTTGCCTTGCCGACCTCGATGGCCAGCTCTTTCTGGACGCGGCAGATTTTCTTGATCGCCTCATGGCCGTAGCTGATGGCGTCGAGCATCTCCTTTTCGGAAATTTCCTTCATTTCGCCTTCGAGCATGCAGATGGTGTCCTCGGTGCCGCCGATGCAGATGTCGAGGTCGCTGCCGGAAAGCTCGTTGGTATCGGGGTTGATGACAAACGCTCCGTTGATGCGGCCGACCCGGACTTCAGACATCGGGTTGGCGAACGGGATATCGGAGACCATGATGGCAGCCGAAGCGGCGACGCCGCCGAGCACGTCTGCATCGTTGATCGTATCGGAGGAGATGACCGACACGATGATCTGGGTTTCCTGGTAATAGCCGTCGGGGAAGAGCGGGCGAAGGGCGCGGTCGATCAGGCGGGCCGAGAGGATCTCTTTTTCGGAGGGCCTGCCTTCACGTTTGAAGAAGCCGCCGGGGAACTTGCCGGCCGCCGAGTATTTTTCACGGTATTCAACCTGCAGCGGAAAGAAGTCCTGGGTTGCCGATGGCGGGGTTTTGCTTGAAACGACCGTGGCGATCACCATGGTATCCTGGAGGGTGACGACTGCGGCACCATCGGCCTGCTTGGCCATTTTACCGGTTTCGATCTTGAGGATCTTTCCCTGTCCAAGATCGATTTCTTTTTTGATAAACATGGAAATCAGTTGAAGTTAGAAGTAATGAACCTTTCCGGTGGATCTTCAGGCTGCTGCAGACCGGCTGCAGTGGACGAGAGGTGAATGCCGGTAGTGGTTGGACAAAATCAGATTTTCAGATGTCGTATAATATAATACAAAAAATATTCATGCAGCCAGATGGCCAGTATTTAATCTGCCCGTGTCAGCCAGTGATCGGGCAGAGGTATTTCCAGTTGTCGATGAGCCTGGTCGAGCCGAACCGCACGGCCATGACCAGCCGGTAGGCTTTTCCTGCAACCGCCGTCGGTGCGGGTTCGAAGGTCGCATCGTCGACGAAGGCGATGTAGTCGATTCGTGCACTCGGCGCCATGCCGACGATGGTGCCTGCCTCTTTTGCAATTGCCGTCAGGTCGCGGCGTCCGGATGCGGTTTCATGCCCGGCATGGCTGATGGCGCGGAACAGGGTGGTCGCCTCCTGCCGCTCTTCATGCGACAGGTAGATGTTGCGCGAGCTGATGGCCAGGCCGTCGGATTCGCGGGCGATCGGTACCGCCTCGATTTCGACGCCGAGGTTCAGGTCGGCGACGACTTTTCTGACGACGGCGACCTGCTGCGCATCCTTTTCGCCGAATACCGCAAGGTGTGCACGGGTGATGCAGAGGAGCTTGGTGACCACCGTCGCCACGCCGGAGAAGTGGCCGGGCCGCGACCGCCCTTCAAGGCATTGGGCAATCGGGCCGGGGTCAATCGTGGCGGGTGTTCCTTCGGGGTACATGCTTTCGGCTGCAGGTGCGAAAAGGTAATCGACGCCTGCGGCGCGGGCGAGTGCGGCATCCTGTTCAAGCTGCCTCGGGTAGCGGTCATAATCTTCGCCCGGTGAGAACTGGATCGGGTTGACGAAGAGGGTCATGATCACGATGCCGGCTTTCTGCCGTGCCTGGCGGACCAGGCTCAGGTGCCCGTCGTGCAGGGCGCCCATGGTCATGACGACGCCGATGAACTGACGCTGGAGCCGCAGGCTCTCGGCGATCGATTGCATTTCGGCGGGTTCAGTGATGATCTGCATTCGTATCCTGGTGTTGTTGACGTTTGTGTTGGACGGGATGGACGACGACGACGAACTCACCGCGAATCTGTCCTTCCGGGAACCGGGAGAGCAGCTCGTCCGGGGTCCCGCTGAGGTACTCTTCATGCAGCTTGCTGATTTCCCTGGCTACGAACAGTTCACATTCGGGGAATCCGGCCTTCAGTTCCTCGAAGAGTTTGCGTACCCTGAACGGCGATTCGTACAGCACGACCGTGCTGCCGAGCGATGCGAGGTATTCGATCCGGCTCTTTCTGCCCTTTTTGTGCGGCAGGAAGCCGGCGAAGAAGAAGCTGCTGACGGGGAGGGGGCAGACTGAAAGTGCTGCGGTCAGCGCGCTCGGCCCTGGAACGGGAAGCACGTCGAAGCCGTCGGCATGCAGTGCGCTGGCCATGCTGTACCCGGGGTCGCTGATGCCGGGTGTCCCCGCGTCCGTGACCAGGGCGACGTCGATGCCTTCTGCAAGGAGTGCGCGTACCTGGCCGACTGCCCGTTCTTCGTTGAAGCTGTGGTAGCTGACCAGTTTTTTTGCCGCGATGCCGAAGTGCTTCAGCAGGATCGACGTGCGCCGGGTGTCTTCACAGGCGATCGCCCCTGCTTCGCGCAGGGTGCTGACGGCCCTGAATGTCATGTCGTCGAGGTTGCCCAGCGGGGTGGCGACGACATGAAGCCGACCCTTATGTGGGGTATGACTGTTCAAAATGTTGCGGAGTGTTCCCTGATCGGTCCGAGGCGCCTTTGTTTGGTGGATTTAGCTGCTATATTAGTATAGCAAAACCCGTAAAATATGACAAAAAAGGTTGATGTCGGCCATGGTGCATGAAGAGATCCTTTCGGTCAGGAACCTGAATGTTCAGTTCCCGGTTCGCAAGCCGGGGCTTTTTGGTGGCGGAACGGTTGCCAGGGCCGTCAACGGGGTTTCGTTCGAGGTCCGGAAAGGGGAGACCCTCGGGCTTGTCGGCGAGTCCGGTTGCGGCAAGACGACCCTCGGCAGGGCGATCGTGCGGCTGGTCCAGCCTGCCGAGGGAAGCCGGATCGTGTTCCGGGGCCGTGATATCACCGGGCTTGACAACCGGGCCTTCAGGCCGTTGCGCAAGGATATCCAGATGATTTTTCAGGATCCTTTCGGATCGCTCAACCCCCGCCTGACGGTTGGCCAGATCATCGGCGAGGCGCTCCGGGTGCATGGGGTGACGAAAGGGGCTGCCCAGACGGCATCGAGGGTCAGTGAGCTGCTGGACAGGGTCGGCCTGAACCGGGAGTATGCCAACCGCTACCCGCACCAGTTTTCCGGCGGCCAGCGCCAGCGTGTCGGCATTGCCCGAGCTCTGGCGGTCAATCCCGGCTTCATCGTCTGTGACGAGCCGGTCTCCGCGCTCGATGTTTCGATCCAGTCCCAGATCATCAACCTGCTCAAGGACCTCCAGCGCGAATTCGGCCTGACCTACCTGTTCATCGCCCATGATCTGTCGGTGGTCGAATATATTTCCGACCGGGTTGCGGTGATGTACCTCGGCAAGATCGTCGAAATCGCGGACGGCGACGAGCTGTATGCCAACCCGAAGCATCCCTACACCCAGGCGCTGCTGTCGGCAATTCCGCTTCCCGAGCTGGACCGCCATCGTGAACGTCTCGTGCTCAAGGGCGATCTTCCCGGGCCGCTCTCCATTCCGAAGGGGTGCAGTTTCCACCCGCGATGCCCGTTCGCCAGACCGGAATGCCGGGAGCGGGAACCGGAACTGCTCGACCTGAAAGAGGCGCCGGGCCATCGGGTAAGCTGCGTGCTGTACCAGTGAATTCCAATTAAGCCGGATCATGAACGACCAGAAAAAAAAGCGTGGATGCCTGCGTACCGGATGCCTGACGGTCGTCGGGATTTCGGTTGCCGTCGTCCTGGCAGCGTGGGCGATGGTTTCATGGGGGCACCGCCTCCCGGATCGTTTTATACTGAAACTCGCCATTACCGGGCCGGTGGCGGAACGTCCTTCGGACCCGGTCTCCCTGCCTTTCGGCAAGGATCGGCAGGCGCTTTCCCTCCAGGAACTGCTGACGGTGATGGATCGGGCAAGGACGGACAGCCGGGTACGGTCGGTGCTGATCGATATTGACGGCCTGACGGCACCGGCAGCGAAGATCGGCCAGCTGCACCGCTCCATCGAAGGGCTCCGGAAGAGCGGCAAAAAGGTGACTGCGTTTCTCCATTCCCCGGAAGACAAGGATTACCAGCTTGCCGTCGCATGCGATTCCGTGGTGGTGCAGCAGGGGTCATGGCTGCAGCTTGACGGCCTGAAGGCTGAGATGTTTTTTCTCGCCGATCCGCTCAGGAAGCTTGGCGTGACCTTCCAGGCCTCGCAGTGGAAGAAATACAAGAGCGCCGTCGAAATGTTTACCCGGAGCACATCGAGCCCGGAGAGCCGCCAGGAGACCGGTCAGTTGCTTGACCAGGCCTGGGATGACTATGTGGGCTATGTCTCCGCGCGCCGCCACATCACCCGTGAGGCATACCGTGAGGTCGTCGATTCTCTTGCCGTCCTTTCTCCGGAAAAGGCTCGTGCCCTCGGGCTTGTCGACCGGGTATCGAGTTTGTGGCAAATGGAAAAAGGCTATGAGCGGCAGTATGGCGCAAAAGCTTCGGATATTTTTGTCGGGGCCCGCGACTATCTGCAGGCGACCGGCGGCATGAGTGCGCCGGGCAGGGGCGGTACCATTGCCGTCATCAATGTCACCGGGCCGATTACCGGTTCGGGCGGCATCGAGGATGCTGGTGAGGGCGACGGCATCGATGAAGCCTCGTTCCGGCAGGCGATCCGCACGGCGATCGAAGACCGGAACGTCAAGGCGATCGTGCTCAGGATCGACAGCCCTGGCGGCGATGCCGTCGCCGCAGCCAATATGCTTGAAATGATCGATACGGCGCGGAAAAGCAAGCCGGTTGTGGCTTCCATGTCGGGCGTGGCCGCTTCAGGCGGCTATATGGTCGCGCTTGGCGCCGACCGGGTGCTTGCCGAACCACTGACGCTGACCGGCTCAATCGGCGTGTTCGCCCTCAAGCCGGATTTCAGCGCCCTGCTGCAGAGGACCGGCGTAAAGCGGGAGGTGGTTGCCAGGGGGCGGTATGCCGATGCCCATACCCCGTTCAGGCCTCTCGACGCGGATGCCTTCAGGAAGTTCGATGAGACTTCGGGGGACATTTACCGCGATTTTGTCGGCAAGGTGGCTGCCAGAAGGCACATGAGTTTCGCCCATGCCGATTCGCTGGCCGGCGGTCGCGTCTGGACTGGCCGCGAGGCGCTCGCCGCAGGGCTTGTCGATGGCCTCGGCGGCTTGGGCGACGCCATCAGGGCGGCACAGAAACTGGCGAAAATGGATGTTGCCTCATCACCGTCGCTGCTCTGGCTGCCTGCGGCAAAAAACTGGGGTGACATGCTCTTCGGTGACCAGTCGAGTTTCGCTTCCGGGGTGGCGGTATGGCTGGCGGAACGATGGTTCGGGGCGTCGATGCCCTTCGGAAGGCAGTCCCCGGGAATGGGTACGGCAGGTTTCCTTCTGCGGCGTGATGCCCCCCAGGTGCTTGCGCTCGATCCCGTCGAGGTGATTATCCGGTGATTTGCGCCTGCCCTGCCTGTTACGCGTGGCCGTCGCCGCTCAGACCAGCTGCGACGCAGTGTTGGAAATCACGTGCATGACATGGTGCATCATCACCGCGGTTTCGTGGTAGGTGATTTCGTAGGCGATGATGGCGCAGATGGTCACCATGAAGATCATCCCGATGATGAACAGGACGTCCGCAATGCGCTCGACGCGGTGCCTGCCCGCCAGATTCCGTTTTCGCAGCGCCCAGTAGGACAGCAGGCATGAGGTCAGGAACAGCAGTGCGTCCAGTGCAAGGAAGTCGTTGGCCAGGGTGGTTGCGTTCCTGGTTTTGATGACGATCTGGATGAGGCCGATAACGGTCAGGCAGACGCCGACCATCGCGGCCGAAACGGTGAAGATATGGACGCAGATGTTCTCTTCGAGTCGGCTGTCTTCATGTGTGCTGATCTCTTCTTTCGGTTCGGCGGACCTTTTTTTTGCGGGATTCACGGTATGCAGGCTTTGTTCGGTTGACGCAACAGAAGTTTGGACGATTTTTTCCGTCAAAGCATGTGCTTTTTTTGCTGCGCCGCCAGCCGTTCCGGTCAGAAATTCCAGAATTCACGGTCAAGGTTCCGGTACTGGATACCCTTGATGACATGGCTCGCAGCAATCTGTTCAGCCCCTTCAAGATCGGCGATTGTCCTGCTGACCTTGAGTATCCGGTCGTGTGCCCTGGCTGAAAGGTTCAGGCGGTTCATGGCCTCCATCAGTCGCCGAGAGCTTTCACGGTCGAGCTGGCAGAACTGGCGAATCAGTTTTGCGTTCATCTGCGAGTTGGTGAACAGTCCGGGCGTACCGCATCCGGAAAACCGTTCCATTTGCCGTTTTCTGGCGGCGATGACTCTTGTCCTGACATCGCGCGAACACTCGGAGGTCGTCGTCGAGAACAGGTCGGCGTTTTCGACCTTGGGTACGTCGATGTGCAGGTCGATCCGGTCAAGCAGCGGACCTGAGATTTTGGACAGGTATCGCCGGATATGTTCCGGCGATGCGGTCAGGACGCCGTCCCGGTCTTTCAGGGCTCCCGCCGGGCTCGGGTTCATGGCCGCCACGAGCATGAATCCGGCCGGATAGCGTGTCGACAGGGCTGCCCGTGATACGGTCACTTCCCGGTCTTCGAGCGGCTGGCGCAGCACTTCGAGGGCGTTCCGGCTGAATTCCGGCAGTTCGTCCAGGAACAGCACCCCGTTATGCGCCAGGCTCACCTCTCCAGGTTTTGCCTGCGCACCGCCCCCGATGAGGGCGATGTTGCTTGACGTGTGGTGCGGGCTGCGGAAGGGACGGCTGATCATGAGCGGGTGTTCACGGTCGAGCAGGTTCGCCACGGAATAGATTTTCGTGGTTTCCAGCGACTCCTCGAAGCCGAGGGGCGGCAGGATCCCCGGCAGGGCCTTGGCGAGCAGGGTCTTTCCGCTGCCGGGCGGACCGATCATGAGGATGTTGTGCGCCCCTGCGGCGGCGATTTCCAGCGCCTTCTTGGCTGCAAACTGCCCCTTGATTTCAGCGAAATCGACCGGGTATTCGGGTTCATGGCCGAACATGTCCGCCACATCCACGCTTGCCGGCTCCAACTGCCGGGTTCCATTGATCAGGGCTACCGCCTCGGCAAGGGATGCGACGCCGAAGACCCTGGTCGACGAACCGGCTGCAGAGACGGCGACGGCGGCTTCCTGTGCGTTGATCGCCGGCAGGATGATCCTGCCGATCTTTTCTTTTGCCGCCATGATGGCCACCGGAAGTGCCCCGTTGATCCTCCTGACCGTCCCGTCAAGGGCAAGCTCGCCCATCACGAGGGTGCCTGAAAGGCTTCCGGTGATTGCCGAAAGCGAGCCGAGCAGCCCGACGGCGATGCCGAGGTCGAACGCGGTTCCCTCCTTTCGCACATCGGCTGGAGCGAGGTTGACGGTGATCTTTCGGGAGGGGACCTCGAACCCCGAGTTCCGGATGGCCGTCAGGATCCGTTCCCGGCTCTCCTTGACGGCGTTGTCGGGCAGTCCGACGACGGTGAATGCAGGAAGTCCGGTGGAAACATTGGCTTCAATGTCGACGCGCAACGCGTCGATGCCGAGCAGCGAGGCTGCCGAGAGGGTGGTGAGCATACGGGGGACAGTGGTTGGGGGTTGTCACCGTTACTTCACACACGATACGAAAAAAAGCCAGCTTTCCCGAACGGGGCATCGCGGCTCCTCGTGGTGTTTCCAGCCTTCGCCGGCCGGTGCCGTTCCTTCCGCCGCAGGTTCCGGCTTGCAGGTCTTTGCTCGTGAAATCCAGCTAAAATACCGCATCAACGGTATTTCCCGCACCATCCTTTTATGCAATATTTTATCGATAACTGCATTCTTGAGCGGGTGATAACGGTGTCATAAAAAACAGAGCCCCGTTTTGCGGGTGTACAACACGGGTTGCCAGAGCTGTTTCGGCAGCCCTCAGGGGATTGGCCTCCTGATGACTGTTCTGTACAAATGCGTGGGCTCATCGTGCTTCTTGCCCCGGTTCATTTGCGCTCTTGCTCATGTTGGCCCCGATAGCCGGGAAAAGAACAAACTCAATACTGAAATGGGATCATTTTCAACGCTTCAGCCCCAGAAATCCGTTCTCGATATGATCGGGAACACGCCGATGCTGGAGGTGACCAAAATCGATACCGGTGTGGCCCGGTTGTTTCTCAAGCTTGAGAACCAGAATCCCGGGGGCTCGATCAAGGATCGTATCGCTCTTTCGATGATTGGTGCCGCCGAGCGCGAAGGCAAGCTGAAGCCTGGCGGTACGCTGATCGAGGCAACGGCAGGGAATACGGGTCTTGGGCTCGCGCTGGTTGCCGCACAGAAGGGATACCGCATGATCCTGGTCATTCCCGACAAGATGAGCCAGGAAAAAATTTTTCATCTCAAAGCGCTTGGCGCGGATGTCGTCATCACAAGATCGGATGTCGAGAAAGGCCATCCTGATTACTACCAGGACAAGGCGCGAAGGATCGCCGCCGAAACCCCCGGTGGCTTTTACGTCAACCAGTTTGAAAACCCCGCCAATCCGGCAGCACACGAAACATCCACCGCCCCTGAGATATGGAAGCAGATGGATCATAACCTTGATGCCGTGGTCTGCGGCGTCGGCAGCGGCGGAACGCTCAGTGGTCTCGGACACTTTTTCGCCAAGGTTTCACCGCATGTCCAGATGATTCTTGCCGATCCCTGTGGTTCGGTGCTCGCGCCTCTCGTCAATTCCGGGGAAACGGTCTCCGGCGGCAGCTGGCTGGTTGAGGGCATCGGCGAAGACTACGTTCCCGAGAATTGCGATCTGAGTCTTGTCAGGAAAGCCTATACCATTCCGGATGAAGAGAGCATTGCGACGGCGCGACTGCTTCTTGACAGGGAAGGGGTGCTTTGCGGTTCATCGTCCGGCACGCTGCTGGCGGCAGCATTGCGGTACTGCCGGGAACAGACCGAACCCAAGCGGGTCGTCACCCTGGTCTGCGACAGCGGCAATAAATACCTTTCGAAGATCTACAATCCGTTCTGGCTGAACGACAATGGCCTTACCCGGTATCTGCCGAATCATGACCTGAGAGACCTGATCGCCAGGCCATACTTGCGGGGTGAGGTGGTGTGGGCGTCACAGGAGGAGACGTTGCGCCAGGTCTACACCAAAATGAGGCAATACGATATTTCCCATATTCCCGTTCTTGAGCAGGGGCGGCTCATCGGGCTTGTCGATGAAACCGATCTGCTGCTGTTCATTATCGGCAATGAAGACGGCTTCAGGGAAAAAGTTGGAAGGCTCGTCAGGCGCGAAGTTGAAACGATTGACGTGCATGCCTCCGCAGACCGGTTGCTGCCGCTCCTTGAACGTTCCGGGGTCGCATGTGTCACCGACAGGGAACAATTCCTCGGATTGATCACCCCTGTTGATTTTATCAACTATTTACGGAGAAGGACAGGACAGGCATGACCCGAAACGTATCCAAAGAAGAGCTTATCCACGGCTTCAATACGAAAGTGATCCATGCGGAACAGCATGCCGATCCGGAAACGAACGCCGTAATCACGCCGATCTATGCGACATCGACCTATGCGCAGGAATCGCCTGGAAAAACCAGGGGATTCGACTATGGGCGTACGCACAACCCCACCCGATTCGCTTTTGAACGGGCGGTCGCAGCCCTTGAGGGTGGTTCCTCGGCATTTGCATTCTCGTCCGGCCTTGCCGCGATTGCAACGGTTCTTGAACTTTTGCCGGCAGGGTCACATCTCATCGCCATTGACGATATCTACGGTGGCACCTTCCGGCTTCTGGAGCGTGTCCGAAACCATTCGTCCGGGCTTGTCACAAGCTATATCGATCTGACCAATCCCCTGAAACTCCATGACGCCATCAGAGACAACACCGGAATGGTCTGGCTTGAAACGCCGACGAATCCGCTTCTGAAAATCGCCGATATCAGGGCTATAGCCGAGGAGGCCCACCGGCGTGGACTTATCGTCGTCGTCGACAGCACCTTTGCTTCGCCTGCCGTGCAGCGCCCGCTGGATTTCGGTGCTGATATCGTCGTTCATTCCGCGACAAAGTACATCAGCGGCCATTCTGACGTGATAGCCGGGGTCGCGGTCACCAACCGTTCCGATCTGGCCGAAAGGTTGCGTTTTCTGCAGAATGCCGTGGGATCCATACTGGGCCCATTTGACAGCTTTCTGGCCCATCGCGGTCTTAAAACACTTGGATTGCGCGCTGAACGGCACAGTGAAAACGCACGGATACTTGCGGCCTGGCTTGAAACGCATCCTGCAGTCGGGCAGGTTATCTATCCGGGCAGCCCCAGCCATCCGCAGCATGCTCTGGTGCAAACCCAGCAGAACGGTCGTGGCGGCGGTATCATTACGGTTATTCTCAAGGGGGGGCTTGAGGCGGCGAAAACGATGTTGAGCAACACGCGCCTGTTCACGCTTGCCGAAAGCCTTGGTGGCGTCGAAAGCCTCATCGAACATCCTGCAATCATGACGCATTCATCCATTCCGGCAGAAATCCGCCGGAAAAACGGTATCGTGGATGGACTTGTCAGGCTTTCCGTAGGTATCGAAGATGTTGATGACTTACGGGCCGACCTGCAGCAGGCATTGGCAAGCATCACCGGCGAGGTTTCCGGATAAGGGAACGGCGTTGGGTTGCGGCCATGCTTGCCTGTCGCTGCCGCCCTGATATGCGGGATCATGCCCTTTTTTCGGCGGACGATTTACCTCGCGCTTTCTTTACCCGTATCGGCAACGGCCATGTTGTCCGGCATCCGGGCCGCCATCCACAGGTTTGGTGAACCCGACCCTGGTATGTTCGATTTTTCAGGATAGATGCCCGTGTTTGCCTTCTGGTACAGCTCGCCAATGCGGGCAAGCGTTGTTTCCAGGAGGGGCAGATAGGTTTTCGGGTTGACCCTGGCGAGTTCGCGATACAGCTCTGCAGCTTCCTGGTAGCTTTTGACGGCGCCTTCGATCTGCTGCCGGCTGACCTGTACGGTTGCGAGGTCGGTGAGCGTCAGGGCGATATCCGGCAGATAGCGCTGCACGTTATTGCGTGCCAGCTCCCGGAGGATGCCGACAGCTTCCCTGTAGTTGCTTTCGGCCAGCTCCAGTTCCTGGCGGCTGCTTTGCAGTGCCGCGAGGCTGTTGAGCGTTGTGGCGACATCGGGCAGGTGCAGTTTCGGGTTCTGGAGGGCAAGTTTCCGAAGGATGCCGATTGCTTCCCTGTAGCTGTTTTCAGCAAAATCGAACTGCTGACGCGAGACTTGCAGCGCAGCAAGGTCATTGAGTGTTGCTGCGACATTTGGAAGGTAGCGCTCCGGGGTCCTGCGTGCCAGTTCACGGGAGAGGTCAAGGGTTTCCTGCAGGTAGGGCATCGCCGCATCCCGCCGGTTGCCCGCCTTGAGCACGGCGGTGAGCCGGAAGAGCGTTTCTGCCAGTTTCGGCAGATAGGTCTGCCGGTCGTCCTGTGCCAGATCGCGGTATATGGCGCTGGATTCGCGGTAGTTTTTGGCGGAGGCGTCATACTGCTGCCGCCCGGCAAGGAGTGCCGCCTGGTTGTTGAGGGTTGCCGCGAGGTTGATGCGGTATGCCTGCGGATTGGTGCGAGACAGTTCGCGGTAGATGCCAAGCGCTTCCTGCAGGTTACTGCCCGCGGCATCATACTGCTGCTGGCCGACAAGCAGTGCCGCCTGGTTGTTGAGGGTTGCCGCGAGGCTGGGGCGGTATGCCTGCGGATTGGTGCGAGACAGTTCACGGTAGATGCCGATGGCCTCCTGCAGGTTGCCTGCGGCGGCCTCGGTCTGGCGCTGTTGCATGCGCAGGTCGGCAAGGCTGGTAAGGGTTGTGGCAAGCTTCGGCAGATAGACCTTCGGGTTGTCCTGTACCAGTTCGCGATAGATGCCAAGCGCTTCCTGCAGGTTGCCTGCGGCGGCATCGGTCTGATCCTGCTTGACCTGCAGCCCGGCAAGGCTGGTGAGGGTTGCGGCGACGTTGGGGAGGAATGCCTGCGGGTTGTTGCGAGCCAGGTCGCGGTAGAGCCCCAGGGCAACCTGCAGATTCCTGCCGACGGTAACATACTGCTGCTGCATGCTGGCCGATGACGGCTGGTTTGCCGCGGTCGGGGTTACATCGGGATAGGGCAGGGGGTCAATGTTGGCGAGCTTTCTGTTGATGTCCGCCGGTTCCATGGGGATATCTGCCGTGCCGCTTCCCTTTTGCTGTGTTTGCGGTGAGGGCATGGCGTCGGATGGTCCGGAAAGGGGTTGCTGGTCGTTGTGCGAGACGACCAGCCGCAGAGCCTCCCGGATCCTTGCAGCCTCCTTGTAGTTGCTTTCAGCGATTTCGTACGCCCGGTGATCGTTCTGCATGGTGGCCAGCTGTTCAAGCGTTGCCGCGACGTTACCCAGATAGGCGGCGGGATTCACCTGTGCCAGTTCGCGGTAGATGCCGAGTGCTTCCTGATAGCACTGTTCCGCATTGTCCGGCCGGTTGAGCTCTTTTTCCGGCACGGCAAGCCTGCCGAGCGTGCCGGCAACCTCGGGGAGGTAGACCTGGGGGCTGCTGCGGGCCAGCTGGCGGTAGATGTCAAGCGCCTCCTGATAGTTTTTTCCTGCGTTTTTGTACCGGTGCTGATTGTATTGCGCGGTAGCCAGGTTGTTCAGGGTTCTGGCGGTCTCCGGCAGATATTGCCGGTTGGTCCCGGCAAGCCCACGGTAGATGCCGAGCGCCTCCTGGTAACACTTCTCGGCTTCGCCGTTCTGGTCGGCCCGACCCAGCAGCATTCCCAGGTGGCTGAGCGTCGAGGCAAGCTCCGGCTGGTTGCTTTGCGGGTGGATACGTCCGATCTCACGGTAAATCGCAAGTGCTTCACGGCAGTTTTTCATTGCCGCATCATACTGGAGCCGGGCTGTAAAGAAAACTGCCTGGCTTTTGAGTGTTGCGGCAACGTAGGGGCGGAACGTCTGGGGGTTGTTGCGGGCCATCTGCCGGTAAATGTCAAGGGCTTCCCTGAAATTGTTGCCTGCTGCAGCGCTTTTCTGCGGGTCTCGCTGCAGGGTGGCAAGGCTGGTAAGGGTTGCGGCAACTTTGGGAAGGAATGTCTGGGGGTTGTCGCGAGCCAGCTGGCGATAGATGTCGAGGGCTTCCTGGAGCGTGCTGCAGGCGGCATCGGCCATATACATGTCCTGCTGCAGGTCGGCAAGGCTCATGAGGGATTCGGCGACAGCCGGAAGGAATGTCTGGGGGTTGTTCCGCGCCAGCTGCCGGTTGATCTCGGTGGCTTCCTGGATATCTCTTGCTGCGCTGTCTGTCTGGTTCTGGTCGTGGTGGATGGCAGCCAGCCTGATGAGCGTAGCGGCAGCAAGCGGCTGATAATCGTTTGGGCTGTTCCTTGCCAGTTCACGGTAGATGCCAAGGGCTTCCTGCAGATTCTTTTCGGCGGCGGCAGGCTGGTCCTGTTCCTGCAGCGTCGCCAGATGGCTGCAGATGGTCGCGATATGCGGCAGGTATCGTTCACGATTGGTCTGCGCGAGCTTGTGGTACAGGTCAAGGGCTTTCTGGCTGTTGTCGCCGGCACTGGCGTTCTGTTTCAGGCCTGTTTGCAGTTGTGCCAGCTTGCTGAAGGTCGCAGCCTGTTCTTCAGCAGTTGCCGCCGCCTCGCTGGCCATATCCATAAGTTTTTGAGCCTGGTCGGTTTCGTTGATGCTGAGATGAAAATTCGCCGCCCCGTTGAACGATCGCCATTCCGGGGAGTATTCGCACGCTTTTGCAAAGGCCGTTCGTGCTTTTGCAGGATCGGTGAACTGGGCGATTGTTCCTATGCAAAGCTGATCCCGTGCGCTTTTTTCGTCGGATTGCGGTACGTCCTGTTCGGCTGCCTTCTCAAGCTTTTCGATATAGACGCTGTAGTTGTGTTCAGTAAGGGCCTGAACTGCGGCCTGCCGCGCTGGATTGGGATCTGTCTGCAGTTCGGCGATTTGTTGCTGGAGGGTTTCCTGCAACTCCGTTTTCGACGGTTCGGTCGTTGGGGAGGCGAGCTCGCCTGCGATGTCTTCTGCAAGGAACCTGGAGCTGCCGCTGACCGTTTTTTTCGCCACACTGCTTGCCTGCTGCCCGGTGGTTTGTTCGCTATGCTGTCCGGTATTGCCGCTTTTGTGGCTTCTGGTTGCCTTGCGGTCGCATAACCCCGTAGGTTGCAGGCTCATCAGCGTGATGAGGGCAGCAATGGTTGCCGAGGCGACCCTGGTTGTTTGTGGCATGGTTTTGAGAGGGTTATGCGTTTTTCTGCAAAGGTTGTTGGGGGTGCGAATCGCTTTATGGGAGCTGTGCCGAATCCGGCAGGTAAGCGGTATTGGTTGTCGTTTTGTTCTGCGTGATAACCGGGATGACGCCTGCAGCGCTGTGACTGTCGGTGGTCATATAGTCCTGAATGGGCTGCATCTGCAGGTGCTTCAGGTCTGGTGCTTCGAATCGCCTCAGCCCGCCATGGCTCCCGGTCGTACGAGGCCGTGATGTTCCGTGATGTTTTGCGTGGACCAAACCGGGCCGTGGGTATTCCGGTTTTTTCCTGCGGGGGAAACACGATGGCCTTTGTCAGTGGCAGCGCCTTCGACAGGCATGTTTCTGCTGCTGACAAACGACGTTATGGGGGTGATATATATGTTGGGGGCTTTTATATATCTTTTTGTGTATAGGATATGTTCGTGATGTAGTATAATAAAAATAATGCAAACGTAAAATAACGTTGATGTTTGCTCTTTTTATATGATGATTTACGTTTTAAGATGATTTTTGTGTAGCCAGGCAGAATGGCGGAGCTGACCGGTTCTGCCGATCATTTGCGAAGCACCGCGTGTGATGCCGCCATCCACGGACAGGTGACTTCGGGGATGCTGCCTGTTCTTCGCGATACCTGCATGTCGCAGATGCTTTTCCGCCGGTGGAGAGGGATGCTCCGGTGTTCAACCCGTTGAGCGGAGCCCTCCGGAGATGGCGTTGACTGTCAGCAGCAGCTCGGGAAGCAGCTTCTCGGCCGCCGCCGCGTTGCCATCCACGTTCAGTTGCCGCCACCTCTTCAGTAAGCCGATCTGCAGGTCGTGCAGTGTGTCGAGCCCCTGTTTCCGCATGGCGATGAAGCGGCAGACATTGGCGAATTTCTCCTCGATAGGCCCGCCGTACAGGATTTCCAGCATGTTTCTGGTTCTGGCGTATTCATCCGTGATCATGCCCAGCAGTTCCTGCCGGATGGCGGGCTCCTCCACCAGCATGGCGTAGCGCTCCATGACTGCCGGGTCGACCATGGCGATGCTGGTGCCGATGTTGCTGATGACATAGTCGAACGGTGCCCAGGAGAAGTCGTTTTGCCGGAGTGCGTCGAATACCGCGGGGCGTTCGAGACTGAGCGCTTCAAGCGCGGTGCCTGCTCCATACCAGCCGGAGATCGAAAACCTTGCCTGGTTCCAGCTGAATACCCAGGGGATGGCCCTGAGGTCGTCGAGGCTCGAACTGCCGGTGCGTCGTGACGGCCTGGAGCCTATCCTGCTGGATTCGATGATGTCGATCGGCGTTGCCTGCCTGAAAAACCTTGCCAGCCCCGGATTTTCGACAAGCTTTCGATAGGCGAGGTTGCTGTGTTCGGCAAGGAAGTCCATGGCATGCTTCATGGCGTGCTGCCGTTGCGCGGTGTGGCGGCCGGAAATGCGTGCTTCGGTTGCACCCGCCAGCAGCAGTTCGAGGTTGTAGGCCGCACTGATGCGGTTTGCGTATTTCTGGGCAATGGTTTCACCCTGTTCGGTGATTCTGAGGCCCGCATCGAGTGCGCCGCGCGGCTGGGCCTGGATGAAGCGGTGCGTCGGCCCTCCGCCCCGGCTGATACTTCCGCCACGCCCGTGCAGGAAGAGGATGTCGATGCCCAGCTCTTTTCCAGCTTCCAGCATCCGTTCTTCCGCGCGGTAGAGGTTCCAGAGGCTTGCGATAAGCCCGCCGTCCTTGTTGCTGTCGCTGTAGCCGACCATGACCTGCTGGACCGGCCGTTGCCTGCCGAGGCGTTTCTGGCGGCAGGCGAGGCTTTTTGCCGTGACCGGATGGGACAGGAAGCGGCTGACGATGCCGGGGCTGTTGCTGAGGTCGCCGATGGTCTCGAACAGCGGCACCACCGGGATCACGCAGGCCTCGCCACCGTTGCAGGGGTTGAGAAGGCCCACCTCCCTGGCAAGGAGGTAGACAACGAGCAGGTCCGAGAGGCCCCTTGTCATGCTGACGATCAGCGAGCCGATGCCGTCCGGCCCGTACCGGCGGACATGGTCGAAAACGACGCGGTAGCAGGAAATGACTGATTCAGCTTCATGTCCAAGCGGCATGTCGGGGTGGGTGAACGGGCGCGGGGAGCGCAGTTCCCGGTTCAGGAACTCGATCCGCCGGTCTTCATCCCACTCGGGGAACGATGTGCCATCGAGCCCGGCGGCGGTCATGAGCTGCGAAAGGGCGAGGTCATGGAAGCGGCTGTTCTGGCGGATGTCGAGCCTGCCGAGGTGGAATCCGAAGGTCTGGACGATGCGATAGACCGGGGCCACGATGCCGGATGCGATGTTTCCTGCGCTGATTGCGAGCAGTGAACGCCGCAGCAGTTCAAGGTCGTCCAGCAGTTCGTGATGGTGACGGTAGCGTCCGGGCTCATGGGCCGCATCCGCTGCCTGGGGATCCGGGGGCAGCGCGGCGACCATGAGGTTGACGAACTGGCGCCACGGTTCCTGGGGGTTCCGTTCCACGGCCCGTTCGCCACGGGGGCCGAGCGCCGAGCGCTGTTGCTCCATGCGCTTGAGCATCGCGTGGTCGGGGGTCTGGAACCGTTCCGAAAGGCTGAGCTGGGACGCGAGCCTGAGGAGGTGCTTCCGTGCCAGCGCAAGTGCATGCCGACGCATTTCTTCAAGTGTCTGCCGCGTGGTTTCTGCCGTCACCAGCGGGTGCCCGTCCCGGTCGCCGCCGACCCAGCTGCCGAAGGAAAGCCGTGGCAGCGCGCGTGGGTCTTCGAGAAGGGAAGGGTCGAATCCTGCGGTCGTCCATGCGTCTTCGAGGCGCTTGTCGAGCGCAGGCAGCACCTCGGGGAAGGTGGTATGCAGGTAGTGCAGGATGTTTTTGCGTTCGGTGCTGACCGACGGCTTTTCGAGCAGGATTTCGCCGGTCCGCCAG
Organism: uncultured Chlorobiaceae bacterium; assembly: GCA_964611215.1. Taxonomy (GTDB): domain Bacteria; phylum Bacteroidota; class Chlorobiia; order Chlorobiales; family Chlorobiaceae; genus Chlorobaculum. The sequence goes on from CAZSXF010000006.1 coordinate 127,396, forward strand.
AGCCGTTCGAGAAGCACCTTGATCTCCTCGCGGATCGCCGATTGTTCGGCGGGCGTCCACATGCGGTTTTCGCGCTTGACGAGCAGAAGGTAGAGTTCCCGATGCAATTCAAGGACGGTTTTCCGTTTCGCTTCGGTCGGATGGGCCGTCAGTGCCGGTTCTATTTCGGTCAGTGCCAGCTCTCCGGCGATTTCCGCTTCGCTGACGCCCAGTTCACGGAGGCTGCGGAGCGCCTGGCCCCAGAGGCCCGGGAGGGTGGCGACGCCGGCCGTCGTCTCGCGGGCACGCCGGTATTGCGCGGCTGAGTTCTCTTCGGCCATGTTCAGCAGCTGGAAGGCGACGGACCATGCCTGAACCGTGCGTTCGACATGTTCGGGGGCTGCCCCGCGCGGTCGCGCCCCCGTATGGAAGCATGCGGCAAGTTCGCCGTGGCCAAGGTCATGGAGCACCTCGGCGAAACAGTCGGCAAGGAAGCTGTAGTCGTGTGATGCCTTGTCGAAATCGACGATGCTTGTGGCTGACGTGAACATGGGTTTCTGGTTTGTTGGGGGTTGGATGGCTGCATCGGCAACATACGCAGCGTTCCGGGAGATGCAAAACCGGGTTTGCCGTTTGTCCGTTCCCGGTCGGCAGTTTTTGCTCGTTAATTGTTTGCCGGCTTTGTCAATAATGTGTATCTTTCCAAATAATTTCAGACAAGCGGCTAACACCAAATTCATTTACCTGTCATGGACAACAAGTCAAACGGTAAGCTTATTGCTCTGGCAATTGGCGGCGCTGCATTCATGTGTGCCATGTTCTTCGGCGTATCTTTTCTGACCGGGTATGCCGCACCTCCCAAGACCATTATCTCGTACCTGACTCCGCTCAGATCCTTTACCGGCTGGTTTACGCTTATCTTCTGTGCCTCCCTGATCATCATGGGCCTCGGCAAGATGTCTTCGGCCATCAGCGACAAGTGGTTCCTCAGTTTTCCGCTGAGCATTTTCGTTATCGTCATGGTGATGTTCTTCAGCCTCAGGGTCTACTGGGAGCAGGGGCGTACGACGACGATCGATGGCAAGTACATCAGGTCCGTTTCGGAACTCAAGGATTTTCTGGCAAAGCCGGCTGCGGTCAGCGATGTTCCCCCGGCTCCGGCAGGGTTTGACTTCGCGGCTGCCAAGACGCTGGTCGACACCCGTTGCAACAAGTGCCACACGCTCGACTCGGTCAAGGACCTCCTGAACACCAAGTACAAGAAGACCGGCAAGGTCAACCTGATCGTCAAGCGCATGCAGGGCTTCCCCGGTTCCGGTATCAGCGACGACGATGTCAAGACCATCGGCACCTGGATTCACGAGAAGTTCTGACCTCACAGGAAATAGTCTTACCAGAAACCCCGGAGTCAGTTCCGGGGTTTTCTGTTTTCAGGATGGAGGGCGTTCAACAGGCCGCTGCCGTGTAGGAGACCGTTACGGTTTCGGTAATGCCGCCGCGGGCGTTCCAGTCGGTTTTCACCGTCATGCGTTTCGGCTTGCAGGCCCCGACCAGGTCGTCGAGGATGCGGTTGGTGACGTTCTCGTAGAAAATGCCGGCGTTGCGGAACTCAAGGAAGTAGTACTTCAGGGATTTGAGTTCGATGCAGCTTTTGTCCGGCACGTAGCTGATGGTAATGGTGCCGAAGTCAGGCAGTCCGGTCTTGGGGCAGACCGAGGTGAACTCCGGGTTGACGATTTCGATCGTGTAGTCCCTGCCTGGGTAGGAGTTGTCGAAGATTTCGAGGATCTCTGGTTTCATGGTGACGTTGTCATTGGTTGTCGGGTTACTGCCTGTTTTTCTGCCAAAATAGAAAACGGGAGGGATTTTCTTAATTTCCTGCCGGGATTTGCCGTTTTATGCCTTTTTCCTGATCAAGCCATGATTACTTCCAGATACCTCGTACCCGTTCCTGCCGATGAGCCTGCCATTGAGGCTGAGCTGACGCGTCTGCACGGGGAGCTTGCCGCCGAATATGATCTCCAGGAGGTTCCGTACCGTTTCGGCGAGCATGATTTCCGGTTCCTCAGTGTCCGGGACAGTTATGCCCTGCTTGACCGGATCGATCCGGAAGAGTTCCTGAAGGATGAGCAGATGCCGTACTGGGCCGAAATCTGGCCGGCTGCCGTGACCCTGTCGCACATGCTTGTCGAACGCCTTGATGTCGCGGGCAAATCGGTCATCGAGCTGGGTGCCGGCGTCGGCATGGCAAGCGTTGCTGCCGCCAGGAGCGGTGCGAGGGTGCTGACGACCGACTATTCGACCGAAGCGCTCCGTTTTGCCGTCTACAACGCCCTTCGCAACCGCGTGCAGCTTGAAACCGGTCGGCTCGATTGGCGCATGGTCCGCACCGATGAGCGGTTCGATTATGTGATTGCCGCCGATGTCCTTTACGAACGTGTCAACCTGCTGCCGATCGTGACGGCCATCGAGAGGCTGCTCAAGGAGGGTGGGGCAGCCTATATCGCAGATCCGCGGCGGCGCCTGGCAGAACAGTTCCTTGAACTGGTCCGTGAAAACGGTTTCATGGTTACCGAGTCGGAGATGTATGATGCCGACGGGAACCGCACGGTTGCCGTGACGGTCTACAAAATCGAGCGGGCGGCACGATGAGCGGGGCTTCCGGATGGGCATGGCATGCCGGGAGCGGCGCGGTCGTCTGGCAACTCATGTTTCCGGCTGATGGCCTTGTCGCCGGCCTGAAGCGGCGGCCTTCGCTGCGTGAGGCGTCGCTGTTCTGCCTGGATGCCGCCACGGGTGAAGCTTTGTGCGATGATTTTGTGGTGACTTCCGGGCCCGATGGACTGCCGGTCGGTGATGGCTGGATGGTCGGCCTGGAGGCGGCAGGCGAGGGGCTGCTGTTCGTCCATGGTTTTCAGGAGGGGAGTCCCGAGCACCAGGGTATATGGGCCGTCGACCCCTCCAGGGGGGCTATCGTCTGGAGCCGTCCGGAGGCGGTGTTCGCCGCATATGCCGATGATGCGCTTCTGGTCTACCGCAACAGGATGTTCGCCGGTTTTCCCGAACGGGAGTACTGGCTGATCGACCCCCGTACCGGTGAAGTGGTCGAATCGCTCGGCACCGGACACGAACGGCCAAACGAACTCCGTATGCATGCTCCTGGAGAGGCCGAGCGCCAGGGAATCCGGTTGGCTGAATCGCGCCCGTCGCTGGCCGGGCCTGTCGAGTCCATCGAATCCGGAGCGCTGCTTGTCGAAGGTCGGCATGAGCCGTCGTTGCTGCCGGGGGCCTGGCGTTCGACGCTCAGGGCCGTCGTCGGCGGTGTCGTCATCCATGAAGGGGTCATGGCCGCATCCGCTCCGGCGCCCGTCTGCAACAATTTTCTGACAAGGATGGGGCGTCTGTACTACATTAAGGAAAACGAGCAACTTATCAGTGTCGACCTGACATGACCAGCGTTTCAGCAGCAGCCGGTCGGGACGATCCGGGCGGCCTCCATCCGTCCGTCACTTCGTTCCTGTCGTATCTTGCCTCCTCGGCCAATGTTTCGCCGCGCACCCTGACGGCGTACCGGACCGACCTCGTGCAGTTTTTCAGCTTCCTCTGCTGTCATTTTTCATTGCCTGACGGGCAGCTTGCCGATCCGGGCAGGGTAGCCGTCGCCGATGTGCGGCAGTTTATGGGCAGCCTGCTTGACCGGGGCATCAAGCCACGCTCCATTGCCCGGAAGCTGGCGTCGGTCAAGAGTTTTTATCGTTACCTCCTTGATACCGGCGTTATCGACGCATCGCCGCTGGCGCTTGTGCTGACGCCGAGGCTTGACCGGAAGGTGCCGGAGTTTCTCAGCGAAGCTGAGGCCGATCGCCTGTTCGAGCGTTTTCCGGAGGTCTCGGCAGGGCGTGGCCCCCTGTCCGAAGCCGGACGCTATGAGGCCGTGCGGGACCTTGCGGTTCTTGAGGTCCTCTATGGGTGCGGCCTGCGCCTTTCGGAGGTGATCGGGCTTGAAATGACCGATGTGGATCTGCAGAACGGTTTCCTGAAGATAACCGGTAAGGGCAGGAAACAGCGTATCGTTCCGCTCGGTTCATCGGCTGCGGCGGCGCTCAGAAATTATTTTGAAGTCAGGCGAAACTTCTTTAGAATATCTGGGAGGAGGGCTGAAGAGTCGAACAAGGCTTTTGTGACTTCACGAGGAAGCGCGTTGTATGCCATGCTGGTCCAGAGAATGACGAAAAGGTATCTCGCTCCGGTAACCGAATCGGAAAGAAAAAATCCCCATATTCTGCGGCACAGTTTTGCAACCCACCTGCTCAATGCGGGTGCGGACCTCAGGAGCGTCAGTGAAATGCTTGGACACAGCAGCCTCACCACGACAGAGCTCTACACCCATGTCACCTTCGGCAGACTCCGGGAGGTATACCGGAAGTCCCATCCACGAGCCTGATCCCGCGGCGGGATCGTTCCCCGGAGCTGTTCTTTTCCTGTATTCACATCATTATCATGGAGGTACGTATGACAAAGTCCGTTACTGCTGATGCGGTCACCGTCAAGGTCACTCTTCGTCATTCCAGCAACCACAGCAGCATCGAGGAGTATGCGCAGAAAGCCGCTTCCGGGCTTTCCCGCTTCTTTCCAGGACCGATGAGTTGTCATGTCATCCTTGACCACCAGAACAACGATTACGAACAGAACAAGCTTGCCGAAATCACTGTGCATGTTCCGCAACGTGATTTCGCGGCCCGTGAGGCTGCCGTCACGTATGAACAGGCAATCGACCTCTGCGTGGATTCGCTTGGACGCCAGCTGAAAAAATTCAAGGAAAAACTGAAAAACCTCTGACATCCGTAGCCAGAACAGGGTCAGCATGCTGACCCTGTTCTGGTATGCCGCCCAGCAAATATCACCGTTTCCCGAGCATGAATTTTGAACAGAAGGGGCTGAAGAAGCGATCAATCACGGTCGCCTATTTTTTTGAGCATATCGGGGAGAAACTGGAGTTCAAGCTTCGCCGCCTGAACACCGTGGACGAGCAGAGCAGGAGGATTTTTGAACGTGACCTGCACCGCCCGGGGCTTGCCATCGCCGGATTCACCAACCTGTTCACCTACAAGCGTGTACAGGTACTGGGCAATACGGAAACCCGCTTCCTGAACCATCTTGGCCCTGATGTCAGGCGCCAGGCTTTTGCCAGTTTCGTCAAGTTCAGGATGCCCTGCATCATCCTGACCAGCAACAACAAGCTTGACCAGGAGTTGCTCGATCTTGCCACTGAAGCGGGCATACCCGTGTTCACGACCAGGCAGTCGTCGACAAAGGCCATCTATTTCATTACCGAGTTCCTTGACGAACAGTTTTCACTCTACCAGCAGTACCACGGTTCAATGGTCGATGTCTACGGCGTCGGGGTGCTGATTACGGGCAAAAGCGGCCTGGGCAAGTCGGAAATCGCCCTTGACCTGATCGAACGCGGCCACGGGCTGGTCGCCGACGATGTGGTGGTGCTCAAGCGCAAGGGGGAGACCTCGACGATCGTCTCTTCACGCAACAACATCATCGACCATTTCATGGAGATCCGTGGCCTCGGTGTCGTGGATGTGAAGGCCAATTTCGGGATCAGGGCCATTCGTGACCGCAAGGTGGTGCAAGTGGTCGTTGAGCTGCTCGAATGGTCGAAGGAGGCGGAATACGAGCGTCTGGGGCTGGACATGAAAACCGTCAAGGTCCTTGGCGTTGATCTGCCGCTGGTGCAGTTGCCTATTTTCCCCGGCAAGAACATCACGGTCATCATCGAGGTCGTGGCGCTGAACTTCCTCCTGAAGCGCTATTCCGGCTATGTCGCCGCAGAGGCGCTGACCGAAAGGATCCGTACCGTTATCAACAAGGACAGGCCCGTCTCTCCGGGGCTGTCGACACCACTTTTCCACGATGATGAGATCGAATAAGGCCTTCATGTCCAGGCGCCTCTTCCTGATTGCCGCGGCGCTGATGTTCGCTGCCTGCACCGGCAAGCATGGGGGGGAGCAGCGGCTTTCGGCTTCGGCAAGGGATACGACCCTCGTGGTGTCGATGCTTGGCGATGCGGATTATCTGAACCCGGTGATCGGTGCTTCGGTGACTTCGGGAAACATTACGGGGCTTATCTACCCGTCGCTGCTGCAGAGCGAGTTCGATACCTCGACCGGCCTGCTCAACTACATGGCGGTCGACAAGAAATTGCGTCCTTCGGACCCGGCTTCGGAAAACCGCTCGCCGAAAGGGGCGCTTGCCCGTACCTGGTCGATGTCTCCAGATCATCGTTCCATCACCTATATTCTCAGAGGCGATGCGAAATGGGATGACGGCAAACCGATTGTCGCCGGTGATTTCAAGTTCGCGTACAGACTGTACGGTAATCCGGTGATCGCCAGCCCGCGCCAGCAGTACCTTGCCGAACTGGTGGGTGCCGACAGGGGCGCCGTGGATTTTGATCGTGCCATCGAAACACCGAATGACACGACGCTGGTGTTTCATTTTTTCAAGCCGGTGCCCGAGCAGCTTGCGCTGTTCCATACCTCGCTGACGCCGATGCCCGAACACCTCTGGAAGGATGTCCGGCCTGAGGCGTTCCGGGAGTCCAGGCTCAATAGCCGGCCAGTCGGGGCAGGTCCTTACCGTCTGGTTTCCTGGAACAAGCAGCAGGATGTCACTCTGTCGTCGAATCCCGCCTGCGTCCTGCCGAAACCGGGAAACATCAAAAGGATCATGTTCCGCGTCGTGCCCGACTACACCGTGCGCCTGACGCAGTTGCAGACCGGAACGGTCGATGTGGTGGAAAACGTCAAGCCGGAGGATTTCGGGACGCTGCTCCGCGCCAACAAGAACCTCGATCTCAAAACGGTTGGCCTCAGGGTGTTTGATTACGTCGGCTGGTCGAACATCGACCACGACTACTATAGCCGGACCCATAAAATCCGCCCGCATCCTCTTTTCGGTTCCCCTGCCGTACGGCTTGCCCTGACGCACGCGATCGACCGGGAGGCGATTATCGACGGCTACCTCGGTACGTATGGAACGATCTGCAATACCGATATCTCACCGTCCCTGAAATGGGCCTATGACGGTTCGATAAAGCCGCATGCCTATGACCCTGCACTTGCCGCCAGAATCCTGGACAAGGAGGGTTGGTTGCCCGGGCCTGACGGCATCCGGCAGAAAAACGGCAGGAAGTTCAGTTTCACCCTGTGCACCAATGCCGGCAATGACCGTCGTAACTATGCCTGCGTGGTGATCCAGCAGAATCTCAGGGAAATCGGCATCGACTGCAAAATTGAAATGCAGGAGTCCAATGTGTTCTTCGAGAACCTCCAGTCGCGGAAGCTCGATGCCTGGATGGCAGGCTGGTCGATCGGCCTTGAAATCGATCCGCTTGACGTCTGGGGTTCCGACCTTGAGAAGAGCCGCTTCAACTTCACCGGTTACCAGAATCCGAGGATCGAAAAGCTCAGCGAACTTGCCAAGTCCAAGATGCGCCCTGAACAGGCCCGTCCGTACTGGGTCGAATACCAGCAGATCCTTCATCGCGACCAGCCGGTGACCTTCCTGTACTGGATCAGGGAAACGCACGGCTTCAGCAAGCGGATCCTGGACGAAGTGCTGAACATCTCGGGTACCTTTTATAACATCGATGACTGGAAGCTCCAGCCATCGGCAACTGTCGTGCCGTAAGGCGTCATGTTTTCCTATATCCTCAAAAGGCTGTTGATTGCCATACCGCTGGTGTTCGGGGTGCTGACCCTGACCTTTTTCATCATCAGGCTCGCCCCGGGCGATCCTGCGGCGTTTTTCATCCAGCCCGGCATCAGCCCCAACGTCGCCGAACAGATTCGCCAGCAGTACGGGTTGAACGATCCTCTGCCGATCCAGTACATCAAATGGCTGGGAAACGTTCTGCACGGCGATTTCGGGCGCAGCTTCAGCCGCGCCCAGCAGCCGGTGTTCGACGTGATCGCCGAGGCTCTTCCGGTGACCATGACCATCGCTGTGCTGACGCTGGTGGCGAATTTCGTGTTCGGCATCGTCATCGGCGTCGTTTCAGCAGTCAAGCAGAACTCGTTTATCGACCGCCTGCTGACGGTGACTGCGCTGTTTTTCTATTCGATGCCCGAGTTCTGGTTCGCACTGATGATGATCATCCTCTTTGCCCTGAAGCTGCCGCTTTTTCCCGTTTCGGGCCTGAACGAGGTCGGGGCTGAGAGCTATGGGCCATTTGGTTTTCTGCTCGACCGGATATGGCACCTCGCCCTTCCGGTTACGGTGCTCAGCATCAATGGGGCGGCGGGCATCGCCCGTTATGTCCGGGGAAGCATGCTGGAGGTGATCCGCCAGGATTATGTCCGGACGGCGAGGGCCAAAGGGCTGTCCGAACGGGTCGTCATCCTGAAGCATGCCCTGCGCAACGCCCTGTTGCCGGTGGTGACCCTGATGGGCAGTTCTCTGCCATTCATTTTCAGCGGTGCTCTGTTCATCGAGGTGATTTTTGCATTTCCCGGCATGGGCCGGGTGACCGTCGAGGCGATTTTCGCACGGGATTATCCGCTGATTATTGCCGACACGTTCGTTTCCGGGACGCTGATCGTTATCGGTAACCTGCTTGCCGATGTGTTGTATGCTGTGGTTGATCCGCGGATCAAATTGTGATGCAGCTTCGCCCCGAACCATTAAACCGTGTCGTTTGTGAGGACAGAACTCCTGAATAGCGCTTCGGATCCGGTTGAAGTCCGGTTCGAGGAGCAGATTCGCCCGCAGTCCATGGGAGATTTTGCCGGCCAGCAGAAGCTGACCGACAACCTGAAGGTGTTCATCGCCGCAGCAAGGAAGCGCGGTGATGCCCTTGACCATGTCCTTCTTTCCGGCCCGCCCGGCCTCGGCAAGACGACGCTTGCCCATATCATCGCCGCGGAGATGGGCGGGGGCATCAAGATCACCTCGGGGCCGCTGATCGACAAGCCGGGCAATCTCGCCGGGTTGCTGACCAGCCTGAAGAAGGGCGATATCCTGTTTATCGATGAAATTCACCGGCTTGCGCCTGCCGTCGAGGAGTATCTCTATTCCGCCATGGAGGACTACCGCATCGATATTCTGCTTGACAGCGGTCCCGCTTCGAGAGCGGTTCAGCTCAAGCTCGAACCGTTTACCCTTGTCGGTGCGACGACCAGAGCCGGCCTGCTCACCTCGCCGTTGCGGGCACGCTTCGGCATCAACAGCCGCCTTGATTACTATTCAGCCGAATTGCTCCAGCGGATCGTGGTGCGTTCGTCGTCGATTCTGAACATCGGTATCGATGACGATGCGGCCATGGAGATTGCTCGTCGTTCGCGGGGGACCCCGCGTATCGCCAACCGGCTTCTTCGCCGTGCGCGGGATTTCGCACAGGTCGCCAACCATGCGTCGATCTCCCTTTCCATTGCGCGAAGAACCCTGGAGTCTCTTGAAATCGACGAGGGCGGCCTGGACGACATGGACAAGAAAATCCTGCAGGCCATTGTGCACCGTTTTAACGGCGGTCCTGTCGGCGTCGCTTCGCTTGCGGTTTCCGTCGGTGAGGAGCAGGACACCATCGAGGAGGTCTATGAACCGTACCTGATCCAGGTCGGCCTGCTTGCCCGTACGCCTCGCGGGCGCGTTGCGACCCGGCAGGCGATGCTGAAGTTCGGTGGTATTGTGGACGGCGGTGCCGGCAACGGCCCCCTGTTTGGTGAGGCCGGAAGCCATGGCCAGTAAGCAGGTGCTTGCCGGGGTCCGGGCGGGCACCCTGTTGCGAGCGCTGCTGCCGTGCCTCGCGCTGGCGGGTATGCCATCCACCCTTTGCGCTGCCGCCCCCAGCGTTGCGCCTTCCCCGGAAACCATGGTTGCGCCCGTTGCCGTCGATCCTGACGCCCAGGCTTTTGCGCATGGCGCCTTCCTGTCCATGAAAGGCTCCTATCGCGCTGCAATCGGCGTGTTCCGCAAACTCTCCCCGAAAGATTCCTCGGATGCCGCGGCGGTGCACTACGCCATGTCGAAAGCTTTCCTGCACCTGGCGGCGCCGGATTCCGCAAGGGTTCATGGCGAGTCGGCCGTCAGGCTCGACCCGACGAATCTTGAGTATGTCCGCACGCTGGCCCGGCTTGTCCAGGAGATGCGGGACTATCATCGGGCGGCAACGTTGTTCGGTCAGGCGGCTGCACTTGCGCCGGATCGCGTGGAGTTGCTGCATGCCCAGGGGCTTGCGTACACGGCTGCCCGGCGCCCGGTTCAGGCGCTTGCCGCTTACGAGGCGGTCCTGAAACGCGACCAGAATGACCAGAAAGCCCTTTCGCAGGTGCTCTGGCTCCAGATTGCTCTCAAACGGTATGCGGAAGCCATTGCCAGCGTCGGGCGGCTTGAGGCGGTTGCCGGGAGCAGCCAGAAACTCCGGCTGACCCTTGGTGAGCTGTACGAGCTTGATGGCCAGGGTGGACGGGCAGCCGAAACCTTCAGGTCGATTATCGCAGAAGACCGGAATGCGGTGCCGGCATGGGTCAACCTGCTTGACCACGATATCCGTGCGGGTGACCAGCCAGGGCTGATTCGTGATTTCCTCGCCTTTGACGGGCTTTCGCCTGCTGATGCCGCTTCTTCGCTTGAACTGGTGCGGCTGTTCGCGGCGAGGACCGACAGGGAACCGCTCTACCTTGCGCCGGTCGATGCGATGTTGCTCGAACTTGTCAGGAGGCATCCGCGCGACCCGAGGGTCTACCGCCTCAAAGGTGCGTTCGAGATGACCTTGCGCCGCTACGATCAGGCGGTTACCAGTTTCTCGACGGCGCTCAGGCTTGCGCCGAAACAGGTCGACGCATGGGAAAACCTGGTCATGGTGCGCCTGGAACAGGGTCAGCGGCATATGGCGTTTGCGATGATCTCCCAAGCCCGGAGGGCGCTTCCCCGTGAACGCTGGCGGCTGGATGTCCTTGAAGGTTACGCGCTGTTGCAGACCGGTTCTCCGGCAAAGGCTGTGCGGAAACTGGAGCCTGTCGCCGGTCTTCGGCATGCCGGGAGGAAGCTGAATCAGGATTTGCTGATCAGGGCGAACACGACCCTTGCCATCGCCGGCGACCAGCTTGGAAAGCGGCGGCTGAGCGAAACGGCGTACCGTAACGTCCTTGTGCTCGACCCTCACAATGCGCTGGCCATGAATAATCTTGCCTACCTGTATGCGGAAGAGGGGGCGATGCTCCACCGTGCCCTCCACCTGGCAACCGGTGCGGTGCAGCTCGAACCGGCCAACGGGGTTTTCCTGGATACGCTTGGATGGGTGAACTACCGGCTCGGCAATTATGCCGCCGCCTGCGACGTGCTGGAAAAAGCCGTTGCGACGGGGATCGATGAGGCTGAGGTGTTCAGCCACCTTGCAGCCGTGTATCTGAAACTCGGGAAGACGGAGCAGGCCAAGGCGATGCGTGAGCGTGCGGTGAAGGCGAAGGGCCGGTAGCGGAACGGGGTTGCCGCCCAGGTGTGGGGCGGTGGCAAGGTGCAGATATGGAAAGAGGCTGTCCGGGTTAACCGGAACAGCCTCTTTCTGCGTTCATGGTCAGTTGATGAACGAGTCGCCTTCAAAAGGGCGGTTCGCCAGGTAATCGTAATAGGCCCAGCGTTCGTCCACCTCCTGCTGGATTGCGGTGAAATACTCCGCCGCGAGCGCAGGATGCGTTTTCTTGAGCATACGGAAGCGGTTTTCCATGTTCAGGAACTGCTCGACCGGGATTTTCGGCTTTTTCGAATCAAGGATGAGCGGGTTGAGCCCCTCCTTGCGCCGGTCCGGATTGTAGCGGTACAGGAGCCAGTGGCCCGAGTCGACCGCAGCCTTCTGGTGTTCGAGGCCGGTTGCCATGTCGATGCCATGCGCAATGCAGTGCGAATAGGCGATAATGATCGAGGGCCCGTCGAACGCTTCCGCCTCGATGAACGCCTTCAGGGTCTGTTCGTCACGGGCGCCCATCGCCACGCTGGCGACATAGGCGCTGCCGTAGGTCATGGAGATCAGCCCAAGGTCCTTCTTGGTCGATGCGCGTCCTGCTGCCGCAAACTTGGCCACTGCAGCCTTCGGGGTTGCCTTGGAAGCCTGGCCGCCGGTGTTTGAATAGACCTCGGTGTCGAGGACGAGGAGGTTGACGTTCTTGCCTGACGCCGTCACGTGGTCGACGCCGCCGTAGCCGATGTCGTAAGCCCATCCGTCACCGCCGACTGCCCAGACGCTTTTCTTGACCAGCATGTCGGCAACGGCCAGCAGGTTTCTGGCGTCCGGTGTACCCAGTTCAAGAAGCTTCTGCTTCAGGATGGCGATGCGCGCCCGCTGTTCGAAAATTTCCGGTTCGTTGTGCTGGCTGGCTTCGAGGATTTCCCCTGCCAGCTTGCCACCGATTTCTGCAGAGAGCTTCCTGAGCAGTTCACCGGCGAACTCCTCCTGCTTGTTGATCGAAATTCTGAACCCGAGAGCGAATTCCGCCGTGTCTTCAAACAGGGAGTTCGACCAGGTCGGTCCCAGGCCCTGCGGGTTGGTGCAGTATGGCGTTGTCGGCAGGTTGCCGCCGTAGATTGACGAGCACCCGGTTGCGTTGCCGATCACCAGGCGGTCTCCGAAAAGCTGGGTGATCAGCTTGATGTACGGGGTTTCGCCACAGCCGGAACAGGCGCCGGAGAACTCGATCAGCGGCTGCTGGAGCTGCTGTTCCTTGATAAGGCGCGGGTTGATTCTGGTGCGGTCGAACTCCGGTATGTCGATGAACCAGTTCCAGCATTCGCGTTCGCTTTCGCGGAGCGGCGCCTGGTCGTGCATGTTGAGCGACTTGCGCTTCGGGTTGGAACGATCCCTGGCCGGGCAGACGCCGACGCAGATGGTACAACCGGTACAGTCCTCGGGTGCGACCTGGATGGTGTAGCGCATGCCGGCCCAGTTCTGTGCCTTTGTGGCGATGCTCTTGAAGGTTGCCGGAGCGCCTTCGAGGTGTTCCGGGCTGTAGACTTTTGCGCGGATCGCCGCGTGCGGGCAGGTCATGGCGCATTTGCCGCATTCGATGCAGAGGTCAGGTTCCCAGACCGGGATCTGGAGGGCGAGGTTCCTCTTTTCGTACCGGGTGGTTCCGAGCGGGTAGGTGCCGTCCGCAGGCATTGCGCTGACCGGCAGGCTGTCGCCCTCTCCGCCGATGATCCTGGCAAGGACGTCGGCGACGAATTCCGGTGCCTTCCCTGAGATCGGCGAACGCAGCTCCCTGGTGCTGTCGGCGGTTGTGCCGATCTGCACGCGGTGGAGGTTCGCAAGGGTCTGCTCGACAGCGGCGATGTTCTTGCGGACGATCTCGTCACCCTTTTTGCCGTAGGTATGGCGGATGGCTTCCTCGATCTTCCTGATGGCCTCTTCGCGCGGCAGGACGCCGGAAATGGCGAAGAAGCAGGCCTGCATGATGGTGTTGATGCGCTGGCCCATGCCGCTTTCCTGTGCGACCTTGTACGCATCGATCGTGTAGAGGGATGCCTGCTTGTCGATCAGGTGCTGCTGGACGGGCCGGGGCAGCTTGCTCCACACTTCGTCAGGGGTATAGACCGAATTGATGAGCAGCGTGCCGCCCTGCTTGAGGTTTCTGGCCACGTCGATCATTTCGAGGAAAACCCAGTGGTGGCAGCCGATGAACTGTGCTTCCGTCACCAGGTAGGTCGAACGGATCTGGTCCGGGCCGAAACGAAGGTGCGAGGTCGTGATCGATCCCGCCTTTTTCGAATCGTACACGAAGAAGCCCTGGGCATAGTTTTCCGTGTTTTCGCCGATGATCTTGATCGAATTCTTGTTTGCACCGACAGTGCCGTCTGAACCGAGGCCATAGAACAGGGCGCGGAAGACCGAGTCGGGCTCGATTGAAAAGCCGCTGTCATATGCGAGGCTGGTGCCGGTCACGTCATCGTCGATGCCGATGGTGAAGTGGTTTTTCGGCGTCGCTTCCGACATGTTGTCGATGATGGCCTTGACCATTGCCGGGGTGAACTCTTTCGAGGACAGCCCATAGCGACCGCCGACGATTTTCGGCATCGAGGTGCACCTGCCGCCCTGGTATGATTCTGAGAGGGCATTGACGATATCGAGGTAGAGCGGCTCTCCGGCACTGCCTGGTTCCTTGACACGGTCGAGGACCGTGATGGTCCTGACGGTCGGAGGAAGCGATGCGACGAACGATGCGATATTGAAAGGCCTGAAAAGGCGAACCTTGACCAGACCGATTTTTTCACCCTGGCGGTTGAGGTATTCAACGGTTTCAAGGGTGGTTTCGGCACCGGAACCCATCATGATGATGACGCGGTCGGCATCCGGAGCGCCGTAATACTGGTACAGCTTGTAGGAGCGCCCGGTCAGTTCGGCGAACCGGTCCATGGCCTTCTGCGTAATGCCAGGGCAGGCGTTGTAATAGCTGTTCACGCTTTCGCGGGCCTGGAAGTAGACGTCCGGGTTCTGCGATGTGCCGCGAATGATCGGCGCATCAGGGGACATCCGGCGATTGCGGTGCGCAATGACGAGGTCGTCGTCGATCATGGCCCGGATATGTTCGTCGGGAAGCACCTCGATCTTGGAAATTTCATGCGAGGTCCTGAAGCCGTCGAAGAAGTGCAGGAACGGGATCCTGGACTCAAGCGTGGCCGCCTGGGCGATCAGCGCCATGTCCATGACCTCCTGGACCGAGCAGGAGGCGAGCATGGCGAAGCCCGTCCCGCGCACCGACATCACGTCGCCATGGTCGCAGAAGATCGACAGTCCCTGGGCAGCGAGCGAACGGGCCGAAACGTGGATGACGCAGGAGGTCAGCTCACCGGCGATCTTGTACATGTTCGGAATCATCAGCAAGAGCCCCTGTGATGCCGTGAAGGTCGTGGTCAGCGCCCCTGTCTGCAATGCCCCGTGGACGGCACCGGCGGCACCGGCCTCGCTCTGCATTTCATCAATCAGCGGTACCGTGCCCCAGATATTCTTTCGTCCGACAGCAGCCCAGGCATCGGAATACTCCCCCATTGGAGATGCCGGGGTGATCGGATATATGGAAATAACTTCATTGGTGCGATAGGCGACATGAGCAAGGGCCTCATTCCCCTCCATTGTCTTGAATGTCCGGGTCATAAGAATCAATAACTGGATTTATGATTTGATTGGACGTACGTAGGAACCTCGATTCGTAATCCACGAATGGAACGGAAAAGTTACAGTCGCAGGCGAGAAAGGCTCAAGAGTGCTTTTTAAGATAGAAAAAAAACTGATATACTTTCAATTTTGAACACTTTTTGACAGCCGGTCCGAAAGGTTCCGGCAAGTACGAAACTATCTCGCCCTGAGGAGGTTTTTTGGATACGAACAGCAGCGCCGGAACCCCGGCAGTCGAACAGAACGAACAGGTCGTTTACGGCCGCAATGCGGTCATAGAACTGCTCCAGTCGAAACCAGGGAGCGTCGAAAAAATCTACCTGCAATTCAATACCACCCATCCGAAGCTCAAGGAGATCGTCATTACTGCCCGGCGGTTCCGGATTCCCTGCGGCAAGGCGCGCATGGAAAAACTCACCCAGCTTGCCGGTACGGCCAAGAACCAGGGGGTTTGCGCCCTGATCAGCAGCGTCAGTTTTTACGACCTTGAAGAGGTGCTTTCAGCCCCTCGAAACAGCTCGCCGCTCCTGGTTATCCTCCAGGGTCTCGAAGACCCGCACAATGTCGGGGCAATCATCAGAACCGCCGAAGCCGTCGCCGCCGATGCGGTCATCCTCATCGAAGGCAAGGGGGCTCCGGTAAACGCAACGGTGCACAAGGCGTCTGCCGGGGCGTTGTCGCACATGCGCGTCTGCAAGGTCAGGAGCCTGGTCAGGTGCCTCGACCTGCTGCACGACCGGGGTTTCCGGATCGCGGCTGCAGATATGGACGCCGAGCGGAACCATACCGATATCGACTGGACCGTGCCGACGGCGCTTGTCATGGGCGCGGAGGGAAGCGGCCTCGGCCCTGAGGCCCGGCAGCGCTGCGACGACCTGGTCCGCATTCCGATGGCGGGCTGCGTCGAGTCGCTCAACGTCAGCGTGGCCACCGGGGTACTGCTCTACGAGGCCATGCGGCAGCGGCTGGCATAGCCTCCCGGCCGGGTTCCGGCGACCGCATGGCCGGTTGTCCGGGTCGGGTCGGGGAGAACCGTGAAAGCCATGTAACGATGAAGTCGCCCTGAGCGTTTCCTTTGCAGAGCGGTTTGCGGACAAACGAGGAAAAAAGTTACCGAAAAATGTTACCTTCATCAAGTTCACCGACCGCAACAAACATAACCCGATAACCTTCGTTGCCATGAATTTCCCTGACAACCTCCGTTACACCAAGGATCATGAATGGATCCAGCTCCTCGAAGACGGCGCGACCGCACTGGTCGGCATCACCGACTTCGCACAGTCGGAGCTCGGCGACATCGTCTTTGTTGAAACCCGTCCCGTCGGCACCAGTGTCGGGGCTCACGAGGCATTTGGCACCGTCGAGGCAGTCAAGACGGTTGCCGACCTGTATGCACCGGTCGCCGGTGAAATCGTTGCCGTCAACGAGGCGCTTGAAACGGCCGAAATCCTGAACAGCAGCCCGTATGAGGATGGCTGGATCGTGAAGCTGAAGCTTGAGGACCCCGCAGCGGTCGACACCTTGCTTTCCTCCGCCGATTACCGTAAGCTTATCGGCGAATAAGGCTTTTTCCAACAGTATCGGAACCAGAACAGCATGCCTTTCATTGTCAATACGGATGCCGACCGCGCAGAAATGCTCCGGCAGATCGGCGTCGGGGATTTTGAAGAGCTGGTCGGCAACATTCCCGAGGAGGTTCGGCTGCGCCGCGCGCTCGACCTCTTTCCCGCGATGGGTGAGCCGGAGGTGCGTCGGCTGCTTGAGCAGCTTGCCGCATCGAACACCAGCACCGCTGACTATGTCAGCTTCCTCGGCGGTGGTGCATACGACCATTTCATTCCCGCCGCGGTGAAGACCATTTCGTCCCGCAGCGAATTTTATACGGCCTACACGCCTTACCAGGCCGAGGTGTCGCAAGGGACGCTCCAGGCGATTTACGAATACCAGAGCATGATCTGCCGCCTGTACGGCATGGACGTGGCGAACGCCTCGATGTACGACGGTGCCACCGCGCTTGCCGAGGCTGCGCTGATGGCCGTCGGTATCACCGGGCGTGATACGGTGGTGGTGGCAGGCAAGCTCAACCCGTATGCCTGTCAGGTGCTTGAGACCTACCTGGAGGCTTCCGGCCAGAGGACGATCGTCCAGAATGAGCTTCTGGATGGTGCCGGCAACATCGACACCCTTGCATCTCTGGTTTCCGGCAAGACAGCAGCGGTCATCGTGCAGCAGCCGAATTTCTACGGCCGCCTTGAAGAGGTTGAGGCGATTGGCAGGATTGCCCATGAGCACGGTGCCCTGTTCATTGTTTCCGCGGATCCGGTTTCGCTTGGCGTGCTTGAGGCGCCCGGGGTCTATGGTGCGGATATCGCCGTCGGCGAGGGACAGGCGCTCGGCAACCCGCAGAGTTTCGGCGGCCCCTATCTCGGCATTTTCGCCGTTCGCCAGCAATATGTGCGCAAGATTCCCGGCCGGCTTGTCGGCATGACCAGGGATCGTGACGGCAATGACGGATTCATTCTGACGCTGCAGACCCGTGAGCAGCATATCCGCCGTGAAAAGGCCACCTCGAACATCTGTTCGAACGAGGCGCTCTGTGCACTGCAGGCCGTGGTGTGGATGTCGCTGCTCGGCAGGGAGGGCGTTGCGGAAGTTGCGTTGCGCTCAGTACAGAAAGCTCATTATCTCGCTGATAAAATTGCGGCACTTGATGGATTTTCACTGAAGTTTCAGGGGCCGTTTCTACGTGAATTTGCCGTGGAAACGCCGATTCCTGCAGCGCAGGTGATCGAAAAACTCCTTGCGGAGCGATTTTTTGCAGGCATCGATCTCGGCCTGTCCGGTGAAAGCGGATTGCTGGTTGCCGTAACCGAGAAACGGACCAAAGAAGAGCTTGACCGTTTCGTGGAGGTTCTGGCATCGATCTGAATCACCCCGTTATCGCTGGTGAGCATACATGAAAAAAGCCCTGGATTCCAGGGCTTTTTTCATGTATGCTCCGGTACCTGCCGGATTGGTCAGATCAGCCCGAGGCTGGCAAGTTCAGCGTCAAGCCTTGATTTGTTCTCGTTTGACATCGGGACGAGCGGCAGCCGATAGACCTCTTCCAGCAGGCCCATGCGTGAAAGCGCATATTTCACCGGCACCGGGTTGCTTTCGATGAAATTGAGCTTGAAGAGCTTCCGGTAGGTCCTGTTGATGGTCTGCGCCTCGGCAAGGTTGCCCGATCTGACCGTTTCGACCAGTCTTTTGACCGTTTTCGGAATCTGGTTGGCAGCTACCGAGATGACGCCGTCGCCGCCGAGCGCCATAAAGGGCAGGATCAGCATGTCTTCACCAGTCAGAACCGAGAAGTTTTCCGGCCGTCGCTCGATCAGTTCCATGATCTGGTCCATGTTGTCCGAGGCCTCCTTGACGGCAAGGATGTTGCCGTAATCGTTGGCCAGCCGGATGATCGTGTCTGCCGAAACGTTGCTGGCCGTCCGGCCTGGCACGTTGTAGAGGATGATCGGGATGGATACCGCCCTGGCGATGCGGCTGAAATGCTGATAGTACCCCTCCTGTGACGGCTTGTTGTAGTACGGGGCGACGGAGAGGATGACCTGGGCTCCGGCCTGTTGTGCGTTCCTGGCGAGTTCGACGGCCTGGTCCGTCGCGTTGGTTCCCGCACCTGCGCCCACCATCATGGTGGCACCGGCTTCCTGCCGGACGATGCGGATGATCTCGGCCTGTTCATCGGTGGAGAGCGTCGGTGATTCTCCGGTGGTCCCGCAGGGAATGATGATATCGGTACCGGCATCCCGCTGGATGCCGACCAGCCGGCGGAGGGCTTCGGTATCGATCGACCCGTCCTGCCTGAACGGAGTGACCAGCGCCACGGCCGAACCGGTAATGAGGCGATTGGACATAAAACTGATTCGTGAAATTAGTGAAGGGAGGCGTCAGGCGTCGTCACCCGTGGGTGCCGGTCGTCACAGAAGCGCTTCCGCATTGAATTGAATGTAGCCAATGGAGGCCATTTATAAAAAGCGTTGCCCCAAAAAGCGCCTGATTTCATGTCGTCGCCAGGTTGGCGTGCTCCGTTGCCGTGCAGCGTCCCGACGGCCCTGATGCCTGCCGGTCGGATCAGGCGGAGTGGGCGCTGTCGATCAGTTCCCCTGCCAGCTGCAGCGAAGCCGGCGAAATCGTGTGGCCGCTGATGAGCCTGGCGACTTCGGTGACCCGTTCCCGGCTGTCGAGTGGCTCGACGCTCGTAACCGTGCGGCCGGCGTTCACCTGTTTGGATACCGACAGGTGCAGGTCTGCCATGGCGGCGATCTGGGGCAGGTGGGTGATGGCAATGATCTGGTGCAGTCGTGAGAGCTGCCTGAGGCTGGTGCCGACGGATTGGGCGACCTTGCCGCTGATGCCGGTGTCGATTTCGTCGAAGACCAGAATCGGCAGGTGCGTTGCCTTTGCAAGGGCGCTTTTCATGGCAAGCATCACCCTGGAGATTTCACCTCCGGAGGCAACTTTTGCAAGTGGTTTCGGGGTCTCGCCAACGTTGGTTGAAATCATGAATTCAATCCGGTCGAAACCGTTGTCGAATGCGCGATATCGCTGGCCGTCGAGCAGGATGTCCCCGTCGGGCGAAGCTTCATGCGAGATGTCGACCCTGAAGGTTCCTGCGGGGATGCTCAGCTTTTTCAGACCGGCCACGATCTCCTGTTCGAGAAGGGCTCCCGCACGCGTGCGCATTGCCGAAAGTTCGATTGCCGTTTCGGTCATCGACGTTCTGGCCTGTTCAATTTCAGCCTGCAACCGCAGGGTGTCGGCGGCGACATGCTCCTCCACGGAGAGCTCTTCGGCGAGGCGGTCCCGCAGGTCAATGAGTTCGGGAATGCTTTTGCCATGTTTCTTTGCCAGGCGCTGCAAGAGCATCTGCCGCTCGCGCAGCGTTTCGAGCCGTTCAGGGCTGAACTCGATTCCCGAGGTGTAACGGCTGGCGAAACGGTTGGCCTCTTCAACCGATGCCAGTGCCCCACGCAGTTCTTCGAGCGAAACCTCGAACTTCCTGTCGATGGCGGCGAGTTTTTCGAGCAGGTGCATCGAACCGGCAAGCGAGGCGTATGCCGAACCATCGGATTCGTAGAGTGCCTCTTCGAGCTGTTTGCCGAGGCTGAAGAGCATTTCCGCGTTTTCGAGGAGGTTGATCTCTTCATCGATGGCCGCTGCTTCCCCCGGGACAAGTCCGGCGGCGTCAAGTTCCTGATACTGGAATTCGAGGAAGCCCCGTTTTTCCCTCAGCGCTTCAGCCTCTGCTGTCAGGGCTTCAAACTTCCGGCGCAGGTCGCGGTACTGCTGGAGCAGGTCGCGGTAACGGGCCGCTTCCTGCTGTAACTGGCCGAACGCGTCGAGCATGCCGGCATGGGTTTCCGGGTGCAGCAGCAACTGATGGTCGTGCTGGCCATGCAGGTCGACCAGTTCACGTCCGACCTGGCGAAGCAGGGCGAGCTGGCACGGCGTGTCATTGATGAAACTGCGTGACTGGCCCGAAGCGGCGATGTCTCTGCGGAGGATCAGTTCCGGTCCCGTCTCGATGTCTGCTGCCGAAAGGAGGCGTTCGACGGTTTTGTGGCCCACGCAGGTGAAGGTGGCTTCGATGACGGCCCGCTGTGCATCCCGGCGTACCAGTTCAGCGCTTGCGCGTTCGCCGAGTACGAGGTTGAGCGCCCCCATGAGTATGGATTTGCCGGCACCGGTTTCACCGGTGATGATGGTCAGTCCTGGGGCGAAGCTGACCGAAAGTTCGTCAATGAGTGCGAAATCTCTGACGTAGAGGGTCGTGAGCATGGCGAATATGAGCGTTGGGCTGCCCAGAGAAGGTTTCCTGAAGGAGAAGATACGCTGAAAACGTCGGGTTTGAAACAGGCTGCGCCGGCAGTTCGCCCGGTTTCACCGGGCGAGTGAAACCGTCCCTGTCGCACTGAATCGTGATCCGGAAGTGCCTGCTGCGTTCATGGCAACCCGGTAGGTGCCTGCGGGAAGCGGTTTGCCGGCGTTGTCGCACCCATCCCAGACAAGCCGGGCGACCGGGCCTGCCGGTGTGCCTGCCGCAAGGCTCCTGACCTGGCTTCCCATGGCGTCGTAGACCGTTATGCCCAGCTGGTAGCTGCCTGCAGGCAGGTTGACGGTAATCTGCAGGAGGTCGTTCCGGTTGTCCCCGTTCGGGCTGAACGTGCCCGGCTGGAGGTCGAGCGTTTCGCCGGAGCGTGTTTTGGGGATGTAGAGCGAGTTCGTCTTGCCCGGTGTTCCGCCATACGTCCTGTCACTGGAGGAGCCCCAGCTGAGGGGCGAGTCGGATGGCAGGAGCGGATTGAGCTTTTCGAGGGAAATTCGTTTGGTCGAAATGTGGGCCGGATTGTGCCATTCCGGAAGGTAGTTCACGGCATCGACGGTTTCGCCGTAGCTGTTGAGCAGCCGCACCGTGTCGCCATCATTGTTCAGGTCAAAGCTCTTGTGGCTTTTATCCAGAAAAATCCTGGTGTTGGCCGATTCCGAAAGGTAGGTGTAGTACCTGACCAGCCTTGAGGTTGCGGCGATGCCTGCCGATTCGGGGCTTATGATGCCGTACTGGCCGGGCCCAAGCATGTTGTCGGCCCCTTTCAAGGCAAAGTAGTAGCGGTTGGATTTGCCGGTTCTGGCGTTTGGCCGGTCGGCGATGCTCCAGCCGGTGAGGTCTACCGCTTTGGTTCCGGGGTTGTAGATTTCGATGAACTCCGGCTGGTCGGAAATATTGTCCCGGGTATCCTGGAGCGGATCGAAGAGTATTTCATTGATGACCGGCGTGACCAGCCCGTCCTGCAGGGAGAGGGTCTCTGAAAAACGCCGTTCGTCGACATGGTCCATGCAGCCGCAGAACGACAGCATGAAGAGGACGCAAAGAGGCCGGGGGAGTGCCATCCTGGGTCGCTTGTGATGTTGCTGTTATGCTCCGGCCTGCTTTCGGCGGATCGGCGGGAGGGGGCCGCCGGGAAGCATCCGGGGAATATCGTGCCGTTCTCAGGCCTTCGGTTCCGCTGGCTTTTCTGGTTTCTGTTCGCTCTCTGCGGCCTTTTCGATTTCGTCCTGCAGGTTGCTCTGCGCTTTCTTGAACTCGTTGATGCCCTTGCCAAGGCCACGTGCGAGTTCGGGAATCTTTTTCGGACCGAACAGGAGCAGGACGACCAGCAGGATGAGCAGCAGTTCATTACCACCTATTCCAAACATGGCTGTGATCTCCGGGAAATTTGGGTGAAAACATGGGTATTTAGCGGCATGTGGTGCATGCCTACCATTATATACGCAACTGCGGCAGTCAAACCAAGCGATTTTGGTCAGCAGCCAGGCTGGCGGCGGGCAATAACGGTCTGTCCGGCGACGGTCCTCGATCCTTCGGTGACTGCCGGATGCAGCGAATCGGGCAGGACGATGTCGACCCGTGAGCCGAATTTGATCATGCCGAACCGGTTGCCTGATCTGACGTGGTCGCCTGCTTCGAGGTTGCAGACGATGCGTCGGGCAAGGAATCCCGAGACCTGGCAGAACCAGACCGGTCCGAAAGTGCTTTCGATGCAGATCTCCGTGCGTTCGTTGTCGCTCATGCTGCGATGGTCGAATGCCATGAGGAACTTGCCCGGGAGGTATTTCCGGTGGGTGACCGTGCCGTCGACCGGGATGCGGTTGACGTGGACATTCAGTGGGGACATGAAAATGCTGACGAGTGTCGCCGGCCTGCCGGTCTGCGGGTGGCTGACCGGGCGTATCAGCAGCACCTTGCCGTCCGCAGGGGCGAGAATTGCTTCCGGATCGTCCGGACAGGCACGTTCCGGGTCACGGTAGAAGAAGCAGACGAACGCCAGATAGACGACGGAGCTTGCCGAGAAGAGGGTGCCGCCTGCGGAATGCAGGAGTATGCCGAAGATGAAGATGGCCGCACAGACGAGTGCTGTGGTCATCACGCTGCGGGTACCGTATGGAGAGATGCGCATGCTATCCTGTTCTGGGCGGGGCGTTGGCGATATCACGCATCAATGATAGTGATTTTGCGCCAGAATCCATGAGGAATCCCTGCCGGGGCGGTGTGCCTTGCGGCGATGGAGTTGCGGAATCCGCCTCCGCATCGCTATTTTACTGCAGCCTGTTCGTTCCGGTTTTCTTCACTACGATGCCTGTTCCGTGAACCGCTCTGAAAAAATGTTCCTCGAACACCTCCGCCGCACCGCCCTCGTCGAAACGGGGGATGCCGTGCTGGTTGCCGTTTCAGGGGGGCCGGATTCGGTGGCGCTGCTCCATTTGCTGCGGGCGGTGCGCCCGGTGCTCCGGTGTGGCATCGCGGTGGCTCATGCCAATTTTACCCTCAGGGCTGCTGCGAGCGACGCCGACGAAGCCTTCGTGTGCCAGATGTGCGACCGGCTCGGGCTTGTCTGTCATGTCCGGCGGTTTGCCACCCGGTCGGTCGCCGCTTCATGGAAAAAATCGATTGAAGAGACCGCCCGCATCCAGCGCTATGCGTTTTTCGATGAACTTTGCCGGGATCATGGCTATGACCGTATCGCCACCGGCCACCATCTCGGTGACAATGCCGAAACCCTCCTGTTCAACCTCTTCAGGGGTGTTTCGCCGGGCGGACTGCATGGCGTCAGGGCCCGGAATGGCAAGGTCATCAGGCCCCTCCTGCCCTTCGACCGGCCCTGGATCATGGCCTACCTGCACGAGCGGGAGCTTTGCTGGCGCACGGACAGTACGAACATGGAGACCGGCCCTGACCGGAACTTCATCAGGCACCGGGTGATCCCTGTCGTTGCAGAGCGCTTTGGCGACAAGCTGCTGCCGTCGCTGTACCGTTTTTCGGAGCAGGCTGCCGAGCTCGATGCCTTCGTCGGGCAGCATGTGGCGGGACTGATTGCATCGAATCCGCTGCTGGACCCGAAAGGCGGGCGGCTGCATGTGGTTTCCCTGCAGCGGCTGAGCGTCTTCGAGCGGAAAGAGCTGCTGAAACGGGCGCTTCGCGTGCAGGGGGGCGTGGTCGACAGTCGGGTGCTGCAACGGCTTGATGCGCTCTTGCAGTGTCAGCCGGGCCGGTGCGTTCCCGTCGGCAATGGTGTTTCGGTGACCAGGAAAGACGGCTTTCTGGTATTCAGCGGAATAGGCCGGGGCTGATGGCGCCCGTCAATGGGCCGGCGCCGTTTTCCTGAACGAGCTCATCGGCAGGTCTGCCGTAATGATGACCGATTCCTGGTTCTGGTGAACGGCGATGTGGTTCAGGAGCGTCCTGGCGGCATCGCTGGTTCTGGTTCCCGGATTGCTGGTGAGCTTGATTGCCGCCCAGAGGAACGACGAGGCGAAGAATGCGGATTTTTTGTCATTGTAGACCCATTCCGATTCGCCGTTGATCCCATTGCCGAATTTGGCGGACATGGCCAGGCGCTGCAGGCTGCTGATGTTGCCCATTTCGCTGGCGTCGCGGTTTTTCGCGGTCAGGCTCTGCAGGGCCCATGCAGTCCATTGCGGTGAGGAGAGGGTGAACCAGAGGTGCGATTTGTAGATCGCCTTGCCGAGCATTGCCGCCGTGACCGAATCCCGTTCCAGCAGATGGCCGGAGGGATGGAAAAATCCTTCCAGCATTTTGCTGCTGCTGGCGATGGCCATGCTGCGCGGCCCCATAGGCGCGACCCAGAATGCGCTGTCGAGGGCATAGGCTTTCCTGCCGCCGATGTCGACGGTCTGTATGCCGGCCGATTCGAGCTTGCGCGGGGTGGCTTTGGTGACGAAATCGCCCCAGGCGACGCCGATGAAGTTCTGCTGTTTTCGTCCGGAACGCTGGAAGCTGACCAGGAGGGTGTCGAGGTCGCTACTCAGATTAATGCCCCATTGGCCCATCAGGCCATCAACCCGTTTGCCGGCGCTCACCGGGACGGCATGCCTGATCGAATCAGGAAGGGCTTCGTTCCAGAACCTGCTCTGGTGGATATCCTTCAGGCCGGCATAGATCATGGCGTCCGAAGTTCCCGGCATGTTCTGGATGATGGCGGCAAGCTGCGGGCTGAGCGGTTCGGGGGCGGTTCGCGGTTTTGGCCAGTTGACCCAGATCACGGTGGCGATAAAGCCAGCCATGCCGACCAGGAAGAGCGTCAACATGACGGCTGGCCCTTTTTTCCTTGGGGGCTGGATGGCGGGGATCTCTTGTTGCTGGCCGGTGCCGCTCATGGTTCGCAGGGTTATGAATTGTCCTTGATGGCCATTCGGGCAAGTTCGTCACAACGGTTGTTGTAGGGGTTGTCACTGTGCCCTTTGACCTTGTGAAAGGTGACGCGGTGTAATCTAATCAACTTCAGGATATCCTGCCAGAGGTCGATGTTTTCCACCGGTTTTCTGGATGCCGTTTTCCAGCCGTTTTTGAGCCATCGGTCAAGCCAGCGCTCGTTGATGGCGTTGACCAGGTAGCTCGAATCGCTGTACAGCTCCACCCTGCAGGGTTCCTTCAGGGCTTCGAGCCCCCTGATGGCCGCCATGAGCTCCATCCGGTTGTTGGTGGTGGCAGGATCGTAACCGGAAAGCTCCCTGCGTTTTTCCCCGAACATGAGCAGCGCCCCCCATCCCCCTTTGCCGGGGTTCCCGCTGCAGGCCCCGTCGGTATAGATGATGATTGTCTTTTCCATAGGTTCCGGAAAAAAAAAGGCTCATCGGTAAGGATGAGCCCTGCAATTCTTGATGCCTTGCGAAACGAGCTTACTTCAGAAGCTTTGCAAGTTCGGCGGTGCCGGTCTTCGCCATGATTTTCATCGCCTTGGCCGATATCCGGACTTTCACCCAGCGCTTTTCTTCCTCGATCCAGATCCTCTTTGTGTGGAGGTTCGGCTCGAAACGGGTGCGGGTGTGGTTGTTGGCATGGGAGACGTTATTGCCGTATTTCGGCCGTTTGCCGGTCAGAACACAAACTTTGGACATGATAGGATCTCGGTTGTCGTTAAAAAATGAATCGGAATATATGAATTCGTT
This sequence comes from uncultured Chlorobiaceae bacterium, assembly GCA_964611215.1. Taxonomy (GTDB): domain Bacteria; phylum Bacteroidota; class Chlorobiia; order Chlorobiales; family Chlorobiaceae; genus Chlorobaculum. The sequence continues at coordinate 153,569 of CAZSXF010000006.1, forward strand.
CTGAAAAACGGAAAAAATTGGCGGGTATTTCAGACCCGCCGCCGGCGCAGCGCTGGAGCCGCCGTCGTCAGGGCCTGATGCCCACGGCGCACACCATCATGGACAGGACATAGAGCAGGGTGCCGAACGCATTGTACCACACGGCCTTCTCTGCAGGTCTGTCGATCAGGATTTTCTGCATGGGAAGCTGGCAGACCAGCAGGACTCCGGCGATGGTTGCCGTTATCGCGGCGTCTTTTGCCACCAGGATGGCGATTGCGGCTATCTGGGCGATGTCCATCACGACCGACGCCAGGATCGCGGCTTTCTTTTCGCCGAGCTGTACCGGTATGGAGGCAACCTTGCGGATGTTGTCCCCGACAATGGACTTGAAATCGTTCAGGGTCATGATGCCGTGCGCGCCGAGCGAAAAGATGATCGCCAGTGCGATGGATTCGGTCGACGGCACGCCCTGGGTGATCGAAAAGCTCCCTGTCAGCCACGCGACCCCCTCATAGGCAAGGCCGACGATCAGGTTGCCGAACCAGCCGTTCCTTTTGGCACGGATCGGCGGACCCGAATAGGCGTGCGACATCAGGACGCCGATGAAGGCGAGGCCGACGACGTAGGGATGGATCGTCAGGGCGACGAGGAAGCCGGTCAGGATAAGGCCGAAGGTGATGAACCAGCTTGCCTGCTTGGAGATTTTGCCTGCCGGTATCGGGCGTTCGGGTTCGTTGATGGCGTCCACTTCGCGGTCGAAGTAGTCGTTCATCGTCTGGGACATGGCGCACATCAGGGGTCCGGCCAGGATGACGCCGCGAAGGAGGATCGAAAAGTTTGCCGTAACGCTCTGGCCGGTGGAGACGACGCCGCAGGCGAAGGCCCACATCGGCGGAAACCAGGTGATCGGCTTGAGCAGTTCCGCGACAG
>CAZSXF010000007.1:0-114163 GCA_964611215.1 uncultured Chlorobiaceae bacterium
AGGGTAATGATCCGCTGGGCCCGGTCAACCGTGACGATGATGTCGGTGCCCATGCGGTCCACCTTGACCTCCTCGGCATCCTTGAGGAACGGAATGCGGATGCAGAGGGTCTCACGATGGTCGGAGGTCATTTTGTTCTTCTGGCTCTCGATCCAGAAATTCTTGCCTGAATAGAAAATCTTGTCCGGGGCCTGGTCGCCGAACACCATCTGGCTGATCCCGTAAAGGGCTTCGGCGCCGATCGGTTCGGTTCTCTGGAGATGACACCGGAACACCGGAGTCGGGTAGAACGAATTGTCGATCTCCAACAGGTACTTGCTGTGCAGGTCGGACCAGAATTCGAAATACTCGCCCACTGTGCGCGAGGTCGGCAGAATCTTGTTGATGAAAATCCCGTCGATGTTGATACCGTAGAGATGCACGAAGGTATAGGCACGCTTGGTCTCCAGGATGGAGAGCTTCTCGGGGTTGAGCACCAGCCTGAAGGTGACCTCCGGGCTGAGGATGAAGCGGTTGATATCCTCCATCTGCTTGAGCAGCACATTCACCTCGTTGAAGAAGTCGTCGTCGGGAATGGAATTCCCGGAAAGCGGGCGGGCCAGCGAGGACATGCTCTTGTAGAGCTTGAAAAACTGCTTGCCCATGTTACCGCCGATGATGATCTCAGGGTAGGCGAGAAGGCGCAGGGTATTGCCCGTGGGCGAGGTATCCAGCACGACGGCGTCCCACCTGCCGGACTGGGCTTCGTCAAGAAGCCGGGCAAGTGCGAAGATCTCGTCGAGCCCAGGCTGCGTCGTAAGCTCGGAGGCCATGCCGCTGTCGATGCCCTGGTTCTTGTATGACGACGAAACGAACTTCTGGAACCCGGACATGTTCTTCTTCAGTTCGTAGACGGTATCGACTTCAAGGCCGTAGAGGTTTTTCTCGATCTTCAGCGGATCGTTTCTGCTGATCTGCACGTCGAACACGTCGGACAGGGAGTGAGCGGGATCGGAAGACATGATCAGCACCCGCTTGCCCTGGCGAGCCAGTGCAACCGCAGTGGATGACGAAACGGTAGTCTTGCCGGTGCCGCCCTTGCCCGAATAGATGATGACCCGCGGCTTGGACTGGTTTTCGGTTAAATCCCTCGACAGCATGCGATATACTCCTTTTCTACGGCGTTGCAGGCGGCCGCACGATGGAATCTGAAGGTGCGCCCGTGAGCTTGAAGGTATGATTTTTCCGTTGTTAGATAAAATGAATCTTTTCGGCGAGCGCCCGGTCAAGCAGCTGCATATACTGGTCATGCTCGATTTCGATGGCGCCGAGCATGCTGAGATGCGGATTCATGATCTGCGCATCGAGCAGCAGGTACCCCCGGCGGCGCAAATGGTCGACCAGCTGCGAAAACGCCACCTTGGAAGCGCATGATTGCCGGAAAAACATCGATTCCCCGAAAAAGGCCCCGCCCATGGCAAGCCCGTAGAGGCCTCCGACCAGTTCACCACCCCGCCAGCTCTCGACGCTGTGTGCGATGCCGAGCCGGTGCAACCGGAGGAACACCTCGATGATCTCCTCGGAAAGCCAGGTTTCAGGTTCCGATGGCCTCGGCTGGGAACAGCTCCGGATCACACCTTCAAAATCGGTGTCGAACAGGACATCGAACACACCGTCACGGATGACGCGACGGACCGAGCGGGGCGGCCGATAGGCGGCAATGGGGACAATGGCACGCCGGTACGGCTGGCACCAGCTGAGTTCGCCGTCGCGCGATTCGGCCATCGGGAAAAAACCGTGCCGGTATGCGCGAAGGACATCTTCAACCCTGATCATTGCGAGCCTGCCGCTGTTGCGCCCCCCGGACAATGAGATCGCCGACCTTGCGCTTCGGGACATGGTGAATGCCATACGCATCGCGCCAGTACCGGATATCGCCATCGGGATCGATCAGGTCAATCACGACGGTTTCCGCCGGTCGGCCGAGCGCGATGACCAGGAGCACCGAGAGGCCGTCGGGAATGCCGAGCGCCGCCGTAAGCCGCCGATGGTCGACCGCGCCGATGATGCAGCCACCGAACCCCTGCGCGGCGGCACCGAGCATGATGGCCTCCGCCGCAATGCCGCTGTCGCAGGCGATGCCGGCCGCCGCCTCCTCGGGGCAGAGCATCACCAGATACGCCGTCGGGCGTTCACCCGGTTCCGGGCCGGGCCACTCCTGGAGGTAACCGGCCCATTTAAGGCACGGAAACACCAGAGCTGCCTCCTCCGGATCGTCAACCGGCAGGTAACGCAGCAACTGGCGGTTTGCCGCCGAAGGGCTCAGGCCTGCAAGCTCGACAAGCCCTTCGAGCACCGGCACCGGCACCGGCACCGTTTCATCGAAACGCCGGACGCTCCGGCTCCTGGTCACCAGATCCCTGAATTCCATGTTCAGCTCCTCCTGACGTCGTTGTCTTTCCATGCCGCATCGGTAAAAAGCCGCAGGTCGTCCCAGCGGCCAGAGGCAATCCACTCGGCGATGTAATCGACCGTCCTCCTGTAGGCAAGCGGACGGATGCCGGTCGTCCCCAGCCAGCGCTCCAGCACATCGTGGTCGAGCCGGTGCATCGCCATGCCGTATTGCAGCGCGACCATGGCAAGCGCATTCGACTCCTGCTCGATCTGGCCGTCAAGAGGCCGAAGCAGCAGCTTCTTGCCAAGGTGCAGGGCCTCGCCGGGAAGCTCAAATCCCGCGTTGCACACCACGCCGCAGCACTCCATAAGGTCCCGGAGAAAGCCCTCCCGGGAGTAGGCGCGAAAATGGAGGTGCTTGTAATCGAAATCCTCGCGGACCTTGCCGTAGATGAAAAATTCATAACCGGTGAAGGGCTGGACGAACGCGTCGACATCTTCCGGCTCCTCGAACGGCAGGTATACCAGCACCTTTTTCGGGTTTTCCGGAGGCAGATCGGCCCGGTAGAGGCTTTCGGGAATGACCGGCGGAAAGATCGGCTGACCGAAATGGTGCCAGTGCAGGCCCGCGTTGTATCTGGCTGGGGCAAAGTTGAGCAGCGTGTATTTCTCGATCAGGCTTCCGCGGGCAATCGGAATATTGAACGGAAAGGCATACTGATGGCCGAATCCGATGCTGTTCAGCCCTTTGAGACGGGCGGCCATCGACGTGACCGGCTCAAAGTCGGTAATGACCAGGTCGACGCCGTTCGTGTCCAGCTGCAGAACGTCGGCCATGAGCCTGACGAAATCGAGCTGGAGCATGGTCTCCACGTAATTCATTCTTCCCCGGCAGGTCACCAGGGTAAGCCCCTTGAGGACTTTACAGGGCTGGAAAATCTCAATCTCGCGAAGTTCGTCCTCTCTCCTGCCGCTGATGACGACCTGTACGTCGTGTCCGTCCCCCTTGAGTTTCCTGACCAGTTCACGGCTCCGGCTGATGTGGCCGTTGCCCGTGCCCTGGACACCGAAAAGGATCTTCATGCACTGGGTTGTTTGATCCGTCTGCTCCGGTCTCGTCGACCGAAAAAACGGAAGTGACCGTATCTCTTTCTAAAATACGATATCAGGACACAATTTTCAGGTTGGCATACTGAACCATCAGCGTCTTTTCGCCGGCGGTGCGGAATCCGATCTTCACTTTCTGCTTCGAACCGCTTCCGGAGACCTCGATGACGGTTCCGGGTCCAAAGATCGCATGGTGGACTTTCGTCCCTGCCCGCAGGGAGCTTTTCTGGCCTGGGGATGCGGATGAACCGCCACCGGGACGCTGCGCTGCCGCCGGTGCGGTGCGGGAAACGGCTGACGGGGTTCCGAAAACCGGCCGCCCGGACATGGCTGCAGCAGCAACTTTCTTCGGGCTCTCGGACAGGAGCCGTCCTCCTTCGGTGCGAATGATGTCGGGGTCGATCTCGTTGATGAAGGTCGAACGCAGGCACATCTGCGGCTGGCCGAACTGGTAGCGGCTCTGTGCCCAGGAGAGGAACAGGCGCTCGCGCGCCCTGGTGATGGCGACATAAAACAGCCTGCGTTCCTCTTCAAGCTCCGACGGTTCGTAACAGTTGAGCGGAAAGAGCTTTTCTTCCATGCCGGTTACGAACACCACCGGAAATTCAAGCCCCTTGGCCGCATGGACGGTCATCAGCGACACGTAGTTGTCCGAATCCTGAACCTCCTCGTAGTCCGACGCGAGCGAAATGGTCGACAGGAAATCCGCCAGCGACGAGTTGGTGGGGTTGTTGTCAGAAAAGTCCCTCGCCATGGAGAGCAGTTCCTGCAGGTTCTCGTTGCGGGCGAGCGCTTCCGGAGTGTTTTCGGCAAGCAGGAGCGACGGAATGGAGGTCATGTCAAAAAGAAGCGAAAGCACGTCGTAGGCAGTCCCCTCCGCCGCTCTCTTCCTGAGGGCATCGATCAGCGAGGAAAACTCCTGCAGCGCATGCACCAGCCGCGACTGGAACCCGCCTTCGTCCGAGCGCCGGATGGCTTCGGAGAGCGAAATCCCGGCAGTTTCGGCGAACTCCTTCAGCCTGGCGATACTGACGTCACCGATTTTCCTCGGCGGGAAATTGATCACCCTGAGCAGCGATTCGCTGTCCCGCTCGTTGAGCACCAGCCGAAGATAGGCGACGGCGTCCTTGATCTCCTTTCGCTTGTAAAACGAGACGCTGCCGAAAATCCGGTACGGGACACGGTTCAGCCGCATGACATCTTCAAGCACGCGGGATTGCGCGTTGGTACGGTAGAAAATGGCGAATGCACGATAATCGTAGCCCTTCGAGAGCCGCAGCGAGCGGATGTGGTCGCCGACCTTTTCGGCTTCCCGCCGTTCGTTGTACGCTTCGATGAGCGTCAGGGGCTCGCCGGTACCCGCGTTGGCGACAAGCTCCTTTTTGATCTGCCGCTGGTTGTTCCGGATGACATTGTTGGCCGCCTGCAGGATCGTCTTGGTGCTGCGGTAGTTATCCACCAGCTTGAAGATCTGCGCGTCGTGGTAATCCTCCTGGAAGTTCAGCATGTTGCTGATGTCGGCGCCGCGCCACGAGTAGATCGACTGGGCGTCGTCGCCGACCACGAAGATGTTGCGATGCTGTTCTGAAAGCATCCTGGCAACCAGGTACTGGACCCTGTTGGTGTCCTGGTACTCATCGATCAGCAGGTAACGGAAATAGTCCTGCAGCTGGGCGAGCAGCGCAGGCTGCTCGGTAAACAGTTCAATCGGCTTGAGCAGCAGGTCGTCGAAATCGAGCGCATTGTTCTCCCTGAGCTTCTGCACGTAACGTTCGTAAACCAGTGCCGTCTTCTGCTGCTGGAAGTCGGCTGCGTTCCTGTGGAACTCGGGTGGCAGGATAAAGCCGTTCTTGGCCTTGCTGATCATCGAGTGCACCATGTTGACCGGCAGCGAATCAGGCGAAATGTTCAGCTCCTGCATGCACTGCTTGACCAGGCTCTTGCTGTCGTCGGCATCGAAAATCGAAAAATTCCGGTCATAGCCGATCAGGTGGATGTAGCTGCGCAGCAACCGTGCGAAAACCGAGTGGAACGTGCCGATCCAGAGCCCGCCGGAACTGCCCCGTTCAAGGATGCCATCGATCCTGTGGCGCATTTCGTTGGCCGCCTTGTTGGTGAAGGTCAGGGCAAGGATGTTCGATGCGGAAACACCGACATTCCGGATGAGGTGCGCAATGCGGTAAGTAATGACTCTGGTCTTGCCCGATCCGGCGCCGGCAAGCACCATGACCGGCCCTTCGGTAGCCATGACGGCTTCGCGCTGAACGTCGTTGAGGTCGCGGAGAAAATCTGTCAAAAGAAGCTGGATTCAGGTTAGCTGGGGTTTGCCCGTTGCCGTCCGACGAAAGGAAATGGCCCGGACTCAGGTGAATTTCGTACATGTTTGTCCCAATTACAACCCTTTGCCTCCAAAACGCCCCCATTCCTTCAGACAATGGCGGAAACCACCGGTACCCGGCAGGAACTGCGACCCGGCGGCGGCAAAAAAAAATGCATGCACGGCCGGTTAATTGCCTCACGGCACGCAATGAATCGCATGATTTGCCGTTTCACTTTTTATATTGATAACATGAGTTAGCGACTTGGCGGCACCCATTGCAGAATCCGGCTCCCCATGTTTCCACTGGTTTACGAAATCAATACGAGGGTATGGCTCAACGAACTCGCCGAACGGCTTGGGCGTGAGAAGCTGACCCTTTCCGAGATACCCGAAGAAGAGTTCAGGTTTTTCACTGAAGCAGGCTTCGACTTCATCTGGCTAATGGGCGTCTGGAAGCCAAGCCGTTACAGCTTTGCCATCGCGGCGTCGCACAGCGGCCTGCGCACCGAGTTCCTCGAACACCTCAAGGATCTCCGGCCCGAAGATATCGGCGGCTCGCCCTACGCCATCACGACCTACGAAGTCAACGAAACGCTTGGCGGCATCGAAGGCATCCTCTCCTTCAGGCACCAGCTTGCTCAGCGGGGCATACGGCTCATGCTGGATTTCGTGCCGAACCACATGGCGCTCGACAACCGCTGGCTCCCCGAACACCCCGAATATTTCATACCGATCTCGCGGCACGAACAGAGCCAGGACCCCCGCTCCTGCTTCGAGTACACCAAGGGAAAATACCTTGCTCACGGAAGGGACCCGTACTTCCCCCCATGGACCGATACCCTGCAGCTCAACTACGCCAATCCGGCAACCCATGAGATGATGATCCATAACCTGTCGCACATCAGCGACATGTGTGACGGGGTTCGGTGCGACATGGCCCTCCTGCAGCTCAGGGATGTGTTCAACACCACCTGGGGGAACCTTGCCGGCAACATGGCGGACGAGTTCTGGTCAAAGGCGATCCGGACGATCCGGAAAAAACACCCGCAATTCCTCTTCCTGGCTGAATCCTACTGGGATCGTGAATGGGAGCTGCAGCAGCTCGGATTCGATTTCGCCTACGACAAGCCATTCTACGACTTTCTCGGCAGTTCGCCGGTCAACGTGCCGAAGCTCCGTGGCCACCTCCTGGGTGACTGGGATTACCAGCGCAAGCTGTGCCGCTTCATTGAAAACCATGATGAAATCAGGGCTTCCGAACGGTTCGGGCCAAACCACGCCGTCGCGGCACTCGTGACGCTCACCTCGCCAGGCCTGCATCTCGTGCACCAGGGACAGCTGACCGGCCTGAAGAAGAAGGTACCCGTCCAGCTCTTGCGCCACAGCAAGGAACTCTCCCACAAGGCCCTGCTGAACCTCTACCTGATGCTCTTCACCTTCCGGTCGCAGCCCGTCTTCCAGGAGGGCCGCACCGAATGGCTCGAACTCAACGCGAACGGGGAGTCCCGCTGCTTCGGTTACTGCCGTTCCATACCGGGCAGCTCGGCCTTTGTGCTTGCCAACTTTTCGGCAACCGGCATCAGCGTCCGCTTCAGCCATCCCGCCATTGAAGGGCTGGCAAGCGAAAGCCTCTCCATCTTCACGACGGCGTTCCCCGAACAGCCGCACGAACATCGGATCGACGGCAATTCGCTCTGCATCCGCCTCGCCCCCCACGAAGGGGTACTCATCATGACGCACAAACCCTGAACGGCATCTCCACAAGGACCTCCGTTTTTCAGGAACTCTGCGTATCTTGGAATCTTGTCGGTTTCAACCACCATGCCATTCCATCAGCAGCCATTCATGCAGTTCCATTCCGCCACCATCACGTGCCAGACGACACAGCCGATCGACATCATCGACATCACGGAAAACGTCAGGTCGATCCTTGACGAATCAGGTCTGCGGCAGGGTACGGTAACCGTGCTCAGCCGCCACACCACGGCGTGCGTCAACATCAACGAGCGTGAACCGCACCTCGTGCAGGACATGGTCACCTTCCTGAAGCGACTGGTACCGCGTGACGGCGACTACCTGCACAATCTCAACCCGATCGACGGCAGGGACAACGCCCATGCGCACCTGATCGGCCTGTTCATGAACAGCAGCGAGACCATTCCGTTCGCCGATGGCCAACTGCTTCTCGGCCAATGGCAATCGATTTTCCTTGTCGAACTCGACGGACCAAGGCCGGAACGCCAGGTTCTTGTCCAGATCCAGGGAGCGTAGGAACCGGAGGAACCGAAAAGGGACGCTTGCGGTTACCATTCGTCGAAACTCATCACCGAACATCTCCAACATGGCTGATTCACTCTCCCTGTCGACATTGCGGGCCTACCCGCTGCTCTCGAAGATCAAGGGCCCTGCGGACCTCAAAAAGATGAGCATCGCCGAACTTGAGCTCGTGGCGGCGGAGTGCCGAAAACGGGTCATCGAACTGGTTTCCATGAACGGCGGCCACTTTGGTTCGAGCCTCGGCGTCGTGGAGCTGACCGTTGCGCTCCATCGGGTCTACGACAGCCCCGACGACCGGATCATCTGGGACGTCGGCCACCAGGCCTACGTCCACAAGATTTTGACGGGAAGAATGGAGTCGATGCACACCAACCGGCAGTACGGAGGCCTTGCCGGGTTCCCGAAACGGAGTGAAAGCCCGCATGACGCATTCGACACCGGCCACGCATCCACCTCGATTTCAGCGGCTGCAGGGCTTGCCGCGGCGCGTGATCTCGCCGGACGCAGGGAAAAGGTCATTGCGGTCATCGGGGACGGCAGCATGACCGGGGGCATGGCCTTCGAGGCGATGAACCACCTCGGCGACACAAAATCGGATGTGCTGGTGATCCTGAACGACAACCAGATGGCCATCTCACCAAGCACCGGGGGCCTGAAAAACTACCTGGTCAACATTCCGCTGAACAAAACCTACAACCGCCTCCGCAAATTCGTCTGGGACAGCATCTCACTGCTCAACAACGACCTTGGCGATACGGCAAAGGTCGCCGTGCACCGCATCGAGGACGGCATCAAGGCGGCATTCACCCCCGGGGCATTCTTCGAGGCCCTCGGACTCCGTTATTTCGGCCCGATCGACGGCCATAACCTGGAGCAGCTCGTCAGGGCGCTGACGGAAATGCGCTCCCTGCCCCATCCGAAACTGCTGCACGTCATCACCACGAAGGGCAAAGGCTTCAAGCCAGCCGAAGACAACCAGTGCAAATGGCACGCCAGCAGCGGCGGATTTGACATCGAGACCGGCAAAAACCTGACGAACATCGGCAAACCAACGCCGCCCAAATACCAGGAGGTATTCGGCCAGGCTCTCGTCGAACTCGGCCTCAGGGACGACAGGATCGCCGCCATCACCGCCGCCATGCCCAGCGGCACCTCGCTCGACCTGTTCCAGATCGCCATCCCCTCAAGGTTCTTCGATGTCGGCATCGCCGAACAGCACGCCGTCACCTTCGCCGCAGGGCTGGCAGCCGGCGGCTTCAAGCCGGTCTTCGCCGTCTATTCGACCTTCCTGCAGCGTGCCTACGACCAGCTCATCCACGATGTCGCCCTCCAGAACCTGCATGTCGTTTTCGCCATCGACCGCGCCGGCCTGGTCGGCGAGGATGGACCGACGCACCATGGCGCCTTCGACCTCTCGTTCCTCCATGCCGTCCCAAACCTCACCATCATGGCGCCTGCCGACGAGCAGGAACTTCGCGACATGCTCTATACGGCACTCTACGAAGTCAAGGGGCCGGTCGCCATCCGTTACCCGAGGGGCTGCGGCACCGGCGTACAGCTCAGCAAGACCTTCACGCCCCTGCCGATCGGCAAGGGCCGCGTGGTACGCAACGGCAGCGGCCTTGCGCTCTTGGGCATCGGCTCCATGACCGGAAGGGCGCTGGAAACGGCCGAACTGCTTGCACACCGGGGATTGGACCCGATGGTTTGCGACATGCGTTTCCTGAAACCCCTCGACACGGAACTGCTCACCGAGGTCGCCGCCACCTGCGACCACATTGCCGTCATTGAAGAAAACAGCGTCATCGGAGGCCTCGGCGACAGCGTGCTCTCGCACCTCCACCAAAGCCATCCGGCCATCCGGTACGCGGCATTCGGCCTGCCTGACGCATTCGTCACCCACGGAAGCATGGAGGAACTGTACCGCGAAGTCAAGCTCGACGCCGCCTCGCTTGCCGAAAAGATCGAAGGTTTTTACAGGGAGAAGCCGTAAGGAAGCGACGGCAGGAGGAGCACCAGCAGGCGTACCGAGAGGTTTGCCAGGAGGCCGGCGAGAAGATCGTCGGCCATGATGCCCCAGCCGCCGGGAAGGCGCTGGAGATGGTCGACAGGTCCTGGCTTCACGATGTCGTAGAGCCGGAAAAAGAGAAAGGAGAGCGCTACGGCAACCGGTGCGACAGGCATAGCTATGAGCGCCACCCACTGGCCAGCAAGTTCGTCGACGACCGTGGCCGAAGGGTCCTCGCCAAACTTCCGCTCCATGAGCCCGCCAGCCCAGATACCGGCAGCCGTCACGACAGCCAGCAAGACAAGAAGCACAAAGGGGTTGGCAAGCACCGGGATGAAAAGGTAGGCCAGCGCGGCGGCAAGGCTCCCGAAGGTGCCTGGCGCAAACGGGATGAATCCGATGCCGAAAACGCTCCCGACAACCGTTGCAATGCGCTCCTTCATGTGCTTAACCCCTCCCTGCAGGGTCCCGCAGGGTCAGCTTCCAGTTGTTCGCCAGGTAGGAGATGCCGGTCCAGACGGTAAACACGGTAATGGCAAGCATGATGTAGTCGAGATAGCCCGAGGTGAGGATGGCCTCCATGGCAGAGGCGATCCGCTTGCCGAAGAAGAAATCCTCCTTCATGAAAATGAACAGCATCACCACATAGGCAAAAAGGTTCTGGGCAAGTGTCTTGTACTTGGCCTCCTTCGAGGTGACTACAGGCCGGTCACGGTACTCCGCATAGACCCGGAGCACGGTGATGAGGATATCCCTGGCCGCCACAAGCAAAACCATCCAGAGCGCCAGGTAACCCTGCCACACATAGAGCAGGAAGGCCGCCGTGATCAGCAGCTTGTCCGCAAGCGGGTCGAGGAAGGCGCCAAGCCGGGTGACCTCGCCGTATTTCCTCGCATGGTAGCCATCGTAGGCATCGGTCAATGACGCGATAGCGAAAACGATGACACCGACCAGCTTCAGGTAAGGGTCCTTCTGAAGCAGCAGCGTGACAAAAACCGGAACGAGAATGATCCTCAGCATTGTCAGCTGGTTCGGAATGGTCATGACTTTTCGCAAACGTTGGTATCCATGAATAAAAATTGCCATGCCCGCAAAAAGGGCAGTCGTCGGCACAAGATACGTTATTGACAACTGTTTGTCAATGCACCGGACTCGTCCGCGGCTCACTGCAACGAAACGACCGTCACCCCTGCCCCCCCTTCAGACCATTCGCCGAGCCGGAAATCCCGGACGCGCTTGTGCTGTTTCAGAAACTCTGCGGTACGCTTCCGCAATGCGCCGGATCCCTTGCCATGGATAATGGTGCCCATCGGCATGCGATGCATCGCCAGGTTGTCGATAAATCTCCCGATTTCCGCGATGGCCTCGTCGCCGGTCATTCCACGAAGGTCCAGCGTCGTCGACTCCGGGGCACTGGACTGCACGGCCCAGTTGCCGGACGGCTTCGCGGCACCCTCCCCGCGACGAAGTTTGCGCTCAGCTCCCCTGGAAACCTTTTCAAGTTCCCGCAGCGAAGTCGTCAGCCTGAAGTTGCCGCACAGAATGACCGCCGAGCCATCCTGCACCGACTCGACCTGACCGGTCGTACTGGTTCCCGACAGGCGCACGAGGTCACCCGGACGAATCGAAATATCCGCCGCCACCACTTCACGACGTTCCTGTTCCAGCACCTCACCCGCTTCCGAAACCTTTCGGCTCATCGACCCGAGCTTTTCGGAAGCCGCCTTTCTCGCCTGTTCATCCCCCGGCCGCTCCCTGACCTTGCGTACCGTTTCCCGCAGCTCCTTCCGGGTATGCTCGATCTCCTTCTGCATCTCGCGCAGCCCCCGCTCGCGCAACTCTCGCGCAGTCTGACGGTTTTCCGCCGTCCTGGCCTCCGCCTCGGCCTGCAGGGCTTCAAGCCGCCGCCGGTCCGTTTCAAGCTGCACGGCAAGTTCGCGGTTCCGTTCGAGCTGCCCACGCAGATCTTCGAGCATCTCTTCGAGGCCGGCATGCCCCATCCCCATGAACCCGGCAGCACGGTCGACAACCGCACGGGGAAACCCCATCCGCTGCATCATGGCGAACGCGAAGCTGTTGCCAGGAAGGCCTTTCAGAAAACGGAAGGTCGGCACCAGGCCGGCCCGGTCGAACTCCATGGCCCCGTTGACCACCCCTTCGCGGCGATGCGCATAGACCTTGAGTTCCCCGAGATGCGTCGTCACAATGGTCTTGACGTTGCGTTCCAGCAACTCCTCGATAACCGCCCTGGCAATCGCCCCGCCCTCCTCGACATCGGTGCCTGCGCACAATTCGTCGATCATGGCAAGGCTCCCCGGCCGGGCATGTTCGAGGATGTGGCGGATAGCCGACAGGTGGGAACTGAACGTCGACAGGTCGTTTTCGATGGATTGCTCGTCTCCGATTTCAATGAACAGATCGACAAATTCGGGAAAGACCGAGCTTTCGCTGCAGGGCACGAGATACCCGTGGCGAAGCATGCAGCAGAGGAGGCCGACCGTCTTCATGGCCACCGACTTGCCCCCGGCGTTCGGCCCGGAAATCACCAGGACGCGCTCCGTCTCGCCCAGCTCCATGTCAAGCGGGAAAACCCGCTCCCTGGTTTCCCGATGGGATATCAGAAGCCACGGATGATAGCCTCTGGCGATCTTCAGCCGACCGCTTCCGGTGCGCTCCGGCAGGTTCGAACCGGTCTCGACCGCAAGCCGCGCCCGACCGTAGAGCGAGTCGAAACCGGCAAGCAGGTTCTGGTTGTGGACCACATCCGGCAGCTCGCTGCGTACGATTCCGGACAGCTCTTTCAGGATGCGCTCGATCTCCCGCCGTTCAGCGATTTCAAGCTCCTGAATGCGGTTGCTGATCTGCAGGGTCTCTGCCGGTTCGACAAAAACCGTCTGGCCGGTCTGGGAGTAATCCTGGATATAACCCGCAAGCCGATGCCGGTACTCGAACCGCATGGCCAGGGTCTGTCGGCCGTTCTTGAATGCCACCGTATCTTCCATAAGCCAACCTTCCGCCTGGCAGCGCCTGACGATACGCTCCATTCTCGACCGCAGCGAGGCCCTGGTTTCCAGCAGCTCCCTGCGGATCATGAGCAGGCCGTCGCTGGCCGTATCCCTGACCCTGGCCTGCTCGTCGAGCGCCTGGCCGATGGCATACTGGATGCTTTTTTCAAGCCACAGCCGGATCGTGTAATCGTTCAGGCATGGGTAACGCTCGCGCTTGGAAAACAGGAAACGCCGCAACTGGGCCGCCCCCTGCAGAAGATGGAAAACATCGAGCAGCTCAGCAGGTTCGAGCCAGCTGTCCGCCGTTTCAAGCCGCGTGAGAATCTGGCGAGTGTCAGGCAGGTAGCCGAACGGCAGGGGAAGGCCTTCGAGCAGGAACTCCTTGAGCTCAAGAAGCCGGAGCAGTTCGCGCCGCACCTCGCCATCGCCCTCCGGGATACGCATCTCCAGAATCAGGTCGCTCCCCATGCGCGACAGGCAAAAGCCTGCGGCGTACGCCGCGACTTTGTCAAACTCAAGCTTTTTCGCTACGGTGCTGTCCATATCAGTCATCTCCTGAATAATCTCCCTGCCGTGGCCCGGCAGGGAGGGAAACCGGTCAAGATACAAGATACGGGGAAAATCACCAGCCGCCTGCAGACATCGGCAACTCGCTTCCCGTTCTTTTTTTCATGATCTTTTCTTACTCTTAGACGGTGAGCCTCGACTGGCACCAGGATTTGTAACCGCAAGACAAGGAATGAGATCCATGAGACTGGCAGTGAATATCGACCATATAGCCACCCTGCGCAACGCGCGAAACGAAGGGGAACCCGATCCGGTAGCGGCTGCCCTGCTCGCTGAACAGAGCGGCGCGGCAGGCATCGTCTGCCACCTCCGCGAAGATCGGCGACACATCCGCGACAACGACCTGGAACGCGTCCGCAAAGTGATCACGACCAAGCTTGACCTCGAAATGGCCATGACTCCGGAAATGCAGGCGATCGCCATCAGGACCAGACCTGAGCTGATCACTCTCGTTCCTGAAAAACGTGAAGAGCTGACCACGGAGGGCGGCTTCGACATCAGGAGGCACCTGGCCACGCTCACCGAGTTCGTCAAGCCGGTCCGGGACAACGGCATCAGGGTCAGCGTCTTCGTGGAACCGGAGCCGGAAGCTGTCGAACTGTGCGCAAAAGCAGGCGCCGACCTTGTGGAGCTCCATACCGGCCCCTTTTCGCTGGCCAAAACCGAAGCCGCACACGCGCATGAGCTGGAACGGGTCAAGATAGCGGCGCGGCTTGGCCGGGAGCTCGGGCTCGACGTGGTTGCAGGCCACGGCCTCGGCGTGAGCAACATCGCCCCGTTCCGCGACATCCATGAAATCGAGGAGGTCAGCATCGGCCATGCGATCATCGCCAGGGCCGCATTCATCGGACTGCCGGCCGCAATCCGCGAAATCCTGGACATCATCGCGTAATAACGGCATGCAGCACTCCGCAACCATCCCCGGTCAGCGCATCACCATCGTGCTGGCGACCGGCAACCGAGACAAGGTTCGTGAACTGACCCCCCTGCTCGAAGAAGTTTCCCCCCTCGTGCAGATCCGCTCGTTCGATGACCTTGGCATCTGCCCGGAAATCGAGGAAACCGCGCCGACGCTTGAAGGCAACGCATGGCTCAAGGCAGCCGCAGTGTTTTCGCTCGTCGAAAGCCGGTTCGGCCAGCTGATTGCGCTTGCCGACGACACCGGGCTCGAAGTCGACGCCCTTGGCGGAGCACCGGGCGTCCGGTCGGCACGGTTCGCCGAGCAGCCGGACGGCGCAGCACCGACCTATGACGACAACGTCACCCTCCTGCTCCACCGCCTTGCAGGCATCGCCGACCGCTCCGCACACTTCAGGACCGTCATCGCCATCCGGGCGCGGCTGCTCGGCGGCGACGGAACGATGCACACCGTCGACAGAACCGTTGACGGCCGCGTCGACGGAACCATCACCCCCCTGCGCCGGGGTACGGGCGGGTTCGGCTACGACCCGGTATTCCTTCCTGCGGGCGGTAACCGCACCTTCGGCGAAATGACCCCCGATGAAAAAAACACTGCAAGCCATCGGGCGAAAGCCGTGGCGGCGGCAGTGCGCGCCATCCAGGCATGCATAGCAGACAGCGGCATCCAGCTCAACCACTAACGGCAGCCATCCATGAGCATCTTCCAGGCAATCGTCCTCGGCATCGTCCAGGGACTCACCGAATTCCTCCCGATCAGCAGCTCTGCCCACCTCCGGTTCCTGCCGGCGATCCTGGGATGGGGCGATCCTGGTGCAGCGTTTACGGCCATCATCCAGATCGGCACCCTGACGGCCGTCCTGATCTATTTTGCAAAAGATATCGCCAGCATCACCTCGGCGGTCGTCTCCGGCATTGCAAACGGCAGACCGCTCGGAACCCCGGAAGCGAAAACCGGATGGCTGATCGCGGCCGGCACCGTTCCGATCGTCATTCTCGGCCTGCTCTTCAAGCACCACATTGAAACGACCCTCCGGTCGCTCTACTGGGTCAGCGCATCGATGATCCTTCTTGCGCTGGTGCTGACCGTCGCCGAGAAACATACCGCGAACCGCCTGCGCGACGGGCACCGGGGCAAGACCATTGCCGAGATTGACTGGAAGGAGGCGATCTTCATCGGTTGCGCACAGGCGTTCGCCCTCATTCCCGGCTCATCGCGCTCCGGAGTCACCATCACCGGCGGCCTCTTCATGAATCTGGACCGGGAAACCGCCGCGAGGTTCTCCTTCCTGCTCTCCCTGCCGTCGGTTTTCGCCGCAGGCCTGCTCGAACTCTACCAGACACGCAAAGAGCTGCTGACCTCGTCGCACAGCATCCTGAACCTTGCCGTCGCAACCTTGTTCGCATTCGTCGTCGGCTACCTCACCATCGCCTTCCTGCTGAACTACCTCCGGAACCATACGACCACTGTTTTCATCGTCTACCGGCTGCTTGTCGGCGCGTCGCTCATCATCCTGATCGCCTCCGGCCACCTGCAGCCATAAGCGGTTTTCACACCAGGAAACCCGACTGCCCTGCAACTTTCTGACAGGAAAAATTATTGTGATTTCTGTCGGGCCAGCAGGCAAATTTTTTGTTATATACAGGAGTAACAACTAACACACAAACCAAAGGTTGGGCCATGCCATACAGCTCGTCGGGTGTAGGGCATAATGGCTTTGATAAAGCAGACTTACACATACACACCAAATGTTCGGACGGAATCTTCACGCCGGAGGAGATTGTTCAAAAGGCAGTCAAGGTCGGCCTGAAAGCCATCAGCATAACTGACCACGATTCTGTCGCAGGTATTGACAAAGCAAAGCCATTAGCACAAGAGACCGGCGTCGAGCTCATTCCCGGTGTAGAAATGAGTTCCGCCTACAAGGGATATGACATCCATATCCTCGGTTATTTTTTCGACTATCAGCAGTCCGAGCTGAAACAGTATCTGGACCACTGCCGGCTCCTGCGCACCGAACGTGCGGAGCGTATGGTTCAGAAACTGGCAAAGATGGGCGTCAAGATCGAGATCGAGCAGATCATCATGAAAGCCCAGAACGGCAGTGTGGGGCGGCCGCATATCGCAGCCGTGCTCCAGGACGGAGGTTTTGTCAAAAGTTTCAGCGAAGCGTTCAGCAAATACCTCGGCTCGCACAGCCCGGCCTACGTCAAGAGCATCGAAACGCATCCCGGCGAAGTGATCCGGCTGATCAACGAAGCCTCGGGGCTCTCGTTCCTCGCCCACCCGGCCCAGAACGTGCCAGACGAAATCCTCCGCCAGCTCATCTCGCTCGGGCTCGACGGCCTGGAGATCATCCATCCATCACACGATACGTACCGGCAGAACTATTACCGGGAAATCGCCAACGAGTATTTCCTTCTTTTCTCCGGAGGTTCGGATTACCATGGCCTTAAAGACCATGAGGACACGTTCGGCCAGGTCCGCATCCCCTATGAATGGGTCAATAAAATGAAAAGCCGGCTCTTCCCGGTCGACAAGACATGAGCACGCGCCGCCCCCCCCCCCGCCAAAAACCGGAGTACACGGGACGAATGACGATACACCCCTGCAATCAGGGCGGTGGTAAACAATTTTTGTGCCCGGGGATGCAGAATCGTGCAAGTTTTGCTATACTTGCTCCACAAAAACCGGACGGGGCCGGCGGGGTTCCCGTTGTTCCCTACGACAAGAAAACACACGCATGCCGCTGACCAACATCAGAATCCTGGGAGAACAGGCGGTCCAGAAGCTCAAGGAGTTTCTGCTGACCATGCAGGAGTTCTTCATGTTCGCACTCAGGGCCTTCGCGACCATCCCCAAGGTCAGGCGCTACTGGCGGGATTTCCTTGATCAGGCCACCATCTGCGGCACGGAATCGATCCCGATCGTGCTGGTCAGCTCCATCTCCATCGGATCCCTCCTCGCCATCGAGGTCGGCAACCTCCTTGAAGATTTCGGCGCCAAGACGATGCTCGGGCGTTCCACCTCCCTTTCGGTCATCCGGGAACTCGGTCCGCTCCTGATGGGGCTCATGCTCTCGGCCAGATACGGTTCACGGAACGGTGCAGAGCTCGGCGCCATGCAGATATCCGAACAGATCGACGCTCTCCGCGCCTTCGGCACCGATCCGATCGCAAAACTCGTCATGCCCCGGCTCGTCGCCGCCCTGGTCATGTTCCTGCCGCTGACGGCGCTCTCCGACTTTGCCGGGCTGCAGGCGGCCGGCATCCTGTCGGAACACTACCACCACATCGACCCCGGCATCTTCTGGAACTCCGTCTATCCGCGCCTTGTGGCGAAGGATTTCGTCGTCGGATTTCTGAAAGCACCGGTCTTCGCCGTCATCATCACGCTCGTCAGCAGCTTCAACGGCTTTTCAGCCCGTGGCGGCACGGCAGGCGTCGGGCGCTCGACGATCAAGGGAATCGTGGTCTCATCAGGGCTGGTGCTGATCGCCAACTTCTACGTCTCGAAGATCGTTCTCGAAAACATGCGCTAATATGATCGAACTCCGGAACGTCACGCTCAAATACGGCGACAAGCTGATCCTCGACAAGGTCTCCCTGACCGTCATGGACAACACGATCAAGGCCGTGCTCGGCCCCAGCGGCGTCGGCAAAAGCACCATCCTGAAGCTCATGCTCGGCCTCATCAAGCCGAACAGCGGCCAGGTGCTGGTCGATGGCCAGGACATCACCCGGCTCAAGGAGACCGAGCTCTACCCGATCCGCAGGAAAATGGGCATCGTGTTCCAGGGCAACGCCCTGTTTGACTCGATGAGCATCAGCCAGAATTTCAGCTTCTTCCTCAGGGAGAACCTCCGCCTGCCGGAAGAGGAGATTGAACGGCGCGTGGCCGAACAGATCAGGTTCGCCGGCCTTGAAGGCTATGAAAACCAGCTTCCCGAAAGCCTCAGCGGCGGCATGCGCAAACGCGTGGCCATCGGCAGGGCGCTGATTTTCAAACCGCGCATGATCCTGTTCGACGAACCGACCGCAGGACTCGACCCGGTCAGTTCGAAAAAGATCCTGAGCCTGATCGCCGACCTTCGGCAAAACAGCAACCTGGGCGCGGTCTTCGTCACCCACATCCTCGACGATGTGTTCGCCATTGCCGACTGCGTTGCAGTACTCTACCAGGGCAAGATCATCTTTGACGGGGAGACTGAAAAACTCCACGATTCGGACCACCCGTTCATCAAATCGATCCTGTCCGACAACCTGCTCGAAATCTAATACACCACCACACACCGTTTTCCGTATGAGCAACCCGAAAGAACTGAAATGGAGCGACCTCAGAACCGGCATCTTCTTCGTGCTCGGCCTTGGCTTCGCTGCATACCTCGGCATCGTCATCGGCAAGAACACCAGCACCTTCACCGGCGTGACCACGATCCGGATCATGTCCGACAATGTCAACGGCCTCGCTGAAAACAACTTCGTCGCCATATCCGGCAAAAAAATCGGTACGGTCTCGAACCTCACCTTCACCAAGAGGCACGATTCGCTCTTCGTCGTCGCCGACCTGAAACTGCGCAACGAGTTCGCGCCACTCGTCACCAAGGATTCAAAAGCCATGATCCGCTCGCTCGGCATCCTTGGAGACAAGTATGTCGACATCACGACCGGCAAAGGACAACCGGTCGGCAACGGCGACTACATTGCGCTCGAACCCGAAGGCGGCATGGCGACGCTGGCCAGCAACGCTTCCGATGCGGTCGGCAAGCTCAACTCGCTGCTCGACAAGCTCAACAACGGCAAGGGCCCGGCAGGCAGACTGATCTCCGACGAGAAAATGGGGGCTGACCTGCAGGCGACCATGACCAACCTCAAAAACACCTCGAACGACCTCTCGAAATTCAGCGCAGACCTCTCAGGAGGCAAAGGGCTCGTCTCAAGGCTGGTCAAGGACAAGGCGCTGGCCGACAACACCGCCAAAACCTTCGAGAACCTGAAAAACACCTCGGCCAAGGCAGAGATCCTCGTCGACAGAATGAACAGCGACAAGGGCACCTTCGGCAAGCTGAACTCGGATCCCGCGCTGTACGACAACCTCAACAGGACCATGACGTCGCTTGATTCCCTGCTCATCGACCTCAAGCGCAAGCCCGGCAGATACGTCAAGTTCAGCCTCTTCTGAACCATTACGGAGCGCCCGTGAAGGCCCTTCGAAACATTCCGGCGGTGCTCTGCACCGCCATCCTTTTTCTGGCGGCCATGGCACCGGCACAAGCCAGATGCGCCGATTTCAGGCCCCTGGAATCGGTCATGCGCGCCGCAGTGCGGGACAGCGTCTTCCCCGGAGCAAGCATCGCCGTAATCCACCGGGGCCGGATCGTTTTCCACAAGGCGTTCGGCAGGCTCACCTATGACCGGCATGCCGCCCCTGCCGATACCTCGACTATCTATGATGCCGCCTCGCTGACCAAAGCCGTAGTCACCACCAGCATCGCCATGCAGCTCGTCGAGCGCGATTCGCTCGACCTCAACGCCCCGGTCAGCCGGTACCGGCCCGGTTTCGCAGCACACGGCAAGGCATCGGTCACCATCAGCCAGCTCATGCGCCACAACTCCGGGCTCCGGGCCCATGTCTATTTTGCGGAAAGCTGCAGCACCCCTGAAGAGGTCTTCAGCGCGATCGACAGGGAAAGCCCGGCATTCACTCCCGGGACCAGGACCGAATACAGCGACCTCGGGTTCATGCTGCTGGGAAACATCATTGAAACGCTCACCGGCAGGAGCCTGGCCGAAAATTTCCACGCACGTTTCGCAGCCCCCCTCGGCATGGAGTCATCCTGTTTCAACCCGCCTCCCGCACTGCGGCCACGCATAGCGCCGACGGGCGAAGACGGCATCTGGACCCTCAACCGCCCTCGGCCGCTGGTCAACGACCAGAATGCGGCGCTCCTCGGTGGCGTCTCCGGCCACGCAGGACTGTTCACCACGACCGGCGACCTCGGCCGACTGGTGCTCATGCTCATGAACGGGGGTTCGCTTGACGGCAGGGAGTACATCGGAAAGAGAACCGTCGCCGTATTCCTCAAACGGACCGATGCGCCGAGAGCCCTTGGATGGGATCTGGTTTCCGTCGGCGGCAGCTCCTCGGCAGGCAGCCGGTTCTCGGCAGCATCGTGGGGGCACCTCGGCTTTACCGGCACCAGCATCTGGGTCGACCCCAAACGTGACCTCGCCGTCATCCTGCTGAGCAACCGCGTCTGGCCCTCCCCGGCAAACACGAGGATCCGCCGCTTCCGCCCGCTGCTGCACGACACGGTCGTCAACTGCATTGCCGGAAACGCGCAGGAAAAAACTCCCGCCGCCCAGTGAACCACACGATATAGCCACACCCCGGCACAGAGCCAGACACGCCATGAGACGACCGGCGGTGCGGCGCTCAGGCGAAGATACCCTGCACCGGCACGATCGGCAAGGCTCGCTGGCTGAGCGATTCCCTGGCTGCGATGGCGTTGGCCGCCATGCGTCCCGTGAAGGCGGACGCCTCCATCAGGAAGACCGGTGCCCTGGTCCCCACCCAGTCCCCTGCGAGCAGCAGGTTGCCAACCGGCGTTTCGACGCCAGGCCGGAGCGCGTGGTCACCCGGCGCCCACCGGGAGAAGTTCGACTGTATCATGAAAATCTCGTGGAGCACCGTCGCCGCCCTCGTTTCAGGAAACATCTGATGGAGCTCGCCAAGCATGGCGTCGCGGATGACCGTGTCAGGACGGAGGTCCTGCGGCGCAATGGCGTACGCATGCAGTTCGGCGACACACCCGCCGTGGCGCCTGGCCCAGCCGACAAAGGGTTCCTGGAAACTGGAATAGAGGGTGATCGAGTCGGTATAGGCGTAGCCGGACACGGTATAAAAGGGGAATTTCGCGCCTCGGATCGGCCGGTCAAGCCAGACACGCCATACCGCATAGGGATCTGCCTCGCCAAGCGAAGCGACCTGTTTGCCGAAGCTGGGGACGGCGTCGGCAACCTCGCCAAGCACCGCCCTGGCGCCACGAACGTTGGTCGCCACGACACAATAATCGCAGGGCAACGAACCGGCAACGCCGGGAACACCGGTTGCCCGCTGCCGACCGAGCACGAGCTGTTCCCCCTCCTCTTCGACGGACAACGGGGTCAGCGGCGCTCCAGGAGGGCCGCTCACCGGACGGCCGGAAGCGTCGAAGCGCCCAGCATGGCACGGACAGCGCAGCCCGGTACTGCCTGCCTCAGGCAGTACCGGGCATCCCATGTGCGTACAGCGGGCATCGAACGCGACAACCTTCCCTCCCTGCCTGGCCAGAAGTATCGGAACACCGCCAGCCCCGGTTGTTTCGAACCAGCCGGTCTCGGGGAGCGCACCCTTGCGGACCCGGGCAAGCGGGGCGTCACCACCTGCAAGGCCGTCACCGAGACGCACGGCCCTGACCCTGCCGTCCTGCAGGTCGAGGCCGCTGACCGGCGTCCCTTTCAGGATGCGCACGCCCAACTCCCGGAGCTTCCGCTCCAGCGGATCGATCAGGGCCTGCATGCAGTCACGGGTCGTAATCCTGAAACTGAGCCCTTCGGGGCTGCCCATGAAGTAAAAGTGGAAATAGCGCAGCGCTTCTGCGGCGGACAGAACCTCCATCCGGTTCATGGTCGCATCGGCAAAGGGATGCAGCACCGTGTCGACGAACGCGGGCAAAACCTCCCCCCGGCGGCAGTAGGTCATGAAATCGATCGAATCGTAGTCGCTGAACGTCTGGCCATAACGGTACCGGAACATCTCGATGACCGGCCACAACCCCCGGTAATCCTTGAGAAACGAAGCGATGTCAAGCGTCCTGGACTGCTCGACCACCGACAGGATATTGAAAGGAAAAAGCTTTGGCGTCTGGCCGAACACTTCAAGCGACTTCCCGTTGAACAGGACGGGATAGCCGGGCGAAGGAGCGAAGACGTCCGGACCGATGCCGGCGGAAGCGAACAGGTCGTTCAGGTTGTAGTACTGGTCGAAAAAACCGTGGAAACCATGCTCAACAGGAAAAGTTTCGCCAAGGGCGTCGATCTTCCATCCCGTCAGCTTGCCGCCAAGCGCTGCGGCAGCTTCAACCAGGGTGACCTGGAAATTCCTTCGGGCAAGCTCCATCGCCGTACTGATGCCGGCAAGCCCGCCTCCGACGACGACCACATGCTTCGGGTTTGCGAGTTTTTCCGGAAGCCCCTCCCCGCCCCCACCAAAGGAAGATTTACGCGGCTGGTAATAACCGACAAGCCCGGCAGTGCCGGCCGTCAGGATACCGGCGCCGAGGCCAAGGCGCTTCAGGAAAAGCCGGATGAACTCTCGTCGCTGCATATGCCGATGGACGGGGTTGGATGGCGTGATATAACGGCGCAAACGGTTTGAGAAATTCTTGCAAACGGTTTGAGAAATTATCCCCGCCGAAGAATGACGTAATATCAATGATTCATTAGCGGCAAACCGAGCATTAATCACTTGTTGAATTAGCGTAATTGCGGGCCGCATCACAAGAACCATTACAAGGGCTCACCTCACCATGTCGCAATCTCAGTTGCGACCAGAAAGGTCTCCGAGACCCCGGCATTGGTGCCTCCAATAGTGTTTGATGACCCCGCGTATTGTCGAGCATATAAGCTCAAAACATCACCCGCGGCCAAAGACATGGGGGCAGATGCTCCAACCGTTGGAAAGTTATGCGGACCAGGCGGGTAAGAACACGTGATAAACGCCAGGGCTCCGGACCTGTAAAGGGCACATTCAAAAGTTGCGGCGGCCGATATATCAATATATCGGACACTGTACCCCACATCGTACAGCCCCGGCCGTAAAATGGTGATCAGAGAGGCGCCACCGTCACTCGCAGCAGCTGGGGCATTATTCGACAAGACTCCATGAAGGTTAACCTTCGTCAGTACAGACGTGGGGATACTCGTAGACTCAGTTGCTTGCAGTCCGATTCGCATCGGGAGTGTCTTGCCTCCGATCTTGGTCCAAGCGGTCCCGTCGCAGTAAAGGACGGCCGATTCACCGGACCACATGATGCGAGTGTTCCTGCCGTCAATCTGCTCGCTGGCGTTGCCCTTGATAGTGACACACATTGTTAGTGATGGGGACATCACTATACCGATGACCTTGCCGCCGTTCCCTGATACTGCTGGAAGGGTAACTTGGTAATTTCCCGTCGTACCTGAGCAGACATGGAGCAAGCCAAATGCGTTAGATGTAAGTACCGATGGTCCAGTAATTAAGGATGATGCAGACAAGCCCGATACTACATTTAGTTTTGCCTCAAGTGCTAATTGCTGCAAAGTGCTTACCGGCTTGTCAGCATCTCTGGTGTTATCCACATTTTCGAGTCCAATATCGACTTTTGACGTACCGTGTGGATTGCCTGTGGCCTGAGCGTGATCATACGCCGATTTTCCTCGATCCCCACGGTATGCGGTGCTGGAAGTTTCGCCGATCGCCAAGGATTGTGAAATCTCGACATATGTCGATCCTGACCATCGATAGACAACGTTCGAATCGAGCGCCACGTAGATTTTACCGGTCTCTCCGGTCGCAGGAAAAGCCGAAATCGCAGCGAATTCAAGCACGTCATCCACATAGGATGGCAATTGCGCCGCCGGGACCCTCCCGGTTGCGTCCAGCTCCGCGAGAGTTGGCTTACCGATGACGTTCGCCCACTGGACGCGAGAGGCAAGCGATTTCCGGATCCATCGCTTTGTGCCGGCATTGATGGCAGGGGAGATCACCTCGACACCATCCGATACCTCTCCGCTCAATGCATCGAGGAGATAGAAATCGAATCCCGTTGCGTCGATATGGATTACCGCGTCGAGGTTGGCCAAAGTGTAACCATCGAGGGCATCAATGGCGCCGGATGCTCCACCGGTCTTTGCGTTTCGGATATAAAGGTTCATAGTCGTGTTGTGTGCTTAAAAGCTCAATTCGAGGATCGTCGCGTTGGTGAGATAGGACCAGCTGGGTGATGGGCCAGCGCCCCCCGATTGCATTGCGTACATACAGGGTCCATAGTTAATGGTTTTGCTGGTCACCCTTTGTAGCATAGTGGCATATCTGACGTTGAAGCCGTAAGGTGGGATGCCGATGTAACGGGACCCCGTCTGCAGAGGGACAATGGCAAAATAATGATTGTCAGCGTCATCGACTGACAGCGTGGATCCAACTCCGCCCAAACCGGGGGGTGTCACAGGATAAACGCCCATCACTTTCATCCACTTGATTCCTGAGTGGAAAACAAGGTCACCGAACGAGCTATAAACAGCGATCCCGTGTGATTGCAGATCGGCTGGGTTTGCCCGTCTGAATATCACATACGGGATAGTTGCTGTCTCTGTAAGGATTCCTGTATTTGGCTCATACGCATATGCATCCATGCTTGACGTTGAGGTCCCGATGATCGATGTCCAGATTGATGACTGTACTTTAAAGGCTATTATGGGATTGGTCCCTGAATTTGGAACTGATACTGTCGACATTCCGACATAGTAGTGCTGCGGGGTGTCGTTATAGATATTGACAATAGCCTTTCCCGTGGCAAACAGCCCAAAATTTGGGTACTGCCCATCCACCTGGCACTCGGCTCCGTCGTTATATGCTGCGAATCCATAGCTCATGAGTACGCGAAAACATAAAGTGGAGCTGAAATCGATACCCCAGATGGCAGCGTCCAGCTGATAAGAGATCCCGATCTCATCACAGTCAAATTACCCTGGGCGGCCGTCCACGTCGAATACCCGATATCGATCCACTGGAACGTCTGGACATTTGCGATATCAGGGAGGTTGATGCTGCCGTTACCCGTTACGACCTGCGTGTGGACCAGTCGCAAATACCTGGCACTGATTTCAAGCACCAGATTTCCCGCTGCGTCATAGATGTCTGCACCGAAGCTGCTCACTTCCACTGAGTCTTCACAACGATCGGCATCCCGTATTGGAGATCGACGAACCCCGCCGTCTCGTTGCCATCATCATCGATATATGTCACAGGGACATCCAGCAAACGGTTTGTCAGCTCATTGATTACCGCTACCCTATACGACGGATCAGGACGAGTGACCACCTGATACTGAGTGCAGGCCCCAAGGAGGAGCGGCAGCAATGCAATGAAAAAGCGCCTCATGACAGATGAATTTCGGGTTGGAAAATATGGCTCATGACAATTTCCCTATCTTCACTCGCAACGTACCGTTCGTATCAAACACCTCAAGCACCCCATTGTTCAGGTCGAAATAGGTGCCCGCCCCGCCCGTTGAATAACCGCTCGACTCTAATATGCCCGCGTTGACCGTTCCGAGGTTTGCAGTGATGGCAGATAGCGTACCGACCTTCAAACTTGCAAGGTATGGAGTAGCCCAGACCGCGTTACCGGTTGCCGGGTCGTAAATGCCGTCAGAGGTATAGAGTGAGGCTGTGCTCGATGTATCCGGGTCACCAGAATACCAAGCATAATCCAGGCCCCATTTCGTCTTGCTTTGCCCCTGAGTGGGCCGTCCATCACCGGAAACCGTAATCGTGCCAGCCACCGGCGAAGGATTCCCAGGGATCCTCGAATACATCACGCGAGCTGATGCACCAGATCCATTGGATCCAGCATAACCAACGGCCGAAATCGACGCTGTCGCCCAGTTGAACCCCGTGGTCTCGTTTTCAGCCGAGTCGATGATCTGTACCCGGGCTGCCCAAAGCGTAAATCCGGCAGACGGGGTATCACCTGGAGTCAAGCTCCATCCTGTTGGAGCGGCATCAAACTCACCTGTAGACCATGTGTAGGTTCCCGTTCCGGTCGTACCTTCGGGTAAGGTTGCTGCCCACTGATAAACGGTTGGTGTTGCGACCTGCGGCCCCGATGATCCATTCCTCGTGATCGACGAGACGCTGAATCCTGAGTCCCATACGACCGTTGCCGTCGTGTCCCCGATGAAGCCGATGATCGGCTTGGTGGCCTGCCATAACTGCAGTCCAGGAGTCCCTGGGTTCGACGGTATGGACGTTGACCATACATCCCCGACGTAGTCACCTTGCGATCCTGTCCCCCAGTCATAAGTTGACGTTCCGTTCGGGTTCTCCGGAGTGGAGATTGACCACGTGTAAAGTACTGCCGTCGCGGCGAAATCACCGGTAATCGTGTCGATGGTGACCGTAGCCGAAGCGGCGTGCTCGGAGTAGATCCCCGACGTGTCCACGGACTTGACCAGATAGGTCACGGTCTGACCAGACATAATCGCCGGAATCGGCTGCACATGGAATCCCACCAGTCCTGGTCGTGCGATCACTGATGCGGAATCCCATGAGCTGCCCTGCCTGATCTCGTACCCCGCGGCATCGATATCACCAATCTCCGGCCAGATGATGCGGACACTACGAGTTGACGGCACCCAGATAGCCGTCAGATCAGAGATATCTGCCGGAGGGGCAAGCTTGCCCTGGATAAGAATGTCGACCGTATTGGTACCAGTATCTGCCGATCCTTTTCCGCTTGGAGAAATCGCGATTCGATACCGATGCCCAAGAATGAGCTTCTCCGCAGGGATAGTCCAGGACGTACCGGCCGTATCTCCGAGGTGCATGGTGGTCGTCTCGTAACCACTTCCGGCGAACGTTGTACCGTCCACGCTCGCCCACGCCATTCCATCACTTGGGCGGAATGCGTAGTCATGCGTGACGTCCGTCAGGTATACTGACCAGGTGGACCCGTTGACAGTTGTTGCTCCATTCCAGGTGACATCGATGACGCTCTGGTAGTCGCCCCCGCCTCCATAGGTGAGCCTTTCCTTTGCCTGGGCGTTTATGGCCATCTGCGATTCAGGGGATGAGTAATACCCGGCTACCCCCTGGTAAGCATCAGCATTGTCGTAGATCTCGCCGTCGTAATCGAGCAACGTGATCGTTGCAAAGAGTCGGTTCGTCCGCCTGGTCTGGATGATCCGGTAAGCCCGTTTGTAGGTCGAGGCCGGGCCAAGCATCCACTGGTCATTCGGCTGCGGGTTGCTGCTGTATCCCTCAGTGAGCGTGATCGTGTCCGACGTCGTCACCACGGGAACTGCAGAGATCACGCGTTCCACAAACGTGTCGTCTGACCGCTGCACCATAATGGCATAGGCCATGCCTGGCTGGAGCGTTACCGGACGATCGAGGGTGATCGTCGTATGGCCGTCAGCCGTTCCGGCCGACTTGACACGACCACCGATGGCTCCGTAGTCCGGAACCATGTGCTGAAAATAGGCGAGATCTCCGACTCGGGCCGTAAACGAATTCCAGGCAGCCTCGAACACGACGGTCTCACGTAACCGCTGGTTGCACTCCACGGCGTACCGGGCTTCACGCACCGCCTGTGCACGAGGGATGAAGGCTTGGATCTGTGCTTTGACCGGCTGGTCTGTCTCGTTCGAACTTTGCCATCCCGCAGACCGGTATGTCGCAACCTGTGAGGTGTAGTTCCTGTCCGGATCCCAGTACGTGATCTCTGCCGCGTTTGCCCGGTCCTTGAGCGGCAGGAACTTCCTGGTATAACTGTCCTGCCGAATGGTGGCCATCGTGAACAGGTGGGAGACGACCGGCGTTGGTTTGTCGGCAAAGACTCCGTAGCGGTATGCTCCCCGGCGCATGATCCGGCCTCGCCCGACTGCAGCGATTCGCTGCACGGTGGCCCACAGATCCGACGCCGTGTCCAGGACGATGCCCATGGTAAATCGGTTGTCCCCGTAGACCAGCTCGTCGCAGTAATCAGACCAGTCAAGGAACTCATCATAGATCATCTTCGGAGCAGCGATCTTGTGATGCCCGACCATAAGGTCATAAGATGCCCACGCAGGAGAGGACGCCCGTTTTGAGACCCACTGGTCGGTATAGGGGTTCAGAACTTGGACGGTGTTGCGCGATACCAGGGCCGAAAATGACGGTTCACTGGAAAGCTGATCCGAAGCTAACGCCGTGATGGCGTAGTAGGCGATTCCCGGATAGCTCTGTACTTGCTTGACATGTTCGGCAAATCCGACCAGTTCAACAGTCGTCTGTTCACGGAACGAGGAACTGTCCGGAGAAAGCCGCGACACACGGATCGAATACCGAGCAGGGGCAAGATCATCGATGACCACCTGTGACCTTATGGCCGTGGTTGATGCGCCTGAGAGCCTCTGCGTCTTATAGGGAATCCAGGTATTGAAAGCACCGTCCGCCTTATACTCGACGAGCACATCTACAGACCTGGCATCAATCCCCCCATCATCTTTGGAGTAGTAGAGGCCATAAGGACATACAAGATTGATCGTTATCTTCTCCACCAGGTTTCCATCAGTTGTGCGTACGGTTCCAGATCCATAGCGAAGCAAGACCGTCTCCGCATGCTGTTGCACCGCCTCGCCAAAGTTGTCGACAGGGGGCTGATCCAGCGTGCCGAGCCTGACCGCGGTCGTCACTCCGGCAAACTGCGCCGCCGGTTGGCCGTTGATCAGGATGTCGGCGATTGAATCGACAGGTCCATCGTTGACCGCGAGCAGGTAGTGCAGGTACTCTTTCCCGTCGTTCTCGACCGTCGTATAACTGTCAATCACCTGTCCGGACATGCGAACGGTTCCGTAGACGATGGGAATCGGCATACCCTCGGTGCTTGTTTGGCGGAGCTGCCCGAAGCTGTAGGTCGGTGATGATGACGACCCATCCGGAGACGATTTGGACGGCTGTTGCCCTCCAAGCGCAGAAACGAGCATCGACATCCCGACGGTGATCAGGTACGACGCCGCGATGTACCCGACACCGTACGTGATCGCGTAGCCGATGCCGGCTGAGAATATGGATGCGCCGGCGGCCAGCTCCGTACCAGTGATGACCGTGGCCAGCCACGCGGCAATCGCCCCGGCTTCGTGCTCAGCACTGACCGAAACGATCGATCCTGGTGCCGGGATCTCCGAAAGGATATCATCGATGATGACGCCGTCGATCGCTCCGGATAGTGTAACGCCATCGAGCGCGATAAGCTCCGAAAGGTAGTTTTTGACCGACGCCTCCGGACGATATTCCACCTGGTGTTTCCGGTTCAGCTCCGGCTGAAACGCATCAGGGACGATGACGATGGTGATCAGGTCAGCCGACATAACGATAAAACCCCCGGATGCGATTTCGATAGATGGGCGCTGAAAGGTGGTCGACCGTTACCCCGAGATGCTCCACGGCATGGATGAACCGACCAGCCCCGACGTAAACACCAAGGTGCTGCGCGAAATCGGGATGCTGCTGGATGACGACGACGCACTGCAACTCGGGCTCATCGAGACGGAGCCATCTGCGGGACGACGCCTCGGCTTCGATTTCGGAGGCTGCGCCGGCATAGTCGGAAGGATCGACAAGCGGATCCGGCAGCTCGATACCGATCCGTCGGTACAGCTCAATCACCAGTCCGGCGCAGTCCAACCCATCAAGCGAACGGCCTTTTGCCCGATAGGGAATCTTGACCAGGTCATCGCACCTCATGCGTAAACTCCCGATCTGCCGACTCCGAGGAATCCGCCGAACCGTACGCCATTGCCCAGCTCATTGCACCGTGCATACGACCGATCACAATGCGCCTCAGACCCGCGGTATCCGCAATACGGACCCTTGAACCCGCCGTGCCGAGGCCCATATCGACAGAACTGCTTCAGGAACCGATCACCAGGGGAGCGCCACGTTGACACGTCTTCCGCCCCCAGCTTGAACGACACCTGGCCGGCGCCAGAGATATCGCAATCGGTAATTTCGAGGAACTCCTCGAGGAGCGGAGTGGATTCCGAGAGAGCAGTGGTGATCCACCGGATCCACACCCCAGCTCCGATCGCCCCGGAGTTGGCCGCAAGCGCCGGTATGAGCACCCGGTTGATGTCCTTGACGACAAGATCCACTGACGGCAACTCCGCCTCCTTGGTCTCGCTGAGGTCGCCCAAAGCGAACGCCGCGCGGTTCCAGGTATGGCCGCCCCATATGAGGTCCTCGTTGTTCCACACGAACCGCGCAGACGGCTCCGACTCGGAGTAAATCACTTCGAGCAGCAGCAGGAACCGACCTTCGCTCGTGACCTTGTTCTTCTCCGCAATAGCGGCCGTGGAAATCGATACCGGCATATCAAACCTCCAGGAAGGTTATGCTGACGGACCAGACCGGTTTCCCGGCGTCATAGACACGCTGAAACGACGCATCGAGGCGGTCGATCGCAGGGTCGAACATGACATTGTGCGCTACGCCGTCATCCGTCCAGGTAAAAGTGGTGCACGAATATTCTTCCCAGAAGCTCGTCAGCGTCGTGCGCTCCGTGTCAGTGATCGTTGACCAGGTCACCTCGCAACGACGTTCCGGCTTCGTCCAGACCGGCCGGGCCATGATCGGGCCATCCTCTGGTTTCGACGTTTCCTTTTTCACCGTCGACGACCATTTAACGTCAGATGGACGCTTGGTTAACGGGAAATTGATCATCGGTTAAACTTGTTGACGATCCCGGCGAGAGCCTCGCCGCTGCCGTTGTAGTTATTGCTCACTGCCTCGAGTACCGTAGTGATGATGTAGTCCTTCCCGTCGAACCTGCTTTCTGTCCTGGCGGAAACTGCCTGGCCGGACTGATTGATCACCTGGAGCTGTACGTTCACCGGCGCTGACATCTGGCTGCCGCCACGCCAATCGACCGGGATTGATCGGCCATCGGGCAGCGGGACGAACGCTTCTGGAGTGCGACCTTCGCCGAACATGGCCAACTGCGGTGAGGTGGCGACGCCTCCGTTAGCGTATCGGCGCAACTCCATCGGCCCCTGATCGGTCATGATGCCGCCATTGGCGAACTTGATGCCAATGGCTGATTCGAGAGGTTTGATAACGGCCCATTTAATGACCATTTGGGATACCATTTGGCCGAACGCTTTTGCGATGTCGGCGAACCCGGCTTTAGAGTCCCAGACAAACCGGTTTAAAGAGGCATCCATCCCATCCAGCCAGCCCGCAAAGGTGTCATGGATTGATTTACCAAGGCTATGCTCTGCCTTTTGCACTTCCCTCAGGCTTGACTCCAACTGTCTGCCAGATGCAGACTCACGGTCAACTCCAGCTTTTTTCAGCGCGCTATACACCTCATAATCGGTAGCGGACATACCCAATTTCCGCCATCGCTCATCAATGTCAAGCATGGCTGTAGAGACCGCATGGACTTCGGCTTGGGATCGTTTTAATGCCTCATTTGCTGCAACTTTTTGCCGGATCGCAGCTGCCTGTTTGCTATCCAGTTGTACACCAGCTTTGATGATCTCCTGATATGCAGTATAGTCTTCGGCTGTACTTGTAAGCTTGATCCGTTCGGCCTCCAGCGACGAGAGCACAGTTTGATACCGTTTTTCAGCTCGGGCTGCTTCGGATTCTTCCCGCTTTCCCGCAGCTTCATTTTTTTTCCGTGCCGCTTCGTCAGCCTTATCCTGAGCCAGCCCTATCTGCGACTGTTTATTCGCGATCGCCCATGTCCGTTCGTGCTGCGCGGAAAGCAAAGTGGCGCCCTTAGTATCCAATCCACCCCATGTTGTCATCCACCTGATGTTTTCAGACTGGCCAAGGTTCAGCTCCCCGGCTTTAATTTGTGACACTGATTGCCGATAAAACTCTCGCTGCTCAGCGAGGACAGTTTCCTTGCGACGGCGTTCCGCCTCAGCCCCCTGGATAGACACAAACGCAGGTCTGCTGCCATGCAGGACGTCTCCAGCAGCGAGATCGAGGCGCTGTTTCTCGCGGATAAAGGCATCAGCTCGCTGTAACTGCATCAGCTCCGATTTCAGCTTTTCGATTCCGTCCAGCCCGGAAATCTTGACGGCTAACGAAAACTCCTGATACTTCTGGAGGCCCTCCAAGCTTTTTTCCAGGGATACGACGCTGGATTTGGATGTCGATAGTGCCGACACCAGTTTATCCCCGAAAGCGATTGCCAACGAGGTCACAACCGGCAAGCCGACCATCAGCAGCCCAACCGGCCCACCAAGGCTTGAGATAATCGTCTGGATGGCGGCACGGCTGCCGCCTGCCTCGTTCGCCACCATGCGGAACGACTCCGCCAACGGCTGGATATTGTTGCCGATGCCCTGGATACCATATGGCATATCAGAAATGACGCGTCCGATATTCTGCATCAGGTAAGTTGTCCGACCGGCCGATACCTCCACCCCAGCAGCCATTTGCTTGGCCCCAGACGATACCGCGACAAACCCTTGAGACACCCCCGCCGCCGAATCGCGGACATCATCAAGATTCTCCGCGACTCCTTGTAACGGCGTCGATGCTCGGTTCTGCGCCTCGATCTCGACCCCGATCTTCAGGGTTCCGCCGCTATCTCCCTTAGTCATCGCCATCGCCATCCTTGGTCAGTTTTTTTTCGACCTTCAAAAATGCCATCCAATCCTGGTATTCATCCAGGGAGATTTCACGCTTTGCCCGGGCTACGCTCATCCCCAGTTCCCGAGCCAGCCCGTGCCAGTTGTAAAGGCGCGGGCTGGACCTCATTTTTTTTCAGCGTCCTCCTGCGTCTGCACCTTCAGCATCAGGTGCGCCAGTCGGTTGATCACCGTGGAATACCCCTTCTGCGCCAGACGTGATACGTGCTCGTTCGAGAACAGCCGAACACCCTCACTGCTCAGGGCCTTCAGCACCACGATCTGCGCATTCCACCGGCTGCCGCTGGCTTCCTCGCCGACCTCATTCCGCACCAGGTCAAGCTCATGCTGCGTCGACGGCTTCCAGTAGATCCACAGTTCACCGGACGTTGACGTTTCCCACTCCGGCACGCGGGCTTTGTCCAGAGGACGCGCATCATACGCGGCCTCGATCTGATCAATCAGGCTGCTCATGCGGTCACCGTCCCTTTCGTCACATCACCCGAGAAGGTGAGTTTGAAATCGTTGCCCGGCAGGTCGTTGTTTTTCAGCGTCACCTCGCCGGCGTCCGTCACGTAAGCCGTGCCCGACCAGCTCTCGTTGCCCACGGTCTTGCCCTCCGGGTACACCGTCACCGATACCGTGGTTCCGTTGGCATGCGCGGCCAGCAGGGCGAGCTGTCCGTTCGTGTCAGACTTGTCACGTTCGCAGGTGATCCTGCACGACGCAACACCAAGGGCTCCCGGATACACCTCCGGACGAGACCCCAGAGGACGCATCGCATCGCTCTCCTTGGTCGTCCTGGTTCCGTCGTTCCAGTAGATCGCCGTGTGCTTGCCGACCTTGTTGGTGCCGAGGTAAACCTCAGCGCTATTTCCCAGTTTCATCGTTCTGTTCCCGTTTGGTTATGGTGGTGACTACTCGCTTCCATCCCTGCGCTTCCAGCACCGGGACCATCTCCGGGATCACCTCCCGGACGTCGCCCCATCCGGCCTGCATCGCGACCGTTTCGGGCTGTTTCTCTCTGTTCGAGGCATTAGATGCCATGTTCCGGATCTCCGTCTTTCGTTCTGTAGATGATGTCCCAGGCAAGTTTCAGCACCGTATGCCTCACCGCCGTCGTATCAACGCGGCTGATCGTCGACCCTGCCGAAAGCACGCCGATCGCCCGACCGCCGACGCTCTCGTCGGCAAACATCTGCTGCTCGACCGTGAGGGCGATCGCATCGGCCTCGTCGTCCACTTCCACGCCTTCGACATAGATATCCGTCATCAGCCGCAGCCGTCGTTCCGTCGCCCCCATCGGCGCACTGCTCGCGTCTGCAGGTTCGGTCGTCCAGTACACGCAGACCCCCGGCATGGCGTCTGGCGTCAGCGGATGGGCAAACCCGAACACCTTGCCCGGCGTCACCGTCTCCATCAACCCTTCGACACTGGAGCGAATCTGTTCCCTGACGTGGCTCATGCCGGCACCTTGACCTTGATCTGTGTCGGGACCGAAACGATCAGCCCATACTCCCACGACCCGCCCTTCTCCATCACGTAATCGTCCTGGGCAAGTTCGATCAGGGAACAGGCCCCCGCCGGCTTATGCCCGACAAGGCGGAGCGCTGCAAGGTCCAGCATCTCGTAGATCCCCGACAAAGCCGCTTCAGGCAGCAACGTCTCCGAGACCGTGTGGATCTCGAACAGCATCGCCCGGTCCTGCACCAGCCAATCCTTGCCGACGATCGGCGACCCGTACTTGCTGCCGGAATACCGGACCAGCACAGCGCCGGAAGCCGCCAAGGTCTTCAGCGTCAGGTCGTTCGGTTTTGACGGGTAGCTCTTGATCTGCACCGGCACCGTGATCGGATTGCCATCAGGCCCCGCCATCGTCCGGGTGATCGCCGCCGGTCCATCCTCGCCGAGGTCCGCCTGCAGCCTGGCGATCAGCGCCAGTTCCATGTCAGATATCTGTCCCATATCACTTTTTCAATGCTTCAAGCCTGAGCTTGGACGCCCGCCAGTTCACCATCGACTTCTCGATGCAGATAAATTTCCGGTGGGAATTGAATGCCGCGATCGCCGTCGTCCCGCTGCCGCTCGTGTTGTCAAGCACCAGGTCACCGGGATCTGTATACGTCCTGATGAGGTACTCGAACAGCTCGATCGGCTTCTGGGTGTTGTGGATCACCTGTTCGTGCAGGTTTGAGAACTCAACCACATCCTTCGGGTATCGCTGGCCGGTGTTGACCGTATCGACCCGGCCGACCTCCCGATACACTCCAGACTTCGACGTTGTCGACCGCTTTGAGATGTACGGCTTTCCCTCTGTGAACTGCGGATTGTATTTCGTCCTGCCGGGAGCGAATACCAGGATATCCTCGTGAATCCGCAGCGGCATCTTCTTTGCGTTCAGAAACCCGACCGCCCGGGTCTTCTTCCATACCAACTTGTACCGAAACCACTTCCGGTTGCTGTTGATCAGTTTGGTTTCGAACGGCTGAGTTGCCGTCAGGACAACCACACCACCAGGGGCAAGAATCCGCTTGTACTCCGTCCAAAGTCGATCGAGGTCAAGCTCGACATCCCACGGGCAAGCCGTCACGCCGTAGGGAAGATCACAAAGGATCAGGTTGACGCTACGGTCATCGATCAGCGGGAACAGGTCGAAGCAATCGCCCAGGTGGATGTCGCCGACGAGGGGGCTCATTTCTCTCCCTTTGCGGTTTTGGCCGGGAACACGTTCGCCGCCATCTGGCCGATCTTCTCAAGACCACGGCTGCCGAAGTAGAAGACAAACGCCGTCTGCAGCAGATCCTTGAGTGTATCGATCCACGGCGACAGCAGGCTGATCTTCTCCGGGCTCAGGATGAACACCGTCAGATATGCCAGGAGCACGGTTGTGACGGTTAAAAATGCAAGCACCAGCGGGCGGATGTTTTTCGACAGCCACGAATCAGAAGCCATGTCGATCTTCTGCCGCTCCGTGATCTGGGTTTCCGCCGACTGCAGCCGGTCAATCACTGCAAGGCTGAACTCCGACACCTGCTTCTCGATTTCCGCTTGCGCTGCAAGACGGTCCTTGTCCGTGGTGACGAACTTCTTGACCGTATCGCCGATCGAGTTGATCAGCCCGCCGCTGAGTCCGGATACGGCGTCTCCAACTGCTCCAAGGATGCTCATGGTTCTTCAGTCGATCAGTTCGAAGTGAACGAGGTCGTCGAACTCGTTGTCCTTGGTGTAGGTGTCCCGGTCCCAGTCGCCGCCCCATCGGATTGAAATCCCCATGATGCTGGCCACTCCCGTGACGAATCCCGCAAAAAGGGTCATGCGCTCACGGTCTTTCCAGTCCACCGGGTTATCGGGCCGGTCGAACGGTGCGATATCGACGGCAA
The DNA here is from genome assembly GCA_964611215.1 of uncultured Chlorobiaceae bacterium. Classification (GTDB taxonomy): domain Bacteria; phylum Bacteroidota; class Chlorobiia; order Chlorobiales; family Chlorobiaceae; genus Chlorobaculum. The sequence goes on from CAZSXF010000007.1 coordinate 36,387, forward strand.
GGCTTGGCATCCGGTTGTGCTTGCTCTGCGGCCACGGCGTCTTCGAGTTGCCGGCGGCCACGGCCGCATCCTGTTCCGCCTTTGTCCTGGTGCCGCACAGCACGACGCAATCAAAGTGCTCGACGACGGCATTGCAGAGGCGTTGCAGATCCTTGTGGCAGGTTGCCAGACGTGATGCGGAGAGCTGTGAAAATTTCGGCATGGAACTCGGTTTTTGTGCATTTGGGGGTATCCCGCCATCAGTTGGCCGTCAGCACCCCGTTTAATCTCGTTGAACAGGCGTTTAACAGCCTTGAACACCCCGAAAGGCGTATCGAGCCATCACTCGCCACCACTTTTGCCCTCCTGGGCCGTTTCTCGCGTTTTCGCTTACCGGCACTCCGAACCGTCTCCGTCCAGGTCGTGCCGAGGCAATCCCGAACCAAAAGGGTACCCGTAGGGATACTGATTCGGGTACTCGTCCAGCAGCTCTCCCTGGAATCCCTGGCGAAACCGTTTACGCGAATGGCTCACCCTCGGACCAGAACGCTGGGCGACCGTGTCGGTCGTCCCGGTATCGATCCGAAAGGTCTTCTCGGTGATGCCCCGCAACTGCTCCTGCAGGCGCTTGTGCAGCACCGCGATCGAGTCGGGGACCTCTTCGCCGGCACGCCGGTAGTAGAGGTGCACCTTGGTGAGCTGTGCGGCCAACGCCGAGATCTCTTCCGGAACCGGATTGAACGGGAGCGTGTAAAGCCCACGGCAATGGAGATGGATCTCCGAGACCGCTGCAGAGTTGGCGGCCTCAAGGTTCGCTTGCGCCGCATCGTCGAGCCTGCCCGCACCGAAGTCGTCGCAGCACTCGATGATTTTTTGCAGGGGCATGTGCCCCTGCAGCGTCTGGAGATTCGTGTACAGCATCAGCCCAGCCGGATACCGCCCAGCTTTGCAACGCATCGCTTTGAGAGGGCCTTCATATCCATCTGAAGCTGCACGGTGTGCTGGAAGAAGTTGCCGATTTTCTGCATCGGGTAGACTTTGAGCCCAACGGCGGTCGTCATGGCCGTCAGGTCAGCCTTCTCACGGCTCTTGAAGGCGAAGATGGATCCGCAGTCATGCGACGTGCCGAGGGTTTCCGTAAACGGGATGATCCTGGACCCGTCGAACTTGAAGCTGGTCGGCACGATCGGGACGCCGGCGAAGTTGCCGACACGTGCGCCGTACTCGTTGATGGTGATGACACACATCTCCTTGGCGACAGTGGACAGCCTGGTCAGCATGATATCATCCATCATGAGGCAGTCAGCACCGCCGTCGACCGACGATATGAGCAGCTGCAGTCCCTCGATGAACTTCTGTTGTGAGGTGCGCGCAGTGTTGTCGTTGCCGAGCAGCACCTGCAGGCCGTTTCCCGTACCAAGGTTGATTACCCTGGTCGTGTCGCCAGCCGTCACCAGGTCGGCGATGATTTTGCGAAGGCCGTCGAACTGGTTCAGGTTCACGGGAGGCGTCGCGCCGTCATCAGCGTCGCTGTCGCCGTCGATCATGTAGTACATGAGGTTCCTGCCGGCGTTGTATGCCCAGTTTGTCAGCTTGAGCTGGAACTCGCTGGGGATATCGCTGCCGCGTTCCTCGTATGCCGTGTCGAGCGTGATATTCTTGCCGAGGATCTTCAGCGCGAAGTCGCCGTAATTGGGCGAGACGTCCTGAGACGCGAAATCGTGGCCGATCGTCCTGGTGCCGAGCGTGCCGTCGATGTTGTCGCCAAATCGTTCGCGGGATGCAGATCCCGGAGCCTTGAAGAATTCCAGGTGCTCGAGGATCGGCGCATTCTTGCGCATCTCTCCGAGTACCATCGTGGTGATAGGATCACCTGCAGAAGCCTTGTAGAGTAACATGGTCTATCTCCATAATCAGTTGAAATTGCTCAATCAAAAAACCCCGCTCCGGGCAGAGCCCTAAACGCCCTGATCCCGGAGCATTGCCGGCGTCAGGCCGCCGGCAACTTTTTTGCAGCCTCGAACTGCGCCTGCAGCTCCACCTTGACCTGATCGACGGTCGGATTCGATGCCTTGGATGCCGGTGCATTTCCGTGCGTGGCGGCTTCCTCGAAGACCACCTGCGGCTTCGCGCCGGCAAGGAGTCCGCAGAACGCTTCAAATGCCGATTTTTCGACAGTTGTTTTCGCGCCGGCGTCATCGGTGGATTCGAACGAGACCGGAGCAGCGACGCTCTGCAGCGCCGAAAGGATGGCCTCGACCTTCGGCCTGATGGCCGGGATGATGATGGCCGGGTTGTCGTCGCAGAACTTTACGACGGCCGCCTTACGGTCGGCAGCTATACGCGCCGTGCTTTCCCCGAGAAGCCTCTTGTTTTCATCTTGGAGCCGTTTCAGCTCCTGCTTTTCCTGGTCGGTCATGGTGTTGGATTCGTAGGTTGTAACGGGTGACGCTCCGCCGTCCGGGCCGTCGCCGGCTTCGCCAGGCTCAGGCGCATCAGGAGGCAGGGGCGCTTTGAGAAAGTCAATGATGTAGGTCGGAAGGAATTTGTCCGCGGAATCGAGGCCGTCCGCCTCGATCGCCTTGTCGCGGAGCCTTCCGAACAAATTGGCCACGTCGGCCATCCAGCTCTGCAACTGCCATTTCCAGGAGACGTCGAATGCCGCTTTCAGGCCAAGGTCATCAGCGGAAAACTCTACCTCTTCGAGGTAGACAGGAGGGACGTTTGCCGAGGCCTCGAAGGCCGCTCCAAGTCCGACAACCGCCGGATTGTCGGTAAACCCGACATGGACAATTTCACCCAGCTTGCCGAGACCGATCGACACCTGGTCAAACCCGACCTTTTTCAACCCGGTCAGGAACTCACCGGCCATCTCCTTGGGCTGGATCGTCAGGTACGTTCGCCCGCCCTCATCGAGCAGCTCCAGGCTGTCTCGTTCGGCGAATCCGAGGACCGGCAGATTGTTCTGCGGGTGGCGGAAGGTATACGGGATCTGGGCCGGCGAATTCGTCTTGCTGGACTCGTAGACCGACTTTACCCGCTCCGGAGGCCATATGGCCTGGCTGGGATCATCTTTCTTGTGAACGCCGGAGGCAAAGATTTTATGACGTTTGAACGGCATGTGATCAGGCATTGAATGGTTGATAGTGCGTCATGGGTCATTTTGACGGCGAGCAGAACCTCCTCCCAGAAACCCCGCCCGCCTTGTATGAAAGAAACTTACCCCAGCAAATCCCCTGATCTCGTGTGCATCGCTTCGCCGAAACCCTTCGCCGACGGGCTTCTCCGGGTTTCAGCGGGATCTGCAAGCTACCTTGTAGCTGTATCGTCGATCATCAACCATCATCACCGGTCATGGAGCAACTTTTTCAGACGTCGGGCAAGCTGGCCGAAACGCTCGGAATTGCCGCCCTGCTGTTCTTCAGCGTCATCATCATGGGCATCATCATCTATGTCATCCTGGAGAAGGAGGCGAAAAAGTGGGAGCAGCGGGAGCGGCACATGAAACAGGTTTACCAGAGCCTGATCGACCAGGTCTCCGCCGATCGCAAGCAGGATTACGACTTGCTTAAAGCTACCCTGGACGATAACCGCGACCAGATCAGCATCATGCGTGGCTTGGTGGAAAGGACCAAGCAGATGCAGGTCCATACTGATCAGGCGTTCCGGGACCTCTTCGATAAACTCAGCCGGATCCTCGAAAACCGCTGTATCTCCCATTTTCAAAAATCCTGACCATGAGCATCGCATCAGAATTGCGCCTGAAACGGCGCGGCCAGCTCGACAAGCTGAATCAGGACCGCAGGGAGTTCGATGGCAAGGCCACTGACGCCCTGACGGTCTTGCTCCTGAAGTCCGACCCCCTGGCCGAAGTATCGACCCTCGACACGGCCGCCATACTCCGGGCATCAGAAAAACTGCACGAATCCGTCCGAGTCATCAAGGGCATCGACCAGCAGATCACGGCCATCAACGAAGAGCTGTATGGCTAAGAAGGCAGAACTTTGCGCCGAGGCAGAACGCCTCTACGTGCAGGAGCAGCTTGGGCAGGCCGAAATCGCGCTGCGGCTCGGTATTGCCGAACGGACCGTCCGGTACTGGGCGACAGAGGGGATGTGGGGGGATCGCCGGGAAAAATTTGCCGAGGTAACGAGCAAGACCAGCGAAAAGCTCTACCACCTCATCCAGACCCTCACTGACAAGGCTGTTGAGAAATGCGAGGCTGGCGAAGAGCCGAGCCAGTCGCAGCTTTACTTCATCGGCAAAATGGCCCCGCTGCTGCTCAAGCTGCAGTCTTACGAAAAGGAGGTCGATCCTCCGGACGATAAAGATCAGCCTATTGAGAAGCCCAAACAGCTCTCAGAGGGAACCATCAGGCGCATTGAGGAGGAGATCCTCGGTATCCGGAGATCCTGACGCATGGCCCCAAACCCATCGAAATACTTCCTGCCGTACCAGCTTGCCTGGCTGCTCGACGAGTCTCCGTTCAAGATCTGGGAAAAGACCCGCCGAGGCGGCATGACCTATGTACAGAGCTACGAGGATGTGCGTGACGCGGTGCTTGGCCGATGGGACGTATGGTTTTCGTCTGCAGACGACACGGCTGCCCGAGAGTACATCCGTTACTGCGAGCAGTGGGCGAAGATGTACAACGAAGCCGCAAAGGCGATGGAGGAGCAGGCGATCGACGACAATGGCCGACCGGTCACCGTGAAGTCCATCACCTTCAGCAACGGACGCCGCATTACGGCACTCACCAGCTCTCCGAGTCAGTTCCGTTCGAAAGGTGGCAAAGTCGTCCTCGACGAGTTCGCCTGGCACGCCGATCAGGATGGCATGTGGGCTGCAGCAGAGCCGGTCACCACCTGGGGATTCCCGCTGCGCATCATTTCAACGCACAACGGCCAAAGCTGCCGGTTCTTCAAGCTTATCCAGAACGCTGCCGAAATCGGAGCCGTCGTTCACAAAACCACCATTTTCGACGCGGTCGAACAAGGCCTGGTCGACAAGATTTTCGGACGCAAGACGACGCTCTCTGAACGGGTCAAGTGGTTGGAGGAGAAATGCGCCAAGGCCGGGCCAACCTCATGGGAGCAGGAGTACTGCTGTAACCCGATCGACGAGAGCACCGCATTCCTGACCTACAACCTCATCGAGAGTTGCTCCGAATCTGGAATTCTGCAGGCGCTCGGCGATATCAAGACCCCTTTCGTGCTCGGCATGGATATCGGCCGCAAGCGAAACCTCTCCGTCATCTGGGTCAACGAGCTGGCCGAACATCGGCACATCACCCGTATCGTTCATCCGATGGAGCAGACTGCGTTCCGCATTCAGTACGCCACCCTGCAGACGTACCTGAAGCATCCTCTCTGTAATCGAGCCGCCATCGATAACGGCGGCATGGGCGCACAGATCGCTGAGGATGCGCAGATCGATTTCGGGACCTATCGGGTCGAGAGCGTCACGTTCAACAACGCCGGCAAGAGCCGCATGGCAGAACAAGTGAAGACCTCGATGGAAGACCGCGACTTCCTCATCCCTGGCGACGGCCCGCTTGCCGACGTCATCCGTGAGGATTTCCACAGCATGCGGCAGGTCGTCTCCGCTGCCGGCAACATCCGCTTTGACCCGACCGAGAACGAGGAGAATCCCAACTCCCACGCGGACTTCTTCTGGGCTGCAGCGCTTGCTGTCAACGCAGGCAGCGTCGTCGCCCCGGAAACGGTAGGCTCCATCCGTACGCCGAAAGAGCAACCCGGCAGGCGCGACCGCTCCGCCAAACTCGACCGGATACTTGACGGCTACGAAGGCCGATTCGACCATTATCAGAACTATTGATCATGCCACGAACCACGACTCCCGCCGTTGTCCAGGACGAGATCGCCGTCAGGACCTATGTTGACGCCATGCTGGAGGTGACGCGACTCTTGCCGCACCCATCGAAGGTGCTGAACAACATCACCAAGACCATCGACGTCTTCGAGACGACCCTGAAGCAGCCCGACGTTGCCGGCATCAGCCGACGGTTTCGGGAAGGCGTCAAGAAGCTTGACTGGGATGTGGCGCAGACCGTTGCCCGCGGTCCTAAAGCCATGTGGGCCAAGGAGGTCATCGGTGCCCTTCCGCTCGACAAGATTATCCCGGCCGCAGTCAGTGCCCGCGATTTCGGCTACACGGTCTTCGAAGCCATGTGGGCACAGGTAAAGGGACAGCTCCGGATCATCAACCTTGTCGAGAAGCCTCGGGAGTGGTTCCGATTCGACCAGGCAAACCGACTTCTCCTGTTGACCAAGGAAAACCCGAACGGGATCCTCGTTGATGAGAAGTGGCCGAAGAAGTTCATCGCCGTCCAGCACGAGGCCAGCTACAAGAACCCCTACGGAAACGGTCTGCTCGATGAGGCATACTGGTACGCCAAAGGCCTTGCCGCAAACTTTGAATTTCATCTCTCATTCCTCGAGGACGACGGCCGCGACCACTGGATGGGATGGGTGCCGCCGGGATCAGGAGACGACTACATCGACAAGGTCGAAGACGCCCTCCGCCGTCTGCGTAACGCCGCCGTCGCCGTGGTGTTTGAAAATACCCGCATCGAGAAGATCGAGAACAAGGGACGGACCTCCACCAGCCAGGCATACGAGATCTTCAAGAAGAGCTGCCAGACGACGATCTCAATGCTCTGGCTCGGCAGTGACCTGGCGACCAGCAACAAAGGCACAGGAACCTACGCCAGTTCGAAGAGCGGCATGGATATCCAGGACGACGCCATTTCCGCCGGCAAGGAACTTCCTGAATACCTCATCAACGAGGCCATCCGGATGATGGCCGAAGTCAACGGAATCCCGGATGACGAAGGCATCGCCCGGTTTGAGCTCTACGACCCGCCGGAGAACGACAAGACGCAGGCCGAGATCGACCAGGTGTACGCGCAGGCTACCGGTCGCAAGCCGAGTGCCCAGCTCATGGCCAAGCGCGGATACGAGGAGGGCGACTGGGAAGAGGCTGCACCTCAGCCGATCGCTTTGCCTCCGGTGCAGACGTTCGAATCCGGCTACGACATCAACGCGTTGCTCGACGCAGCCGAGGCTTTAAAAAAAAAGTACTGACGGCGGACAGTCCCGCCGCCATTCTCGCCGCCGATCCTGACACCGAATTCATCTCCTCCTGGTCCCGGGCCATCGAATCCGCACTGAACGATGCCTGGGACCGTGGATCCCGCCACATGGAGGCGATCACCGGCACCCGCCGCTCATCCACCACCTTCGAAGGCGACATCAACCTGCCCATCTCCTTCGGCAATAAGGACGCTGCCGCCTTTCACCGGTTCAAAGCAGTCACCTCCGCCATCGTCAAGGATGCCGAAATCGCTGATGCTCTTAAGGAAAGCCTCGCACAGGCCCTCGAAACTGGCCAAAGCCTCGAAGAGTGGAAGAAAAGCGCCGGGGCCGTCTTCGACAAGCTCGGCGTCTCACGGCTCAACGCATTCAAGGCCGAATTCATCTACCGCAATGAGAGCTCCCTCGCCTACGGGGCGGGAAAGTGGGCATCGCTGCAGAAGGTGAAAAGCAGCTTCCCGTATTGGCGATACTCCACGATGAAGGACCACCGGGTCCGACCGTCACACCGCGTCCTCGAGGGCAAGGTGTTTTCCTCCGACGACAAGCAGTATTTCCCGCCCATCGGTTGGCTCTGCCGATGTGTCGCCATTCCGATCAGCCGTCGTGAAGCCGCAAAGCTCGGTATTGACAAACCCGACACCGTCACCCCGGAGATGCAGGGCGAACTGAAAAACGCAGAGTTCATCGGCGACAAGATCAAGCATTTCGCGGACTGGTTGAACGAGAAAATGACGACCCTCGACCCGGGCCGGCAGGAAATGGTCCGTCAGGCCGTCTCAGACATCAAGCTCGGCATTTCCGAGATCCGCAGCGTCTACAGCCTGAGCGGCAAGTATACCGAGCTTGCAGCCGACGAGGCCACCGACACCTTCATCGTCAAGCACAATCAGGCCGACAAGCATGACCTGAAACCAAACATCAATGCAGCGGAACGGCTCCACGAAAACGGCTGGTCCGTGGTGATCAACGAGCACGTCTATGTTGAACACACGAAAAACCCCGAATACACCATCATCTCCGACCAGGGCCGGAGATGGGTATCCGATCTGAAGACACCGAAAACGAACATCAGCAAAGGGGTGAAAAACGCCTTTGAAAGCGGGGAAGAGCAGGGCTTATCGCATGTCGTTATTGACGTTCCTCCCAATGCACCGCTCGACAAAATTGCCGAAGGCATTGCTAGAGGCTTTGGGAGATGTCATGCCATGCAGAGGGTCATCATTCTGATGGGGCGCAAGGCTGTTGAGATCACCAGGGATGACTATGGTACAGGCAAGGTGCTCGTCGAGCTGCAGAGAGGACTGAAATAAAAAATGCGATGTGAAGAAGACCAGAGCCTTTCTTCCCGGTGGGCCGGCATTACCCGCACCCCCCTCATCGCACCAGCAATATAAGTACACATCACAATCCATGCAATACCATGAACGACGCCTTTATCCGCATTAACCTCTCCGGGCTTCCTGACGTCCGTGAAAAGATTCTCCGGGTCCCGAGCCTGATCGACCGCGTCATCAAGGAGTCTGAAACGCTCGAAGGAATCGGTACCGTCCTCTACAAAAGCGCCATCACAACCCTTGACCAGGGCGGACGGCCACTCTACAAACCGCTTGCCCAGAGCACCATCAACCGTCGCTGGACGCGGGAGCAACTCAAAGCCCCTGGCAGGCGCAACAACCGTCAAGGCATCGTTTCAAACCAACCACTCAAAGACACCGGCACCCTCCGAGATTCGCTCAAATACACCGTCAGTGGCGACGGTCTCACCCTCGACTCTGTCGGCTACCTCAAATACCACCAGTGGGAAGAAGGCCGCATCAAGGCCCGGTTCCCGGCTCGCCCCGTCTGGGGAGTCCACGACGACGATCGCGACGAGATCGCTGACATCATCACCGAACAGCTCAGCAACGCCATAACCTCATTGACGTAACCCCATGACCATCACACCAACAACCATCGCCGACCGCAGCCGACGCCAGCACGACATGACCGCATTGCTCGGCAAGCTCAAGGCCGCCAGTCTTCGGCAGGACGACATCGAAACCCTCGGCTGCACCACCGAACCAACCGCCTTGGCGCAGGCTGCACTGCACCTTACCCACGCCACCGCCGGCGAGATCATCGCCGCCATGCAGGAGATCGAACGAGTCAAGCTTAAGAGCTATGCCAGCGTCAAAGTCGCCGGCATCGATCCCCCCGCATACGCCGGGATCCCCGACAGCCTGAAAGGCATCAGCAAAGCCGACCTTCGAGCCTTCGTCGACCGGTGCCGCAAGACCACCTTTGCCAGCGGCAACAAATACCAGCCGCTTCCGACGCATGACGAAGCCTGGCAGATCTACGCATCTGTCTTCCAGGACTCCCACATCATACGGCAGCAAGCAAGCCACCTTCGATCGAGCGCCAAGACGGCGTTTAGCGACGACGAGGTGATCAGCGCCGCGACCTGGGGATTCTGGAGTGACATGACGCTGGAGCTGCGTCGTCGAGCGTATCGGCTTCTTCCTGCAGATGTCAAATGCTCGATAGCCCGGGAGTACAAAGGTGATCCCGATGGTGCGATGGATGCCGTCCGTGAATACTATGACGAACTCTGCCCGTGATTTTTTTCGCCTATCTTGCGGGAGTCGGAAGAAATATGTAGGATGGAGAAACCCCAATCATCATCAGGCATCATGTTCGGCAACGAGCTTCTCGACTTCATAGCCAGTCATCCCGGAGATGGACGGACGATAGCACTCGCCGTCCAGCAACTCTTCGGCGGCGACGCGCCCTATATTCCCAAGCGCAGGAAATACGACGAAACGCAGGAGTTTATCGAAAAGAACTTCGGCCAGATGAGCACCCGCCAACTCGCTCGATCAACTGGGCTCTCCGTTCGTGCCGTCCAGGATCGCCTCAACCGTCCCGTCAGCAAGAAACAGACTTCGCTCTTTTAATCCCAAACCCCTGCCCAAAATGATCAGGAAAACACTCATCGTTTCCATAGCGCTTTTGATCACTGCAATCGTCGTGATCCGAGAAGCCGTCTATTTCCGCCAGAGAGAGAATATTAAACAGCAGATTAGCAAGCTCGATGACCGAATCGATGCAGCCACCACTTCGTTTCAACACGACCTCCAAGTCATCGACGGAGCCCAGTGGCGTGATCTATCGATGGCCAAGGCTGGTGCCCGGTCACGCCTTGAGGTCTTGAAAATAGAGTTGCTTGAGTTGCAACGACGAGACAAAATGGCAAACGAATTATCTGCGGCCACAAATCCTGTTTTTATTCAGTACCGACATGTCCGAGATTCGCTGAAAACCTCTCTTGCAAGCCTCCCACCAACGATTCTGAGGTAACAAAAAAGCCCCGTTCACCGGGGCTTTACCTTTGATTCAACGCCTGTTCAATCACTGTGCAACCGATTTTCGCCGCATTGACGCCAGCGCCATCTTCACCTTCCCGACGTCCTCTCGGGCGATCATCTCGGCACTTGTCAACCCAAACTTGTGCATGAGCCACAAGTGATACGCCAGCAAGGCCTTCTCGCGGCTCTTCTGCACCGTTACATCCATCCACATCGCTTCCAGCATCCGCAGCTGCTTCGGCGTCGCCCACTCGCTGTCACGCCCCTCAAGGTCCTCGTAACGCTTCGGTGCTTGAGCGCCACCTCGTTTCTCGATCCGGCTGGGTCCGCTCACAAACCCCTGCAGAAACCCGATCACGCTCGCCGCCTGTACCGCGTCCAGATCCTTGCAGCTTTCCACGCCATATCCGGCCAGCATCGCCCGATACGACTCGTCATCGACCCCCGCCGACCGCTGCAGCGTCTTGATCCGCTTCACCAGCATGTTGTTCAGCATCACCCCTCCACCGTATAGCTACCACCCATCAAGCTAATCGAAAACACCACGATATCCGGCTTTTGCAAGAACGTCGACACGTAGGTGATTTCCGCCACCATCTCACGGCCGGTATAACTTTCGGTCACGGGGTCATACTCCTGCAGCTTTATCGTATCCCCGTTCTGGAACCCACGGTCATCCTTGCGGATCTCGAACGTCTTCCGTCCTGACTCAATAGCCAGGAAAAACACGGGAGCGATTTTCAAGTCATGTACCATCGTTATTTCTCCTCATTTCTGTTGTTGATTTTTCAGCATCACCACTCTACCTCGATGTTTTCGATCTTCCGAAACTTCCGCACCAAGGAAGAGGCTACCGAATAGTCCGGTCGATACATAACCGTCGTCTTGTCGAATCCCAATTTCTTGATCATCCTCTTCGATAGCCCTTTCAATTTCGAGGGTGGAAACATCTTCAGTTCAACTCGTCGATAGACAAGCATCATCATTGGATCAACCTCCGTCGCTCCAAGGCGCAGAACGAGCCCACTATAGTTAATTCGGCCATCGATGTAGACGTACAACCGCCACTGGTTTTCTCTGACCGGAAGCTTCTGCACACTGATTATCGTTTTACCGATACGGAATCGAAGCTTGACGAAATAACCTTTCAGCTTTTCCACGATCGCTTTCCACTGTGCCGCACTGTTCACCGGCACGAATGACTTTTCCTCGCTCATAACCCTCCCGATCTTTTGATGATATCCCTTGCCACGTCCAACCCGTTCAGCATCTCATGCGCAGTTTGCAGCGTCAGTGCTGCAATTCCAGCAACCGCCGGTGCAACCCAGCTGATGATTTCCAGCTTCTTGAGGGCGAACTGTCGTTCCTCGACCGTTCTGATCGGATAACAGATGTTGCCGATGTGCAAGCAGTCGTCCCCCAGGCTGTAGTAGATGACCTCGCTGAGGTCATTGATTCGCTGCTCCCGTTCCATAGCGGTCAGACTTGATGTTTCAGCAGCCGTTGAACCTCGATGCGCATGCCGTCTTCGACCTCCTCGATGCGCAAGTCACCCGTCATCCGCAGATACTCCACCAGCGCCAGCACCTGGCCGATCCGGCGAGCAAGCGACACCTCTTCCTTCCGGGTCATCGGAGAGCACCGGCGGCCGTCCTCATCCTCCGGCCAGGCCGCCGAGGCCCGGTTCACCAGACGGGCCACATCCCGCATCACCCGCCCAGCCCGCAAGAGCGCCCGCTTGCGTACCGCAACCTTCGGCGCACGGTGATGCCGCCGGAATGCCGCCGCAGGTATCCACTCCACGATCTCCTCCTTCGACGGAGGCTTGCCGTATCGCCGCTCTGCCTCTCGACGGGCCTCGATCGCCGCCGCCTTGGTCTGGTGCAGGCTATGGTGTACCTGCTTCCGCCCGACGTGCAGGTACGCCCTCCACGCCCGATACTTCGGAGACCAGGCAACCCCCTGAATGTCATCCGTATCGGTCAGCGTGCACACCGCCTCCTGCTCTGCCGTCATGCCGATCGGCGTCAGCTCGGTGAGGAACTTGAACCCCTTAGCACGTGCCATGACCTACCTCCGTATCTGCTACTGGATGCCGTTGGAAATACAGGTCTACCTCAGCCGGAAAAGCTCCGGTCACATCCAGCGCATAAAGACAAAGCAGCTCACGGCACTCCTTCAGCTCTTCCAACGCCGCTCCGAGCAGCATGTCTGTCGTCGCTTCCGTCACCGACTCAATCGGCTCTCCCTTGACCGGCCTCATGTGTAATTTACCCTCTCGTTCAAGCTTCCGTCCTGCCTCCCACACCAGCCGTGCAGCCTCCTGCTCCCGGCACGCGATCCACTGCATCGCCTTGCCGACCGGAAGCATCAGTAGCCCCCAAAACTCTGCCAGCAGTGGCGCGATAAACCACAGCACCGCCACAAACCCAAGAACGATCGCCACCAGGAACCCGTAAACCAGATCAACGTTCATAGGGCACCTCCAGTGGCTTCCTTGTCATCCTCCATCAGGCGCAGCTCGATCCGCACGCACACCTCGTTCACGATCGAGCGATCGGACAACACCTCCCGCAGCAGCTCCTGCGCCTCGCGCGAATCCACCGAAAACCGGAACATCACCTCGTCGATCAGCGCCTGCGACGTCTCACGTAAACGGCTATGTAATCGGGTCATTGTTCGCCTCCAATAGTGTCGTTATCATCACTCAGGCAATCACGAAACATCATCTCCAGATACGGATTCGTGACCGATACCAAGCTCCGGAATCGAGATATATCTGCCTTGGTGACGCTAAAAACTGCTCCGGCAAACATGATCGCTTCTTCCATCTGCCTGACCTTTTCAGATATCATATGATTTGGCATGGATACATCCGGACGTCGCCACCGCTCTCCAGACATTTCACACTGCGCCGCGATGAACTCATTTGACGCCACTGACTCATCAGGATTGAGCGAAACGCGTATCGGTACTGCATATTTCCAAGATTTCATTGTAATCTCCTCGGTTAATGTTTACGTGTATGCACAGTATCCCCAGTGCGGTTCGTATCCGGCCACTTCGGCGCCGGCCTTGCGCACCGTGATCCCGCCCTGCGTCACCAGCGTCATCCGCCCGTCGCCGACCTTCAGGTTGATCTCGCACGGCATCTGCTTGCCGGCGACCGTCTTGATGAAATGGATCTGTTTTCCGCAGACCGGGCACACCGTATAAGGCCCGTCACCCCGGAGCGTCACGCCATTCGGAGTTCGTTGTCTGCTCTTATCCATGCTCCACCTCCTCGAACAGTGGCAATTGCCGTTCAGCCAGTGCCCTCCGATCATCAAGGCACGCCGGGCATACCATCTCATTTTCGGAGACCACAGACCCAAGCTCCCGTGACCAGAACCCCGTCACGATCGACGAAACCCGGCGTCCGCAATCATCGCACCGCTTCATATCGCTATGAGTTGTTCCCATGTTGCACCACCTCAGAAGATTTTGACCGACTCGGCCGTGTCGTGGATGATCCGCTGCGTAAGGGGCTCGCCGGCATCCACCAGCTCCCGGAGATTGAACGTCATCGTCTCCAGCAGCCTGGCCGACCCACCGCACGCCTTCAGTAACTCGGTGACCAACCCGTTTACCGGCATCTCCGTGCTGACAAGCAGCTCCACATCAGACGCGACCAGGTCGCGTACCGTCATCCGCAGCTTGAACCGGTCGACCAGGTACTCATGCGACCGCCGGGCCTTCGCCAGCATCGTGTAAAACTGCTCCTGTCCGATGAAAAGAAGACCGGCTCCCGCCCAGTCGTTGATCTGCCTGACCGCGTCGAGGAGATCGAGCGACAGATGTTCCGCCTCGTCGATGATGATCAGGCTCTTCTGCTTCGTCAGCTTCTCGCAGATCCCGACCAGGAGGTCATAGGAGGACTTCGCGTCGACATCAAGCGGCTTTGCGATCGCCGACATGAGGTGCTTCTTCGTCATAAACGGCGACGACGGCACGTAGACCACTCCTGAAGTCGAGGCCGAATACATCTCTGCAGCCGTCGTCTTTCCGCGTCCTGCAGGCCCGGTCACCAGTCCCATAATCCCCTGCTGGTGGCACGACTTTGCCGCCGTGAAAATTGACTGCGCCACCGTCGTGATCAGGCGGGGGAACCTCCCCGACGCCCGGTTTCCACTGAAAAACCGCTTCTGCAGGATGCGCTCGAGCGCCGACCGGAGCGCAACCTCGAACGTCCGGTCATCGCCGCCCTTGCCATACGTACCCTTCATCCAGCTCGACAGCGCAGACCCGGAGTAACCTGCCGATTCAGCGATGAACCGGCGAGTCACCCCATGCTTGCTGATCAACTCCACCAGGCCGCGAAGCTCCTCTGCAGACATAGCCTGCACCGATTCTGCCCCCGGCAGCCCCGTCAGTTGTGCATGTTCTTCCATTTTCGTACGATTTAATGTTGATTGAATTGTTCTTTACCGCCTTCCGAAAGCCTGAGTTGCCGCTCAGGCTTTCACCTTGTACTACCAGTCGTCCTCACTTGAAAACCTCTTCGCCCTTAAGGCAAGCAGCCGCTCATTCAACGCATCCCGTTCAGCCTGGCTTAACCGTCCGCCGTCCGTCCCGGTCTTCGCCTCGATCCGCCTCTGCTTCTTCGCCTCAGCTTCCGCCATCGTCGGAACAGACCGCATCTCCTCAGCCCGCATGGCATCGAAATACCCCTCGCTCGTTACTATCCGGACCATCTTCATCGACTCACCCTTGAGCATCTTCTGCACGCCAAGAGCACCTTCAAGACGCGCGACATCCTCAGCACCTCCGAGCGTCCGTGCAGCAGGATGATGCCCGATCAGCAAGTCATCCGTCGCCTCGCAGATCAGATCCTCTCCACGCTCGTCGTAGATCAGCACCTTTCCGTCCATCGCCTCGTCGAACAGGTCGTAGCGCAGCACCACCGACTTTTCACCAGGTCGATATCCGACCAGCTCATCAGCGTAATACTCACGACCGAACAGCTTCACTTTTCCGTTCCGTATCGTCCTGGTCACCTCCGCCATCATCAGGTAGCGAAGCTCCGAAGCCTCGATCAGGCGACGCTCGAACCCTTCCAGTGATCGCACCTTTTCCATCGACTCCTGGAACACATCGATCGGCTTCCGACCGCCATAAAACGCACTCTTTGACATAGGCCGGGTTGCATACTCCGCGAACCACTCCACCAGCATCGAATACACCGTCCTGATATCCGGATGAGCACCGCCGCTCCAACGTTCGCGCAGGTGTCGTGCAAACTTCTCGTTCCGTCGCTCCGATGCCACACGGTTCTCAATACTGTTGCCAAGGAACGTCGGCATCCGTTGCTCGAACTGCGCCATCGTCCCGAAGAACCGCTCTACAGGCTTCGACTGTCCGTGATAAGGGAGGGCATTGTGGTGGGCGATGAACCCGTGAGGTTTCAGCCGGTCGAACAGGCCTGAAAACGCCTGTTCGCTCAGGATATTCCGGGCATCATCACGCTTTTTCGTGAAGAAGGATGACTTAAACGCTCGGCCATTGTCTGTCGAAAACATCTTCGGAACGAAGCCGAGCATCATAATCGCACGACGGTATGCAGACGCGATCGCCGCTGTGTTCTCAGTTGCCGAAAACTCCACGCCTACAGGCATCGAACTCTTGAAATCGAAGACCAAAACCAGCGTCATACGCTTCGGACGACCCGTCAGAGGATCCAGCATCGTGAAGTTCAGCGTATGTCCATCAGCAACAAGGATATCGCCAACCTCGATCTTGTCCAGGTCACGGCGGAGTGACGGTAGATAATGGTCGTTCAGCGCCTTTTCGCCATGCCTCATAAGGTCATGGGCATACCCGTTATCCGTTCCGTGCCGCTGCAGCCACCGCTGATACGTCGCATCACTCAACCGCATCGGATATCCAAGGCGAAGCAGTTCCTTTCGAGCCTCAGCGATGATCATCGCGTACGGCAACCCGTTCGGATTCATCGCGTGCTTCAGCAGGATCTTCGCCTCGAACTCGCTCACCGAATACAGCCCCCGAGAGGAGCCATACTTCGGCGCTAGTCCCCACGAATCGCCACCTGCCTCATCAAGCATCTTCTGCCACCGATCCAACGTTTTCCATGACACCGATCCAACCTCTTCCAGCTCTTCCAGCAGGTCCGTTATCCATCCCTTGTTGAACCGATCACAGAACTCCTGCTTCCTGGCCAGAAGATCACCGCGACCTGAACCAGCAAGGAACGTCCGGTAATGCTTCAGGATCGAGTTCCGGACATACGCCTTGCTCACATTGTGCGCTGCCGTCGCCGTCCGCTTCTCGAAAGCCTCTTTCCGACGCTGCCGATCCTCCTCCGTAAACGGTTTTTCACCCCTGAATTGACGGATAAACTCAGCTCTGGCTACGTCAGGAAGTGCCGTAAAATTGATCTGGTAAGGACGCCTCCGATCGCTCTCGTCAATTCGTTGCAGATTGGCGTATTTTTTCTTCTTCAGACGGTCCTGAATAGTGCGGTCAGAGTTGCCCGACCATTGCGCGAATTGCGACACGGTCAACCAACCCCCATTAAGCCGTAACTCTCCTAATTCCTGCTCGTTAAGCTCTATTGCGCATCTTTTTTCAGATTGCGCGAAATGTTGCGCGATCATTGCGCGACTTTCGTCACAAGGATTGAAGGGGATAATCATGGTCAGACAGCTTTACGGAGAGTTTCACGCAGCCGCTTGGTTAAGTCCTTACTCGCAGCGAGACGAGCCTCAAGATGCCGCTGAAACACTTCGGCATATCGTGGCGACGGATTCTCCCTGTTGAACAGAGAGTTATGCACCGTACATGGCTTTACGCCCATCTCTTCAGCAATGTCCTTGATGATCCCTCGATAGGGGTACCGTTTGAGATCGAGCCGTTTCATACTTCTTGCATTTGACTATATTTCCAGTATCTTTCACCGTAAGATAGGACAAATGTCCCATAAATGTCAAGAGAAATAGTACAAAAAAGGACAATAGGCGAGCGGATGCGACTATTTATTAATAGCCGATATAAATCGCTATCTGCTTTTTCGGAAGCGAGTTCTATGGACGCCGGAAGTATTCAGAAGTATCTGAATGATAAAAGGCGCCCAGGGACAAAAGTCCTACAACGCCTTGAAGGCCTTGGGTGCAACACATCATGGTTGCTGACAGGTGAAGGGGAGATGATGAGCGGTCAACATCCGTTGAACAGCCATATAGAGGAGATTAAACGGCAGTTTAAGGTCGATGAAGAACAAGGATACTACAGGGAAGGAAAGACATACATGGTGCCCGCGATCGGGCCGATGCAGACGCCTGAGAAGATCAAGGAAGGCGACGTTTTGTTCATAGATCCGAACGCCACGCCAGAAGACGGCGATTTTGTCCTTGTAAAGGTGCCGGAAGGACCGAAGATCGAAAGATACACGCCAGGAGAGCCCATTGTCGGCGTCCTGGTGAAAGTCGTCCGGGAACGCGCCATTATCCGGCAATAACGTGCGCAATTTCTCAAACCTCGTGCAAAAACCGGCAGAAACCCGGCAAATTTCCCAAACCCTCGAAATCCCCGCCAGAAACCGAAAAACCGCGACCCGCGCGGCTTCCCAGTTTTCTTTCTCTTTTTCTCAATTTCTCAAATTGCCGGTCTGATTATACGTGACGAACCCACAATTTTTATATTTAACAATAATTGCAGCCTCCGCAAACCGTTCGTCTACGACAGCAGCCCGCCACCTGTGATGGAAACACTTCCGGCACCAGTAAAAAACGCCATCGTGGAGAAAGGGCGGGAGCTTGGATGCTGCGCCATCGGCTTTGCGGCCATCAGGCAGCAGATTACCGCAATGGGACGGCTGCGGGAGATGATCGCCGATCGACGGCATGGCGAACTTGGTTATCTTGAAACCGGCATGGAAAAACGGGAAAACCCCAACCTCCTGCTTGCAGGCGTGAAGACCGTGGTTTCTGTCGCCATTGCCGGCCCGATGCCGGTGCCCCGGCAGGGACGCCGACCGGGTCTGGCAGCATACGCCACCGTGCCGGATTACCACATCGTGATGCGGAGAGTCCTGAACGAGCTTCTCGACTTCATCCGCAACAACTCGCCAAGGCCCATTGCCGGACTCGCCTGCGTGGACGGTGCACCGGTGCTTGAAAAGTCGTGGGCCGAAACCGCAGGCACCGGCCGTACCGGAAAGAACACCCTCGTCATCATCCCCGGTGCCGGATCGCGGATCTTCCTCGGGGAACTCCTGCTGAACGCCGCCATCACCCCCGACGACCCGACGGAGGACGCCGACCCTTGCGGCAACTGCACCGCCTGCATCGACGCCTGCCCCACAGGAGCACTTGTGGCGCCAGGGAAGCTTGACGCCACCCGTTGCATCGCCTACCTGACCATTGAACTCAGGCGGGAATTTACACCTGGGGAGGCCGCCATGGCCGGGCATTCGCTGTTCGGCTGCGACCGCTGCATGGACGCCTGCCCGCACAACGCCGACGGCGGATATCCGCCACACTCGGCATTCACGCCGCATAGCGACCTTGCAGACTTCTCTGCCGAAGAGGCCGTGGCGCTGACCGGTTCATCCTTCAGGAAACGTTTTGCCGGTACCGCCGTCATGCGGCTCGGCCTGAAACGGCTGAAACGAAACGCGAGGGCCGTTCTGGAACACCGCAACCCAGGCGGGTGAAGCCCCCTCCGGCCTTCCCCGCGCCGCCGGGCGGACAAAAAAAAGCGGGGCCGAAGCCCCGCAAACGTCACAGGATCCGGCACACGCCGGAAAGGTCAATGCCTGAAATGGCGCATGCCCGTCAGCACCATCGCCAGATTGTTGGCATCGGCTGCCTCGATCACTTCGCTGTCCCTGATCGAACCGCCAGGCTGGATAACGGCGGTCACCCCGGCTTCGGCTGCCGCAAGCAAACCGTCGGCGAACGGGAAGTAGGCATCGGAAGCAACGACGGCCCCCTTGAGGTCAAACCCTGCCTCGGTTGCTTTCCAGCGGGCGATCTTGGAAGAATCGACACGAGACATCTGGCCTGCCCCCACCCCGAACGTCTGACGGTTCTTGACGTACAGGATGGTGTTGGACTTGACATGCTTGACGATCTTCCAGGCGAACATCAGGTCGTCGAGTTCAGCCTCGGTCGGACGGCGGCGGGTAGCCACTTTCAGGTCACCGACGGCAACCGTCTGCGTATCACGCTCCTGCACCAGCATGCCGAACGGCGTCGATTTGTACTCCCAGCCGCCTTCAGGAAGAGGCTGCTTCTGCAGCACCAGGCGCCGGTCCTTTTTCTTCATGAGCAGATCGAGCACGCCATCCTCATAGGCGGGGGCGATCAGAATCTCGGTGAAGATCTCGTTGACCGCGCTGGCCGTCTCCATGTCAAGGGGGCGGTTGAAGGCGATGATGCCGCCGAACGGTGCCTGCGTATCGGTCGAGAAGGCCCGGCGATAGGCCTGGCAGAGCGTCTGGGCCTGGGCGACGCCGCAGGGGTTGGTGTGCTTGACGATGACCACCGTCGGATCCTGGTCGCGGAACTCTCCGATGATGCCCGTGGCCGCCGCAATATCCAGCATGTTGTTGTAGGACAGCTCCTTGCCGTGCAGCTTCTCGAAACAGGCGCCGAACGACCGGGCACCGGCACCGTCATCCAGCTTGTAGAAACCGGCCTTCTGGTGCGGGTTCTCGCCGTAGCGCATGTCGATCTCCCGCTCAAGCCCGATGCGGATGCTCCCGTTCTCCGCAGCATCGCCTGCGGCGGCTTTTGCCATATAGGCGGCAATGGCAGTGTCGTACCTGGAGGTCAGCGCGTACACTTTCGCGGCAAGGCCAAGGCGTGTCGCCCTGGTGGTCGCCCCGCCGTTGGCACGCATTTCCGCAAGCACGACCGGGTAATCGGCTGCGTCGGTCACAACCGTCACCGATTCGTTGTTCTTGGCGGCGCTCCGCAGCATGGATGGCCCCCCGATGTCGATATTCTCGATCGCTTCCGCAAAGGTCACATCCGGCCTGGCGACCGTCGCTTCGAAGGGATAGAGGTTCACGACGACAAGATCGATGAACTCGATGCCGTTTTCTGCAGCCGCCTTCTGGTGCTCAGGGTTCTGACGGACAGCGAGCAGGCCGCCGTGGATTTTCGGATGCAGCGTCTTGACCCTCCCGTCCATGATCTCCGGAAAGCCGGTGATGGTGGAAATCGAGGCGGCGTCGATGCCGGCCGCCAGCAAGGTTTTCAGGGTTCCTCCGGTCGAGAAAATCCGGACGTTCATGGAAGCGAGTTCACGGCAGAAATCGACAATGCCGGTTTTGTCGGAAACGGAAACGAGAGCCCGCTTGATGACAGGATCAGACATGTTGCAGTTGCGTTGGTTTTGCCTTGTGGCGTTGAAAAGGCGGAATTTACGAAAAAAAGAGGACAATCCGTTCCCCGGCTGCCGTTACGGCCTCGCCGGATGCCGACGGCGCGGGGCTTTTGAAAAGCGGAAACACCGGTGCATATTAGGGTTACGTAACGGGTATCCCGGTCCGTGGTTCCGGACTGCCGGAAAAAAAACGGGGGCGACACCCAAATCATTGCCATCTATCCGGAATGACTGCCATCAAACAACTCGCCGTGTTCTGTTCTGGAACAGGATCAAATTTCAGGGCGCTCCAAGGTGCCATCACCACGCGGAAACTGCCGGCACAGATCGTCGTCTGCATCTCCAACCGTGCCCAATGCGGTGCATTCGAGTTCGCGCGAGAAAGCGGCATTGAAACCCTGCAGCTTTCCGAACAGCAGTTCACCACTCCGGACGGCTTCACCCGGGCCATGCTCGACGCCCTGCGTGAACGGCGTATCGACCTGATCCTGCTGGCCGGATACATGCGGAAAGTACCGGACGAGGTGATCGCAGCCTACCAGGGCAGAATCATCAACATCCACCCTGCCCTCCTGCCGAAATTCGGCGGCGCAGGCATGTACGGCATGCATGTCCATAAAGCGGTCATCGCCGCCGGGGAAACCGTGAGCGGAGCGACGGTGCACCTCGTCAACGAGGTATACGACAGCGGCCGCATCCTCATGCAACGGCAGGTGCCAGTGCTTTCGGGCGATACGCCTGAACGGCTTGCGGCACGGGTCCTGGACTGTGAACACCTCCTGTACCCCGAAGCGCTCGAACAACTCCTCGCTGCACAGGCATGAACGGAAAAACGCACATCCTCGTCAGCGAACTGTTCCGGTCCATCCAGGGCGAATCGACCTTTGCCGGCTGGCCATGCGCCTTTATCCGACTCGCCGGATGCGGCCACGGATGCCGGTATTGCGACACCGCCTACGCTGAGGAGAAGGGCACGGAAATGGACATCGAAGCGGCTGCCGAACGCGCCCTTTCGTTCGGGATGCCGTGCATCGAGGTAACCGGCGGCGAACCCCTGTTACAACCCGGGGTTTACGACCTGCTCGCCACGCTCTGCGACCGGCACCGGAACGTCCTGCTCGAAACGGGTGGCTTCCTGCCGGTCGACCTCGTCGACCCCCGGGTACGCATCATCCTCGACGTCAAAGCGCCCTCATCCGGCAAAGCGGAACAGAATCACCCCGGCAACCTGCGACTTGCCCTTGAAGCACCGGAACGGTTCGAATTCAAGTTTGTGCTCGCTTCCAGGGAGGATTACCTCTGGGCGACCGCTTTCATCAGGGAAAACGGGCTCGCCGGAACCTGCACCGTATTGTTCGGAGCCGTCTATGGCGAACTGGACCTGCAGCACCTCGCCGCCTGGATCATCGAGGACCGCCTGCCGGTCAGGATGCAGCTCCAGTTGCACAAATACATCTGGCAACCGGATACCAGAGGAGTCTGACATGACCGCACTCTCCGTCATCGTCCCCTTCTTCAACGAGCGGGAATCCCTGCCCGAACTCGTCCAGAGCATCTTCGAGGCGCTCGACGACCCTGAATTCCGCGCATGTTTCGACCCGCAGGAGGAGCGGTTCGAGCTCATCATGGTCGATGACGGCTCGACCGACGGCTCGGCAGCGATCATCGGCAAGCTGATCGGTGAGCGGCCAGAAATACGCATGATCTCGTTCCGCAGGAATTTCGGCAAGACAGCAGCACTGGCGGCCGGCTTCAGGGCCGCCTCCGGAAAGCTGGTCATCACGCTCGATGCCGACCTGCAGGACGATCCCCATGAGTTCCGGGCGCTGGTCATGAAGCTCCGTGAAGGGTTCGACCTGGTCAGCGGGTGGAAACGGCATCGGCACGACCCGATCTCCAAAACCCTGCCCTCAAAGCTGTTCAACTGGTCGACAAGGCTGTTCAGCGGCATCCCGCTGCATGACTTCAACTGCGGCCTGAAAATCTACAGCCGGCAACTGGTTGACGCGCTGGAACTCCGCGGCGAAATGCACCGGTACATTCCGGTACTTGCGCAGTGGAACGGCTTCCGGGTCACGGAAATCCCGGTCCGCCACCAGCCTCGACGGTTCGGCAAAAGCAAATTCGGGACAGCACGATTCCTTGCAGGGCTGTTCGATTTCCTGACGGTGATGTTCATCACCCGGTACCTCGGGCGCCCCATGCACTTCTTCGGCATGGCCGGGCTCACCAGCTTCGTCTCCGGCCTGGCCATCAGCCTGTATGTGACGCTCGAAAAAGTGCTCAACCAGCGACCGGTGAGTAACCGGCCGATCCTTTTCCTGGGCATCCTGCTGATGATCCTCGGCGTCCAGCTCTTCTCGACCGGGCTCCTTGGCGAAATGCTTTCGAGCCGGACAAAGGAGCGGGAAACCTCCTTCGTCGTCCGCGAGACAGCCAATCTGGACGCTGAGGCCTGCAGGAGGCTCGAATCCTGAACGGAATCGGGCGGCCATCGGCCGCCCACAGCTTCGCAACCATATCATGAACACTGCATGAAACGGGTCGGCGCACATGTCAGCATTTCTGGAGGCGTCGAAAACGCCCCGCTCAACGCACGGCAGATCGGCGCGAAGGCGTTCGCCATGTTCACCCGGAACCAGCGGCAGTGGCATTCGGCGCCGCTTTCGCCCAACGCAGCCGCCGCATTCCGGAACAACTGTGCCGAGGCAGGGTTCGAGCCGGCGTACATCCTCCCGCACGACAGCTACCTGATCAATCTGGGCCACCCCGATCCGGAAAAACTCGAAAAATCGCGCACGGCGTTCATCACGGAAATGCAGCGGACCGAGCAGCTCGGTCTCGCCATGCTCAATTTCCATCCGGGGAGCCACCTGAACCTCGTCGATCCGGAAACCTCGCTGGCCCTCGTATCGGACTCGGTCAACCTGGCCCTTGCCGCGACCGGAACGGTGACCGCCGTCATCGAAAACACCGCCGGCCAGGGCAGCAACCTCGGCAGCCGGTTCGAGGAGATCGCCCGGATCATCGAAGGGGTTGAAGACAAGTCAAGGGTCGGCGTCTGCCTGGACACCTGCCACCTCTTCGCCAGTGGCTACGATATCAGGACACAAGCGGCATTCGAGGAGATGCTCGACCGGTTCGACAGGATCGTCGGACTGAACTACCTCAGGGCCATGCACCTGAACGACGCCCGGCAGCCGCTCGGCAGCAGGGTCGACCGGCATGCCTGCATCGGCAAGGGAGCCATCGGCCTGGAAGCATTCGCGCATATCATGCGCCACCCCTCCCTTGAAGAGCTGCCGCTCATCCTTGAAACCCCGGATTCAGCCGGATGGCCTGAAGAGATCAGGCTGCTCTACCTGATGCAGGAGGGGGGAACGCTCCTGCAATCATGAAATCATGAACCCCTGAGGAACCTGGCGACCGACAGACTGCTGCCGAAAATGCCGAGCAGAAGGCCGAGGGCGACAAGCCCCGGATAGACGATCAGCGCCGAAGGCTGCACTATCTGGTAAATGTCGGGTTCCGTACGCAGCAGCACCTGCTCAAAGAGCAGATAGACGCCCAGTGCGGCAAATCCTCCGGAAACCAGCCCCTGGATGGCCCCCTCGATGAGGAATGGGGCGCTGATGAAGGTACGCGTGGCACCGACAAGACGCATGGTCTTGATCTGGTCCCTGCGGGCATACATGGCAAGCCGCACCGTGTAAGCGTTCATGACCACGGCGGCGACGGCGATAACACCGCCGATTCCTGCCGTGATCAGGGCGAACAGACGGGCGTTGCGTTCGATGGAGGCAAGGTACTCCTGGTTGTAACGCACATCGAGCCCGTAATCAAGCTGGCTGACACGCTGGCGGATGCGGTCGATGGAGGCCGGGTCAGCGGCATCCGGGCGGATGACGAGCCGTACCGAACGGGGCAGGGGGTTCGTGCCGAGTATCCTGACGACATCCTCGCCGAACTCACGGGAAAAACGCTCGGCGGCATCCGCTTTGGAAACGTAGGTCGCCTTTGCGATGCCGGGGATGTGCCCCATCTGACCGGTCAGAAACGTCGCCTGCTCTTCACCGGTGGCATCGTTGAAGAACACCTCCATTTCAACACGGGAACGCACCGTCTGGATCAGATCGTAGAAACTCAGCGATACCGAACCGAACATGCCGAGAATGACCAGCGAAAAAAAGCCGATCAGCATGGTGATGACTGCAGGCATTCGGGCCCTGGCAATGCCCGAAAAGCCTTCCTTGATACTGTACATGAGATCCATTGCGAGGTAATTTGAGGGTTTGCAACAGGTTATATCGAAGTTTCAAAAAAACCTGTTGCAAATCAAAGTTTTTTTTCAGATAATTGTACCTACAAAATGGGGCTATAGCTCAGTTGGTAGAGCATTTGCATGGCATGCAAAGGGTCAGGAGTTCGAGTCTCCTTAGCTCCACGGATAAAACAGAAAAAGCGCATGAACCTGCGCTTTTTCTGTTTTATGCACCCCACTTACCGACCGGCCCCCCGCACCGACCTCGCCACCATGAATAGCACGGCAACCAGCACCGAAGCGGCAAGTCCTGCGACAATGTTCAATCCCCCGGCGATGGCGACGGTCCGCAGCGTCAGGTGAACGACAGCCCCGGTCAGCGGCACGGTCACGATGTGCATGGCCGCCGTCGCGAAGGTGAAGAGGAACCCGGACGCGATGCTTCCGGCAAACGAAACGAAGTAGCGCTCCCGCTGGCCTTTGGCGACAGCCTGGTGGCGAGCTATCTGCTTGAGGGAGCCGGGGTCGGTCAGCTGCTTCAGCGACATTGCCGCCAGGGCGATGGCGATGAGTACCGGTACGTAGCAGGCATAAGCCTTCAGCGACTCGCCGAAGCCGGTGTCAAAGGAGCCTTCGCCGGTCCATCCTGCCGCAATGGAAAGCATCCAGGTTGAGGTGGCGAAAAACACGGTGCCCCAGAGCAGGGTGACCAGGCACCAGACCCATGCCGATGGTGGCGCCGCTTTTTTGGGAAGTTCGATCATCGGAGTGGTTACGGTTGAACGTTGGCAAGGCTATTTCTGTTATGAACTACAAACCAGGGAATCCACCATTCCATTCCTTTGTAACGCAATTCTTTTTCTGAAAACAAGTTCCAGCCGTAAAGCCGAAAGCGTAAACGCCGGAAAAGAGAAATTGTTTTGAAATTCGACCTGATGTATTAGTTTCTTATGGCCCTTCCCAAGGCCAAAGATTTCACCAAATCTTAACGTTTTACCGATATGTGTGGAGTTTTCGGCGTTTTCAATTCTAAAACCCCCGCCGAAGATACCTTTTACGGCCTCTACTCGTTGCAGCACCGGGGCCAGGAAGCGGCAGGAATCGTCGTCGCCGAGTACAACAAGGCAAAAAAGAAGACCCTCTTCAAGCAACACAAGGGGCCTGGACTGGTCGCGGAGGTCTTCAGGGATGAACAGATATTCGATAATCTGTCCGGGTACGCAGCCATCGGCCACAACCGATACTCCACAACCGGTTCAGCCAAGTCAACCAGCAACATCCAGCCTTTCTCCCTCACCTATCGCTCCGGCAGCCTCGCCATCGCCCACAACGGCAACCTCACCAACTCCAGAACACTTCGACGCGAACTTACCGAACAGGGCGTGATCTTCCAGGCATCCTCCGATACCGAAATCATTCCGCACCTCGCGGCAAGAAGCAAGGAAAAGGAGCCGCTGCACCAGATCTATGATGCGCTCCGCCAGGTGGAGGGCGCCTATTCCATGGTGATTCTGGCTAACAACCAGATGATTGCGGCAAGGGATCCTTTTGGTGTCAGGCCGCTTGCGCTGGGAAAGAAAATCGACAGTTCGACCGGTGAACTCGCCTACGTGGTGGCAAGTGAAACCTGTGCGTTCGACATCATCAAGGCAGAGTACATCAGGGACATCGCACCTGGCGAAATCCTGCTGATCGACCACCTGGCCATCTCAAACGAAAAGCCGGTATCGATCTTCCTGCCCCCCTCGGAACGCAAGGCAAGATGCATTTTCGAGTACGTCTATTTCGCAAGGCCGGACAGCTTCATTTTTGAGAATTCGGTTGACAAGGTGCGCCGTAACCTCGGCAAGAACCTTGCACGCGAATCGACCATCGAGCAGGCCCCGGGGGAAAAGGAGCTGACCGTGGTCAGTGTCCCCGATTCGTCGAACACCGCCGCGCTCGGCTTCGTCAGGGAAAGCAACAGACTGGGCAAGACCGCCCGTTTCGAGCATGGCCTGATCAGGAACCACTACGTCGGCAGAACCTTCATCCAGCCAGGTATCCACAGCCGGGAGATCAAGGTCCGGTCGAAATACAACATCGTGCGCGGTGTGCTCCAGGGTCGGCCGATGATCCTCGTCGACGATTCGATCGTCCGGGGCACGACGGCAAAAATGCTGATCCGCCTGATCCGCGAAGCAAACCCGAAAGAGATCCACCTCCACATCAGTTCACCACCGATCACCAACCCCTGCTTTTACGGCATGGATTTCCCGACGAAGCGCCAGCTCCTGACCCATATGTTCGGTGACGGCGGCCAGATGCCGGGCGACATCGAAAAGATCAGGGAGTACATCGGCGTCGACTCGCTCAGGTACCTTTCGATGCAGGGGCTGCTGAACAGCGTTCCCAAATTCGAGAACGAGACCTGCAGCTACTGTACCGCCTGTTTCAGTGGTGACTACCCCATCCGGATCGTCGACGCCACGACCGACAAGGAAGAGAACGACTGACCGGTACCGGGAAAAGAGAAATAAAAAAGGAGCCATACCGGCTCCTTTTTTATTTCTTTCCTGAACGGCGGCAACTGAGCCACCGACCGTGACCTGTTATTTCTTGGACTGCTTGAACTCTATCCGCACCGCCGTGTGCGGCACCGCTTCGAGACGCTTCTTGGGAATCGGCTTGCCCGACTTGACGCAAATACCGTAGGTCCTGTTCCGGATACGCTCAAGCGCCTGATCGATATAATGCAGATAACGTTCATCACGGGCAATGAACATGAACCGCTGTTCACGATCCATGGTCTCGGTGCCATGGTCAGCCATGTGCATCGAGTAATTCGAGTTGATCGAATCTTCCACACTCTCTTCCGACAGCGAGGAACGGAGGATGTCAAGATCACGAAGCACCTCCTCACGCCGTTTCAGCAGGATCTGCCGGAAGTGTTCGAGCTCTTCATCGGTCAGGTAGGTTTTCGTCAGGCGCGTCTCATCCGAAGGCTCGGGCGATGGGTTGTTCGACACACTGCTGTTTTTTTTCGACATGTCGGATTTTATTATCAGGTTTCACGGGGACCCGCAAAAAAACGTTGACTTTTATAATAACATCACAATCAGGATTTTTCAAGCGCCAGACAAATCATAAGGTTCGTATCACGTCTGCCGTTCGGCATGTATGAAGGAATTTCACGCATGACGCCTCCAGAGTCCACATCGGTTACAATGGCAAGGTCCGTCGCAAGGGTCTCTTCCATGATCATCTCCCGGTGGTTCCTGATCGCCACTTCGATCTTTTTACCGGCGGCGTCAGGAGCACTGTCGACCTCTGAAATCCTCAGCCTGATGCGGTCAGTAATCTCAAGCCCAAGGCTTTTGCGCTCGTTCTGGATAATGCTGATGATCTCACGTGCATAGCCAAGGTGCAGCAACGCTTCGTCAATAGCCGTATCCAGCGCGACCATGATCCGGTGTGCATCGTCGGACGCGACAAGCCAACCCTCGATATCTTCGTGAACGATGTCAACATCCTCACGGGTCAGGCTGAAGACGCGCCCGTCGAGGTCAAGGTCGAGCGTTCCGTCCTGTTCGAGCCGTGAGATCTGCTTGTGGCTCATGATGCGGATCGCCTCGGCAAGAGCCTTCATATCCTTACCGTAGCGTGGCCCGAGGGTTTTGAAGTTCGGCTTCGCCTTTTTGCTGATGACCGAATCCTCATCCCCGATATACTCGATCTTCCGGATATTGACCTCTTCCATGATGATGCCCGCAACCTGCTCGTATGACCTCCTTGCCTGCAGGTCGCCGGCGGAAAGCAGGATCCTGCCGAGCGGCTGCCGGACGGGAATCGACACCTTCTCACGCATGGTCCTGACCAGGGAGGTAATGACCTGGGCTTTCTTCATGCGCTCCTCGAGCGGACGGTCGATATGGGCGGCGACGGCTTCCGGATAGTCGGACAGGTGCACCGATTCCGCGGCATCGCTGCCGGCCACGCCACTGAGGTTGAGGTAAATGCGCTCGGCGATGAACGGCGTGAACGGCGCCAGAAGCCGGGCAACCGTGAGCAGCACCGTCGAAAGCGTCTGGTAGGCAGAGAGCTTGTCAGCCCCCATCCGCCCCTTCCAGAAACGCTTTCTGGAACGCCGGATATACCAGTTGGACAGGTCGTCGACCGTAAAGTCACCAATGAGTCGGGCTGCGCCGGTAAGGTCGTACTGCTCCATGCGCTCACGGACATTGGCGACAAGGGTATTGAGGCATGAGAGCACCCAGCGGTCGAGTTCCGAGCGTTCCGCGACCGGTATTTCAGGCTCCCGGCCACTGAAGCCGTCAACGTTGGCGTACAGCACAAAAAAGTTGTAGCTGTTGACGAAAGCCCGGAAAAAGCGGCGCTGCTCCTCCTCGATCTCTTCGACATTGAACAGTTTCGGACGCCATGGCGGGCTGGTGACCATGAGGTACCAGCGGATCGCATCGGCGCCATACCGACCCATCGTCTCGAACGGATCGACGACGTTGCCTTTCGACTTGGACATCTTCTGGCCGCTCTTGTCAAGGATATGCCCATTGACCACGAGGTTCCGGTATGCCGGCCGGTCGAACAGGAGCGTGGCGATGGCATGCATGGTGTAGAACCAGCCGCGGGTCTGGTCGACCCCCTCCGCGATGAAATCGGCAGGGAAGGTCTTTTCGAACAGCTCCTGGTTCTCGAACGGGTAATGGAGCTGTGCAAACGGCATGGAACCGCTGTCGAACCAGACATCGATCAGTTCCGGGGTACGGACGAAACGTCGGCCGTCGCGGATGAAATAGATGCGGTCGACAAACGGCTTGTGCAGGTCCAGCCCGATGCGGCCACTGTCCAGCGCCTCACCGAGGTTGACTGGCTTGCCGTCGATGTCGATGCAACCCTCGCGAAGTTCGGCGATGGAGCCGACGGCAAACAGCTTGCCTGTCGAAGCGTCATCCCCGATCGAAAAGTCCTCCGCGACCCAGATGGGCAGCGGGGTACCCCAGAACCGTTCGCGGGACAGCGCCCAGTCCTTGTTTTCCTCAAGCCAGTTGCCGAAACGCCCGGCACCGATCTCCGGGGGATTCCAGTTGATACTCCGGTTCAGCTCCACCATCCGCGAGGCGATGCTGGTGGTTCGGATATACCAGGATTCCCGTGCATAGTAGATCACCGGCACGTCGTAACGCCAGGAGAAGGGATAGGTGTGGTTGATCGTTTCACGCCGGTACAGCTTGCCCTCCTCTTTCAGGCGCTGCATGATCGGCTTGTCGGCATCCTTGAAGAACATACCGGCGTAATCAGGCACCTCGGCAGTGAAGCAGCCGTTGCGGGCGACCGGCTGCAGCATCGGCAGGTCGTACTTGCGGGAAAGCTCGTAGTCGTCGGCACCGAAAGCCGGTGCAATATGCACGATGCCCGTACCATCTGCCGTCGAGACGAACCCGGCGGTCGTCACATACCAGCAGCGACGCTCAGGCCTGAAATACCCAAAGAGGGGTTCGTATTCAAGATTTTCAAGGTCACTCCCCTTGCAGCGGTCGACAACCTGCCAGGCAGATTCACCGTCGATCTTCTCGACCAGCACCTGCAGGCGCGATTCGGCGAGAATGAGCTCTTCACCGGTCCCGGAGTTTCGGACACGGACATAATCGATGTCGGCCCCGACGGCCAGCGCAACATTGGAGATAAGCGTCCAGGGCGTGGTGGTCCAAACCAGGAATGAGGCGTCATCGCCCTTGAGGCGGAACCTGACGAAAACGCTTGGATCCTGGACCTCTTTGTAACCGAGCGCCAGCTCATGCGAGCTGAGCACCGTCTCGGATTTGGGGTCCTGGGGGACGATCTTGTAATCCTTGTAAATCAGGCCTTTGTCGAATATGGTCTTCAGCGCCCACCAGACCGACTCGATATACTTGTTGTCGCAGGTGATGTAGGGGCTGTCCATGTCGACCCAATACCCCATCTGCTCGGTCAGTCGACCCCATCCCTCGCGGTTGTCCTCGATATGGTGGTAGACCAGTTCGCGGGCCTCTCGGTTGAACTCCTCTTCACCATAGGCCACCACCTGCGACTTGTTTTTCAGGCCGAGCTTCTTTTCGACCGAAATCTCCACGGGAAGACCATGCGTGTCCCACCCGGCCTTGCGGGGCACCCGGTAGCCGTTCATGGCCATATAACGGCAGACGACATCCTTGATGGTCCTGCTGAACACATGGTGCACACCCGGCTTGCCGTTGACCGTCGGCGGACCGTCGTAGAACGAGTAAATGCCCTTCGGAGCCTCCTTTTCGAGACTTTTCCGGAATATGTGGTGTTCATCCCAGAACTGCTGGATTTCAGCCTCCATGAGGCTGTAGGAGAGGCTGGTCGGGAAATCTGGATAGGATTCGGGCATGGCTCTATCGGAAATCAATCTGGAATTCATACGTACACTGGCGACTGCCGGCGTATGGAAAAGACTGAATATACGAGAATCGGCCGGAAAACAGAAAGGCAGGACCTTTCTCGAAGGCCTGCCTTTCGGGAATCCCTGTATCTGGCGACGGTTCAGTCGAACCACCGCTCCCGGCAATTCACTTCTTCTGGGCCAGCGAGGTATTGATACCGTCGAGAATCTGCTTGGCGACGGTCGTCATCGAATCAAGGGTCTGCGCAACCAGCTTGCTGAGCGGGGTAAGCGCGCTGTCGAGCACGGTGCCGACACCGACGAGTATGGTCGCGAAATCACCTTTCACGACATCGTTCCCGCCCTTTGCCGGAGCGGAAGATTTGATTTCTTCAGCCATGTGATGCCTGGAAATTGGTTATGGATCGTAAGGAAACTCAATAGGAGAATGTAGTACATAAATCGATGACCTCAAAGCGCCGGCCCCCCAGAAGCGGGAGACCGGCAGAGGCCGGAAAAAAACGGAGCCTCAACTTCTTCCGTAAATGTCCTCGAACCTGACGATATCGTCCTCACCGAGATAATCGCCCGACTGCACCTCGATAAGCTCCAGGGCGACCTTGCCCTCATTTTCAAGCCGGTGCGTGACGCCAACGGGGATGAATGTCGACTGGTTCGCATCGAGATGGATTTTCTGCTCCCCGACGGTCACGATCGCCGATCCGGTGACCACGATCCAGTGCTCGGCATGATGATGGTGCATCTGCAGCGACAAGGAAGCTCCGGGTTTGACCGTGATGCGTTTGACCTTGAAACGCGCCCCTTCGTCGATCGTTTCATACGACCCCCATGGACGGTAGACCCGGCGGTGCATCAGCGGCTCCTCACGCCCCTGCCGCTTCAGCTCCTCGACGATCGCCTTGACCTCCTGTACTCGGTCCTTGGAGGCGACCAGCACGGCATCCGCCGTTTCGACAATGACGTGATCCTCGACCCCGACGGCTGCGACCAGGCGGCTTGTGGCATGGACGTAACTGTTGCGGACGCCATGGACCAGCACGTCACCACGCTTGACATTGCCTTCGGCATCACGATCCTGCACCTCCCAGAGCGACGACCATGCGCCGACATCGCTCCATCCCGCATCAAGGGGCACCACGACGGCCCTGGATGTTTTTTCCATGACCGCATAATCGATCGAATCGGAAGGACACGCTGCAAACGACTCCCGGTCGAGTCGAAGAAAATCAAGGTCCCTGGCAGCCTTGCCGAGCGATTTCCGGCAAGCCTCAAGAATCGCCGGATCATGGGCCTCAAGCTCCTGGAGGTACACCTCCGGCCTGAACAGGAAAATCCCGCCGTTCCAGAGGTAATCGCCGGAAGCAAGGTAGGCCTCTGCCTTTTCCCGCTCCGGCTTTTCGACGAATTCAAGCACCGGGCAGACCGTTCCGGACGCTGCACCGCCTGCCGGGACCCGGATATAGCCATAACCGGTCTCCGGCGATGACGGCACAATGCCGAAGGTCACCAGCGATCCCGATTCCGAAGCCTGAAGGCCAAGGGCGACGGCCCTGGCAAACGCCCCGGTATCGCGGATGACATGGTCCGCAGGCATGACCAGCATGTGCGCGCGAGGATGGCTTTCGGCGAGCAGCAGCGCTGCAACGGCGACGGCAGGTGCAGTATTGCGGCCAACCGGTTCAAGCACGATGGACGGTTTGCCGTCGACCACCTCGCGAAGCTGTTCGGCGACCAGAAACCTGTGGTCGTCATTGCAGATGCAGGTGGCAGGCCCGACATCGCCAAGGCTGGAGAGCCGCAGGACGGTGTCCTGCAGCATGGTCCGCTCACTGAACAGGGAAAGCAGCTGCTTCGGATACATGGCCCTGGACAGAGGCCAAAGCCGAACACCCGAACCGCCGCTGAGAATGACAGGAATGATCACCTGGAATTGCGTTGACTTGTTGAAAAGAAAATTCAGTACCGGGACCTGCACACAACTCAGGCCGCAACCACCTCAATATAAAGGTTTGTAAAAGCAGCTGAAAGAAAACAAAAACAGCACGTTAGCAGACACTCGCCATCGGGCGCCAATGCAAAAAAAACAGAAAAAGTCATATTATTGTCATAAATACAACTATATTCTCACTTGGCGTTCGTAAAAAGGATAACCCCCCAACCTTTTTTCAAATTCCGTGATCAAGACAACTATCCCCCATCCCCCCACATGGAAAAAGCAGTCTCCGGACCATTTCGGCTAAACCGTCATTGCCGTTTCTTGCGCCACATCGCCACACCCGCAGCCACGCTGCTGGTTGCGCTGGCAAATCCAATGCCCGCAACCGCGCAGTCCGGCACAACGGCAACCACGACAACCGGCGCCACGACAACCGGCAGCACCGCAAACTTGTCAAGCTGGTACGACACCGCCGTATCCTCCATAACAGGTATTTCCGCAACATCCAGGACCAATCTCAGCCTGAATGCAACGAATCCTGATTTGTTCTGCACCTCAGTCGCGAATCTCGGCAGCATTACCATCAACTCAGTCGGGTACCCGGAAACAACTATCAGCGGAGGCGGCACCGGACAGGAACTCCATGTTTCGTACCAGCCCCAAACAGTGACATTACAGAATGTGCAGTCACTTTACCCCAAGATCACTACCGTACTTGATCCTGCTTTTAGCCAAACGCTCGACGCAATGGCAACAGGATCAAAATTGCTGCTCTCTTCATCACTCCTGAATCAGCATGGAGCCCATAGCCGTCCGTTGCTCCGCAGGGTCGGCCCTGGACAGAACACGTTCTGGGTCACCGGAGATCTTGGACAGGACGATCATGGAAGCCGAAATGGTGACATAGGGCTTGCAGAAATCGGTTATGGACGAAACTTCGGCTTGTTCCAGATGAACCTTTCCATTGGAACAACCGGCTCTGAGCAACATCTTGCATTGAACGGAAAAGCTGTTGGAAACACCACATTCATCCTTGCCGAATCACTGATCCCACTCAACAAAAAACTGTGGGTAACGCTTGGCGGATACAAAAGTTGGGGAAAGCTGACCATCAACCGCAATTACCTGGTCGGGGATGTACTGAACACCTCCAACGGAACTCCGTCAAGCGCCCTCTGGGGTGTGAGAGGCCGGATCGATGCAGAAAACGCCCTCCACATAGCCCCGGTCGGCTTATCGCCATATCTCGATTTTTCCTATTGCAATGCCAGTACCGACGGTTTTACCGAAAGTGGCGGCGATTACCCCATCATTTTCGACAAACAACACCAGCAGGCAACCGAACTTCGGCTTGGGCTCAATATAACGCTGCCGGTTGCCCGCGCCTGGTCGCTTGTCGGAACCGTCGAAGGCACCCACCTTTTCGAGCCAGATGCCGTTGCAACCACTGGCGAAATCATCGGGGTCTCCCGATTTAACATCACGGGCAGCAGCAGCAAACAGAACTGGCTGCGAACAGCCCTGGGCATTGACGGAAAAATAATGGATAATCAAAAAGCGACATGGAACGCATCCCTGACCGGTAACCTTACCACTGAAGGAGAAGTCCCCAACTTCTGGATTGCAGCAAACCTGCAACTGGTGTTCAAGTAATCCGCCGAGGTCTGGCACCGTTCCCCCGCCCAGACCTCGACACGCTGCCTCCTCATGATGCCACCGGCCTTCAGCGGCCGGTGTACATCTTTTCGTAATAGCTCTGGTATGCCCCGGAAGTGACCTGGTCAAGCCACTCCTGGTTGGAAAGATACCAGTCGACGGTCTGTTCAAGGCCGACATCGAAGGTCAGCGAGGGGACCCATCCCAGCTCCCGCTGAAGCCTGGTGGCGTCGATGGCGTAGCGCAGGTCGTGGCCGGCCCGGTCGGTCACATGGGTAATGAGGCCTGCCGACGTCCCGGGGGCTCTGCCGAGCTTACGGTCCATGATGCTGCAGAGCAGCCGGATCAGGTCGATGTTCGTCCACTCATTGTGCCCGCCGATATTGTAGGTCTCACCCGTCACCCCCTTGTGGTAAATCAGGTCTATGGCACGAGCATGGTCGACAACCCAGAGCCAGTCACGGATGTTCTCCCCCTTGCCGTATACCGGCAGCGGACGGTTGTTCCTGATGTTGTTGATGAACAGCGGGATCAGCTTTTCCGGAAACTGGTACGGCCCGTAGTTGTTGGAACAGTTGCTGATGACCACGGGCATGCCGTAGGTATCGTGGAAAGCCCTGACGAAGTGGTCCGATGAAGCCTTGGAAGCCGAATAGGGGCTGTGTGGATCATAGGGCGTGCGTTCCGTGAACATGCCTTCGCGTCCAAGCGTACCATAGACCTCATCGGTGGAAACATGGTAAAAACGCTTTCCGCTGAAATCACCGTCCCAGGCGACTCGCGCAGCATTCAGCAGATTCACCGTACCGAGCACGTTGGCCATGACGAACTCGACCGGGCTTGAAATCGAGCGGTCCACATGCGACTCCGCAGCAAGGTGGATCACACCGTCAAACCGGTTGTCAGCGAACAGACCGGCCAGAAAGGCCGCATCGGTGATGTCTCCCTTCACGAACCGGTAGTTCGGGTTCGATTCGACATCCTTCAGGTTGGCAAGGTTCCCTGCGTAGGTCAGCTTGTCCAGGTTGGTGATGGTGCATGCCGGATGGGCCGCAAGAAAATGCCTGACGACATGGGAACCGATGAAGCCGGCTCCCCCCGTAACCAGAATGTGCATGTTCGTTCGTTCGTTATGGTTGTTCGTTACCTGCATTGCTCCGGTGCAGTTCGCCGCTTCGGGCAAGCATGCCGAGGAGCGACTCGTGCCAGTGTGGAATCGTGAGGCCCCACGCCTCGCGGATCTTCCGTTTGTTCAGGACGCTGTAGGAAGGCCTTGCCGCCGGTGTCGGATATTCCGAGCTTTCCAGCGGGTTCACCCGGCAGCCAAGTCCTGCAGCACGCATGATTGCCGTCGCGAAATCGTACCAGGAACAGACCCCCTCGTTCGAATAATGGTAAGTCTCCGCGTAGCTCCGCGCCGGGTCGAGACGGTCCAGAATCGAAAGAATGGCTTTGGCCAGGTCGGTCGCCAGGGTGGGCGTTCCGACCTGGTCGAAGACGACCCCGATCGACGCCCGTTCCCGGCCGAGACGAAGCATCGTTTTCACGAAGTTCGGGCCGTGGACTGAATAGAGCCAGGAGGTGCGGATGATGATCCATGAAGGTCCGATCCGGCGAATCGCCTCTTCACCTTCCCATTTCGACTGGCCATACACGCCAGAGGGCACTGCCGGATCCTCTTCCCGGTATGGCGTGCAGGCGTTGCCATCGAAAACGTAATCCGTCGACACATGCACCAGGAGCGCGTTGCAGGCCCTGGCCGCCGCAGCCAGTGCCGCAGGGCCGTCACGGTTGACCTGAAATGCCGCGGCAGCATCCGCTTCGGCCCTGTCAACCGCCGTATAGGCCGCGCAATTGACGATCACCGTAATGCCCTCCTCCGTACAGAACCTGCGGACCTCGTCGGCAGCGGTGATATCCAGCTCGGGCCGGTCGGTAAAATACCATCGGTGCGTTCCCCGAACCATCGACTGCAATTCCTGCAGCTCAGAACCGAGTTGGCCCCGGCTGCCGGTCACCAGAATATTCATTCGTTGTCTTCGTGTTGTGGAAATCAGTTACCTGGACCTTACCAGGGAAAATCAAGCGGCGTTATCCCGTCAAGACATGGCAACAGAGCATCTTTCGGCGAAATGCAGACATCTTCGGCAGCAATCTTCCAGTCGATGGCCAGAAGAGGATCGTTCCAGGCTATGCCGGCATCATGACCTGGCGCATAGAACGCATCACATTTGTAGCTGAACAGCGCCGAATCGCTCAACACGGCGAAACCATGGGCGAATCCCGGAGGAATCCACATGGAACGGTGATTTTCGGCACTCAGCACCTCGGCGACATGACGACCGAAGGTCGGAGAGCCCCGCCGGATATCGACGGCGACATCGAGCACGGTACCGAGAATGACCCTGACCAGCTTGCCCTGGGTAAACGGCGGCTTCTGGAAATGCAGGCCACGCAGGACGCCATGGCGGGAAAACGATTCGTTGTCCTGGACAAACACATGCGGACCGGCGTGCTGTTCAAACACGTCAAGCCGGAAAGATTCAAAGAAATATCCCCGATCATCGCCGAACACGCGAGGTTCGAAGAGGATGACGCCGGGCAACGAGGTCTGGATAACGTTCATGACGATGGATCAGGCTGCGATAAATGGTTGGAGTGGATGGAGTTCATGCCGGACCGTCGTTTCCCTGGGCAAGCAATTGCATCAGGTACTGGCCGTACTGGTTTTTGAGCAGGGGTCCGGCAAGTCGCTCGACGTCTGCATCGGCAATCCAGCCGCTGCGCCAGGCAATCTCTTCCGGACAGGCAATCTTCAGCCCCTGCCGTTTCTCGACGGTTTCAATGAAGCTCCCTGCCTGCTGAAAGGAGTCGTGCGTACCGGTATCGAGCCAGGCAAAGCCTCGCCCCATCACGGAACAGGAAAGCTCCCCCCGCTGCAGGTAGGTCTCGTTCACCGTGGTGATTTCCAGTTCTCCTCTTGCCGAAGGACGTATGGTGGCGGCGACATCGACCACATTGTTGGGATAAAAATAGAGGCCAACGACGGCATAGTTTGATTTCGGCGCTTCCGGTTTTTCCACAATGGACACGACCTTGCCACCTTCGGCAAATTCAACGACGCCGTACCGTTCCGGATCACTGACGTAATAGCCAAACACCATGGCTTTCCTGTCGACCGTCACGCTCCGTACCGCCTCCCTGAGCATGGCGCTGAACCCGTAGCCGAAAAAGATATTGTCGCCCAGAACCAGGCAGACATCGTCATCACCAACAAAATCACGACCAAGGATAAAGGCCTGCGCAAGCCCGTCAGGAGAGGGCTGCACCGTATACCGGATTGAAATGCCCCAGTCGCTGCCGTCACCGAGCAGCTTCTCGAACGATGCCCGGTCCTCAGGCGTGGTAATCACGAGGACCTCCCGTATGCCGGCCAGCATGAGGGTCGTCAGGGGATAATAGATCATCGGCTTGTCGTAGATGGGCAGCAACTGCTTCGAAACCCCCTTTGTCACGGGGTAGAGGCGGGTACCGGATCCCCCGGCAAGAATGATTCCTTTCATACGGCAGACATCTTCGGTTCGTGCAGCGGCTGCAAGCTGCCAAGCTGACGGAAGTTAGTGAAACAGGTTATTTTTAAATATAGATAAAACTCACAAGTCCTTGGCTTAAGAAACGACAACATTCTCTCCCGGGATGGAAACAAACCCGGCAACGGCATCACCGTGCCAGAAAATGCGGATTACGCAGATCGGGTTTATTGTACCGCATCTGCAGGCCGGTAGCAATCTCGACAAGGCCCTTGCCGACACTCCTGAGAATCGCATGCCCGGCGGCAGTTTCCCACTCGGCGGTCACTTCGAGCCGTGGGTACAACTCAGCTTCGCCACTGGCCACACGGCAGAAATTCAACATGCCGTCACCGCGGACGATCCGGATCCCGGGCCGGGTCTCGGCAAGCCCGTCGACATACTCCTGCATGTGCTCGTCCAGATGCGCACTGCCAACCAGCAACCGGCATACCGATGGCCCGTCGGCAAGCTCCCTGCATATGGCCGGCTGCAGACGGGTGGTTTCGGCAAACGGGGTTCCGGCAAACCGGACCCGGTAAGCCCCCGATTCACGGCTTGCACAATACAGTTCGTCGATTGCCGGAGCGTAGACGACGCCAAGCACCGGATCGCCGCCCTCAACCAAAGCAACGCTCACCGTAGACTCCCCGGCATCCCCGTCGGCACCATCCAGAGGACAGACCAGCCAGAACTGGTTCCACTCCCGCCTGACGGCGAAGGGAACCGGCTCGCCATACGCGCCGACAACTGGAAGGCCGGTAACGGCCAGGTCGCGAGCCATCTTCCGGAAAGCCTCCGGCTCCGGTGCAGGCGCGACCGCCGGCGTTCCCGCCTGAGCAGCGGGGCTGCCGCCATGCAAGGCTACTGCCTTTCCAACCTTCAGGCATACAGTGACGGCAATAATGAGTTCCGGAGTCATGAACAAATGCTGATTTACGGGAAATCCCCAAAAAGGCGATTCCTGCCGACCACAGGTTCAAGACAAAAAACCGGACGATACGGCATCGCCTTACCGATAAATCATCAAATACCGTACCAAATAAGGACGTCCACTGAAGTGAACAGACATTACTTTATTTTAAAACAAGTTATACCACACCACCAGCACGCAGCTGCCGCCATCGTATTTCTCAGTTTGAGAATGGCCGCGTTCAGGCCGGCGAAGCACCGTGAACGTGGATTACTGGCAACCGGTTCGGCGACTGCCGAAAATTGCGTAACTTGCAGGACAGCCGGGGATCACTCCCCGGCAAGGAAGCAACGATTCATTCTCTGAGTACCCAGCCCGGCCATGAGCACCGATACCAGAACCGCAGCAAAAGCGCACTTCTACGTCAACCGCAAAGCGCGGGACCTCTATGGACTCGGCGATCCGGAGGCACTCACCCTGCCTGCAGACCGAATCCAGGCCATGAAACAGGCCGAGGAGCTGACGGAAACCATCAACAGGAAGATCACCGCCATCAGGGGAGGGGGGGCAAAAAAGCTGCTGCCGGCACAGTTGCACGGCATGAAGCTGCTGCATGAGATATGCCACCATATCATCTCCCGGGTCCAGAGCCTCCCGGTAACCGCCCTGTCACTGGCGGAAAACACGATATCGGACCAGCAGGCAAAAAGCGGTCTGGTCAGGTTTCTCGACCAGTTCCCGCCGGACGAACTCTACCAGTCGGGCAAGCCGGCCGCAGGGTATCTGGACAATCGCAGAAAGCTGGCCGAAGTCGTCGAGGAGTCCTACCTGGTCTGGCTGAACAACCAGAATCCTGCGCTCGAACAATTCTCGGACCTGATCTCGGACCGTGACCTCAGGGAAAACGGGAGCTACCCGCAGCTGGTGGCGGCCATGCGGCGGGCAATGGAAACCGCCGGACCGGTCGGCCCCGGCCAGGCAGACCTTGCCGAACTGCTTGAACTCCCGATCCGCCATGCCCCCGGCTCGCTGCTCGACCAGCTCCGGTACATCCGGCTCCACTGGGCCGGGCTGCTTGCCGACTCACCCTGGTGGGCGTTGCTTGACGAAGCCATCATCCTCATCGAGGACGAAGACCGGTACCTGTTTTTTGAAAACATATCACGGGAACACGGGCCGGAGGGTGGCGTTTCGTTCGACAAGGAAGCGCAGGTTCCCGGCTACGATGGGCTCGATACCGCGCCGGCAAGGTATTCGCACGACTCGTCGTGGATGCCCGAGGTCGTCATGATCGCAAAAAGCACCTACGTCTGGCTCGACCAGCTTTCCCGGCAGTATGGCTACCCGGTCAGGCGGCTGCAGGACATCCCGGACCGGGAACTGGAACTGCTCGCGGAACGCGGGTTCACCGCCCTCTGGCTCATCGGCCTCTGGGAGCGGAGCCAGGCATCCCGGATGATCAAGCAGCTTCAGGGCAACCCGGAAGCGAAGGCATCGGCCTACGCCCTGGAAAGTTATGAGATCGCCCAGGAAATAGGCGGCTACGAAGGGTACCTCGACCTCCGCAACCGGGCAATGAAACGGGGTATCCGCCTCGCCAGCGACATGGTGCCGAACCATACCGGCCTCGACTCCGAGCTGGTCAGGCAAAAGCCCGACTGGTTTCTCGGAACCCAGGAGCCACCCTACCCGAACTATACGTACAACGGCCCGAACCTCAGCCCGGACAACCGGTACGGCATCCACATCGAAGACGGCTACTGGAACCGGACGGACGCAGCCGTCACCTTCAAACGGGTCGACCACCTGACCGGGGAAACCAGGTACATCTATCATGGCAACGACGGCACCAACATGCCGTGGAACGATACCGCACAGCTGAACTTCCTCTCCCCTGAAGTCCGGGAAGGGGTCATCCAGCAGATCCTGCATGTGGCACGGATGTTCCCGATCATCAGGTTCGACGCCGCCATGGTTCTGGCCAAACGGCATATCCAGCGCCTCTGGTTCCCCCTGCCGGGACATGCTCCGGGCGTCCCGTCGCGAAACGCCTGCGCCATGTCTATGGCGGACTTCGATGCGGCCATCCCCGAAGAGTTCTGGCGTGAGGTGGTGGACCGGGTCAAGCAAGAGGTCCCGGACACCTTGCTCCTTGCCGAAGCCTTCTGGATGCTTGAAGGCTATTTCGTCAGAACGCTCGGCATGCACCGCGTCTACAACAGCGCATTCATGCACATGCTCAAGAAGGAGGACAATGCGAACTACCGGGAACTGATCAAGCGGACCCTCGAATTTGATCCGGAGATCCTGAAGCGCTACGTCAACTTCATGAACAATCCTGACGAGGACACGGCCATAGCCCAGTTCGGCAAAGGAGACAAGTATTTCGGCGTCTGCATGATGATGCTCACCCTGCCGGGCCTGCCGATGATCGGACACGGCCAGGTGGAGGGTCTGACAGAAAAATATGGCATGGAGTACGCACGTGCCTACTATGACGAATCACCGGACGGCGATCTGGTCGACCGGCATTACCGGGAAATTTTCCCGATCATGAAGCGAAGGAAGCTGTTTGCCGAAGTTGGCAACTTCTTCCTGTTCGACCTGTTCTCCCCCGACGGCTCGGTCAACGAAAACGTTTATGCGTACAGCAACCGCCTGAATGAGGAGCGGGCGCTGGTCCTGTTCAACAACCGATGGGAAGCTGCAGAGGGCTGGATCCGCATCTCCGCGGCCCATATCACCGAAGGCGGCAACCTGACGCAGACCCTGCTTGCCGATGCACTCGGGCTCCCTGGTGAAACGGATGCGTTCGTCATCTTCAGGGACCACTCCCGCAACCAGGAGTTCATCAGGTCATGTGCAGCCATCCGCCAGGAGGGACTGATGGTCTCCATCCAGGGCTACCACTACCACGTCTTCCTCGACTTCAGGATCGTCAGGCCGACCAGGCTGCGCCCGTATGACCGCGTTTGCGAAATGCTTGGCGGAAGAGGCGTCCAGTCGATCGAACTGGAGGCGCTGACCATGAGCCTCGCGCCTGTCCACAGGATCGTTGTCGACGGCCTCATCGAGGCCATGCTTCTGATTGAACAGGAAAAAACGGCAAAGGAAAATGCCACGGCATTCGGAAGCTATTGCCAAAACCTTCTTGCCGATATTGCGGTGCAGTTCGAGGAGATCATGGAACGACCGCTCCAGCTCCCGGAAGAGACTGCCGGATTTGCAGCCGGGCGCTTCCTGAACGCCCTCGGGATCGAAAAAAAGATCGCTGGGCTTGCCGATTATCATCGCCTCAGAACCGCCCTCGGCATTGATGCAGGGAATTCCGAGGCATTCCGCAGCAGTATCGGCAGCCTGATCCTCCTGGAAGCCATCCAGCGAATGCTCATCCACAACAACCTGCTCCAGCGACAGCTCATCGACGACTGGCTGCTTGGCACTGCGCTTGCGCCTGTCTGGCCGGAACGGCCCGGCTTTCCGATCACCGGTCCTGAGCTCGTCGACCTGTTTTCGTGCCTCCTCTCGGTCAGCGCCGAACCTCCGGCATCGGTCGAACCTCCGGCCGAACACATCAGGAAAGCGTTTGGCATGCTGTTCGAATCAGAAGACAGGCACTTCTCGTCCTTCATGCAGTTCGAACTGCTGCATGGAAAAACCTGGTTCAGGGAACAGCGATTCATCCTGCTGGCCTCCTGGCTCTGGCTGCACGCACAACTGCCCCAGAAAAAGGCAATGGCGTTCACCGAGTGGCTGGAAAGCCTTGAACAGCTGGATACGGCCGCGTTCCTCAGCGGTTATGAAATGACCGCGATGCTGCAGGAGAAATAACCGCCCCCAATGCCTCACACGGCATGGCGCCGCGCACCTTGCGGCAATGGTGCCATGATATGAAAAAGCCCGGCTGAACCGGGCTTTTTCATATCCGGACGTCAGCAGGACATCCGGCAAACAGGAGTACGATTACCAGCCATACTCGGCATAGACCCTGTAGGTATTGATCAGGATGAAGGCAAGCACCAGAAGACCGAAGATCGTGAAGATCGGGCTGCGCTGCTCGCGAGAAGCCTGACGGTCGATGAACGGCACCAGCA
The DNA here is from genome assembly GCA_964611215.1 of uncultured Chlorobiaceae bacterium. Classification (GTDB taxonomy): domain Bacteria; phylum Bacteroidota; class Chlorobiia; order Chlorobiales; family Chlorobiaceae; genus Chlorobaculum. The sequence goes on from CAZSXF010000007.1 coordinate 80,052, forward strand.
TCCAGACGACGGCGCCAATGGTGAAGAGAATGATGGCAACCAGTTCGCCGCCCTCAAACTTGAAATCCTTCAGGAGCTGGAACTGTGCCCAGAAATACCATTCAGGCTTGATGCCGATAGGAGCCGGGGTCAGCGGATCCGCCTTGAGGCCGATGCCCCAGGGGAACATCACGGCAAGATAGACCAGGAGCGCAAAACCAAGCATCCAGCCGATACCGTCCTTGGCGAGGAAGGTCGGGAAGAACTTTTCATACCCTTTGATCAGGCCGGCTTCCTTGTAGCCGATAGGCGCTGAAGTGCCGAGAATCTGGACAAGCACGAGATGGGCGGAAAGCACCAGCAGGACCAGGCCGGGCAGCAGCACGACATGGAGCGAGAACATACGGGTAAGCGTCTCGCCGCTGACTTCGGGGCCGCCACGGAGGATTTCAACCATGAAGGCGCCACCAGGAGCGACTTTGGGAACTTCGGTACCAACCTGGGTTGCAAAGAATGCCAGCTCGTTCCAGGGCAGCAGATATCCGGTGAAACCGAAACCGAGGCTGAGCGCAAGCAGGATGAAGCCACTGACCCACATGAGCTCGCGCGGCTTGCGGTAGGACTTCATGAAGAAGGTGCTGAACATGTGGATGAACAGCATCAGGATCATCAGGTTGGCGCTCCAGGCATGGATCTGGCGAAGCAGCCAGCCGAAAGGCACCTCTTTCTGGATAAACACGAATGTCGAGAACGCAGTCGCATCGGTCGGCTTGTAGTACTGCAGCAGCAGCAGGCCGGTGATGATCTGGATCATAAAGAAAAACAGACCAAGGCCGCCGAAATAGTACCAGAACGACAGACGGTGCTTGGGAACCTCTTTTTTCTTCAGGTATTCGAGGATCGGCAGAACGACATAGAAACGTTCCTGGAACCACGCACCGACGGCACTCACCTTCGAATCCTTGTACGGATTCGGGTCAGGACGGTCTACCGGAGGCTTGTACACGCCTGACGGGGCAGACGACGCTTTCGGCGCCTGGGGTTTTGCGGCAGCCGGGGCCGCAGGTTTGGCAGCAGCCGGAGCGGCGGGCTTGGCGGCGCCCGGTGCTGGCGGTTTCGGCTTGGCAGACGCGCTGCCGGCAGCCGGATTCTGGGTATTTTCAGCCATGTGTCTTGACTCCCTTGAGTTTCAGGTGTTGATGCTTAAGCTTTGGAGATGATGATATCGGCGCCCTGGATCTTTGCCTTGTAGAGCTTGAGCGGCTTCGGCTGCGGACCGGAAATGATCTCGCCGGTCTGCTTGTACTTGGCACCATGGCACGGGCATGCGAGCTGTCCTGCCCCGTTATCCCAGTGCACCAGGCAGCCCAGGTGGGTGCAGACCGCGCTCACGGCGGTAAGGGAGCCACCTTTGTTGACCACGATGACCTTGTCTTCATTGAACTGATAAATCTTGCCGGTTCCATCCGGAACTTCAGCTGCCTTCCCTGCGGTCAGCTCACTGACGTTCTTGACGGCCTTGGCTGGCGGAATGATGAACTTCACGACGGGATACAGCGTGCTTGCGGCCACAATGGCACCAACGCCTCCGACGACTTTGTGCAGAAAGCTGCGGCGCTCGAAATCGACGCCTTTCAGTCCGGTCTCCCGCGGCTTGCCGCCAGGAACGGCACCCGACGTAGCGACTCCAGCACCTTCACCGAGCGCGCCGAGCCTTGCCGGGCTTTTGAAATTACCAGTTTGTGCCATTATGGTCTATCTCCTTTTTATGACTTGGGTTGTTTGAACATCAAGAAGACATTGGTTGTCGACCCGGGGAGAAGGGCCTCCCACCCTGAACCGGCAGCTTGAACCACATTGGTTTTCGCGTCTCCGGGAATTCGTGCAAAACGACTTTGAAATTATAATTTTTTCCGTGTAAACCAATCAAATTGGTGCCTGAAAAAATTGTAGGCACCATACATGAATCCCTTCGAACCATCGCGCAGTACACGGCATGAGGTAAAAAATCTCATGACCGGCGAGCTGAGGGCCGCAGGATCGAGGAATTCCGAAATCCCCGTGATGCGCTCGGAACACTCACCGGCGATGTCAATGAAGACATCGGCGGCAAACCTGAGGTAAAACGGCCCCTTGTCCAACGCTTTCCGATGTCGGACATCGACCGTCACCGTCCCCCCGTCGATATGGAGATGTCGGCTGTGCAATGGTGCGAAAAGTCCCCTCCGCATCCGGCCTTCGCCGACAGCAACGCCATCAAGAACCTGAAAACGTCCGGTCTCGGTATCGTTGAGCATCATGACGGCAAGCGGCGTACATCCCGGACGACGAAACCAGACAAGATAGTAGACCAGTTCGAAACGGCGGGAAACCGCCCGCCCCCAGTACCAGCGATCGTAATGGGCCTGCATCGGCTCCGTACCGGCATTGTGGTCATGGTACCCCTCGCCTGCAAAGTGCAGGATGCGCCGGGCGCCGGGAGGTCCATCAACGGTGAGCGAACCGGTAACCTCCGCCACGGGCAGGCAAAGCGACCATTGATGCAGCCTTCCGGCACCCATCCGGCATACATGCGGACGACGGTACTCATAGCGGCGCCGGGCAGTGAAGCGCAAAGCGCCCTGCACCCTGAGGTTTCGTGCCGGGTCATGAAAATCAAGTGACAGCAGGTATGCGTCCAGCTCCGGATCAAACGAAAAACTGGAGTTTTCAAAGCGGACGCCAATACGTGACGGCCCCTGTCCGAACGAAGCGTCAGGGCCCTCCTTGATGAAACTGACAAGTTCTCGCCCCTGATCGTAGAGCTGAAAGCTGAATGCCGCATGCTGGGACGGCAAGGGACGATCCTCGGAAGATCCGGAACGCCACCGTTCGGTGCGGCTGTTGTAAAAAGGAGAAAAGGGGAAACCATCAAACCAGATGCAGACAACGGAAAGGCCCTGGCGGACATCTTCCGCATCGAAATACCACCACTCGTAAGCACCCGGAGCATCCAGAGCATGCCATGCCTCCTGGCCAAAGTCAGTCGTAATATTCATCCATCAAGAAAGCCAAGGTTCATCGGCTTGAGTACCATGCAGGAACTCCGTTCGCGACATCGCAAAACAGAAGGGTCCGGCGGCATGCCGACACCGGCGCGGCAGGATCATGCGGAACAGGGCGGCTGGCCGGGAACCGGAATACCCGAAACCCCATTGGAAAAGATAGGCCAGACGCCCCTATAAACAAAGCGGCAAGGCACGCGCAGCAAGCAGATGGCCCGCATTGCCAGGCATGTGCCGAAGGATCCGTTTCCGGCCATCCCCAGAAAAAGCCGGAAATGATCGGAAACGCGGGCAGAAGGAAAATCGGTTGCCGAACCCTCAGAGTTCGAACCTGAGGCCTGCAAGCAGATTGCTCGAATGCAGTTTCCCGCTTACTGACGAGTTGAGCCTGACGGTGCCTGTTGAAAAATAGCGGTAGCCAAGATCAAGCTGAACACCTCGCCGCACGGGTATGGCCGCCCCGAAACCGGCCTGCCAGGCACCCACCGACTCGTCGGTCGTAGCCCAGAGGGTGCGGGTTTGGGAAAAACTCGTACCTGCGATGACTATGGAATCGCTTGTCGCATTGTCTGCCTTGACCTTGGCAACGCCGAGACCAGCCATGATATACGGGGAATATCCCTTGGATGTCGGAATATCATAGTAGCCGTTCAGCATAAACGACAGGACGGAGAAAGACCCTGAAATCGGTATGTACGAAAGGACTGTATCGTTGAAATAAAAAGTTTCCCGATCCAGCCCCGGTTTGGCACTGCCAACCTCGACGCCGGCACGGAAATCCTGAAACATACAGCCGATTTCACCCCGACAGGCTACAGCCGTTTTGAAACTCGACCGGTCATTGGTGAAATGATAGGTTGTCCCGCTATACGTATACGTTGCGTCCGGGAACGAAAAGTCTGCCGGGGCTGCAAGCCCGAAACTCGCACTTCCGTAAAAGCCGTCTGCGTACGCGGGCTTTGCAGCAGGCAAGGTAGCCAGTGCACATGCAAAAAGAAGGGGGATGCTCTTTCTCATGGTAGTTGTTGTGATGGTGAAACAAAACGCACACGGTCAGTGCCCGACAGACAGCGAAACCACCTTCAGGCCGTAAATAAAAAAGCCCGCAGATAGCCGCAGGCATGGCACTCGATGGACACTGCCACAAATAGTGGCAGCACTCACCCAGTATGCGAAAATTCACGGCACAGCGCCACAGACTAAACTGGGCACACCGCGCCATAACCACGGGTTCCGTTTTTTTGGAAAAACCCGGGCGGGCACGCGGCAATGTCGTGCGACGTGCTGTCAGAGCTCGAACCTGAGACCCGCAAAGAGGTCGCTGGAATGCAGCGCCTCCTTGAGCGTCGAATTTATATTGAGCTTCACCGTCGAAAAATAGCGGTAGCCAAGGTCAAGCTGAACACCTCGCCGCAGGGGTATGGCCGCCCCGAAACCAGCCTGCCAGGCACCAACCGATTCGTCGGTCGTAGCAAGGGAAATCGCACCGGGATAGAGATAGGTGATCCCCGCTCCTTTCTCGTAAGTGTAGGTGACATTGTTCGCCTTGACCTGCGCGACGCCGAAGCCGGCCATCAGGTAGGGTGAATAGCCCATGGCCTTCATCTGGTAATAGCCGTTGAGCATAACGGACGATATGGTAAAATCCCCGGTAAGCGGAGCAAGAAAGGAGGTTCCATTGACAAACCTGACTTTCTGCTCCATTTTGGGATTCATTGCGCCAAACTCCACACCGATACGACAATCCCGGAATGCGTAGCCGATTTCACCACGATATGCGACTGCCGTCTTGAAACTGGCCTTTTCCCCGGTGTATTTTGATGATTCGTATATCACATCAGGAAACGAAATTGCGGTGGGCGCAGACAGGCCAAGTGCCGCACTGCCATAAAATCCGGCGGCATAAACCGGCAGCTCTGAAGGCACGAGCGCCAGTGCACATGCCAAAAGAAGGGGGATGCTCTTTCTCATGGTGTTCGTCGTGGTGTTAAAGTGAAATCCATGCAGGCCACCGCATCGACTTCCGGAGACCGGCAAGAAGCGAAAATCGGCTCGATCAACTCCTGGCGAGAGGTTACGTGCAGCCAAAATTGCATACGGATAATAGCACTCCCCTATCATACGAAATCCCGATCTGCACCGCCACAGACTAAACAGGCCGTTACCGCCATCCAAAAAGCCCCCGATGGGGAGCGGGGGCTTCAGGATGCTGATCCAGTCGTGGCCTGACGATGTCGTCCATCGCAGGACACTCAGCAAAAAAAATGTACACAGGCCCCCTTGCTTTCACTACACACCAAACGAGCCAAAAAAAAGACTCCGCTGGTGAGCGGAGTCTCCGGAGTCATCTCGCGCCTCATAAGCGGACCACCCCTGACCCACTTATAAGACAATGAAAATTTACCATTTGCATCAAGCCTGCACTACAGACTATCAGTGGCGATCTTTGCACGGGAGGGCTCAAGGGCCGGAGAACCTCAATAAACGGCTTGCAGGAACCGGCAAAAGGCCTGCGCTACCCGGCGACCACGGAAGCGCCCGCGGAACAATTATGGCTGAGCGCTCCACTTCCACCCGACAGCTCGTAATCCTTCCTGGCGGACCTGCTCTTACCCACCTCCGGGCATCTTCGGGCATGTTGGGGGTACCGCCAGAGACCAAGCCTGACGCGTAAACAGAAAAAGCCCTGCTTTTACAGGGCTTTACGGTATTCGAAGAACTTTTGCGAACTTCGTCATGGTGGACAGAGAGGGAATCGAACCCCCGACACAAGGATTTTCAGTCCTTTGCTCTACCAACTGAGCTATCTGTCCGGAAATCGTGAGTGCCAATATACGGATTTGACTGTTATCTCAAAACAGAAAATACGATACCTGCACGAAATTTCCACCGACCCGCGAACAAAGGCTCAGGCCGGCACTGCGATCCTGCTGACAGCCCGGCGGACCCGGCGCAGAACGGCATCCCTGCCGAGCACCTCGAGCATATGGTACAGGCTCGGCCCGAAACTCACGCCGGAAGCGGCGATCCTGAGCGGATGGATCAATACTGCCGGCTTCAGTCCTTTCGGAGCGACAAATGCCTTGAGGGTCGCTTCGATCGTGTCTGCGCTGAAATCTTCAAGTGCTTCAAGCACCGGGCAGAACTCCTCAAGCAACGCAGGAGTTGCAGAAGTCCATCGTTTCTGGACCGCCTCAGGCTCGTAGTCCTCGGGTTCGAAGAAAAAGTAGCTGCTGAAGGTCACGAACTCGTGCTCGAAGTTGACACGCTCGCGCATCAGGTCGATGACGGCTTCCAGATAGGCGTCGGAAGTGATTTTTTCGTCAGGCAGTTCGTGCGCCCTGTTCTGCAGCTCCTCAAGCAGAAGAGGCCTGATCGACGAGACAATCCGGCCAACCGGACGGGCTTTGATATACTGTTTTTCAATCCAGGCAAGCTTTTCGACGTTGAACACGGCCCCGGCGCGGCCAACACGCTCAAGCGAGAACTTGCTGATCAGCTCGTTCATGCTGAACACCTCCTGCTCGCTCCCCTCACCTTCGTTCCAGCCCAGAAGAGCGACAAAGTTGACGATCGCCTCGCTGCTGAAACCCTTTCGGATGTAGTCCTCGACGGCGACATCCCCCTGCCGTTTGCTGAGTTTCGAACGATCCGGGTTGAGCAGCAGCGGCAGGTGCGCGAACTTCGGCGGCTCCCACCCGAAAAATTCGTACAGCAGCAGATGCTTGGGCATCGACGGCAACCACTCTTCACCCCTGATGATATGGGTGAACTCCATCAGGTGATCATCGATGACGCTGGCGAAATGGTAGGTCGGAAAGCCATCCGACTTCATCAGCACCTGATCGTCAATGGTCGAAGAGTCAAATTCGATCGGCCCGCGGATCACGTCCTCGAACCAGACCGAAACATAGTCGGGAACCTTCATGCGGATGACGTAGGGAACCCCGGCATCGAGATTCTTCCTGATCTCCGATTCAGGCATGTTACCGCCCATGTCCTCGGGCAACCACTTGCGGTTGTACTTCGGCTGCAAACCCTGCTTGAGCTGGAGCTGGCGGTTCTCGTCAAGCTCTTCCGGCGTCGAAAAACAGTAATAGGCGTTCTTGTCCTCCAGAAGGCGGGAGCAATAGTCGCGGTAGATAGCCAACCGCTGGGACTGGACGTACGGACCATAGTTGCCACCGTGCACCGGACTTTCGTCTGCAATGATGCCGGCCCATTCGAGCGTGCCGATAAGATTTTTTTCGGCATCCTCGACTTTCCGGCTCTGGTCGGTATCCTCGATCCTGATGACGAAGTCGCCGTTCATCCTCTTGGCGAACAGGTAGTTGTACAGGGCGGTCCGCAGACCACCTACATGAAGATATCCCGTCGGCGAAGGCGCAAACCTCGTCCTGACACGTTGACCAGCCATAGCGATTACAAATCCGTTTTAGCGTTTACTGCTTTTCCTGTCTTGTTTGATCGCATGGAATTTAAAAAAAAACTGCCTCTATTTGTAACCCCAAGATGTAAAAGAAAAAGGAGGGCTTTACCGCCAACCACGTCAGCGGCGAAGAAATATTGTGTGAAAGGAAAGCCTGAAGATGCTTGCAGGACACCGAAAACATAAACTTTTTGGTTTCCAGGGAAGTTTTACTTTTAATTACTTGTAATGACGTAAGTTATCCTTGCATCACCCGAACCGCCTCCGATGCAGAATCAGAACGACCGCGAAAAGCCGCCGAAAAGCCGGCAGACCAACAGGTTCATGCCGCCTGAGCGAGAGCGCAGATCGGCCGAGCGTGACGAACGGGAAGGTGGAAATTTCCCGAAGTTCATCGTTTTTCTCATGCTGGGGCTTATGGGAGTGTTCCTCCTGCAGCGTTTTTTCTCGCAGGAAAGCGCCCCTGAAATAACCTACAACCAGTTCCGTGCACTGGTGGTCGGCAAGCAGGTCTCCTCGGTGACCGTCAGGAACGGCCAGGACAAATCGGCCACCCTCGTCGGCAACCTCAGGACCCCCATGAAAGTCCCGCTTGCCAACGGCACTGAACAGACCGGCAGCAGGTTCATGGTCCGGGTTCCGGGGTTTGACCTGACACAGGCCGACCGGCTGACCGACAGCGGAATCCAGCTCAAGGTGCTCCCTGGCACCGACGACGTGTCGGGAGTCGTCATGCTCATCCTCCCCTGGCTTCTGCTTGCAGCGGCCTATTTCTTCTTCTTCAAACGCATGTCGCTCCAGAACGGAGCCGCGTCGAAAAACATCTTCAGCTTCGGCAAAAGCAGGGCAAAGCTGATCAGCGAATTCGACGTCAAAGTATCGTTCCAGGATGTTGCCGGCGTCGATGAGGCCGTCGAAGAGCTCAAGGAGACCGTGGAATTCCTGATGAACCCGGAGAAATTCCAGAAAATCGGAGGAAAAATCCCCAAGGGCGTCCTGTTGCTCGGCCCTCCCGGCACCGGCAAGACCCTTTTGGCCAAAGCGATTGCCGGTGAGGCAAAAGTCCCCTTCTTTTCAATCTCAGGGGCCGATTTTGTCGAAATGTTTGTCGGCGTCGGCGCAGCAAGGGTCCGCGATCTGTTCGACACGGCGAAGAAAAACGCGCCATGCATCATTTTCATCGACGAAATCGACGCCGTCGGCAGAAGCAGGGGCGCCGGACTCGGCGGCGGCCATGACGAGCGCGAACAGACCCTGAACCAGTTGCTGGTGGAAATGGACGGGTTCACCACCAAGGACAACGTCATCCTGATCGCCGCAACCAACCGCCCTGACGTCCTTGACACGGCGCTCCTTCGGCCCGGAAGGTTCGACCGCCAGGTCACCATCGACAAGCCGGACATCAGGGGACGTGAAGCCATCCTGAAAATACATACCCGGCAGACGCCGCTGGCAGCGGATGTTGATGTCGCCGTCATCGCCAAAAGCACACCCGGATTCTCGGGAGCCGACCTGGCAAACCTGGTCAACGAGGCTGCACTCCTTGCGGCCAGAAAAGAACAGCAGATCATCACGTACGAAAATTTCGAACAGGCCAGGGACAAGGTGCTGATGGGCCCGGAAAGGAAGAGCATGTACATCTCCGCCGAACAGAAGCAACTGACTGCCTACCATGAAGCTGGCCATGTGCTCGTCTCGAAATTCACGCCCGGTTCCGACCCGATCCACAAAGTGACGATCATTCCGAGAGGCCGGAGCCTTGGACAGACCGCATATCTGCCTCTGGAGGATCGTTACACCCAGAACCGCGAATACCTCCTCGCCATGGTCACCTACGCGCTTGGCGGGCGGGCGGCGGAAGAGCTGGTGTTCAACGAAACCAGCACCGGGGCGGCCAACGATATCGAACGAGCGACCGAAATAGCAAGGAAGATGGTCCGGAGCTGGGGGATGAGCGAAAAGCTCGGCCCGGTCAATTATGGCGATGCGCACAAGGAAGTATTCCTCGGCAAGGACTACTCTCATGTCAGGGAGTACAGCGAGGAAACGGCACTGCAGATCGACCTTGAAGTGAGGAGCATCGTGACCGGATGCATGGAAAACGCACGGAAAATCCTTGACGTGCACAAAAATATCCTCCATGACCTTGCCGGACAGCTGATCGAGAAAGAGTCGCTCGATGCATCCCAGATCGATGCGATCATCGCGTCCGGAAGCCTGTCTGGAGGTGCAACGGCATAATCGTCAGGAGATGCATGTATGCAGTTTGTCTACCTGTTGCTTGTCGGCATAGCGGCCGGAATGCTTTCCGGTCTTTTCGGAGTCGGTGGCGGCGTTATCATCGTCCCTGCTCTGGCCCTGCTCTTCGGCATGAACCAGCAGGCTGCCACCGGGACATCGCTGGTTGCGCTGCTCTTGCCGGTAGGCATCCTGGCTGTTGTGGAATACTTCCGTTCAGGTAAAATCACTGCCGACAACATCTGGTTCGGACTTGCCATTGCCGCCGGCCTTTTTTTCGGAGCGCTGCTGGGCGCCAAACTTGCCCTTGCCATGTCCGGCGAAACGCTCCGCCGGGCATTCGCAGTTTTTCTGATCGTCATCGCAATTCGCCTCTGGATTTGAACAAACGTAGTCATACCGTACAACCAAAGCACATACTACCATGGGACAAACAACCACAAAAGCCGACTTGGTGAACGTGATTGCCCAGCGAACGGGTCTGACCAAAAACGAGACGGAAGCCGTCGTCGACTGCCTGTTCGAGAGCATCATCGACTCGCTCAAAACTGGCAAGCGAATTGAAATCCGCGGATTCGGGTCATTCAACATCCGCTACAAGAACCTGCGGCAGGCAAGGAATCCGAGAACCGGGGAAAAGGTGACCGTCAACCCGAAAAACGTACCGACCTTCAAGATATCCAAGGAGTTCAAGCACGCCGTAAGCGAAAGCCTCAAAACCTCCTGAGAACAGCAGGGGTCTCCCCCTGCTGCCAACGCCTCCGAAAACCGGTCAAGCGAGCCGCACCTCCGGCAGTACGAACGGATACGGCCCGGCATTGCATGGCTGCAATGCCGGGATAGTGCTTGTTGGCCAACAGTTGCCGGAAAATCCGGAAACCGATGGCCCACGCGAAATGTCAGGGCATGCGGAAATCAGCTTTCAGAAACGATCGCCTGACATCGGTGCAGTCCTCTGCGCCCGACGACCGGAATGCGGGAAAACGTCACCAGTTGAAAAACAGCAGCCAGACCAGCGTAAACAGCGGCAGAAGGATCGGTATGGCATATTTGACGATATATTCGACGAACCCGGGCGTGTCCGCGCCAGCCTGCAGCGCGATGTTCCTGATCATGAAATTCGGGGCGTTGCCGATATAGGTCATTGCCCCGAAAAAGACAGCGGCCAGGGAAACCGCCATCAGGTAGATACGTGAATCCGCATCCCCTGCGACCGGGGAAGGCAGCCCTGAAGCAAACTGCCTGACCTGTTCGACGCTGCCCGTATCGACACCGAACTTGCCTGAAGCGCCAACCATGAAATTCAGATAGGTCGGAGCATTGTCCAGAAAACCCGAGAGCAAACCGGTTCCCCAGAAAAGCCTGGTGACCGAAAGCTCTGCGGCATGGACATGCGACCACGTCCCGATCAGCTGCAAAGCGGGAATCATGGTGGCAAAAATGCCGATGAACAGGAAAGCGACCTCCATGAGCGGCTCGAAATTAAATCGGTTCTCCCTGAGCGCCTCACGGTCGGCAAAACGATAGGCAAGCACGGACACCACGACAAGAACCAGCTCCCTGACACCGAACGGCATTCCCGTCAGCGATCTGAGATCCGGAAAACCCCTGATCACTGCCGGATCAAGGAAAACCGAAAAAATCACGACGCCAAGCCAAGCGATATTGCGAACGCCCCTGATCCCCGGAGGTTCCGGCGATGGCGGCCGCACGGCACCAGACGCCTTCCCGGCACGGGTGTCGAGGACGGCAAACACGAGACAAAGGACAACCAGCGCGATCAGCCATGGCAACCAGAGATTCCTGATCACCCAGAAAAACGGAACACCCCGAAGAAAACCGAGGAAAAGAGGCGGATCACCGACGGGCGTCAGCGCCCCGCCGATATTGCTGACGATAAAAATGAAAAAGACGATATGGAACGCCTTCAGGCGACCTTCGTTTATCCGGAGGTATGGCCTGATCAGCAGGATTGATGCACCGGTCGTCCCCACAAGGTTGGACAGGACCGCCCCTGCCAGCAGCAGCAGCACATTGACCGAGGGCGAACCGAGACGGCCGACCGAGATCTGAATGCCGCCGGAAACGACAAAAAGGGCACTGATGAGCGTAATGAAAGAAAGGTACTCCTCGAGCGTATGCTCAAGCATACCGGGGCCGCCTTCGACCTTTACCGCATACCATGCAGCCACGACGGCTCCGAGCGACAGTGAGATGCTCCGGTAATGGCGCTCCCAGAAGTGCTGGTAGAGCAGCGGGCCGGTGGCGATCAGCAGCAGCAGCAGGACAAAAGGAACCACGAGCCAGAACTGCATCGAGTCCGGTGCATATGCGGAAACAACGGGAGCGCCGGGAACCGCCCCTGCGGCCTGGAGGCCGGCGATTCCCGACAGAATGGACGGAAAGATCATAGGTCATCCTCCCCGAACCGGCTGACTGGGGGTCAGTCCCCCTCGAACTCGGTCACGGAATACAGGTTATAGCCCCGTTCGCGGATCCGTTTTTCACCACCAACATCCGGCAGATTGACGATAAAGGCCATGCTGACGACTTCGCCACCAACCTTTTCTACCAGCGATGCGGCGGCGAGTGCGGTGCCTCCGGTCGCCAGGAGGTCGTCGACAAGCAGCACCTTCTGGCCCTTGCCGAGCGCATCGGTGTGAATCTCGATCTTGTCGCTGCCATATTCGAGATCATACTCGAGCGAAACGGTGTCTGCCGGCAGCTTGCCCGGCTTCCTGACCGGAACGAACCCCTTGCCGAGCGTGTAGGCCAACGCGCCGCCAAGGATGAAACCACGCGCTTCAATACCGACGATGATGTCAAAATCAATGGCTGCGGAAAGATAGTGCTGGGTCATGGTGTCGAGCACCAGGCGGAAACCCACCGGATCCTTGATAAGCGTGGTAATGTCGCGAAACATGATTCCCTTTTTGGGATAATCTGGCACCGTACGGATCCTGGACTTGATGGGCATGGTGGTAAAACGTTGGTGATTTAAAAAGCCGCCTTCAGTGCGGAACAGGTCAAAATAACAGTCTGCCCTGTAAATGCAAATCATCAGCGAGTCCCTCGACAAGCACATCCATGACCTCACCCCTCAAGGAATGCCCGCTATCGGCGGCAACATCGACCTCCACCCTGAGGTAATTGCCGCTATAGCCGCTCCAGCGCACCATACCGCCCGCAAGCGGGGTCCCCTCTTCGAAAAGCACCTGCAGCCTGCTGCCGACATAGCCCATGGCGAAACGCCGCTCCAGTTCCCTGCCGAGTCCGGCAAGGCGTGAGGCCCGCCCGGCAGCCACGGCATGAGGAACCGGCAGGAGTTCCCGCTGGCGCACCTGCCTCTTCAAGGTGGTACCCGGCCTGAGCGAACAGGTGAACACATGCAGGTAGGCGGCAGGCAACGACTCGACAAACCGGAACATCTCCTCAAACTCGGCTTCGCCCTCACCCGGATATCCGGTCATCACGTCTGCCCCGATCGCGCATCCGGCAATCGCCTGGACGGCGGCCATGAGACGGCTGCGATAGCCCTTCGTGTCATAATGGCGGCCCATTGCCTCCAGGATTGCGTCCGAACCGCTCTGCAGGGGCAAATGAAAATGAGGCATGATCCGGCGGGATGCAGCGACAACCGAAATCACCTCATCGTCAAGCAGGTCCGGTTCAACCGAACCGATCCTGATGCGGGCCACATCGACGCCGTCAAGCTCCCGGAGCAGGCCTGCAAACCGGAGACCGCCATCCCGATAATCGGCGATGTTCACCCCGGTCAGCACAATTTCACGATATCCAGCGGCAGCGATGCGCTCAGCACGTTCAAGAACATGCTGCAACGGAACCGACCGCGAGCGCCCCCGGATATTCGGAATCGTGCAGTAAGCGCAGCCATAGCTGCAACCATCCTGTATTTTCAGGAACGCACGCGTCCGCCCATGTTCAGGCCTGGACAGCATCGAGCTGCCGGCCACAGCGACCCTGGCGGCATCCCTGACCGGAGAAACCTTCACCACTGGCCCGGCCGAGAGCGGCGACGCAGCAAGGTAATTGCCGACATCCAGCTTGTCCGAAGAACCGAGCACCAGCGACACCCCGTCGATACCGGCGACCCGTTCCGGATCGAGTTGCGCATAACACCCGATCACGGCAACCCTGCTTTCTGGATGTTTCCGGATGATTTTCCTGATCTGCTGCCGTGACTTCTGCTCAGCCTGCCCGGTAACGGCACAGGTATGGACGATAATCAGCTCCGCACCATCGTCGATGGTTGAAAGCTGCCATCCAGATGCAACCAGCATATCAAGAATGGTCGACGTCTCCGCATAGTTCAGCTTACATCCAAGTGTAATTGCCGCAACACGTTTCTGGTTTATTGCACTCATTACTGCACTCCTGCGGCATATGTATTTCTGAGTCCAGGTACGTCGAAAAGAAACCTTTGCATACAATTTGTATCACAAAACATGCAAAACCGATAACCGGAGTATGTTGGATTAATTTTTCCGTATTGCATAATTCAAAACATTCGCATTATATTATATTCGCTCGGATTGTATTTAGCAGTAAACAAAAAATCAGATTCACATGAGCAACCATACGTCACCGGACAAGTTTGACCTGTATGTTCTGAATGTCGATGATTTCAAGACATTGAACAAAGAAAAAAACGACCTCAAGGAAAAAATCGCGGCCATGAGGAGCGAGTTTGAGGAAAAAGTCAAACCCTATGAAAACGAACTGAATACCATCATCAGAAAGCTTGAGCTGAGCCTTGCAAAGATCGAAGGGCAACCCTCCCCGAAACCGGCTGTCGCCAAATTCGGACGCGGAAAGCTCGGCGCATCGATCAAAAGCCTGCTGAAGGCAAATCCGGACAAGGAATTCAAACCAAAAGACATTGCTGCAGCATTGCAGACCAAAGGCACGGCAGTCAGCCTGTGGTTCAACAAATACGGCAATAACGATCCGGAAATCGAGCGCGTTCCCGTCGGCGAAGGCGGCAAGCGCTTCGTGTACAAGGCCACTGCGCGCTGAGTACTGCTCCATGTAGATAACGAAAAAAGCTGCCAATGGCAGCTTTTTTCCGTTACAGCTTCAACCTGCCTCATTCAGTATCCAATATTTCTCCGGTTCCGGTAAAAATTCAGCACCAGAGCGATCATCATCATATTCGCAATAAGCGAAGAACCGCCATATGATACGAATGGAAGCGGCACGCCTATAACCGGCATAAGCCCCACGGTCATGCCGATATTGATGAATACATGAGTCAGCAGCAGTGTTGCATAACCGGTGATGACGAGCTGAACGAACTTGTTCTTGATCATGCCGACCATCCAGACAAGACGGAGGACAAGCACCAGATAGCAGACCAGCAGCAGGGACGCACCGATCAGCCCGCGTTCCTCGGCTATAACGCAGAAGATGAAATCGGTCCATTGTGCAGGAATATAGCGTAACTGGGTCTGGGTACCGTGAAGATATCCTTTGCCGAACAACCCGCCCGAAGCGATGGCAATCTTGGCCTGCAATGCATTGTAACCGGCCCCACGGGGATCCGACATAGGATCGAGAAATATCTGGATGCGTTTGATCTGATGGGGTCGCAGGATCAGTGAGGTGAATTTCCAGGTCAGCAGGCCACCGGCAAGCCCGCCGCCGACAATGATGAACTGCTGTTTTTCGATGCTCTTTTTGACCAGCATCAACGACGCCAGCGAAAGAACGGCAAATATAAGCAGGAACCCCATATTGAAAAATCCTGACGCAAGCAGGATGACCGGCACGATGACCAGGAGAATCCTGTACAGATCGTATCCGGCAAGAACGATCATGGGAACGATAAACGAAAGGCAGGTAAGCGTTGTGCCCGTATCAGGTTCAAGCAGCACCAGCATGGCCGGCAACAGAGGAATGCCGACTGCGGTTGCCAGATGCACCGGATTGTTCATATCGGTCTGATCGTCGGACAGGAAACGGGCAAGCGTGATGACCGTGATCATCTTGACCAGCTCGGAGGGCTGGAAACTGAACATCCCGAAACGGAACCATCCGGCGTTACCGGCAACTTTTTTGCCCAGCACCAGGACGGCAAACAGCAGGAGAATGCCGCCGATGTACATGAAATAGGAGTTTTCCCTGATCCGGCGGTAATCCATGAAATACATCACACCTACAACGAGCATGCCGATAACTGCCGAAAAAAGCTGGCGCAGAAACAGGGCGGCATCTTCAGGACCATGCCCGGAATTATGGGTGGCGCTGTAGATCGCCGAAAGCCCCATAATGATTGCGCCGGTCATTGCAACGACGATCCAGGGATCAAATCTGTTACTCTTTTCCATGAGTGGAACCGAAAGTTCGTGATGTTATCTTGTAGCAGGGATGCCGCCTGGACCGGCAGGCATCCAGAACCCTGTAACGGAGACAAGTTCAGTGCACGCATCCTCATTTTCCTGCGGCCATGCAGCCTTCGTCGGTGCGCCAAACGCCGGCAAATCGACATTGCTCAACCGGCTGCTCGATCACAAGCTATCTATTGTAACCCCAAAACCGCAAACCACAAGAAAAAAAATCACCGGCATCTACCATGACGACCGGAGCCAGATCGTCATCCTCGACACACCAGGGATCATGGAACCCATGCAACAGTTGCACGAGTCCATGCTTGAAACCACCCGTCAGGCCCTGCGGGAAGCCGACGTGATCGTCGCCGTCGTACCGTTCAAAAAAGGTGAGCCGGGCTGCGACAGAGCCTTTGCCGACGAACTGATGAAGAAATGGGTGCTTCCTGCAGGCAAACCATTTGTCATCGCCATGAACAAAGCCGACCTTGCCACGGCAGAGAACGTCAGGGAAACCTGTGATGAACTCATGGCGGCCTTCAGGCCGGCGGCCATCGCCCCGATTTCGGCGCTGCAGGGCAGCAATGTCGACGAACTGGTTGAACTGCTGCGGCCGCACCTGCCCCTCGACGAACCGCTCTACCCGGAAGAGATGCTCAGCACCGAACCTGAACGGTTCTTCGTGGCTGAAATCGTCAGGGAAAAGATATTCCTGCTCTACGGCAGGGAAATCCCCTACTCGACCGAGGTGGTCATCGACGAATTCAGGGAGCAGCATGAAAACGACCCCTCGAAAAAAGAGCTGATCCGGTGTTCGGTCATCGTCGAGCGCAACAGCCAGAAACAGATCATTGTCGGCGCCAGGGGGGCGGCAATCAAAAAGCTCGGCCAGGCGGCCCGTGCCGACATCGAGCAACTCCTGGACCGGCCGGTCTTTCTGGAAATTTTCGTCAAGGTCAGGCCTGACTGGCGCAAGAAAAAAAACCTGCTCAGAAGCTACGGCTACTGACGGAACGGACAACCCGAACAGCCCAGAAACCAGAAAACCCTTCCGGATGGAAGGGTTTTCTGCTGGTAATGCATCTGAAAAAGATCAGCGGCCTTTCGGCTGCGGCTCCAGCTCGGCGCTGGCGTCCTCGATCTCTTTCTTTTCATTCGGATGAGCCTGAAGGTACGCTTCGATCTCCTCCTTGTTCTTGTCCTTGAAGTACTCAAGCGCGGAAAGAATGATGCGCTTGTTCTCCTTGTCGAACTCGATGACCCTGAGCGGCAGCTCATCGCCGACCTTGAACGAGGAGTGGATGTCCTTCACGCCGCCCTGCAGCAGGTGCGAAACCGGCACAAAACCGTCCACGTCGCCAGGCAGGATAACGATAACACCCTTCTCGATGATCTGCGAAATCTGACCGGGGGTCTCGGCACCGACCGCGTATTTCTGCTCGAACTCACCCCACGGATCGGTGTTGATCTGCTTGTGGCCAAGGGCGATACGGCGGGCGTTGACATCAAACTTCAGCACCTTGACGTCAAGTTCCTGGTTCTTCTTGACCAGTTCGCTGGGATGGCGGATCTTCTTGGTCCACGAAAGATCGGAAATGTGCACCAGACCGTCGACACCGGGCTCCAGCTCGACAAAGACGCCGAAATCGGTGATATTGCTCACGTTGCCCCTGTGCAGCGAACCTTCGACATACTTCTCGGACAGGGCGATCCACGGGTCTTCCATGACGCGCTTCATCGACAGCGACAGCTTGGTGTGCTCCTTGTCGACGTTCAGGATGACGCACTCGACCTCCTGGTCAAGCGAGACAAACTGGCTCGGGTGCTTGATGTGCTGGGTCCAGCTCATCTCGGAAATATGCACCAGGCCCTCGATGCCCTTCTCGATCTCGACGAACGCGCCGTAATCGGTAATGGACACCACGCGGCCCTTTGCCTTGATGCCGACCGGATATTTGATTTCAATATTTTCCCACGGATGGGCTTCGAGCTGCTTCATGCCGAGCGACACGCGTTTGGTGTTCTCGTCGAAGCCGACGACCACAACCTTGATAGGCTGGTCGAGCTCGACCACCTCGGACGGATGATTGATCCTGCCCCAGGTGATATCGGTGATATGCACAAGGCCGTCAAGACCGCCGAGGTCGACGAAGATACCGAAATCGGTGATGTTCTTGACCGTGCCTTCGAGAACCATGCCGACCTTGATGTTGGCGAGCATTTCCTCACGCTTGGCAGCATACTCCTCTTCGAGGATGACCTTGTGGCTGACGACGATGTTCTGGGTGACCGGATTGATCTTGACGACCCGGAAGTCCATCGTCCTGCCGACCAGTGCGTCGAAATCGCGAACCGGCTTGACGTCGATCTGCGAACCGGGAAGGAACGCCTCGACACCGGAAAGCGAAACCGTCATACCGCCCTTGACCCTGTTGATGATCTTGCCGTTGATGATGGTGTCGTTCTCGATGGAATCGTAGATCTTGTCCCAGATCCTGAGCACATCTGCTTTCCGCTTGGAAAGGATGAGCTGGCCCATCTTGTCTTCGATGTTCTCAAGGTAAACTTCGACCTCGTCACCAACCTTGATCTCGTCGTCGTCCCTGAATTCAAGGAGCGACACGATACCTTCGGACTTGAAGCCGACGTCAATCGTCACGTCCTTGTTCGAAATCGACACGATACGCCCCTTGACGATCTCCTCTTCGGTGATCTCGGAGAGGGTGCTCGTGTACAGCGACTCCATTTGCGACAATTCGGCAGGGTCGTAGCTTGCAAAAATCTTGATTTTCTTTCTGCCCGGCACGACTTTCGGCTGCTGCTTGTCCAGCGTTTGTGTTTCTGACATTACTGTTTTCCTTTCTCTCTGGTGGTTTTCCGGCGGCCGCGAGAGCTTTCAGCCGACGTTTTTATAGTTATAGGTGCATCCGCTACAACAAAATCCTGGAAAAGCCGGATGACATCACCCTTCCAGAACATCCATGGCGAGCCGGTAAACCCGTTCGACCTGCTGGTCGATGGAAAGGCTCGACGTATCAACGACCACAGCGTCGGGATGACGCCTGAGCGGCGCGTAGGTGCGCTCCTCATCTTCACGGTCGCGCTGGCGGATCTCCGCCTCAAGCTCTTCGACAGCCGGAACCGTGCCACCTTTCCGCACCAGTTCGGCATGCCGCCGTTTCGCCCGTTCCCGGGGATCGGCGACGAGAAATATCTTCAGCTCGGCATCGGGAAACACCACAGTGCCGATGTCACGGCCATCCATGACCACGCCGCGGGAAGCACCCATCGACTGCTGGAGTTCAAGCAGCCTGTCCCGAACCGGCTTGAGCGAACTGACGAAACTCACCTCGCGGCTGACGACATTCTCCCTGATCGCATCGGAAACATCCTGGCCGTCAAGGAAAACCCGGTCACCGCGGAACACAATCGACATGCCGTCGAGCAATCCGACGATGCTGCCGGTGTCATGACGCAATGCATCAAGCTTGCCGGCCCTGAGCACCCTGAGGGTCACGGAGCGGTACATGGCCCCGGTGTCGATGTAGATGTAACCCAGCTTTTCGGCGACGATTCTGGCCGTCGTACTCTTTCCCGAGGCGGCCGGACCATCGATGGCGATAATGATGGGGCGCATTCCTTTTTGTCTCTCTACAGCATTTTGCATTAGCCTGCCATTTTATAAAATAAATTTGCTTTTTCCAAACGGATTGATTACATGATACAACCGCGAAATTGATATAGTATCAGTCAACCAATCCGCTCAGCCATGTCACTCCGCTGCGGCATTGTCGGTCTGCCCAACGTCGGCAAATCGACGCTTTTCAACGCCATCACGGCCAAGCAGGCCGAAGCCGCCAACTACCCGTTCTGCACGATCGAACCGAACGTCGGCACCGTGCTGGTTCCCGACCAGAGGCTGAACGAACTGGCCCGCGTCGTCAAAACACCGGTCATCGTCCCGGCAGTACTCGAAATCGTCGACATCGCAGGACTGGTCAGGGGCGCCAGCAAGGGTGAAGGCCTGGGCAACCAGTTCCTGTCGCACATCCGTGAGGTCGACGCGATCATCCACGTCGTACGCTGCTTCGAGGACGAAAACATTATCCATGTGGAAGGCCGGATCGACCCTGATGGGGATATCGCCACCATCGAGACCGAACTGATGCTGGCCGATCTCGACAGCATGGAAAAACGGATGGACAAGCTCCGCAAAGGAGCCCGAAAGGAAAAAGAGCAGCAGCAGCTGGTCGACCTTGCGGAGAAGATCGTGGCCGGGCTCGGCGACGGCATCCCCGTCCGGAATATCCTTCAGACAGACGAGGAGCGGCTGATCGCAAGGCAGTTCTTCCTGATTACCGCCAAGCCGGTTTTGTTTGCGGCGAACGTCTCCGAAAACGACCTGCCCGACGGCAACGCACACACAGCAAAGGTTGCTGAAGCCGCCAGGCTCGGCGGTTCGAAAATGCTGATCATCAGCGCGAAGGCTGAAGCCGACATCGCAGAACTCCCCGAGGAGGAACGCCCCGATTTCCTTGAAAGCCTCGGACTGCAGATGTCCGGCCTGGATCGGCTGATCGTTACCGCTTACGACCTGCTCGGCCTGCAGAACTACTTCACCGCAGGCGTGAAGGAGGTCCACGCATGGACGATCCGCAAGGGTGCGGCAGCCCCCGAAGCCGCCGGGGCCATCCACTCCGATTTCGAAAAAGGTTTCATCCGGGCGGAAGTCATGGCCTACGACGACCTCATCCAGCTCGGCTCGGAACAGAAGGTCAGGGAAGCCGGCAAAATGCGCTCCGAAGGCAAGGAGTACATCGTCAAAGACGGCGACGTCATCACCTTCAGGTTCAATGTGTGACCATGCAGCAGCACAAGATCGCACCTGAAAGCCCGATCGGCATTTTCGATTCGGGCATCGGCGGCCTGACCGTCGTCAAGGCGGTTCAGGCATGCCTGCCGTCGGAACAGATCATCTATTTCGGAGACACCGCCCGCGTGCCCTACGGCACCAAATCCCAGACGACCATCCGCCGGTACGCCCGTGAGGATACCGACATCCTGATGCAGCACCAGCCGAAGCTGATCATCGTCGCCTGCAATACGGTCTCGGCGCTCGCCCTTGACATCGTCGAAAAGACCGCGGGCGACATCCCGGTCATCGGCGTTCTGAAAGCCGGCGCCGAACTGGCGGCAAAAAACAGCAGCAAAGGCCTGATAGGGGTGATCGGCACCCCGGCGACCATCAGCTCGAACGCCTACGCCTGTGCCATCCGGAAACACAACGAGTCCCTGTCGGTGGTGTCAAAGGCCTGCCCGCTGTTCGTCCCGTTCGCCGAGGAGGGATTCATCGACCATGCCGCCACCCGCCTCATCGCCGAGGAGTACCTCTCGGCCATCGTCGCCAAAGGCATCGACACCCTGGTGCTCGGATGTACCCATTACCCTATCCTGCGCAAGGTCATCGCCGAAACCGCAGGCCCGGGCATCACCATCATCGACTCCGCCGAAGCGGTCGCCGGCAAGGCAAAGGCCCTGCTCACGGAACGGCAACTGCTGAACCCCTCCACCGAACCGGCGCTGCCGCACCTCATGGTCAGCGACCTTCCCCAGAAATTCCGCGAAATCTACCGCCTGTTCATGGGTACCGAACTGCCCGACGTCGAACTGGTCGGCATGTAAGGCCGCCACGGAATGCATGACCCGGCTGTTGCGAACCGGAATCTCCATCTTTGCGTTATAAATCGTATCTTGGCACCTCGAACCGACAATCACGGAGTGCCATTTCCGTTCAGCGACCTTGAGACCATCGTGAAAGTTAACCTTGACAGAACATCGTCCGGATTCTGCATCGGCGTGCAGGGAACGATCCATGTCGCCGAAGAGAAACTCCGTGAAACCGGCAACCTCTTCTCCCTCGGCGACGTCGTGCATAACGAAGTCGAAGTGCGACGCCTCGAAGCCCTCGGACTGGAAACCATCGACGAACAGCGCTTCAGCGAGCTCAGGGACGCCTCCGTCCTGATCCGCGCGCACGGTGAGCCGCCGGAGACCTACGAAACAGCCAGGAACAACAACCTCGCCATCACCGACACCACCTGCCCCGTTGTCTCCAAACTCCAGCGTACAGTGCGCCTGCTCCACCGGCTTGGCTACCAGGTTATCATTTATGGCAAGCGGACCCACCCTGAAGTCATCGGCATCAACGGCCAGTGCGCCAACCAGGGCGTAATCATCAAGCACGCCGACCTGTCCGACCCGGAAGAGAACGCAGCCATTGATTTCGACCGGAAAACGGCGCTGATTTCACAGACCACGATGGACGTGCCCGGCTTCTACGAACTGAAGGCAAACCTCGAACAGCGCTTTGCCGGACATACCGGCTCGAAACCGCTGCCGTGGCCGGCGATACGCGACATCGACATCACGGCAGACATGACCGGAATCCGGCACATGCCGCAACTGGTCTTCCGGGACACCATCTGCCGACAGGTTTCGAGCCGTAACGACAAACTCCGGGACTTCGCACGCGCCAACGACTGCATCATCTTTGTCGCAGGCAAAAAAAGTTCGAACGGCCAGGTCCTCTACGGCATCTGCCGTGAAGCCAACCCGAACAGCCATTTCATCGAGGACAGCGACGAAATCGACCCGGCGTGGTTCACGCTTGCCGATGGAAAAAAAGCCGACAGCGTCGGCATCTGCGGGGCGACCTCGACGCCGATGTGGCTTCTGGAGAACGTTGCAGCATCCATCGAGGAGCGGTTTGCAGGAACCCAGGCAACAGACACTGACGACTGAAACACGACCCCGGCCACGCGCATCCATGAAACGTCATACAGCATGAAACCCGTCACGCTTACCATCGACGGCCGCAGCATGTCGGTCGACCCGACGCTCTCCATCCTTGAAGCCGCCCGGCAGAACGGCATCGACATTCCGACGCTCTGTTTCAACAAGGAGCTTGAAGACAGGGGTTCCTGCTGGCTCTGCATCGTCGAGCTCAAGGGACGGAACCGCTTCATTCCGGCATGCAATACCCGGGTATCGGAGGGACTTGAGGTGGAAACCGACAATGCCATACTCCGGCAGATGCGACGCCAGAACCTTGAGCGCATCATCGCCCGGCATTGCGGCGACTGCTTCAGCCCATGTGAACGATCCTGCCCGGCAGGCTGCAACATTGCCGGCTTCACCGGAGCGATCGCTGCGGGACAGGAGCAGGAGGCGCTCCGGATCATCATGGAAACCATACCGCTTCCGGGCATCCTCGGCCGAGTCTGCCCAGCACCATGCCAGGACGCCTGCCGCCGACACGGTGTCGACGAACCCGTCGCGATCTGTGCGCTCAAGCGGTATGCCGCAGATGCGAACGAAGGCGAGCCGCCTGTTCCCGAACGGCGGCAGGCGTCCGGCAAGCGGGTCGCCATCGTGGGAGCCGGCCCTGCCGGACTTACGGCTGCATATTTCCTGCTCTCGGGAGGCCATGAGGTCACCATCATCGACGACCACGAACAGCCTGGCGGCATGATGCGTTACGGCATCCCCCGCTTCAGGCTCCCGGAACAGGTCATCGAGAACGACATCAGGCCGATACGCGCCATGGGCGCCAGCTTCCGGATGTCGACCAGGTTCGGAACCGATAGCAGCTGGAGTGAGCTTTCACAAGACCACGATGCACTGCTCCTCGCCGTCGGGGCAAGTGCCCCGGCCCGACTGAACATCCCGGGTGAAGCGTGCCCCGGAGTCGTCAGCGGCATCGACTTCCTTGCGGAGGTGGCATCCGGCAAAACCAGGCAAGCAGGCATGCGCGTCATCGTGATCGGCGGCGGGAACACCGCCATCGACGCAGCCCGCACCGCCCTGCGCCTCGGCGCGGAACAGGTACGCATCATGTACCGCCGGGGCGCACAGGAGATGCCGGCGAACCGCGATGAAATCAGGGAGGCGGTTGACGAAGGCGTCTCGATCGAGTTCCTGACGGCCCCAACCGCCATCGAACAGGCGGGTCCGTGCCTCATGGTGCATGCCGTCAGGATGGCCCTTGGTGAACCAGGCGCCGATGGACGCAGGCGGCCGATGCCGGTCGAAGGCTCGGCATTCACCATCGATGCCGATATGGTCATCACGGCAACTGGCCAGACGGTCGTCCTTCCCGAAGGGGCGCTGCCCCTGCCGGCCCCAGTATCCGGCAATGCCATCAGTGTCGATGACACGACGTTCGAAACCGGGCTTCCCGGCATATTCGCCTGCGGCGACTGTGCGACCGGACCGGAACTGGCCGTCAACGCGGTCGCACAGGGCAGGCATGCAGCCATGGCCCTTGACCGGCATCTTTCAGGAAAACCACCTGCACCTGCCACCAACGGCTTCAACTCGACCTATGGCGCCCGCGACCGGGCCCCGGAAGGGTTTTACAACCGGGCCGTGCCTGCCGGAAGGGTTCCCGTCCCGGAACTGGCCCCTGCCGCACGGACAGGCGGCTTTGACGAAGTCATCGCCGGCTATGGGGCCCAAGCCGCACGGCAGGAGGCGCAACGCTGCCTCCAATGCCGCTGCAATGCCGTAGACTCATGCCGCCTCAGGGAACTTGCCGGCACATTCGGTATCACGGAAATGGAACAATCGCCAATTGCCGAGGAATTTGCGATTGACGGCAGCGGGCAGGTACGCTTTGAGCGGGAAAAATGCGTCGACTGCGGCATCTGCGTCAGGACGCTCGAACAGGCCGGGCCCCGGGAAGGCCATTTCAGGTTGCTGATCGACGCCTGCCCGACCGGCGCCATCACCGGCTGAGCGAACGGCGCCCGGTCACTTGTGGCCGGGCATACGGCCGATCCTGCGCAGACTGTCAACGAGCTTCACCGCCCGTTCCCCCTTGTCAACGGCTTCAGTTGCCGTCCGACCAGCCTTTTCCGCCTTGTCAACGACATCGTCGCCTTTCAGCAGGAGCCAACCGGCATACAGGACGGCGATGGCGAACAGGACCAGCACCAGGCGGACGATACGCTTGGCGAACGCGAGCAGGATGAGGATCGAAAGCACCACGGCAATGCCGAACAGGACAGGGTTGCCGATAAACGCTGTGAGAACGTCATGCATGGCTGGACAGGTTAGAAGTAGTCAAGAAGGACCGAGGCGACATGGTGTGACGGGGTATCCGCAGAAAGTCGTGCGCGGGCTTCGCCAAGCTGACGACGCATCTTTTCGGCCACATCGGGATTGTCGAGGATATTCGAGGCCACCGCGGCGATCTCTCCGGCACTGACCCGCTCCTGGAGCAGTTCAGGGACGACCTGGGTGGTCGCATACAGGCCGCCGGCGACAATATTGGCCAGGGAGATGTTGCTGAGTTTCACCAGCCGTTTGCCGATGAGGTAGTTCAGCCACCCCGTCCGGTACAGCACCACCATCGGCACTCCGAAGCAGAGGGATTCCAGCGTCGCCGTACCTGAGGTCACCAGAAGCAGGTCACTGAATTTCATGACCTCGTAAGCCGGCCGGACGACCGGCTCAAGGCCGGCATCCCTGATGTGGTGCTCATAGCGGGTCCAGTCGATATGCGGCGCCTTGCCAAGAAGGAACGCCATGTTCCCTTTTCCGGCAAGCCGCCGGGCGGCCCCAAGCATTTCCGGGAAGATTTTTTCTATCTCCTGCTTCCTGCTGCCGGGAAGGAGCCCGACAATCCTGCTGGAAGGAGCGATCCCAGCCGATGCGAGGAACTCCTGCCGGGAAGGAAACTGCAGGTCGGCCAGCTCCTCGACGACCGGGTTGCCGACAAACTCGGCCTTGATACCATGGCGCCGGTAGAAATCGACCTCGAAATCGAAAATCACCAGCAGCCGGTCGACACAGTTGCGGATCTTCTCAACCCGCCGTTCTTTCCAGGCCCAGACCTGCGGAGATATGTAAAAGACGACGGGAATGCCCAGCTTCCGGAAAAAAGAGGCCATATGCAGATTCATGCCGGGATAGTCGATCAGCAACGCGACATCGGGCCGTTCACGCAACACCGCCTGCTTGAGGTCGGCTATGACACGCCGGAGAAACGAGGCGTGCCGAAGCACCTCGACAAACCCCATGATGCTCATCTGGTCGGTCGTGTAGAGCAACTCTGCCCCAAGCTCGCGAAGCTTTGCACCACCAACGCCGAATATCCTGACATCCGGCCGGGCACCGAGGAGCGCCCGCACGACACCTGCGGCATGCAGGTCGCCGGAAACCTCTCCGGCGAGGATAAAAAGCTTTCCTGAAGGCTTCTGCTGCGGTAATTGCATCATCAGGAAGGAAACTGTATTTTAGGTACTATCCGGCGGATGCGTCCGACCGGGATTCTGATGGCGACAATTTTGAACACCATTATATCAAATATACGACAGAATGCAAGTCAAATTCGGCACTGACGGGTGGAGGGCAATTATCGCCAAAGACTATACTTACGATAACCTGAAACTCGCCGCCCTCGCTTCCGGACGATATTTCCTCGCACATCCTGCAAAGGACAACGGCGTCTGCGTCGGTTACGACACCCGGTTCATGTCGAAAGAGTTCGCGCGGTACGTTGCCGAAGTGCTCTCTTCGATGGGCCTGAAGGTCTTCCTTTCCGACAGCTTTGTCTCGACACCTGCGGTTTCGCTCTACACCAGGGACAAGAAACTTGCCGGCGGCGTCATGATCACCGCATCGCACAACCCCCCGAACTATAACGGCTTCAAGGTCAAGGCCTCATATGGCGGCCCGGCGCACCCTGAAGTGATCGCCGAAATCGAGAGCTACCTCCCCGAGGTCGATCCCTCGACACCGGCAGTGCCCGATACCGGCCTGATAACGAACACCGACATCAAGTCGTACTACATCGACTACCTCACGGCAAAACTCGATCTCGGCCTGATCCGCGAATCCGGACTGACCATCGCCCACAACGCCATGTTCGGAGCAAGCCAGGACCTCATCATCCGCCTGCTCGACGAATCGATGGTCAACAGCTACCACTGCTCCATCAATCCCGGATTTGACGGCATCAACCCCGAGCCCATTCCCCAATATATCGCTGACTTCGTCGAATTCTTCAAAGAGGTGCAGACAGATGTCGGCATCATCAACGACGGCGATGCGGACCGGGTCGGCATGCTGGATGAAACGGGCGAATTCGTGGATTCCCACAAGCTGTTCGCCCTCATCCTCAAGTACCTGGTCGAAGAAAAAGGCCTTCGGGGAGAGGTCGCCAAAACGTTCGCCCTGACCGATGTCATCGACAGGATCTGCGACAAGCACAAGCTGAAAATGCACCTGCTGCCGGTAGGGTTCAAGTACGTCAGCCGACTGATGACCACCAACGACATCCTCATCGGCGGTGAAGAGTCCGGAGGCATCGGTATCACCTCGTTCCTGCCCGAACGGGATGGGGTCTACATCGGCCTGCTGGTCCTGGAGATCATGGCCCGCAAGCAGAAAACCCTGTCAGGGCTGGTCAGCGAACTGTACGATGAGTACGGCTTCTTCTGCTACAACCGGCTCGACCTGCGCGTCGCCGAAGAGCGCAAGCAGGCGATCATTTCGGCCGCATCGGACGGCAAGCTCAGCTCCATTGCCGGCTACGCTGTCCGCAGCTTCAACGGGCTCGACGGCTTCAAGTACCATTTCGACGGAGGATGGCTGCTGATCAGGCCATCCGGAACCGAACCTGTGCTGCGCCTCTATTGTGAAGCGGATAGGCCGGAAAAAGTCGCGGCGGTTCTGGCATTCGCATCGAAGCTCGGATGAGGCAACAATTTTCAGCAGGAATAATTCATGCTTGACCGTAAGAATCGGCGTGGTTCGTCGTCCAACGGACACCGATGAACAGACATCAAACATCGACACTCTCGTGTTCAGGCAAAGCGAGGATCATTGACCCAGCAGGACTCCATAGCAAAGGATCTCTTTTTCAGCGAACTTGTCCAGGAACACCAGGACATGGTCGTCAATACCTGCTACCGGTTCGTCTTCAATCGTGAAGACGCCGAAGACCTCGCTCAGGAAGTGTTCATCGAGGTGCACCGCTCCCTTGACCGGTTTCGCGAAGAGTCGAAGCTGTCAACCTGGATCTACCGTATAGCGGTCACCAAATCGCTCGACCACCTGCGGCGCATGAAGCGGAAAAAACGTTTCAGTTCGGTCAGACGGCTTATCGGCGTCGAGGACGACCCAATCGACGCGATCCCATCCCCCGAACGGGAAAATCCGGCAGATGCGCTTGCCGACAAGGAGCGTTTCATGGTACTCAGGAACGTGCTTGATTCGCTGCCCGACAACCAGAAAGCGGCGTTCCTGCTCAGCAAGCAGGACGGCTACAACAACCAGGAGATCGCCGACATCCTCCAGACGACGGTTCCGGCAGTCGAATCCCTGGTGCACCGGGCAAAAAAAAGCCTGCAGACGAAGCTGCAGCACTATTACGATACGGAACGATGAGCAACAGCGACACCCATACAAGTTTTACGAAGAATTGACGTCACATTATCATAGAACCAGGACACCGATATGAACAGAAGCAAGGCACAGCGTGACGCCGAAGTCATGAACACGATGGGCATCCTCGACCGGATGCCGGAAGTCAGGGCAAGCCACCTTTTCAGGGCTCGCCTGCTTGAGCGTATAGAAGAATCGGAGGCACACCGCTCGCCGGGAGGGTACGCCTATCCCAGGCTTGCATTTTTCTCACTCCTCCTGGCCATCAACATCGCCATGGGAGCATTGCTGTTCCTGCACCAGACACCGCAGGTGGCCCCGGCAAGGAACCTCGCGACAACGGAAAGCTACAGTGAGGATTACGGCAGCCCGGCGCTCTCCTATTATGACCAGCAGAATGATAACCCGACTGGTGAAAACAGCAAATAACCACCATCCCGGAACGCCCATGAACGCCCTCAAGACGGCGGCGCTTGCCGCAATCCTCATCCTGCCGGCCGGGAGTACGGCATTTGCCGAAAAGGATTTCTCCGGACTCTCCAATGACGAGTTCATCGCCCTGAAAAAATCGATGAAATTCGAATCGGGAGATACCCGGGAGGCTTACCGCAAAGAGTGGGAAAAACGGGTGGCGAACATGACCCCGGCAGAACGTGAGCAGTTGCTCAAGCCTGTCGCAGACTCCGGAAAACAGCAGGAATCCGACTGCCAGTAACCACGAAGCCCGAAACGCCGATTCAACCGATGATCAACCACAACGACAAGCGATGGATTTTCTGACTTCCAAACGATTCGTGACGACCGCCCTGGTCCTGCTGGCTATTCTCAACATAACGCTGCTGGCCGTGTTGAGCTGGCAAAACTTTTTCGCAAAAAATTTCCACTCCATCGAGGTCAGGGAATACTACACCAGAAGCGGCGGCCCCGAACCGGACATGACGTTCAGCCCGGAGCAGCGCAACCGTTTCATGAGACTCCGCCGCGAGCATCTCCGCAAGAGCCTTCCTGAAATCCAGAAAATGGTGGCCCTGAAAAAAGAGCTGATCGACGAATCGGTCAAGCCTGCGCCGGACACGACGAAAATAGCCCGGATCGCGGACATGATCGGCAAGGAACAGGCAATCCTCGAACGGAGCCTCTCGCAGCATTTCCACGAACTTGCAGGCTACTGCACCCCGGCACAGCGCGACACGCTCAAAGCATTCCTCGCGCAGGTCTACACCAGGAAATACGAACGCAGTTCACGCTGGATGCGCGAAATCCGACCAGCCGATGAACCCGGCCGTGGCAGACAGCCCCATTTGCCGCCACCGCCGCCGGAACAGCGAATCCCCTGAAACCTCCGGAATCCATGGCTGCGGCAAACCGGTTTCATTGGCGCATCTTCGTCAGCTTCGGCCTGACACTGGCATTCCTTGTCCTGACGGCATCCGGG
The DNA here is from genome assembly GCA_964611215.1 of uncultured Chlorobiaceae bacterium. Taxonomy (GTDB): domain Bacteria; phylum Bacteroidota; class Chlorobiia; order Chlorobiales; family Chlorobiaceae; genus Chlorobaculum. The sequence goes on from CAZSXF010000007.1 coordinate 109,974, forward strand.
ATAGTGCTGTACCTCGCGCCTCCAGGCAGGGTCGCGAACTGGACCGGCTGGATGTTGCTCGGCATGACCAAATCGCAGTGGCAGGAACAGCACACGCTCTTCGCGCTGGCGTTTGTCATCCTGTCGCTTTTCCATCTCCTGCTCTTCAACTGGCAGACATTCCTCGCCTATCTCCGGGCGAAAGCCTCCGGCACCCTGAAACACCCGGCTGAACTGTTCGCCGCGCTCGTGATGTCACTGGCCATCGGACTGGGGACCTGGCATCACCTGCAACCGTTTTCACTGGTCGTTACCACCGGCCGGCAGTTATCGGCATCCTGGGAAACCAGGGAGGATCGGCCGCCGGTGCCACATGCAGAAACCCTGCCGCTCAGAGAGCTTGCCCGCCTTCCACAGCTCAACACAGACGAACAGGAACTTGTGGGCAGACTCAGGGCCGCCGGTCTCAACGTGCGATCAAGCGGGCAATCACTGGCACAAATTGCAGCCGAAAACAAAATCGCCATCAGGCAGGTGACCACTGCGGCAGGCATCGGCCCAAAAACCTCACGCCTGCCGGTCAACGAGTGGGGCAACCGTTCGGTCAGGGAGGTCGCGCAAGGCACCGGGGTATCTGAAGAAGCACTCCTGAGCGCATTGCGCATGAAGGGAATAGCAGCGGATAGCGACGAGCGGCTTGACGCCGTCGCCAGCAAGAACCGGATGACGCTGCAAGAGCTGATGACACACATCGAAGCAATCACCGAGCGCCGCTGAAGCTGACCGCCGCCGGTGCTCGCGGCACGTGGGCGCAAGAGCAGGAGCAGTACCGCCTTACGGTGCCGAAACCTTCCGGCGCCGAAGCAGGCGCCGGAACACCTGGGAGGCCTCGCTGCGGAAAATGAGTGTCCCAAGCACGAGGTAGAACAGGACGACGACAAGTTTTACCACAACCGCACGCCAGCCGTCAACACCATAATGCGCAAGGAGCTGCAGCAGGTCGCCCTGCCAGGCGGCAAACGCCAGGCCTGCTGCGAGCAGCATCGAAAGGCGTCCCCAGTCGTACCTTACCGGATACAGCCGGACCGAATACCACCCCATGCAGAGGCACATGACTGCCGTCCCGGCAAGAATGGCAACCGCTGCGCCGTCCATGCCCCCGACGGGTATCAGAAGCCAGCAGCACACCGAGGTAACCGCCGCGCCTGCAAACGTGACGACGGGCAAATACCGCGTCTTTCCTGTAATCAGCAACCCGGCGGAAAGATTGGTCGAAATCATGTCGAACACATAGCTGAAAAATATCCAGGGAAGAATCGACATGCCCATCCAGTACTTCGGCGGAAGCAGATAGAGCCGCCCGCCCCAGTGGCATCGAACCAGGTCCGGGACGAAAAAGGTACAGGCGACGGCAAGCACGATGACCGCGATGCTCGAAAGGTTCATCACCTGCCTGAAGAGCTGCTTCGCATCGGGATCGTCGGCATGCTGCAGAAAAAACGGCTGCCAGGCGAACCTGAAAATCTGGATGAACATCTGCAAAGCCACGCCGAACGCGGCAACACGGCCATAGATACCCACGATATCCGAAGCCTGGAACCCGCTGCCGTAGAGGCGGTCAATATCCTGCTGGGGAATCCTGATGAGAAGGTTTCTGTCGATCAGGTGGATCAGGAGGCCTGCGATCCCGGTGGGCACATAGGGCAGGCCGATCACCAGCAGTTCGCGAAGCTGGGTGAAGGAAAAGGAGGGTCGGAGATCGGTAAGAACCGGGATGACGATCAGCAGGCTCACCAGCGACCCGAACGCCTCGGAGATGAAAACGCCCGACAACCCGGTGCGCATCGGAATGATCAGCACAAATGCGCTGGCGACAACCGCAACCACGCCGATCACCCTTGCAAGCGCAAACAGCACGGCCCTGCGCTTGAGCCGAAGTTCGGCAAACGGTACGACCAGAAGCGTGTCGATCCAGAGAATCAGTGCCGCATAGCGGACAAACAGGCCGTCGGCAGGCGTGAGACCGATCCATTCGGCGAGCTGCGGGGCGAACAGCGCGATCAGGAGCGAAAAGATGGTGGAAGTGACCAGAAGGCTGATGAACGCCGTCGAAAAATAACGACGCTCGTCACGCCCCTGCTTGATGGCATCGGAAGCCACCTTCAGGTACGAGGTCTCCAGGCCGTATGAAAACAGCACGTTGGCCAGCGCGATGTTCGCGTAGACGACAGCCTGGATGCCGTTATCGAACGTCGACAGCTTGTTGGCGTAGAGGGGGACAAGGATGTAATTCAGGCTTCGGGAGAGAATCGTACTCGTCCCGTAGATCACCGTATCCTTGGCAAGAACCTTGAGTTTGGAAAACATTCGAAAAGGTCGGCAATCCTGTCAGTTATCGGCCTTCGTCGCCGAGGAACCATTGACCGGCGCGTTCCGCTCACTCTTCATGTTCTGAACTGCGTCGTAATCGACCTGGAAACGGCCCTCTTTCTGGATGACGGGAATCTTGGAAATGACTTCGCGGAGGTGCTGCTGGGCCTCGGCCTGCTGCTGCTTGAGCTTCTCCAGCTCGTCGCCGGAAAGACCGACCGGGTTGTCCTTGTCGATAAGGGTCTCCTTGATCGACTCGATCTGCAGGTTCTGTTCCGCCTTCATGTGGTTGACAAAACGCGAAAGAAAGTACACAAGCAGAAAAAAGACCGACAGCGCAAATGCGAGAATATAGATCCAGCTCATAGCGTTTCCTTGAAAGTGAATGATGTTCCTGACAGAACCGTCTGCCGTCCATGCATCCATCGATGGATAGCGGCAACCGGCGGGGGCGCACGGCAAAGGTTCGTCTCCGTCTGGGAAAATACGGGGATTTTTTATGATTTTAGCGGATATTGGATGAAAAAACCTATTCTACGCATTCCGGAACCGAACCCCAGAACCGAAGAACAACGCAGAGTACGCGCATTATGACGGAAACACTTGCTCCCGACCTGTCCGAAGGACGGCACATTCTCAATCTCGAAGCCGATGCAATCCGAAGGATGGCGGAACGGCTCGACGAACGATTCGCACAGGCGGTGGAACTTCTCCTTGGCTGCAAAGGCAAGGTCGTTATCGCCGGAATGGGAAAATCCGGCCTTGTTGGCCAGAAAATAGCCGCAACCCTTGCCTCCACCGGCACCATGGCCGTCTTCCTCCATCCTGCCGAAGCTGCCCATGGCGACCTCGGCATCGTCTCCGGCGACGACATCGTCATCTGCCTTTCCAAAAGCGGCATGACCGAAGAGTTGAACTTCATCATCCCCTCGCTCAGGCAACGGCAGGCAAGAATCATCGCATTCACCGGCAACCCGCGCTCCTACCTGGCAAAAAACGCGGATATCGTGCTGGATACCGGCGTCGAACAGGAGGCCTGCCCGTTCGACCTTGCACCGACCACCTCGACAACCGCCATGCTTGCCATGGGCGATGCACTCGCCATGTGCCTCATGCAGCGGAAACACTTCTCCGACGTCGAATTTGCCCGATCCCATCCGAAAGGAGCGCTTGGCCGCCAGCTCACCATGAAGGTCGGCGACCTCATGGCCAGGGACGAAGCACTTCCCCTTGTCCAGGAAGATGCATCGCTGGCCGACCTCATCCTCGAAATGACCTCGAAACGATATGGCGTCAGCGGCGTGGTCGACCGGGAAGGGCGGCTGACCGGGATCTTCACCGATGGCGATTTGCGGCGCCTGGTGCAGAAAGGCGGCAATTTCCTCGACCTGACAGCCCGTGAGGTCATGACGGCAAATCCGAAAACCGTCTCCGAAGAGTTGCTGGCAAAAAACTGCCTGGAAATCCTCGAAACCTACCGGATTACCCAGTTGCTGGTCTGCGACCCAGACAAACGGCCAATCGGCATCATCCACATTCACGACCTGGTGACACTCGGCATGTAACCCACCGGCCGATGCCCCCCCCCTGGAGCTTCATGCCGGGGGGAGCGCCATCCCGGAGGGCACCATTCCGAGAGCACCATCCCGGGAGAGCCAGGCTCCAGCCTGGCTCCTCCCCAACACCCTATTATCTTGAGCCTTCGGCTCGCAATGCCCCGGGAGCGCCAGGCTCCAGCCTGGCTCCTTCCTCTTCTTCTTCCCCTCCTCAACTCCCTATTATCTGCGAGCCTTCGGCTCGCAATGCCCCGGGAGCGCCAGGCTCCAGCCTGGCTCCTTCCT
>CAZSXF010000008.1:0-113095 GCA_964611215.1 uncultured Chlorobiaceae bacterium
TTGAGGATATCGCTATCCTGACCGGCGGTACCGTCATCTCCGAAGAGAAGGGCTACAAGCTGGAGAATGCAACGGTCTCCTACCTCGGACAGGCCGGCCGCATCAACATCGACAAGGACAACACCACCATCGTCGAAGGCAAGGGCCAGCAGGAAGAGATCAAGGCCCGCATCAACGAGATCAAGGGCCAGATCGAGAAATCGACCTCCGATTACGACACCGAGAAGCTCCAGGAGCGTCTTGCAAAACTCTCCGGCGGCGTCGCCGTCATCAACATCGGCGCTTCGACCGAGGTTGAGATGAAGGAGAAGAAAGCACGTGTCGAGGACGCACTGCACGCAACCCGCGCAGCTGTCCAGGAAGGCATCGTCGTCGGTGGCGGCGTTGCGCTTATCCGCGCCATCAAAGGCCTCGATCGTGCAACTGCCGACAATGACGACCAGAAGACCGGTATCGACATCATCCGCCGCGCCCTTGAAGAGCCCCTCCGCCAGATCGTTGCCAACACCGGCACGACCGATGGCGCCGTGGTGCTCGAAAAAGTCCGCAACGGCGAAGGCGATTTCGGCTTCAACGCACGTACCGAGAAGTTTGAGAACCTCATCGCCGCCGGTGTCGTCGACCCGACCAAGGTGACCCGCAGCGCGCTTGAGAACGCCGCTTCGGTTGCCAGCATCCTGCTCACCACGGAAGCTGCCATCACCGACGTGAAGGAAGACAAGCCGGAAATGCCCGCAATGCCTCCGGGCGGCATGGGCGGTATGGGCGGCATGTACTGATCGTCCCTGAAACGACCATCTCACAAGGCCGGCGCAAGCCGGCCTTGCTGTTTTCCGGCCGCCGGCGCATGGCCCGGCCTGCCGGGCGGCCGACAGAATTGCGTATATTCAAATTTGTCGGGTTACACCGCCAGTGGCGCGCCATCGGAGGTTTCCCGACGGCACGGGCGCTGAAAATGTCGGGCCATGCATGCCGAAGCCTGCGTGATTCGAACAGAAAAGCCTATCTTTGAAGAACTTAACAATACCTCTTTTCGGGATTACGACATGAAAGCTGTACTGTTGGTCAGCGGTGGCATGGATAGCCTCGTCGCAACGGCGATGGCGCATCACCAGGGATTTGAACTGGCCGCGATGCACGTCAATTACGGTCAGCGAACCTGGCACAAGGAGCTGGAATCATTCCGGCAAATCTGCGATCACTACGGCATCAGCCAGCGCCTGGAGGTCGACGCCGGTTTCCTCGGCGCCATCGGCGGTTCGTCGCTGACGGACCAGGCCATCCCGGTCGGCCCCGCAGACCTGCAGGGTTCGTCCATTCCCAGCAGCTATGTGCCGTTCCGCAATGCCGGGTTTCTCTCCATGGCCGTGAGCTGGGCGGAAGTCATCGGTGCCGGGCGCATCTTCATCGGTGCCGTCGAAGAGGACTCCTCGGGCTATCCTGATTGCCGGAAAGTCTTTTACGATGCCTTCAACCGGGTTATCGAACTGGGAACCAGGCCCGAGACCGGGATTGAGATCGTCACACCGCTGATCGCCATGAGCAAGGCCGAAATCGTCGCGCGCGGCCTGGAACTCGATGCTCCGTTCCGGTACAGCTGGTCTTGCTACAAGAGCGAAGGCAAGGCGTGCGGGGTCTGCGACAGTTGCGCCCGGAGGCTCAGGGCTTTCGCCCTGGCAGGTATCAGCGACCCCATCGACTACGAAGTCAGGCCAGATTACCGGTAACGATATAAGATATAAACCAGTACACATCCATGGCACCAGTCAACGCAACCTCCCCTGACGCAACTTTCTCTGATGCATCCGCGCAGCGCCAGCGCTTCCGGCTCGCCTTCGGGCTCACGGCTCTGATCTGGATCGTCGGGCTTGCAGGTCATTTCACCCCGCTGCTCGAATGGCCGGCCCTCATGATTTACGTGCTTGGCGCGATCGGGGTGGTCCTCTGGCGAGGCTGGCGCAACGGCGAGTGGGCGGAGATGTACCTTGCTGGCGGCGACCTTGCCAAATCCCTCAAGTGGGGCGGCATTGCCGGTGTGATCCTCTTTGTCATGGACATCGTCAACACCGTCATGTATTACAAGAAGGGTGGGCCGCCGATGGGCGACATGCTCGGCATTCTCGTGAACATGAATTTCCTCTACCTCTTTCCGGTGCTGGTGCTTGCGGAAGAGTTCCTGTGGAGGGGGCTGATGCTGTCGTCCATGGTGCAGAAGGGCATCAACCCGCATCTTTCGGTTTTCGTGACGGCCATGTGCTACGTCGTCAACCATTTCGCGGTTGCCCCGGTCGGCATGCGGGAACGCGCGATGATGGCCATGATGGCCTTTCCCATCGGTATCCTCGGCGGTTACATCGTTCTCAGGTCGAAGAACGTCTGGGGAAGCGTGCTGGTGCATATGGTCACGATGGTTTCAATGGCGCTCGATATTTTCGTTATTCCAAATCTTGTGCACTGATCAGGTTTACTTATGGCTGAAAACAGAATTACCCGTCTTGTCAAAACGGACAGGAAGCTCCTCATTGCGTATTACATGCCCGAATTCCCGGTTCCGGGGGCAACCCTCCCGGTGCTGGAGGCCTTGCAGGCGAGCGGTGCGGACATTATCGAACTCGGCATGCCGTTTTCCGACCCGATAGGTGACGGCCCGGTTATCCAGGGGGCGGCGCACACCGCCATCGGCAACGGTGTGAACCTCGCCAGCCTGCTCGAACTCGTCAGGAAGGCCCGTGCGGGGGAGGGATGTGCGAAGATTACGGTCCCGATGCTCCTGATGGGCTACAGCAACCCGCTGATTGCCTACGGCGGCGACTGCTTCATGGCCGATGCGGTCAGGGCGGGCGTCGATGGCCTGCTTATCCCCGATCTTCCGCCGGAGGAGTCGGCAGACTTCCTCGAACGGGCCAAAGGGTTCGGCCTGTCCATCGTGTACCTCATCTCCCCGGTAACCCCTCCGGAGCGGATCGAATTGATCGACAGCCTTTCAACCGATTTTTCCTACTGCCTTGCGGTCAACGCGACGACGGGAACCGGCAAGCTTGACGATGAGGGCAGCGACGCCCGCATTGCCGAGTACCTGGAACGGGTCCGCCGCCACGCCAGAAAGAAGTTCGTCGTCGGCTTCGGCATCAAGGATCGCAACAGGGTGCAGCGCATGTGGTCGCTCGCCGATGGTGCGGTGGTCGGTTCAGCGCTGCTGCAGCGAATCGCCGGTGCCACGAGCCCCGCTGAGGCGGCTGCGCTCGCCGCCGATTTCTGGACATCCCTCACGTGACTTCGGTGCAGGCCGTCCAGGGTTTCAGGACGGCCTGCACGCCACTCCCTTCTTCGCCATGGCCATGCACCAGTCGCCAGCAGCACGACCTTCGGTCACGGTCGTCATTCCACACCTCAGGAACCGCCCCATGCTGGAAGCGTGCCTCGATTCGATCGGCCGTGGCGGCTGGCAACCGCTTTCCGTGATCGTCGTCGACAATGGTGCCGATGCCTCCGCTCTCGATGGGCTTGCGGCATCCTACCCGGGTGTTTCCGTACTCCGCCCTGCCGGGGGGAATGCCGGTTACGCCGGTGGGTGCAATGCCGGTTTGCGCCGGTGCGCCTCGGACTATGTGGTGTTCCTGAACGATGATGCCCTGGTTGCGCCCGGCTGGCTTGACCCGCTGGTCGCCGCCGCCCGTCGCGACCCCGAGGTCGGCGCCCTGCAGCCGAAAATTCTCTCGATGCCGGCACGGCGGGAGGGGCGCCGCGAGTTTGACTACGCCGGTGCGGCAGGGGGCCTGCTCGACCGGCTCGGCTACCCGTTCTGTTTCGGCAGGAGTTTTGCCGGAACGGAGCAGGACCTTGGCCAGTACGACGAGCCTGCCGAGCTGTTCTGGGCTTCAGGGGTCGCCTTCTTCGCGCCCCGCCGCCTCCTCGGGGAACTTGGCGGGTTCGACGAATCCATGTTCATGCACATGGAGGAGATCGATCTGTGCTGGCGGATGCGCCTGCGGGGCTACCGGGTCCGTTCCGTCCCCGGTTCGGTTGTCTGGCACGAAGGCGGGGCTTCGCTTGCCCAGGGGGATCCGGAGAAGGTGTATTTCAACCACCGGAACGCCCTGGCGATGCTTCTGCGCAACCGCAGCACCCTGGCGCTCTGCTGGATTCTGCCGGTTCGCCTCGCCCTGGAAGCGCTGGCATGCCTTTTTTACCTTGCCGGCGGCCAGAGCGGCTGGCGCCGGGCAATTGCGGTGCTGCGTGCGGCGGCCTACAACCTGCGGCACATGGGGCGTACGTTGCGGAACCGCAAGGTGGTGCAGGGGACGCGGCGTGTCCGTGATGCGGAGCTGTTCCGTGGTGCCCCGTTTTCGGTCTTCCTGATGCCGCGCAGCCGTTACCGGGGCACGTCGGCGCGGTAGCGCGCGGGCTGGTTGGGGTGGTGCGTCAGTCCTGGGCGCAAAGCGGTTCGGCGTGCACGATGATCCTTGCGGTTTCGGGAACCGCTTTGTAGATCATGCTTTCGAGGCGGCTGGTCAGGGCGTGGGCGTTTTCGAGCGGGATGTTGTCGTCGAAGGTACAGTGCAGCGTGATGCAGAGCCTGCCCTGCCCGGTCTTGTGTATCGAGATGTTGTGGATGCCCTCGATGCCTCCGATTGCGCCGGCAGCCTCCCTGATCAGACCGTTGATGCGCTCCCGTTCTTCCGGGGGGATTTCGCTTGCCGGCGGCTCTTCGTTCCGCAGCGGGTCAAGGTGGATGCAGATGTCGATTTCGCCATTGAACTCGCTGTACAGCTCCTGCTCCAGCGCGGAAACCGCCTCATGGGCTTCACGGATCGTGAGCTGACCGTCGACCTCGACATCGAAATTGATCTGCTTGCGCGTGCCGGACAGGGTGGTCGAAATGTTGTGGGCGTGCAGGTTGTGGTTCAGGCCGACCAGGTGCACGCGCTCGGTGAGTGTTTCACTGTCGAGGGTGATGGGACGGGCGTTGACGTTGATGTCGCTCTCCGGCAGTTCGGCTTTCAGCCGTGTTTCGACGGCGGTGCAGATCGCCTTGACCTTTTCGAGCGGCAGGGTTCTGCTGACGGTGACCGTCATCTCCACGAAGACGAAGGGGCCGGCAGGCTTGACCCGCATTTTTTCGATGGCAACCACGCCGGGCACCTCACCGGCGATCGACTCGATCTGCTCCGACAACCCTTCCGGCGCGGCGTCCACCAGGACGTCGATGGTTTTCCTGCCGAGCTGCCATGCCGCCCGGACGATCAGTATGGCGACGAAGATACCGGCCACGGCGTCCGCCCAGAAGAATCCGGCTCGGACGAATGCCAGTCCGGCAAGGACGACGGCCGAGGAGAGGATGTCCGAGCTGAAGTGGAGCGCGTCGGCTTCAAGCGCCTGGCTGCCGGTTTCCCGCGCAACCCGTTTCAGGGCGCTGGCTCTTGAAATGTCCACCACGATCGAAATGGCGACGACGGCGATCGCATACCAGGTGACCTCCACCTCGTGGCCACCTCTGAGCAGGCGGATGGACGATTCGTAGATGACCCAGGTGCTGGTCAGGAACAGCAGGCCGGTTTCGACGAGCGCCGTCACACTCTCGATTTTCGTGTGCCCGTAGTGGTGGTTCCTGTCGGCGGGCTTGTCGCTGATCCTGACGGCGAACCAGGTCAGCGCCGCCGCGCCGAAATCCATGGCGGAATGCGCGGCCTCCGACAGGATGCCGATGCTGCCGGTCGCGACCCCGACGACGATTTTCAGGATGGTGAGCAAAAGGCTGGCCGAAACCGAGCTCAACGCGACTTGCTGCTTTTTCTGTTCCGGTGAGCCCATGGGTTTGGGTGCTGGCGTGGACGATGTTACTGTACCGTAATATACGGTTTCGGCCGCAAATGGCATGAAGCGGCCTCCGCTCAGTCCTGCAGCTCCTCCTCGCCATCCTGGGGTTCCTCGATTTTCGTGGCCAGCACCTTGTCGATGCGCTTGCTGTCCATGTCGACCACTTCGAGGCGCCAGCTTTCCCAGGTGGTGACGTCGCCGGTCTGCGGCATGCGGCCGAGCAGCCACATCACCAGGCCGCTGAGGGTGTGGTAAACCCCCTTGTCCTCCTCCGGGACGCTCCGCAGGTCGAGGGTGTCCATCAGTTCGGGAACCGGGATCAGCCCGTCGAGCAGCCATGAGCCGTCCTCACGCTCGATGGCCCAGGAGTCTTCGATGTTACGCGGGACGAACTCGCCGGTGAGCGCCTCCAAGAGGTCCTGCAGGGTCACGAGCCCCTGGGTTTCGCCGTATTCGTCGACGACGAACACCATCTGTGTGCCCGAAGTCCTGAAATGGCCCAGCAGTTCCATGCCGGTCAGGGTTTCCGGGACGAAGACGCACGGCTGGAGGTTACCGGCAAGGTTCGTGAGCTTTCCCTTGAGTGTCTGCGACAGCAGCTGCTTGGCGTTGATGACGCCGAGCAGGGACTGCAGGCTGCCATGGCAGACCGGGAAGCGCGAGTGTTCCGATTCGGCGACGAGCCGCATGTTTTCTTCGATCGGCAGGGTTGTGTCGAGGAAGATGATTTCGGAACGGGGCACCATGAGGGAGCCGAGCTGCCGTTCGTCGAGCCTGAAGACGTTGCGGACCATCTCGTGCTCCTGTTGTTCGATGATGCCGGCTTCCGAGCCCTCTTCGAGCAGGGCGCGGATCTCCTCCTCGGTGACGCTCGGGCTGGCCTGGCCGTTCTTGCCCATCAGCCGAAGGATCGTGTCGGTTGATGCCGACAGCAGCCGGACGAATGGGCGGGTGATGGTCGCCAGCGTATGCATCGGCAGGGCGACGAAGCAGGCGATCTCCTCAGGGTTGGACTGGCCGAGCCGCTTGGGTACCAGTTCGCCGATCACGATGGTCAGGTAGGTGATGAGCATGACCACCACGACCGTCGAGGCGATATGGCTTGTTTCCGCGTCAAGCCCGAAGCCGTGCAGGTAGGCGGCAAGCGGCGGCGTAAATGCGGATTCGCCGATGATGCCGTTCATGACCCCGATGACCGTCAGGCCGATCTGCACCGTTGAGAGGAACCTGGTCGGCTCCTGGCCGAGGTTGATGGCAAGTTCTGCGGCACGGTCGCCGTCTTCTGCGAGTTTGGCCAGGCGGGAGCGTTTTGCGGTGATGAGTGCCATCTCCGACATGGCAAACATGCCGTTCAGGAAGATGAGCAACAGGAAAACAAAGAGGATTTCCATAGATTATCGTAAGTGTACGCACAAGGCACCGGCACGAAATCCGGTTCCATTTATCATTAAGTATACGCTATGAGCAACAGATTCCTGCGCTATTTCGATTCCATGGCGTGATCTGTTGCAGTATCGCAACGCTCAGTACCCTCTATGAGAATAGGTATTTCCTGTCATCACACCTACGGCGGCAGCGGTGCCGTGGCCACCGAACTCGGCAAGGCGCTCGCCATGAAAGGCCATACGATCCATTTTTTCAGCAAGGCGGCCCCGTTCCGGCTCGGCAGGTATTCGAAGAATATCTTCTTCCACGAGGTTGAGGCGATGAACTACCCGCTGTTCGAGAGCCCCTACTATACGCTGTCGCTTGCCTCCAAGATCGCCGAGGTGGCATATTACGAGCAGCTTGACGTGGTTCATGCCCATTACGCCATTCCCCACGCCGTCAGTGCGCTGCTTGCCCGGCAGATGCTTGAGGAAAAATGTCCCGGGTCGGCCAACTTCAGGATTGTCACCACTCTGCATGGGACCGACATCACCATCGTCGGCGCCGACCGGAGCATGCGCGATGCCGTCCGCCTGGCGATCAACCGCTCCGACGGGGTGACTGCCGTTTCGGCTTACCTGAGGGAGCAGACGCGGCAGATGTTCAGCCCCCGGGTGCCGATCGAGGTTATCTCGAACTTCGTCGATACCACGGTGTTCAGGCGGACGCCCGTCCGGGAGACCAGGGAGCTGCTCGGGCTTGACCGGGGAATGGTCGTCATCCATATCTCCAATTTTCGTCCGGTCAAGCGCATTACGGACGTCCTTGCCATATTCGCCAACGTCCGGGCACGGCTTGATGCGACCCTGCTGCTGGTGGGCGACGGTCCTGAACGGAACGGTGCGGAGGAGTGGGTCAGGGAGCACGGCCTTCTCGACAGCGTGCGGTTCCTTGGCAAAATCGACGACATCGTGCCGCTTCTGTCGCTCGCCGACCTGATGATCATGCCGAGCAACGCGGAGTCGTTCGGGCTGGCGGCGCTTGAAGCCATGTCCAGCGGTGTGCCCGTCGTGGCGACCAGCGTCGGCGGGTTCCCGGAGTTCATCCGGCACGGTATCGACGGGTTCCTGCATGAGCCTGGAGATGTGGCCGCCATGAGCGCAAGCGCCATTTCGCTGCTTGAGGATGACGAGCTGTGGCGGCGCTGTTCGGCTGCCGCCGTAAAGCAGGCAAGGCAGTTCGACACTGCCTTGCTTGTGGAAACGTATGAGGCCTTTTACCGACGTCTGCTCGATTGCGGGCCGAGGTCGGCGGGCCGTCCCGCTCAGTAGCGGGTGGTCGGCAGAAGCACCGAGCGATAGTTTTCGAGATCTTCGAGGACGGCGCCGGTGCCCCGTGCCACTGCGGTCAGCGGTTCGTCGCTGATGTGGACGGTGAGCTTGGTCTCCTCGTTGATCTTCTTGTCGAGCCCCTTGATGAGCGCACCGCCGCCGGCCAGGAACAGGCCGCGGTCGAGGATGTCGGCCGAAAGCTCCGGTTTGGTGACTTCAAGGCTTTTCTTGATGGAGGTGATGATCTGGCTGATCGGGGTCGCAATGGCTTCGCGGATGGTCGCCGAATTGATTTCGCGCTCCTCCGGAAGGGCGGTTACCAGGTTTCTGCCGCGGACCATCATGGTCAGCTCCTTGTCGAGCTTGTAGGCGGAGGCGATCCTGATCTTGACCTCTTCGGCGGTGCGTTCGCCGATGGCGAGGTTGTAGGCTTTACGGAAGTGGCGGATGATGGCGTTGGTGATGTCGGTGCCGGCAACCCGCAGCGATTCGCCGGAAGCGATGCCGCCCAGCGAGATGACCGCGATTTCGGTGGTGCCGCCGCCGATGTCGACGATCATGTTGCCCATAGGCTCCTTGACATCGATGCCGATGCCGATGGCTGCGGCCATCGGTTCCGCGACAAGGTAAACCTCCTTGGCGCCCACATGCTCTGCAGAGTCACGTACGGCGCGTTTCTCCACTTCGGTGATACCCGAAGGTATGCCGATGACCATGCGGCGGATGCCGAGGGAGAACTGTTTTTTCGTCTTGTTGATCAGCCCCCGCATCAGCTCTTCGGTGGCTTCGTAGTCGGCGATGACGCCGTTGGCAAGCGGTTTGATGGTCACGATGCCGGGGTGGGTCTTTTCGTGCATCAGGAGGGCATCCTGTCCGATGGCGACGACCTTGCCGGTGTTGCGGTCACGGGCGACGATGGAGGGTTCGTTCAGAACCACGCCCTTGTTGCGGATGAAAATGAGGGTATTCGCTGTTCCGAGGTCGATGGCGATGTCCCTGAACAGGTCACTGAAAAAGCTCATGGTGAATAAGGATCTTGATATGGTGCATAGTGCGCTTGGAAGGAGCTTTTTTTCAGGCTTTGTTCCAAGGTTGCAAAGGAACTTCAAAGGTACTTAACTGAATTTTCTTTTCAAATGAAAACATCCTGCGCCGAAATACTTTTTCGGGCGATTCCGGTTCCTGCCGTCGGGTCGGGCCGGGTTTCGCGAAATGGGCGCATTCTTTTACATTAAGGTGCGGAAGTCCGGCAAGGTGCCGAGCCATCCGGCCACGGTCAGCGGCCGTCAACATAACCAACCGTTACAGCAGTGCTTAAGATCTACCATTACCCGCAGCAATCCGACGAGTTCACGCAACAGGTCAACCGCTCCGTGTCGTTCGACACCGATGCCGCCAGGACCGTCGACGATATCCTGCATCGGGTCAGGACGGAGGGCGACGAAGCAGTGCTCGATTTTACCGAACGGTTCCAGGGTGTCCGGCTGCAGGAGCTGCGTGTTCAGGCTGACGAGATCGGGCAGGCTTACCGGGAGGCCGATCCCGAGTTCCTCGCCATCCTTGAAGAGGCCTTCAGGAACATCACGGAGTTTCACCGCCACGAAGCCGAAAAAAGTTTCTTCTACGAGCGTTCCGGAGGCGTCATTCTCGGCCAGCGTGTCACGCCGATGGAGCGGGCGCTCCTGTACGTCCCCGGCGGCAAGGCGGCCTATCCCTCGTCCGTCCTGATGAACGCCGCTCCGGCGCAGGTAGCAGGCGTCAGGGAAATTTGCATGACCACACCGTGCGACGCCGAAGGCAAGGTCAGCCCGCATATTCTTGCCGCCGCGAGGGTAGCCGGCATCTCGGCGGTGTACAAGCTGGGCGGCGCGCAGGCGATCGCCGCCTTCGCGTTCGGCACCGAAACCGTGCCGAAGGTCGACATCATTACCGGTCCGGGCAACAAGTATGTGGCGCTGGCCAAGAAGCAGGTGTTCGGCCATGTGGCGATCGACAGCATCGCCGGTCCGTCGGAAGTCGTCGTGATCGCCGATGCCGATGCCGATCCCGAATTCATCGTCATGGACATGTTCGCCCAGGCCGAGCACGACCCCGACGCTTCCGCGGTGCTGATCACCACTTCGGCAGAGCTTGCCGAAGCCGTGCGTGCGCTGGCGCAGCGGCAGGTCGGAAGCATGCTGCGCGGCGAAGTGATTTCCCGGGCGCTTGACGCGAACGGTGCCATCGTGGTTGTCGGGGATATGGAGGAGGCCTGCAGGGTCTCTGACCTGATCGCGCCGGAACACCTCGAACTGCACGTCGCCGATCCATGGGGGCTGCTGCCCTGGTTGCACAACGCCGGGGCGATTTTTCTCGGCCCATGGTCCTGCGAAACCGTCGGCGACTACTTCGCCGGCCCGAACCATACGCTGCCGACCAACGGAACCGCCCGCTTTTTCTCCCCGCTTTCGGTGCGCGACTTCGTCAAGCACACCTCGATCATCTCCTGGTCGAAGGGGGAGTTGCGCAACACCGGCGACAAGATCGCCAGCTTCGCCGACCATGAAGGGCTGCAGGCCCATGCCGAAGCCGTCCGGGCAAGGATGCGGAAGCTATGAGGGTCAGTGATTTCGATTACGAGCTGCCTGCAGAACGTATCGCCGTCTATCCGCCTGCCGAGCGGGGCTCGACCCGCCTGCTTGTGCTTGACCGCGCGGCCGGAGGCAGGATACGGCACGAAGCCTACGCTTCGCTCGATACGCTGCTTGAGCCGGGCGATCTGCTGCTGCTCAACAACAGCCGGGTCATCCGGGCGCGCCTCTTCTGCACCAAAACGACCGGGGCCCGCATCGAGCTGATGCTTCTGGAAAAACACGAAGAGGCGCAGGACCGGGTTCTCTACCGGGGGCGGCTCAGGACGGGGGACCGTCTGGTCGTTCACGACGAGGAGCTGCTGGTCGGGGAGCTGCCTGAAGAGGGCATCGCCAGGATTTCACGCATCGGCGGCGCGCCGGTGACGGAGCTTTTCGACCGGTACGGCTCGGTGCCGATCCCGCCATACCTCAAACGGGAGGCCGAGACGCTCGATCACGAGCGGTACCAGACGGTGTTCGCCGGCAGGCCGGGTTCCGTGGCGGCCCCGACCGCCTCGCTCAACATGACCGATGCCCTGCTCGCACGGCTCCGACGTCGTGGTGTCACGATTGCGGAGATGACCCTGCACGTCGGTCTCGGCACCTTCCTGCCGATCAGGTCGGAGACCCTCGAAGGCCACGTCATGCACCGTGAATTCTACGCCATTCCCGCCGATA
The DNA here is from genome assembly GCA_964611215.1 of uncultured Chlorobiaceae bacterium. Classification (GTDB taxonomy): domain Bacteria; phylum Bacteroidota; class Chlorobiia; order Chlorobiales; family Chlorobiaceae; genus Chlorobaculum. The sequence continues at coordinate 11,807 of CAZSXF010000008.1, forward strand.
CCGCTCGGGCCATCGCCCAGGCGAAGCAGGCAGGCAGGAGGGTTGTCGCCGTCGGGACCACGGTCACCAGGGCGCTGGAGCATGCCGCAGACAAGCTCGAAGCTACCGGCTTCGACGCCCCGGTTTCCGGAGAGGCCGATATTTTCCTCTACCCTGGATGCCGGTTCCGCGTCATCGATGCCTTGCTGACCAATTTCCATGCACCCCGTTCCACCGTGCTGATGCTGACGGCCGCGTTCGCCGGAAGCGACCTCCTGCGGCAGGCGTACCTTGAGGCGCTCGACCATGATTACCGGTTCCTGAGCTATGGCGACAGCATGCTTATCCTGTGACGCCCGGCGAAGCAGCAGGGAAGCCGTTGTTGCAATTCCGTTACGCCCGGTGTATTTTACAGGCTCGTCCGCACAGGCAATGCTCCGGGCCAACCTTTTGTTCGTACATCCACATCCAACCCAACCATCCAGGGAGATTGTATAATGAGTCTCGTCAGTTCGTATCGTGCGCATACGGAAGAACGCGCCAAGCTTGGCATCCCACCGCTTCCCCTGACCGTCGAACAGGCCCGTGAGCTGGTTGCGATGCTGCAGGAGGACCCCGTGCAGGAGCAGGAGTACCTTCTCGGTCTTTTCTGCAACCACATCAGCCCCGGCGTCGACGATGCGGCATTCGAAAAAGCCGCGTTTCTCGACCGTATCATCAGGGGGGAAGCGAACTGCCAGGTCATCACTCCTGTTGAAGCCGTCCGCATCCTCGGTACCATGCTCGGCGGTTACAACGTCAAACCGCTCATCGACGCTCTCGGCCATGCCGACCAGGCCGTAGCCGCTGCCGCCGCCGATGCCCTGAAGCGCACACTGCTTGTCTATGATTCATTCGACACGGTCGTCGAAATGTCCGGGAGCAACAGCCACGCCCGCGCGGTCCTCGAATCCTGGGCTGCAGGCGAATGGTTCACTTCCATGCCGCCGCTTGCCGAAAAAATCACCGTCACGGTCTTCAAGGTCCCCGGTGAAACCAATACCGACGACCTCTCACCGGCCAGCGAAGCCTTTACCCGCAGCGATATTCCGATGCACGCGCTCAGCATGCTGCGCTCCAAGATGGACAACCCCATCGCCACGATCGGGCAGCTCAAGGCCAAAGGCCATCCGCTTGCCTATGTCGGCGATGTCGTCGGCACCGGTTCGAGCCGGAAATCCGGCATCAACTCCGTGCAGTGGCACCTTGGCAGGGATATCCCCGCAGTGCCGAACAAGCGGACCGGCGGCGTGGTGATCGGCGGCATCGTCGCCCCGATCTTTTTCAATACCGCTGAAGATTCGGGAGCGCTGCCGATCCAGGCTGATGTGACCGGCATGGAAACTGGCGATGTGATCGACATTTACCCCTTTGCCGGCAAGATCGAGAAGGATGGGCGGCAGATCGCCTCGTTCACCCTCGAACCGAACACGATTGCCGACGAAGTCCGTGCAGGAGGCCGCATCACCCTCATCATCGGCCGCAACCTGACCCGCAAGGCCCGCAAGGCCCTCGGGCTCGGTGAAACCACGACCTTCAGCGAGCCGCAGCAGCCTGTCGACACCGGCAAGGGCTACACGCTCGCCCAGAAGATGATCGGCAGGGCCTGCGGGCTTCCGGGCGTTCGCCCCGGCATGTACGTCGAAGCCGCGACGCTGACGGTCGGCTCACAGGATACGACCGGCCCGATGACCCGGGACGAGATCAAGGAGCTTGCCGCCCTCAGCTTCAGCGCCGACCTCTTCATGCAGAGCTTCTGCCACACCGCCGCCTATCCGAAGCCGTCCGATGTGCAGACGCATCGCTTTTTGCCCTATTTCGTCATGAGCAGGGGCGGTATTTCGCTCAAACCCGGCGATGGCGTCATCCACACCTGGCTGAACCGCATGGTCCTTCCCGATACGCTCGGAACCGGCGGTGACTCCCATACCCGGTTCCCGATCGGCATTTCGTTCCCCGCAGGTTCCGGGCTCGTGGCGTTCGCCGGTGTTACCGGCACCATGCCCCTGAACGTTCCGGAGTCGGTGCTGGTGCGCTTCACCGGCAAGATGCAGCCGGGTGTCACCCTGCGCGACCTGGTCAACGCCATCCCGTACGTGGCGATCAGGCAGGGTCTGCTTACCGTCGAGAAGAAGGGCAAGAAAAACATCTTTGCCGGAAGGATCCTCGAAATCGAAGGGTTGCCGCAGCTCAAGGTCGAGCAGGCCTTCGAGCTCTCCGACGCATCGGCGGAACGGAGCGCGGCGGCCTGTACCGTCCGGCTCGACAGGGAACCGGTGATCGAGTACCTTGAGTCCAACGTCAAGCTGCTTGAGCAGATGGTTGCGGAAGGGTATGGCGACCAGGAGACCATCACCCGCAGGATCGGCAAGATGCAGGAGTGGCTGGCCGACCCGCAGCTTCTCGAACCCGATGCCGACGCCGAGTATGCGGCCATCATCGAGGTTGATATGTCGCAGATCACGGAGCCCATCCTTGCCTGCCCGAACGATCCCGACGACGTGCTGACGCTCAGCGAGGTGCTTGCAGACCAGAAACGGCTCAAGCAGATCGACGAGGTCTTCGTCGGCAGCTGCATGACCAACATCGGCCACTTCCGCGCGCTCGGTGAAGTGCTGCGTGGCAAGGGCCAGGTCAAAACACGCCTCTGGGTCGTGCCGCCGACCAAGATGGACCTCAAGAAGCTGGCCGAAGAGGGCTATTACTCGGTCTTTGGTGCCGCGGGCGCACGCGCCGAGGTGCCGGGATGTTCGCTGTGCATGGGCAACCAGGCCCGCGTGGCGGATAACGCCATCGTTTTTTCGACCAGCACCCGGAACTTCGACGACCGGATGGGCAAGGGGGCGCAGGTCTATCTTGGCTCAGCGGAGCTTGCGGCGGTCTGTGCGCTGCTCGGCAGGATTCCCGAATTGTCCGAGTATATGGAGGTCGTCGGGGCCCTTTCGAAGAACGCGGAAAAGGTCTACAGGTACCTGAATTTCCACCAGATCAGCAGCGACGAGCTGCAGCTGCTGGTTGATTAACCGATTAATTTCTTTGCAGATCAAGCAAATAATCGCATATTAGTCCATGCAGTGTTGTTTGAAAAGCCACTGCTTTTCGTTATACTACGTGAGCTGAACAAGCTGTTACATTCTCGAAAACCCAAATGCATTGGAACCATGAAAAAACTTTTTGCTTTCCTCTTCCTCTTGAGCTCTGTTTCTTTCGTTGGCTGCGCACAGAAGGCTCCTGAAACTCAGACCGAAGAACCGAAGCAGGAAGCTCCGGCCGCTGCTCCGGCTGCAACTCCGGCTCCTGCTGAGCAGGCTGCTCCGGCTGCTGCTCCTGCACCGGCTGCTGGTGAAGCTGCTCCGGCTGCCGCTCCGGCTGCAAAATAAGTTCTTGAATAAGGACTTTGCTAAAGGAGGCAGATATCCATCTGCCTCCTTTTTTTTTGCCCGTTTGTAACAACGGGATTTTTTTGCCCCTCAAAACTTCAGCCACGGTATACGCCGTTCGGCAGGTCTGGCCGACCGGTTGCAGCAGGATTGTTTCCGGGAATGCTGCAGTATGGTGCCTTGTGCGCGCTGTGTCCGCGCTGTCGTGATTGGCGTTGGGCAGGTGGCGGCTGTGTTGTCTGCCGTACGGCAGGAGTTTGCGGTTAGCCCCTTGCCGTCTTGCCGCGGTTTGTTTCCAGCAGCGGAAGGTATGCGGTGAACGTCGCACCCTGTGCGGTGTTGTTCCTGGCGATGATGAACCCGTCATGGTTGTCCATGATCAGTTTTGCCGACGCCAGACCAAGACCGGAGATGTTTTTCTTCGATTTGGTCGTGTAGGAGCGTTCAAACAGGTGTCCGAGATCGCTTTCACGAATGCCGCAACCATCGTCGGATATCGAGATCGTTGCATAACGGGCGCCGGCAGGGCCGGTACCAAACGGATGCGGCGCAACGCCGGTTTGTATCGTGATGCATCCCGGCTGGTCGATAGACTCTTTCGCGTTCACCACCAGGTTGATGATCATCCGCTCAAGCAGGAGGCGGTTCGCATTGATCGGGAGCGGGTCCGGATGGCAGTCGATCACCAGGTTGATCGACAGTCCCGCGATGCCGGTCAGCATGCTCGAAAGGCCCGACAGGATATGGTTGAGATCCTGCGGGCTTTTCCGCTCCTCCTGGTGTTCGAGGCAGGTGGAGAGCTCTTCAAGCAGGAATGTGGTTTTCCGCCCGGATTCCTGGATCATCGCCGCCATCCGGCGCAGCTGTTCTGTCTGCTGCTGTGGTAACGACGATATGTTGTCGAGTTCTTTGATGATTGCTTCCGAATACCCGGTAATGGGGATAAGGCAATTGCAAATGTCATGCAGCAAAAGCTGGGCATGTTTCCCGACATTTGTTGCATGCAGGATTTCTGTCGGCATTGGTGAACACACAAAAAATTGATGCGCGTACGGCGGTGCGCAGGTGATTTGCCGACGGTTGGCCGGCAGCCTCTGTGTCAACGCAAAACTCAGAGGCCTTCCGACGTGTCGAGGTGTTCACGATTGTTAAGGATGTCCGAAGGACTGATGTTAAGTACGTAGGCTATCTTGATGTACTTGAACAGGGTCATGTTCCGTTCACCGCGTTCGACCATGCCGATGTAGGTGCGGTGCATGTTGCACATTTCCGCCAGGCGTTCCTGCGACAGTCCGGCCTTGATTCTGGCATGACGGATTCCATGGCCGATCCGCTTCGAAAACTCGTGCTTGATCTTGTCCATAGTATGGGGGGCTACAGATTATTGGGGGTACAGGTAAAAATGACGAATATGACGGCGCGCCGGGAGGCTCCATTGGCTGGGCCAGTTTTCCGGAAAGACGCCTGTCTTTACGGCGATTGAACTATAATGGAATACTACGCCCGAATACTGCCTGAATTACGTTCTTTTTTCATGGGAATCGGGGGGCTGTGGTATTGTTGTATATCAGCTGTTTATGCTGTTCCTATACGACATATATATATGAATACTCCATAACTCCAACAACATACTATTGTAGGCGCCCGGTATGGTTTGAATTTGCTGTATATATGAATGTGATTTATAGTGTTTGTATTGCTTTTTAGTTCCCGGATGTGATGAAGCGCCAGATAACTGCTTTATTGTTATTTCGTTAAACTGCTTTTGTGTAATGCTTTAATTGCCTTGATTTTTAAGGATTTCAGTGGATTTATGCTTAGGTTTGCCTCTTTTTGTTGATTTGCATCATATAGAAAACAAGTATTTTTTTGTTGTCATATCATGGCACTGCAGCCGATGCGTAACATTTGTAACAAAGTTGTAACAATTCCTGGCCGCCATGGATGGGGAAGAGGGGGGCTATTGGCCGTGGGTCGTGTGGGGGCTGGCAGGTTGCGCCTGGTGGAAACGAAAAAAGCCTTGCGACATTTCTGCTGCAAGGCTTCAGGTGCTGAGGAGGCAGGACTCGAACCTGCAATTGCCTGATCCAGAGTCAGGAGCCTTACCAATTTGGCCACTCCTCAATTGAGAGACCTAATATACGAAAAGGATAATTATTTCCTCGTCTGCGGGAAAATTTTTTGGCTGCCCGGCAAGAAAAAATGCCACCCGATCAGCTGGTTTCACCCGGAAGTGAAAACCCTTGCAGGATCTGGTCGAAATCCACGGGGAACGATGGTTCGAGGTTTCCGAACCGGTCGCGCCCTTCCGGCATTGCATGGATACCGGTGGGAAATCTGTGGTGTGCCGCAAGGTACTCCAGCAGGTAGTTGGTGAGCCTGAAGTAGCCGCTTGGCTTGTTTGACGTCGCAGCAGGGGAGGGGTTTGGCGGTTTGCCGATTGCCCAGTGTTCAACGATCGACTCGACCAGCGGGCGATACCTGTTGGGGTCATTGGGGGTTCCGGTTCCTGATGCTGTGGCCATTGGCTGTAAGGGTGTGGTGGTCAGGGTTGCGCAGGTTCGGTGCGCCTGTATGCAAGAAACGAAAAAATAAAATACTTTCGATACAAGCGGGGTTCAGGGGCATGGGAATGAACAGCTATTAATTTGAACCCCTTCGATCTTGACAATGACACTTGTAGAATGGCCAATCGAATGTCAAAACAAGGTGGTTTTCAGTTCATTTGTAGTTTCCTAGAATAAATCGAGCTTGTTCAAGGCGTAGCATTTCATAAGGGGTCATGAATCGAAGACGAAGGCCGAGGCATGCATCTGGAATTTTAATGCGTCGTTTTGAATTAGATGGTATTTCATGAGTAACCACAACATGGCCACCTGAGAGTGCATGTGCGACAAGATAGAAGTCGGCTATTTGCAAAAAGGTATTGATGGCAGCGGGTTCATAATTCTGGCTGGTTACCCATGTGCTGACCAAGCCGAATTGTGTCGCTGTTTGGCTGTTGGTATCAAGAACAAGATTGTCGCCGTTATTTCTCATCCAATCGGACAGTTCATCAGCCCCAGCTGAAATCTCATCAGCCACCTTGTCGATACTGAATACCTTCCCCGAAGCATTGCTATCTATCAGCCACTCCCAAAAGGCGGGACAGAAATCTAGACCATAATGCAGGTTTTTGGCCTGAATGAAGACATTGGCATCGAGCAAATAGGTCATGACATTACTCCTAGTTCACGAGCAGCTTCGAAAAATGTTGACGTCTTGCGAACCCCTAGTAGTCGAAATGCATCCCTGAAGAGAGTATGTCCCTCCAATGTATTAGCAAGAACGGCACGTGCAAAGCGTTTGCCGATACGTGCCCCAAGCGTACGGTAGAAATCGCCTCCGCTATTTTTGTTGGCCTCAATTGCACTGATACGGTCAAGTTCTGCCCGATAGCATCGGCTCAGTGTAGTCTGTTCGATGAGTCCAGCATCGAAGAGTCTACGTAAAGCCACTAATGTGCTGACTTTGAAATAACGTGCGAGACGCTGCAACTCTTCTTCGATAGATGCGTTAGGATTATGAATGGTACTAAGTTCTTCAATAGGGACCAACATTTCTGCGGCGACACGGTTGCACCAGCGTTCAGCCTGTAATTCAGGAAGCTTACCGGCTTCAGGATCAGAAAGCCCGCTCTCTGCGAGCCATATATGAGCCAGTTCATGCGCAAGTGTAAACATCTGGGCGGCTTTACTATCGGCTGCATTCAAAAACACCAGTGGCGCCAGTTCATCAGCCAAAGCAAAACCGCGGAACTCATGGGTGTCGAGTTTCCTATGGCTGTTGCTTCCTACGATAGAGCTGGCCATGACAAGCACTCCGGCTTGTTCAGCTTTGGCGATAAGCTGTCTCATGGCGTCTGTCCAGGTCGAAATGATCGACCTTTCGCCCGGCGTGAGCGAAAGACGCTGTCGAATTTTTGCAGCTATTGTATCGGGATTATCCGATAGAGAAGCGCTGCCCACAAAATCCAATGGTGCAAATCTCTGTATAAGAGCATAGTCCCGAAACCATTCTTGCCGTTGCTGGCATAAGTAAATCGTTTCGAGCAATGCCGTGCTTGGTTCACTTAGAAGTTCATCACGGTGAGTTCGGAAATCCGGTACTGGCAATGTCACCTGTGGGGGATCAGGAAGAAAAAAGTAGCCGAATGGAGTATGCGTCAGGTGAGCGAACTCCTCTAACTGCTTCAATGTTGGCAGTGCTTCACCACTTAGCCACAATTGCCACTTCTTGAATCGGGTTTCTAATTCGGCATCATTAAGCCACGCTCTCGCGGCTGCCCATCTCAAAACCGGGATAGATGCAGGAACAGTGTTCATCAGCTTGTTTTCTCAATTAGTGTCTGGTACTCCAGCTGTTTCCTTGTCGACATAACTTCGCTTAAAGATATAATATACGGGGAGGAACACTGTCGTTGTCAATTTTTGAGGGTCATGGTAAATATAATGCCTTTTATGCCTGATTTTATAAAGGCATGAGCACGTACAACACAGGAGTTGATAAGTATGAGACTAACAGGTACGATAATCGAGGTGGGGGAGTTTGGTCAGTTTGGGTGCTCTAAGCTCGGTTTCAAAGCACCCTCCAGAGCACCCTCCTGAGACATAAAACAAAAAAGACTTACAGGTCGTAACCTGTAAGTCCTTTTGTTTCGTACACCCGAAGAGATTCGAACTCCTAACCTTCTGATCCGTAGTCAGATGCTCTATCCAGTTGAGCTACGGGTGCAAGTGGCAGGCAGCTTTTCAGTAGCCTGCCTATGTAGCGTGTACGGGATTCGAACCCGTGATCTTCGCCTTGAGAGGGCGATGTCCTGGGCCACTAGACGAACACGCCATAAGTTGTTCTCTAAAGCTCGGTTCAGCTGGTGGGCCCTGTAGGACTTGAACCTACGACCCAGCGATTATGAGTCGCTTGCTCTGACCAACTGAGCTAAGGGCCCTTGAGGTCATGCTTTAGAGTCCACAAATGTAGTATTTCCTGTTAAATTCACAAAACATTTTCTCGTTTTTCTTGAGCCCGTTTTTTCAGGAAAATTCCTGGTATTTGACCCGCTCGATTTCCGCACCGAGGGAGGCGAGCTTTTTCTCGATCTTCTCGTACCCGCGGTCAAGATGGTAGATGCGCAGCACTTCGGTGGCGTCCGCAGCTACCAGACCGGCCAGCACGAGGCATGCCGAAGCCCGGAGGTCGGTGGACATGACCTTGGTGCCGTTGAGGCTCTTGGGGCCATGGATGACGGCCTGGTTCTCCATGATCTCGATGCGTGCGCCCAGGCGGTTGAGCTCGGGAATATGGTTGAACCGCTCACGGTAAATCTTGTCGGTAATGTGGCTCACGCCGTGCGCCTGCGTCATCAGCGCCATCCATTGCGCCTGCATGTCCGTGGGGAAGCAGGGGTAGGGTTTGGCGACGACGTCGGTCGGTCGCAGCTGTTCGGGAGCGGTCAGGGTGATGTAGTCCGAGCCGGTGGTGATGGCGCAGCCTGCTTCGGTGAATGCCTTCAGGACGGCATCCAGATGGTTCGGCTCAACCTCGGTTACGGTCACTTCTCCGCCGGTGATGGCGGCGGCGCACAGCAGCGTGCCGGCTTCGATGCGGTCGAAGATGTTGTTGAAGGCCACGGCATTGAGTTTCCGGACGCCTTCGATGACCAGGGTCGTGGTGCCGATGCCGCTGATGTTCGCTCCCATTTTCTGGAGGAAGTTGCAGAGGCACTGGATTTCAGGCTCGATGGCCGCATTGCCCAGTATGGTGGTGCCTTCGGCGGTGACGGCGGCCATGAGGGCGTTGCCGGTTGCTCCGACGGAGGATATCGGGAAATCGATGCGGGTTCCCTTGAGGGCCGAACCGTTGACGCTGGCGTCGATGTAGCCTTTTTCAATCGAAATGGTTGCGCCGAGCTTCTCCATCGCCATGATGTGCAGGTCTACGGGGCGGGGGCCGAAGGCGCAACCGCCGGGCAGGGATACCCTGGTGTGGCCGATCCGGGAAAGGAGCGGTCCGAGTACGTAGATGGAGGCCCGCATCTTCTTGACCAGTTCATACGGGGCCTCGACGTTCTTGAGGTTTGCCGTTGAAACCCGGAGGACGTTGTCCGAAAATGAGATGTCCGCCCCGAGGTAGTCAAGGAGCTGGCTGAAGGTCCTGACGTCCTGAAGGTCGGGGATGCGGTTGATGGTGAACATGCCTTCCGGCGCCAGGAGGGTGGCGGCGATGACCGGCAGTGCAGAGTTTTTCGAACCAGAGGCGGCTACCGTTCCTGAAATCCGCTTTCCTCCGTGGATGACCAGTTTGTCCATGCGTTGCTGTTTTGCATCTGAAAAGTCCTTATTTAATTAATTCGGGCTCAGAAGTGCAAATTATTTATTTTACCAGCAGTTTGAGCGGGTTACGGGGCATGTGCCGTGCTGGCGGCAGCCTCGGGGGCCGCAAACGTCAGTAGACAACCACATCAGACCCATGCGAATGTTTCCCGGCAATCGTCTCCCATCTGCGGTTTACCATTCAATCCTCTGCCTTTGCGTATCGCTGCTTGCCTTCACGATGCTCGTTCCCTGCCGTGCCGAAGCCGCCGGCCAGGAGATGACCAGGATCATCCAGGAGCGCAACAGGGTTGAAAACAACCTTCGGGAGCTCAAAAAGCAGCTTGAAGAGTATCAGTCGAAACTGACTTCGACACGCAAGACCGAAGCGACTTCGGTCAGGGCGCTCAACAATATCCGGACCCAGATTGCGGTCTACCAGAAGCTCATCGGCGAGAACCAGGTCTATCTCAACAGCCTGAACCGGCAGATCGGTGTTCTGCGCCAGGAGCTCGATGTCAACCGGCAGGATTACGGGCGGGTTTCCAACGACTTCCAGCATCTGGCCATTGCCGCCTACAAGCATGGCGGCAACCGGGATGCCGAACTGCTGCTCTCTTCCGGTTCGATGAACGATGCCATTGTCAGGAGCAGGTATGTCGGGTTCCTGTCGCAATCGGTCAGGTACAAGGTCAATGACCTGCAGTCCAGCGCGCAGCGCATCCAGACCGCGCAGGCGCAGCTCCAGGAGAGCTACCGTCAGAAAGAGGCGGCCATGAAGGCTCAGCAGGCGCAGCTCAAGGACTATTCGACGAAGCAGAAGGAGAAAGAGGCGGTGCTGAGTTCCATCAAGGAGGACAAGAAGAATTATACCGCCCGCATCACCGAGGTCCGCAGTCAGCAGAAGCTGATGCAGTCGAAGATCGAGTCGCTGATTATGGCGCAGCAGGAGATTATCCGCAAGGAGCAGGAACGTGCCCGGTTGGCCGAGTTGCAGCGCCAGCGTGCGCGTCAGGCGAAGCTTGCCGAGGCGCGCCGCCTTGCTGCGGCAGAGCGTGCACGCCAGGTCGCCCTGGAAAAGCGCCGCCAGTGGGAAGCCGCGGTGGCCCGTCGCCGCCAGTGGGAGGCACGCCAGGCGGAGTTGCGCCGCGTTGCGGCACGACAGGCCGCCGAACGCCGTGCCGCTGCCGCGAAGGGTGAGCTTGCCAAACGCGAGCTGCCGAAGCCGGAGCCGCCGAAGATGACGGAACCGGAACCGCCGATGCCTTCCGCGCCGCCGCCGCCGCCGCCACCACCACCGCCGGTGGTCCGGAACGAGCCGCCGCCCGAAGCCGAAAAACCCTCCGCACGTGAGGAGTCGGCCGTGGTCGCCGATCCGGAAGAGTCCGAAATCGCAAGGGTTTCAGCCGATTTCGACCGTTCAGCGGGGCGTTTGCCCTGGCCGGTCAGGGGGGTGGTTGTGCGTCATTTCGGTACCTCCAGGGACCGTGACCTGAACCTTGTGACGACCAGCAACGGCATTGACATTTCGGTGCCGCAGGGCAGTTCGGTCAGGGCCATTTCCGGGGGCAAGGTTGCGCAGATCGCCTACCTGCCGACATTCGGCAATGTGGTGATCGTTCGCCACCCGAAATCGTACCTTACGGTATACGCGAACCTGGCAAGGGTGTCGGTCGCACGGGGGGAGGTCATCCGGAGCGGGCATCCGCTGGGTCTCTCGGGAGCCTCTTCGGCTGGCGGGTCGCTGGTGCATTTTGAAATCTGGAAAGGCAAGGCAAAACAGAATCCTGAAAAATGGCTCAGATGAGGAGGGCTGCATTATGGGGCTGAAGTGGCTCATCACGACCATGTTCTCGGTGTTGTTCCACCCGGAAGCGTTCTGGCATGACCGGGAGGCTCGCCACGAAGTCAATGCGATGCGTGATTACGCGGCTCCGCTCATTGCCGTCGTCCAGTTTTTCAAGATGCCGCAGGTCGGTGTGCCGCGCCTTGCCATGATCATGGCGGTTGTCAGTTTCATCATCGATGTCGCCGTGCTCTATGTGCTTGCCGGGGGCATCGCGGCGCTTGCCGGCCGTCATCGCCGTGCCGAAGTCCAGGAGGGTGTCCTGACGATGCTTTGTTATGTGCTGACGCCGCTCTGGCTTGTCGAGCCGTTCTCGTTCATCGCCGCCTGGCGCTGGGGGTTTCTTGCCCTTGCCCTTCTGCATGCGTTCGTCGGCCTGAAGGCGGCTCTGCCGGAGACCTTCGGTGCCGCGATGACGGCCGAATCGCTTACCTGGAAAGCCGACCTGATGCTTGCCGTGGCCGCGCTGGCTTCGTTCGTGGCGATGACGGGCCTTATGCGAATCTTCACTTCCTTATGAATTTTTCCGTTATGCAGCCTCGTGATATCCATTTGAATTACGACCTCGTCGAACCGATCCTGCTTGCCTTCATCCGCAACGAGATCCGGAAGTTCGGGTTCAGTTCCGTCGTCCTCGGCCTTTCCGGGGGGATCGATTCCGCCGTGGTGTGCGAGCTTGCGGTCCGCGCGCTGGGCCCGGCACAGGTGCTGGCCGTCATGATGCCCTACCGGACGAGCAGCCAGGGGAGCCTCGACGATGCGCAGCTGATGGTTGACCGGCTCGGCATCCGTGCGGAGCTCATGCCGGTGAGTGATATGGTCGATGCGTTCTTTGCCGGCAGGGAGGACGCGAGCCGCCTGCGGAAGGGCAACGTGATGGCCCGGTCGAGGATGCTGTGTCTCTACGACGTGTCGGCCAGGGACGGGCGGCTTGTGCTGGGCACGAGCAACAAGACCGAGCTGATGCTTGGTTACGGGACGATGTTCGGGGATATGGCTTCTGCGGTCAATCCGATCGGTGATCTGTACAAGACGCAGCTCAGGGGGCTGGCCGTGCATCTCGGGATTCCGGCGCCGATCATCGAAAAACGGCCCTCGGCGGACCTCTGGGAGGGGCAGAACGACGAGGACGACCTCGGGTTCAGCTACGAAGCGGTCGACAACCTGCTCTACCTCATGCTGGAGGAGCGGATGGACCGTGAGGCGATCCTGGCCGAGGGGGTCGATCCGGCCTTTTACCAGCGGGTGCGGCGCATCGTGGTCAGGAGCCAGTACAAACGGATGATGCCGGTGATCGCCAAGCTTTCCAGCCGGACCCCCGGCATCGATTTCCGCTATGCCCGTGACTGGCAGGAGGTGCGGTGAGCGCCACCGCCATCGCACCTGGCCGCCGCCTGCCTCAGAACGACCGGAGGATCGTGTCCTTCAGGTAATGCTGGTCGTCCTTCTCCGGGTAGTCTGTCGTGAAGTGCAGGCCCCGTGATTCCCGCCGTTTCGTGGCACTTTCGATGATGAGGCTCGCCACCTTGATGATATTTCGCAGTTCGATGATCTGCGGTGTGACTTTCGTCTTCTTGTAGTAGGCTTCGGTTTCGTCCTTGAGGAACTCGATTCTCCGCTTTGCCCGGTCGAGGCGCAGGTCGCTGCGCACGATGCCGACGTAGTCGTTCATGACCGTCTGGGCTTCCCGCTTGTTGTGTGAAACCAGGATCCACTCTTCGGGGTTGGTGGTGCCGGAGTCGTCCCAGTCGGGGAACTCTCGGTCGATGCTGATCGATTCGAGCCGCTCCCGGATGTCGAGGCAGGCACGCCAGGCGAATACCAGCGCTTCGAGCAGCGAGTTGCTGGCGAGGCGGTTGGCGCCGTGCACGCCGGTGCTGCTGGTTTCACCGCATGCGTAGAGGCGGTTGATGGTGCTCCGGCCATGCTCGTCGGTCCTGATGCCGCCGCAGGAGTAGTGTGCCGCGGGGACGACCGGGATCATCTCCCTGGTCATGTCGATACCGAATTCGAGGCAGGTTTTGTTGATATGCGGAAAGTGCTCGCGGACGCTCTGCGGGTCGAGGTGGGTCACATCGAGAAAGACGTGGTCCTCGCCGCTTTTTTTCATTTCCGAGTCGATGGCGCGGGCCACGATGTCCCTTGGCGCCAGGTTTTCCCGCCGGTCATACTTGTGCATGAATGCTTCGCCGTCCCTGAGCCTGAGGATGCCGCCGAAGCCGCGCACCGCTTCGGAGATCAGGAATGATTTCGCTTTCGGGTGGTACAGGGAGGTCGGGTGGAACTGGATGAACTCCATGTTCGCGATTTCCGCCCCGGCCCGGTAAGCCATGGCGACGCCGTCGCCGGTGGCGATGTCCGGATTGGTCGTGTGCAGGTAGACGTGGCCGAGCCCGCCGGAAGCCACCATGGTCACTTTCGACAGGATCTTCTTCGGGCGGTGGTTCAGGGTGTCCAGCACATAGGCGCCGTAGCAGTTGATGTCGTTGGTCTTGATGCCAAGGTGGTGTTCGGTGAGGAGTTCGAGGGCGTAATGGTGTTCCAGGAGGGTGATGTTCGGGTGGGCGTTGACGCGAGCCAGAAGCGCGGTTTCCACTTCCCGGCCGGTCAGGTCGCGGGCGTGCACGATCCTGCTTCGGGAGTGCCCCCCCTCCTTGCCGAGGTCGAGGTCCTGATCCTGGTTTCGGGTGAATTCGACGCCGAGCTGTATCAGGCGCTTGATGTGCGAGGGTCCTTCGCGGACCATGATGCCGACCGTGTTGCGGTTGCAGAGTCCGGCACCGGCGTCGAGCGTGTCGTTGATATGCAGTTCGGCGCTGTCGTTGCCGGAGATGGCTGCGGCGATGCCGCCCTGCGCCCAGTTGGTGTTCGACCTCGAACTTTCCTTTTTGGTGATGATGGTGACCGTTGCGTGCTCAGCCATGTTGATGGCGAAGTACAGGCCGCCGATGCCGCTGCCGATTACGAGCACATCGGTTCTGAGTTCCTGTGTCATGTGATGCGATTGAATGCGTTACTCCTGTTGTCGCTGTCTGTCGGGGGCGTGCCCCCGGATTGGGGATGATCTCTTTCAATATACATTTCCCGGCCTTGCACAAAAAAAAAGGGAACCGGCCGCATGGCAGGTTCCCTTTGGTATCGTTGGCCGATCCGTCAGGTCCGCTGGCTCAGGGCAGCAGGACGGCGCAGGAAATCACCGTCGTCCAGAGGCCGGTTTCGCCCTCCGCAGACTGGGTGATGTTGAACGAGTTCACGATTTTGCCGCTCATCTTGTAGATGCCTTCACGTTCGTCCCAGTCCTTGTTGGGGTCGAACTCGATGCCGAGGGTCGTCGCCAGCATCGTTGCCGCGAGGTCTTCAGCATACTCGCCGGACTGCTCGGCGGTTTCGCCGTACGGATGGTGCTCGGAGAGGTAACCGTACTGGGTGTCGTCGGCCGGAATTGCCACGCCGACGGAGGCGGAGACCAGGCGGTTGTTCTCGTTGGTCGAGTTGCGGGCAAGAACGGCAAAGGTGATCTGTCCCGGAGTCAGGTACTGCAATCCCTCTTCAACGCTGATTCGCTGGCATTTCGGTGGGAATATACTGGAAACCGTCACCAGGTTGCATTTTTCGATCTTGGCATCGCGCAGGGCAAGCTCGAAGGAGGAAAGGTACTCTTTGTGCCTTCCTACACCTTTGGTGAAGAATACTTTTGTCGGGACGAATGACAAGGTGCTTTCTCCGGATAGAGGTTGTAAAAATGATTCGCCGGTTTTGTGCAATTATAGGAAAAACCGAACTGATTCAAAACGAATTTTTTCTTCGGGCGACCTTAAAGAACTTCCGCTTTCCAGCCTTGACGATGAGGGGGTTTTCTCCCAGTTCGACGACCGCCGAGATGTCGGAGATTTTTTCTTCACCGGCATGGACGGCGCCCTGCTGGATCATGCGTCGGGCCTCTGTTTTTGACGGCGACGCCTTGAGCTGCACGAGCAGATCGACGATGGATATCCGTTCCTCGTCGAATTCGACGGTGGGCATCTCTTCGGGGGCCTGTTTCTGGACGATGACGCGGTCGAAGTGCTCTTCGGCCCTGGCAGCGGCAGCGGCGTCGTAGTACTGGGTGACGATGTTTCTGGCCAGTGCTCGTTTGGCCTCGCGCGGCGCTTCGGCGCACTGCCGGAGGATCTGCCCGGGCGTGTCGTCGCCGGTGCCTGCCGCCTCGGTCGCCAGCAGGTTCGTGTAGTTGGGGATCAGGGTGTCGGGGATCGAGAGCATCCTGCCGTACATCTCTTCCGGCGGATCGTTGAAGCAGATGGCGTTGCCGAGCGACTTGGACATCTTGTCGCCACCCGCCAGGCCGACCAGGAGCGGCATGGTGATGCATACCTGCGGTTCGATGCCGTGTTCACGCTGCAGGTCGCGGCCGACCAGCAGGTTGAATTTCTGGTCGGTTCCACCGAGTTCGATATCGTTTTTCAGGTGCACCGAGTCCATGCCCTGGGCGAGGGGATAGAGGAACTCGTGGATCGAAATCGGTTCGTTCGAGCGGTAGCGCTTCTCGAAATCGTCCCGTTCGAGCATGCGGGCAACCGTGTAGTGGCTTGCCAGCCGGATGACATCGGCGAAGCCCATGCAGCCGAGCCAGTCGGCGTTGTAGCAGATGGTCGTTTTTGTCGCGTCCAGGATTCTTGAGGCCTGTTCGAAGTAGCTTTTGCCGTTTTCCTTCGCCTCTTCCGCCGTCAGCTGCGGCCGGGTTTTACTTTTGCCGGACGGGTCGCCGATCATGGCTGTGAAATCGCCGATGATGAGGATCGCTTCGTGGCCGAGGTCCTGAAACTCCCGGAGCTTGCGCAGCACGACCGAGTGGCCGAGGTGCAGGTCGGGCCGCGACGGGTCGGCGCCGAGTTTCACCCGCAGTGGCTTGCCGGTCTTGAAGCTCCTGTCGAGCTTTTTTTCAAGCTCGTCTTCGCTGAGCACTTCGATCGTATTCTTTTTGATGCAGTCGAACTGTTCCCTGACTGGTGGAAAATGCATGGTCTGTCGGAAGTTGTATCGGTTAATACTGTTTTTTCAGCTGCTGGAGCTGGCGTTCGGCGTCACGGGACTTGATGGTTTCCCGCTTGTCGTAGAGCTTTTTGCCCCGGGCCAGCCCGAGTTCGACCTTGAGGACGCCGCGGTCGTTGAAGAATGCTTTCAGGGGGATGAGCGTCAGCCCTTTTTCTCCCATTTTCGCCTGCAGCCGCCGGATCTCCTCTTTGTGCAGGAGCAGCTTCCGGCTCCGTTTCGGTTCTAGCTGGTCGAGCGTGTTCAGCTCGTACGGGGTGATCTGCATGTTTTCAAGCCATACTTCGCCGTGGTGGATCATGGCGTAGCTTTCGTTGAGGCTCGCCTTGCCGAGCCGCACGGATTTGACTTCGCTGCCCAGCAACGCGATGCCCGCCACGACCGTTTCGAGGACTTCGAATTCAAAGCGGGCCTTGCGGTTCTGGATGGCCGTGACGTAGTTCTGTTTGGCTTGCTGTTTGGACACCGGGCTTCAGGTTTCGGATTCGTAGAAGCTCTTCGGGATGAGGTTCCCGATATTGAGGACAAGATACGGGTCGAACGCCTTTTTTACCCGAACCATTTCACGGATGCCGTCGGCGCCGTACATCTGGATGAGGTATTCGGATTTGAGCTTGCCGATGCCGTGTTCGGCAGACAGGGTGCCTCCCATGGTGAGGACGGCGTCGACAAGGCGCCGGTACAGGGCCTTGGCCCGGTCGAACTCATCCCGGTTTCGGGGCAGGATGTTCAGGTGCAGGTGGGCGTTGCCGATGTGGCCGAAGATGATGTAGGTGAGCTTTTCGGCTTCACATGTCCGCCGGTAGAGGTCGAACAGGTTGCGGGCCATGGCGTCCGGCACGGCCATGTCGGTGCTGACCTTGGATTCAGACTGGCGGCTGAGCCACTCGTTGACCAGTACCGGCAGGCGGTGGCGGAACTCGCGGAGCCGGTCAAGTCCCTCGGCGTCGAGCGCTGCCCAGGTGTGTTCCGTGGGTGCCCCACAGGCCTCCATCAGCGTCATCCATGCCTCCACGCAGCGCTCTTCGAGCTCTGCGGAGGTCTCCTGCTCGATGTAGACCGCTCCGGCGCACTGCCGGGGTATCGACGGGTAGCTCTGGCGCAGGAACTCCAGCGCCCTGGCATCGAACAGCTCGATGGCCCTCGGGCTGACACCGGCATCCCCGGCACCGGCGCGAGAAACGAAATCGAAGAGCGCCTCCTCGTCGTCGAAATAGGCCAGGCAGGCGAAGACGTTGGCGGGGGCGCGGTGCAGCAGCAGTTCCGCCTCCAGGATGACGCCCAGCGTGCCTTCGGAACCGATGAAAAGGTCGATGAGGTCCATGCCCTCCCGGCTCCAGTAGCCGGCGTTGTGCTTGGAGGTCGCAGGCATCTCGTAGCGCGGCCTCTGGAAGGAGAGCCGCCCGGCGACCGGCAGGTCGAGAGTGAAGCGTCCATCGGGGTCCGCAAGGTGCCTGCCCCGGACGATGTCGATGATGTCGCCCTGGGGCAGGGCGATTTTCAGGGCCTGCACGTGGTTCCTCGTCGGCCCGTAACGGAAGGAGCGCGAACCCGAGGAGTTGTTGGCTATGGTGCTGCCGACGAAGCATGTCTTTTCCGTCGGGTCGGGCTGGTAGAACCAGCCGGCTGCTGCGGCCGCAGCCTGAAGGTCCTGGAGCATGACGCCGGCGCCGGCGCGGATGCAGGCGAGCTGGCCATCGCCGAGCTGCCGGATCTGGCCGATGCGGTCGAACCGCTGCATCGAAATGACCCAGTCGCCAAAGGGGATGCGCCCGCCGGTGGTCCCGGTGCCGTTGCCGGCTACCACGTAGCGCCGTCCGTCGTCGGGGGCGGTACGCAACAGGCCGGCCAGCTCTTCACCGGATTCGGGGAAGAGGACGCCAGGGGTCCAGCCGGTCTTCAGGTTGCTCGTGTCTTCGAGGAACCCCTGGATTGCGGCAGGTTCCTGCTTGCTAATCACCGGGATCCTCCTCGCCTGTCTCCGTTCTGGAGCTGTCGGGTGCCTTGTGCGGTTTTGCCTTGTGGGAGAGGGTGTCGTTGAGCGTCCGTATCGAGGCGACGGCACCGGCCTTGTTCTGGCCCTGGCCGTTGACGTAGTACCTGACGAGTTCCCTGGCGATCGGTGCCGAGACGCTGCCGCCGAATCCGGCATTTTCCACCAGCACCGCGATCGCGATTTTCGGCTGTTCGGCCGGTGCGAAACAGATGAACCACGCGTGGTCCTGGCCGTGCGGGTTCTGGGCAGTTCCGGTCTTGCCGGCCACCGTGATGCCTGCGAGGCGTGCCTGTGCGCCGGTGCCCTGGGCAACGACGCCGATCATGCCCTGCTTGACCACGTCGAATGCATGCTGTGAAACCGGGATTTTGCGGGTCTCATAGGTCAGCGGGACGCGCTGGGCGGTGCGCGAGTCGACATAGGCGCTGACCAGATGCGGCTGGTGCCAGATGCCGTTGTTGGCTATGGTCGCCGCGAAATTGGCGAGTTGCAGCGGCGTTGCGCTCATTTCGCCCTGGCCGATGCCGAGGCTCACCAGATAGCCTTTTGTCCAGCGCCCCTTGCCATACCGCTTGTCGTAGAACGCTTCGGATGGCAGGACGCCCCGTTTTTCACCCGGCAGGTCGATGCCGGTTCTGTCGCCAAAGCCGAACATTTCGCCGTAGTCGTGCCATTTTTCGAGGCCGACCTGCAGCATCAGGCGGTAAAAGTAGACGTTGCAGGATACCGCGATCGCCCTGACCATGTTGATGGTGCCGTGTGCACCGCCGTGGCATTTGAATTTTCTGCCGCCGTATTCGAAATAGCCGGGGCAGAAGATGGTCTGTTCCGGGGTGGCGATGTCCTCTTCCAGTCCGGCCATGGCGAGCAGGAGCTTGTAGGTGGAGCCTGGAGGGTAGGCCGCCTGGATGGCGCGGTTGAAGAGGGGCTTCCGGGGTGAGGTGACGATGTCGGTCCATTCGCCTTTCCGGGAGGTGCCGTTGAGGATGTCGAGGTTGAAGTCGGGTTCGCTGCAGAGGGCAAGGATGCCGCCGGTCGTCGGGTCGATGGCGACGACGGCGCCCGATTTGCCGGTTTTGCGCAGGAGGTTCTCGGCAAGTTCCTGCAGGCCGGAGTCCACGGTCAGGCAAAGGTCGTCGCCTTTTACCGCCGCGATGTCGCGCCGTCCGTTGTCGTAGGGCCCCTTGAGGACGCCCAGTGGCGTGACCAGTTCGAATCGTGCCCCTTTTTCGCCGCGCAGGCGGGTTTCGTAATAGCGTTCCAGACCGGTCGAGCCGATTTTGT
Organism: uncultured Chlorobiaceae bacterium; assembly: GCA_964611215.1. GTDB lineage: Bacteria > Bacteroidota > Chlorobiia > Chlorobiales > Chlorobiaceae > Chlorobaculum. Next base: position 31,730 of record CAZSXF010000008.1, read on the forward strand.
CGTCCGGTCCGTAGCCTTTTTCCGCAAGGGTGTCGAGCTGTTCCCTGCTGACGCTCCTGAGGTAGCCGAGCATGTGGGTTCCGGTGAAGAGCCCGTTGTACTGGCGCTTGTTTTCAACTTCGATGGTCACACCGGGCAGTTGCCACAGGTTTTCGCTGATCCGGGCCATGGCCACGTCGTCAAGGTCGCGGTAGACGGTCGCTGCCGCGAACTGGCTGAAATTGCGTCCTTCCTCGATGGTGTCCCGCAGTTCCGCCTCGGGGACCTGCAGAAGGTAGGCAAGGTAGCGGATGCCCGGTTCGGTGATTTCGGAGGGGATGACCTTGACGGTGTAGAGCGGCCGGCTTTCGACGACCAGCTGACCGTTCCGGTCAATGAAATTGCCGCGCGGCGCCTGGATCCAGATGCGTCGAATGCTTCCCGACTTTGAACCGAGTTCGTCCTGCTCGACCAGCTGCAGCCAGGCAATCCGGGCGAAAAGCAGGAGGAAGACTCCGTAAACGATGATCGATACGCTCTGGACATTGCGTTTCAGGTGCTCCATGCCTCAGGCCCTCGATATGTTTTTCAGGATGAGCTGGTAGAACAGGACGGTAAGGACCAGGCTCATCAGGGTGCCGAGGATCACCATGGCCGGAATCCTGAGCCAGGGGGAGAGGCCCATCGGATTGTTCAGGATCGAAAGGGCGAGGTTGCCGCATGCAAGGGCGGTGCCGGAGCCGTAATAGAACATCCGCCTCGTCTTGACCCTGGTCGGCCTGCTCTCTTCGGGCATGTGGAAGAACCCGGCGGCAAAACCCTCGATGGTGCCGACCAGCGCGGACAGGCCCATGTTGCCGGACAGGAACCCGGCAATGAGCCCGGCGGCGAAGCCGTAGGTGGTTCCCGTCCGCTGGCCGACCGTCACCGACACGTAGGCGATGAGCACGGCCAGGAGGTCCGGTGAGGCGCCGAAGATCATCAGCTTGGCGAAGGTGAAGTGCTGGACGACTGCCAGGACGATGATGGAGACGGTGTAGAGCGAAAGTTGTTTAAGCACGGCCTGCGTTCACTTGCGTTGCTGATCCTGTTCCTTCGTGCTGTTCTCCCTGTTCATGATTTCCAGCTTTTCCCCGGAAGGGGTGCTCGGAGAAACAAGAACGTAAGAAAGCGTGGAAAAATTGACGGAAAGTCTGACATCGATGTCCGAGAAGAGCTTGCCGTTCGAGACCCTGGTGACCCACCCGACCGGGACGCCCCGCAGGGCGAAGGTGCTGTGGTCCGAGGTCGTCAGGCGTTCGCCGATCCTGATGTGGCTGCTGGAGGGGACGTTTTCGAGATGGGCCATGGCCTCGTGGCCGCCTTTCCAGGACAGGACGCCCAGGGTCGCGGTGCTGTCGGAGACGACGCAGACCTTGAAATCCTTGTTGATGACCGGCATGACCCGCGCATAGTTCTGCGAGACGGCCGTAACGCGCCCGACCAGTCCGTCGGGGGTGAGAACGGCCATGTCCCGGGCGACTCCCTGCCGGATGCCGGCGTTGATGACCAGCACGTTGTCCGTCGGGTCAAACCGGCGGTCGACGATTCTGGCCACGATGAACCGGTCTCTGGGGCCGTTTTCCCGTTCGACGACCGCGTTGAGGTTTCTGGTGTCGCGCAGGGCGTTCTCCTCACGCATGACTTTTGAAAACAGCCTGGCATTCTGCAGCAGGAGGTGTTCGTTGTCCTCCCTCAGGTTGAACAGGTCGCTGACGTTGGTGAGCTGCTCGGAGATCGAGGCGTTGACCGCAAGCCCTTTCGTCCTGATCGCATCCAGGGTTTCCTTGCGCTGGAGCTGCATCAGGAGAATCGATATGCCGCAGTAGAGCAGGAAAAACAGGTATGCGGTATGCCTTGCAAGAAATCGGAAGAAACTGAGCACGTCCCTCTTCGTCTGGTTATCTCATCTTTGCCATGCGGGGTGTCCCGGTTCTGCGGGTCGTCGGGCCCCCTGAAAATATCGTAAACTGCAATATACGAGATTAATTTATTGTTCTGGTGCAAGAGTTCATCCCGCCGTTTCTCCGTGCGGGATTCCGGAGGCCGCCAGGCGTTGCGGCATGTTGCCGGGGAGTTGTCAAGGCCGTATATTTGCGCCTTCCGGAACGCCCTCCGCACCGGTCCGGCCATACTCGGCAGGGGACAGGTGGGTGGAATCGTTTCGGGTATGTATATTATTTCCGAATGCAGCCGGGTCGGGGTCCCGGAATTTGCCTGAACGAAACCTGATGACGATGGCCGTCAACGTGACCGATAAATTCATTGTGGTCGGAGACCGTGTGCTGATCAAGCCGAAATCGGTTGATGACCGTACCAAATCGGGTATCTACCTTCCTCCGGGAGTGCAGGAAAAGGCCCGTATCCAGAGTGGCTACGTCATCAAGGCGGGGCCCGGCTATCCCGTCGGCCCGCCTTCGGAGTCAGACGAGCCCTGGAAGGAGCTGGCCACCGGGCCGCAGTACATTCCGCTGCAGGCCAGGACCGGCGATCTTGCCATTTTCGTGCAGAACAGCGCCTGGGAGATCGAGTATGGCGAGGAGAAGTACCTCATCGTGCCGAATTCGGCCATTTTGCTGCTCATCAGGGAGGACGACGATCTCGAAGAGTATCTCAAATAGAACGGATGTTCCGGAAATGCTGCGGAACGAGCCGATGTAAACGCATTTTAACATGACGGAATCAATGATCGCCGGTGCAACGCCGGAGGAGGTCAGCGCACTTTCGACCGCGGAACTGAAGGCCCGTGTGCTGGCGCTCAAAAAAGAGATGAGCGCCATCATCCTTGCCCATTACTACACGTTGCCTGAAATCCAGCAGGTGGCCGACGTCGTCGGCGACAGCCTGGCTTTGGCGAGGGCCGCCGAAAAGAACAACGCCGACATTATCGTTTTCGCCGGGGTCTATTTCATGGCGGAAACCGCAAAGCTGCTCAATCCCGGCAAGCTGGTGCTCATGCCTGACGCCGATGCCGGCTGCCCCCTTGCGGACAGCTGCCCGGAAGATGAGTTCCGTGCCTTCCGCGCCGCCCACCCCGATGCGATCGCCATTACCTACGTCAATTCGACGGCTGCCATCAAGGCGCTGTCCGACATTATCTGCACCTCGTCGAATGCCGAGCATATCATCAGGCAGATCCCTGCCGGCCAGAAGATCATTTTCGGGCCCGACCGCAACCTTGGCGCCTATCTGGCAAAGAAGACCGGGCGTGACATGCTCATCTGGCAGGGGTATTGCTACGTGCACGATGCGTTCGCGGAAACCTTCATGGTGCAGGCACTCTCCCTCTATCCGGGGGCTGAACTGATCGCTCATCCCGAGTGCCGCGAAGAGGTGCTCCGTCATGCTTCGTTCGTCGGTTCGACCAAAGCGCTGCTCGACTATACCCGTACCAGCCCGTCCAAAAGCTTCATTGTGGCGACCGAACCGGGCATCCTCTACGAAATGGAGCGTCATTCACCCGGCAAGCTGTTTATTCCCGCGCCCAAGGATCCGGCCAATCCCCGGAGCGTCTGTCGGCAGATGAAGCTCAATTCGCTTGACCGGCTCTACCTGGCCATGGTCAACCGCAAGCCGGAGATCACGGTGGACGAGCGGTTGCGTGAGGCAGCGCTCCGGCCGATCCGGAAAATGCTCGACATGTCCCCTGCGTAAGGTTGTTGGCTGTTGCCCTGCACGGCCCGCGGAAATGCAGGGCGCAACATTGACTATCCGGAGATGATCATGCGCATCCCGAAGCTGTTCGGCAAGTTCTCCATCCTGGCGGCGCTGCTTTTCGGTGCCGCGCCCCAGGACTCCATGGCCTGGCACGACCGTACCCATCTCGCGGTCGCCGAAGCCGCCGGATTCGACCTCTGGTACAGCGCCGCTGCACCTGATGTGGTGAAGGTCAAGGAGCCTTTTGCGGCCATTGAAAGCCCGAACCATTACTACAACAACAATGCGGGCCGCCCGGTGACGGCGGCGATGGTGCTCGACCAGGTGGAGCGTTATGACCGCCCGGGAGATGAGGAAGGGCACCTGTACGGTGCGATCATCGGTTCGGTGCAGGCGTACTGGAAGCTCAGCGCAACGGGCAAGTACGCCCGCTATCCGCTGGTTTATTGTGCGCATTATGTCGGCGACCTCTCCATGCCGTTGCACAACACGCCGTACGATGCGTTCAACAAGGCCCGCCACAGTGCCAATGACGGTGTCATTGACGCGACGGTTCGGGATAGCGTTGCCGTCATCAGGAGCCGGATGCGGCCGATCGTCATCAGGAACCGGCAGGAGCTCGCCCGCCAGATCGCCCTTGTTGCCGAATCGGCACGGAAGCTCGGTGTCAGGATGCGCAAGGAAAACCGTGATATGACGTCCGAAGAGGCATACGCCCAGGTGGTCCGCAGCGCATCGCTGCTGCAGGCGATCATCGTCTACGCAGAGCATCCTTCGGACCGGTCGGCGGGGGCGGATACCAGACAGTGAGGAGAATCCATGGCAGACAGGCAGCAATTTGACATCATCAGGCAGGGGAGCGCCCCGTGGAACGCATGGCGCAGGGCAAACCCGGAGGTGCGGCCTGACCTGCGCGAGGCGGTGCTCGAAGGGCTCGATCTCAGGGAGGCGGACCTTTCCGATGCGAACCTCAATGGTGCGGTGCTCCGGAAAGTGCAGCTCTCCGGGGCCGACCTCAGGGGAGCCGACATGCGAGGCGCCGACCTGTCCCGCGCCATACTCGACGGGGTTGATTTCAGCAGGAGCACCATTGACAGCAATACCCGCTACGATGGCGTGCAGGGTTGTGACATCGGCGTCAACGGTCTCTATTCGGCTTCGACCGATTCTGCGGCGCTGATGCGCATCGACCCTCCCGGCAACTCGATGCAGGGGGCGAATGCCGAGGCGGTCATTGAAAGCCTCAAGCAGGCCCGCAAGCTCCATACTTTTTCGCTGCTGCTGGCCGGCATCGCCCTCCTGTTCATCGTCATCAAGCCGAAAACCGTCACGTTGCCCTATCTGGCTGGCTCCTTCAAGTTCGATGAATTCACCTACACGTTTCTGGCCACGATCCTGTCGACCCTGCTCCTGACGCAGGTCTCCTCCTTTCTCGATTCGGCCCTCCGCGGGGCGCACTGCCTGAACGACCGGCGTGCCGCGATGCTTGTCGGCCATTTCCCGTGGCTGCTCTCCAAGTATGAGCGCAAACCGGCAAGCCGCCGCCACTCGAAAATCCAGCGTTTTTTTCTGGTGTTCCATCCGCTTGTCTACATCTACTTCTTCGTCAAGTGGGACGCGCTCATGGCCGGTGACTGGCAGACCGTCCTCGATCACTACCACGAGATGCCCGTCCTGCTCGGCGAGTACATCCTGCCGGTGCTGTATGTCATTCTTTTCCTGCTCTGTCTCCATATTTTCAGGATATCGGAAGGCTTTCAGCGTCCGATTCTGTTCGATACCGTCACGGAGCGGGAGCGCCGGAGCGATATGGACCGCCTCGTCGCGGTACTTGAAAAGCAGGCGAACCTGACGACGGAGATGCTCGACCTGCTTGGGCGCCGGAAGCCCTGACGGGGTTGTCCGGCAGGTGACGCACCGGGAATTCGCTCGTCTTTGCCCGGATTATTTCTTATCTATCAGAGGCGAACCGACCGCGTTCGCCTGCCGTCGGCCTGCCTGCGCGGCAGCCCTGCTGTTCCCGCCATTCCGGTACCTTCCGGATGCGGTGTCGGGAACACCTTTCTTGCCTTACCTGAGTAGTGTCAGATCATCGTCAACACCCGCGGCGGACAATCAGGGCCCCATTCCCGATCCGCAACGGCAACCAGGAGGATTCTCATGCCAGACAAGAAGAAAAGTTCAGCGAAAAAGGGTGCATCGGCAAAAGCCGCCGACCGATCCGAGCAGCACCGGATCTGCAACGTCGTGCCTTCGCGCGAGACGGAAGGCGACTGGGGGTTTCAGCATGCCGTGGCTGCCGGTGCCGTCAGGATCGCCAGGAAGGCGGCGCTCCCGGCAAGCGTCGATCTGCGTGAGTCGTGGTGGGACATCGGCGACCAGGGCGAGACCGGTTCCTGCGTCGGCTGGGGTTCTACCGACAGCGTCGCACGTTACCATTTCGTGAAGGCCGGCAAGCTGGACAAAAAAGAGTACCTGTCGGTGCGGCTCGCCTGGATGGGGTCGAAAGAGCTCGATACCGATCCGAACCCCAACTCGTTCATTGAATCGGCAGGCACGACGCTCAAGGGGGCGATGGACATCCTGCGCAAGAAGGGTGCGGTGCTCGATTCTCTTCTGCCCTTCAGGATCTCGACTTTTATGTATACGGGCGAAGAGAGTTCCTTTTACGCGGCGGCGGCAACCCGGAAGATCGCATCGTATTTCAATCTCGGCAAGGATGTCGCCAAATGGCGCGACTGGCTGGCCAATCACGGCCCCATCCTGGCTGCCCTGAACGTCGATGCGACCTGGGACAACGCCACGGCGACCAAGGGGGTGCTTGAGAAATTCCAGCCGGGGACGACCCGGGGCGGTCATGCCATCGCCATTGTCGGTTACACGGCCGACAAGCGGTTCATTGTACGTAACAGCTGGGGCAAATCCTGGGGGGACAAGGGGTATGCCTATGCATCGGAAGCCTATATTGCAGCAGGATTTTTCAACGAAAGCTATGGCGCCACGGTTTGAGGCCGGAAGCAGGGCGGGCGCGTCCCGGGGTGCCGGGACGCCTTGCCGCCTTGCGGCCATCTTCATGTTGGTCGCCACGGCTGCCTGCGTTGCGGCGTGCGTTCCCTCCGGCAGGCACACGCAAAACCGGGAACCGGCCATGAGAAGTTTCGACGAAGCGTCGAGCGGCAGTTCAGTTGCCGTCCGCCAAGGCGATTCGGTCCGCATCGTGCTGGCCGAAAACGCCACGACCGGCTACACCTGGCAGCTCGACCATGAGGATCGTGTCCACTTCGAGGTGGCAGCCCCTCTGCGGTACTACCCGGAAGGCGGTGCCGTCGGCTCCGGTGGCCGGGTCGAGTTCGTCGTCACCGGGCGTACGCCCGGCGACGGTGATGTCGAACTGAAGCATTGGCGCTCCTGGGAAGGCGACGCCTCCGTGATTGGCCGTTTTCGGCTTCACGTGGTCGTCCTGCCCTGACGTCAGCTCATTTCCGAATACTGGAGGAACTCCCGGGTTCGTTCGTCGCGGGGCTGTTCGAGCAGCTCTTGGGTGGAGTTCATCTCGACCAGTTCCGATTTTCCCATGAAGGCGAGCAGGTCGGAGATGCCCTTGAGGAAGCGGATGGAGTGCGAGACGATGACGACGGTATGGCCGGCGGCAGCGAACTCCTTGAGCAGTTCACGGACGTCGCCGCTCCTGATGGGGTCAAGCGCACTGGTCGGCTCGTCGAGCAGCAGCACTTCGGGGTTCATGATGAGCGCCCTGAGAATGGCGACGCGTTGCTGTTCTCCTCCGGAAAGCTCTTCAGGATATTTGTCGCGATGCTGGAGGATGCCCAGCTTCGTGAGGAGTTCCCGTGCCTGTTCGATGGCGTCCGGCTTCGACATCCGCTTGACGTGCACCGGGGCTTCGATGATGTTTTCCAGCACGGTGAGGTGCGGGAAGAGGTGCAGATGCTGGAAGACGATGCCCGATTTTTTCCGGAACTCCCAGATGGCTCCCGACCGTGCGCTGCTTTCGGCAGCGCTGAGCGTCCGGTTTCCGATGGTGATGGAGCCCGTTTCGAACGCCTGCAGCCCGCACATGCACATGAGCAGGGTGGTCTTGCCGTTGCCTGATGGGCCGATGATCCCGAGGATTTTACCGGGTTCGAGCCGCATGCTGACATCGTTCAGGAGCCTGACGCCCTGGACGGTCGCCCCAAGTCCGCTGATGGTGATCATAGATCGCTGTCCCCGGATGAGAGGATTCCTGTTGATTTCCGTTTGAGATGCCCTTCGAGCCGGTGCGCGTAATGGGCGAGCGGCAGGCTCATGGCGAGGTAGTAACAGCAGACGACCAGGCCGATGCCGAGGTAGCTCTGGGTGGCGTTGGCGAGTTCGCGATAGGCGGTGGCCAGCTCCCAGACCGCGATGGCGAAGGCGGTCGAGGTGTCCTTGAAGAGCGACACGAAGTCGTTGGTCATCGGCGGCAGGGCGATGCGGAACGCCTGGGGGAGGATGATGCGCCGGAATGCCTGCGTCGGGCGCATGCCGAGCGAGTAGGCTACATGCCACTGGCGGGCCGGGACGGCGTCGAAGGCCGTCCGGTAGACCTGGGATTCGTAGGCCGCGTAGTTGAGCCCGAGCCCGATTACCGCCGTCAGCCATCCCGGGAGGGTGATGCCGATGACCGGCAGGCCGAAATAGAGGAACAGCAGTTGCACCAGGACCGGCGTCCCCCTGAAAAACTCGATGTACAGGGTGCAGAGCCAGCTGATCGGCCGGTTGCCGTTGGACTGGCCGAGTGCGAGCGGAATGCCCAGCACGACGGCGATGAGCATGGCGCCGAAGGCGATCAGGACGGTGATTGCCGCGGCTTTGGTCAGCTTTATGAGCCCTTCGGACCAGTTGAAGGTTGATTTCGCCACTTCATATTTCGCAGGTTCTCCGGTCCGCAGCGAAAGCTGTTCGTCATTCCAGAGCTCCCATCTCCTGAAGATGTGTTCGGTGGTGCCGTTGTCCGCAAGGCGGTCGATTGCCGCATTGACCTTGCCGAGCAGCGCCTTGTCGCTTTTCCTGATTCCGACGACATAGGCGCTGGGGCCGAACGGCTTGCCGACAGCCTTGAGTTTCGGGTTGTGGCGGGCATAGTACATCTCTCCGGCGACATCCATGATGACGGCGTCGATACGGCCGTTTGCGAGGTCTTCATAAGCGCCGACGGGATCCTGGTAGCCGACCGCCTTGTAGCCGTTGTGTTCCAGGAACCGGGATGCGGAGCAGTTGACCAGGGTGCCGACGGGAATCGCCAGCCGTTTGCAGTCCTCGATCGAGTTTATCCGTTTTTCCCCATTCCTGACGGTCAGCTGCAGCCTGAATATGTAGTAGGGTTTGCTGAACAGCACCTCCCGGCCGCGGTCTTCGGTCGGCTCGAACCCGTCGATGATCACATCGAACTCCCTGCGGTTGAGCGAAGCGACGATGCTTTCCCAGTCGGTCGGCACGAACCTGGCGGTCATGCCCATTTCGCGGGCGAGCGCTTCGGCAAATTCGTAATCGAATCCGGTATATGACTGGGGTTTGGCCGGATCGGCAAAAACATACGGTGCACCACCGCTCGGGTCGCCGCCCCACCGGAGAACGGGAGAGGCGACTGCCGCCAGCGAACCGGTCGCCAGCAGAACCAGGAGGAACAGCAGTTTTTTCGTGGCTGATTGATGTTTTTCTGTTGAAGAAGCGCTCCCGTAACTGGCTTGAAATTTACGAAATACCTGAGCCTTATCAACCTTTCTCCCTGCGGTTTATGGGCATCCGGCCAGCGTATGCTATATTTTTTCTTTTTGCGGAGCGGCAACCCATTTATGGAGAAATCTGGTATGGCAAATGAAACAACCGTCCTGGTGACCGGGGCTTCCGGTTTCATCGGTTCACATCTGGTTCGGCGGTGTCTTGACGACGGCTACCGTGTCAAGGCGCTGGTGCGGCAGTCAAACGCCTGCATTCCGTCACTCCGGCACGCAGGGGTCGAGGTGGTCGAAGGCGATGTGCGCGATGACCGTGCCGTTGATGCTGCCGCCAGCGGTGCGTCGCTTGTTTTCCATGCCGCGGCGCTGGCATCCGACTGGGGCGAGATGCAGGATTTCATCGATATCAACGTCGGAGGGACGCGGCGCTTGTGCCAGGCCGCCCTCAGGCATGGCGCAACGCGTTTCGTGCACCTCAGCTCGTTCGAATGCTACCCGCATTACCGGCTTGACCGTATCGACGAGTCCACCCCGTTCGAGCGTCGGGGGGCGTCGTATGCCGATACGAAGATTGGCAGCACCGAGGAGACCTGGCATGCCGCCGTCGCCGGTCTTCCGGTCAGCGTCATCCATCCGGTGTGGGTGTATGGCCCCGGTGACCGTACCCTTTTCCCGCTGCTCGCCGACATCATCCGCAAGGGGCAGCTGTTCTACTGGTCCCGCAACGCTCGCATGAGCCTCGTCTACATCGACAACCTTGTCGATCTCTGCATGCTGGTGTCGACCAGCCCTGCAGCGGCTGGCCAGGCCTTCCTGGCCTGTGACGGCCAGGACGCTACGTTTGAGGAGGTGTGCGGCCGCATTGCCGAAGGGATCGGTTCCCGTCCTCCGTCCCTCTACCTGCCCTACGGCCTGGTCCATATGCTGGCCGGGCTCATGGAGCAGCTCTGGCACTTCATGGGCAGCCGACAGCGCCCGATGCTTACCCGCCAGTCTGTCGAGCTGCTTGCTTCGCGCGCTTTCGTCGACAGCTCCAAGGCCCGGAAGCTGCTTGGCTGGAAGAGCGCGGTCAGTCAGGATGAAGGTATCCGGCGGACGATTGCGTGGCTGCTGGGCATTGATCCTGAAAAGTGGAAACTGAAATGAACGGGGAAAAAAACAGCCTGAACATTGACCTCTCAGGAAAAAATCTTACACTTCAGGAGTTCTTTCTGCATGCCGGTGCCGGATGCATGCATCCGGATAATAGGGAAGTACGCGAGATTCGTACACTGTACCCGCAACTGTAGGACGGTATGCCGCAAGGTGCCCAGGGCAGCCATGCCGGGGGGCACTGAAGCGGCTGGAACCGCAGACACTCTGCCTCGCCCCACAAACCACGGGGAAGGGAGGGGAAGGATGCTTCCGCCAAGAGCATCGACGCTGTCAGCAGCGTTGAGCCGTCCAGAGTCAGGAGACCTGCCGGTCTGCCATCGCCATAGGCTTCGGGAGAAAAGCCTGGCGGGCTTGTCAACGGACTTTTCAAAAGCGTTCCAGCATGTCATTATCGGGTTTCGATAAAGTTTTTTCAGCAGATTTGTGCTCCTTATATTACCCCTAATCTGTGCCCCATAATCACCCATGTTCGCTTTTGGAAAGGTTAAGTTGCGTTCTTTCAGGCAATTACCTTTCAACAACCCTTTACTGATTTCGGAGACCTCCATGAAAATTTCCCGCTTGTTCACCACTGCCGGACAGAATGTTTACGATCGTTTCGAGTACACCCTCAGAACATCGGTGCTTCGCAACCCCGATGGTTCCAAGGTTTTCGAAATGAACGATGTCGAAGTCCCGGTATCGTGGTCGCAGGTTGCTTCGGACATTCTTGCCCAAAAATATTTTCGTAAGACCGGCGTGCCCCAGCGGGATGATCATGGTCAGGTCATCCTTGACGACGCGGGGCACCCGCTGACCGGCAGCGAACACTCCATCAAGGAGGTGGTCCACCGTATGGTCGGATGCTGGCAGTCGTGGGGTGAGGCGTATAACTATTTCGAATCGGCCGAGGATTCCCAGGCTTTCTACGATGAAGTCGCCTATATGCTGCTGGCCCAGATGGCGGCACCGAACTCTCCCCAGTGGTTCAATACCGGCCTCCAGTTCGCCTATGGCATCAACGGCCCGGCGCAGGGCCATTTCTACGTCGACCAGAAGAGCGGCGACATCCGCGAGTCAGAGGATGCCTACAGCCGCCCGCAGGCGCATGCATGCTTTATACAGTCCGTGCAGGACGACCTGGTCAATGATGGTGGCATTTTCGACCTTGCCATCCGTGAGGCCAGGGTATTCAAGTTCGGCAGCGGTTCCGGGACCAACTATTCGAACCTGAGGGGCTCCGGTGAAAAACTCAGTGGAGGCGGCAGCTCTTCGGGCCTCATGAGCTTCCTGAAAATCTTCGATTCCGCCGCCGGCGCCATCAAGTCAGGCGGGACGACCCGTCGCGCGGCGAAGATGGTGATCATCGATATCGACCATCCGGATGTCGAGAAGTTCATCGAGTGGAAGGCCAAGGAGGAGGACAAGGTCGCCGCAATGGTCACCGGTTCGAAGATCTGCTCACGTTTCCTCAAGGCTATCGTCGCCGAAGCGCTCAACGGCGGCACCGAGCGCCATGAGAATCCTCAGCTCGACAAGCTGGTCCGTAACGCCCTGCACCGCGGCGTTCCGATGAGCTATATCATCAGGGTGCTCGCCCTTGTCGAGCAGGGCTATACCACGCTTGACTTCGACGAGTTCGACACCCATTACGAATCCGAGGCCTACCAGACGGTCGGCGGCCAGAATTCGAACAACAGCGTCCGGGTGACCAATGCGTTCATGAAGGCGGTCCAGAACGACGATCTCTGGGTGCTGCGCGAACGGACGACCGGCAAGGAGGCTCGTGCCGTCAAGGCCCGCGACCTCTGGGAAAAGATCGTCATGAGCGCATGGAAGTGCGCCGATCCGGGGCTCCAGTTCGATACGACCATCAACGAGTGGCACACCTGCCCGAAAAGCGGTCGCATCAACGCCAGCAACCCCTGCTCCGAATACATGTTCCTGGATGATACGGCCTGCAACCTGGCAAGCCTGAACCTTGCCCATTTCTTTGATGAATCGACCGGCAGGCTCAGAATCGAGGCGTTGCAGCATGCTGCCGCGCTCTGGACCGTCGTCCTGGAGATTTCGGTGCTGATGGCCCATTTCCCGTCGAAGGATATTGCACGGCTGAGCTACGAGTTCAGGACCCTCGGACTCGGTTTTGCCAATCTCGGGCGGTTGCTGATGGTGCTCGGCATCCCCTACGATTCACCACGGGCCCTGGCCATCGCCGGAGCCATTTCCGCCCTGATGACCGGGCAGGCCTATGTCACCTCGGCCGACATGGCAAAGGACCTCGGCGCTTTCGCCCGTTACCATGAGAACAGCGAGGAGATGCTGCGCGTCATCAGGAACCATCGCCGGGCGGCAAGGAACAGCCCCGAGGAGGAGTACGAGGGTCTGACGGTCAAGCCTCGGGGCATCGATGCCGAGTACTGCTCGAAAGAGCTGTTCGAAGCCGCAGGCAAGGTATGGGACGAGGCGCTCAGCAAAGGCAAGAAATACGGGTTCCGCAACGCCCAGGTCAGCGTCATCGCCCCGACCGGCACGATCGGGCTTGTCATGGACTGCGATACGACCGGCATCGAACCTGAGTTCGCCATCGTCAAATTCAAGAAACTTTCCGGGGGCGGCTACTTCAAGATCGTCAACCAGTCGGTACCCAAGGCGCTCGACCGCCTCGGCTACTCCGAGCGGCAGATCGAGGATATCGAGAAATACTGCAAAGGGCATGGCACCCTCAGGGGATGCCCCGGCATCAACCAGCAGTGGCTCAAGAGCCGTGGGTTCACCGACGACCGGATCGATGCCGTCGAAAAGCAACTTGAAGGTGTTTTCGACATCCGCTTCGCCTTCAACAAGTGGATCGTCGGCGAGGAGTTCTGCCTGTCGCTCGGGTTCACTGAAGCCGAGCTGAACGATCCGAACTTCGACATGCTGCTTGCCCTCGGTGCCACGCCGGAGGAGATTGACGCAGCCAACGATTATGTCTGCGGCACCATGACCATCGAAGGTGCGCCCCACCTGAAGGAGGAGCATCTGCCGGTTTTCGATTGCGCCAGCACCTGCGGCAAGAAGGGGCGTCGCTACATCAACCACATGGCCCATGTCCACATGATGTCCGCCGTGCAGCCGTTTATCTCCGGCGCCATTTCAAAGACGGTCAACATGCCCGGCAGCGCCACGACCGCCGAGATCGGCGACGTCTACATGGCTGCGTGGCAGCACATGGTCAAGGCCATCACCATTTACCGGGACGGTTCGAAGCTCTCGCAGCCGCTCAATATCTCCAGCGTCTCACCGCTTGACGAAGTCATCATGCTCGGCAACGAGGAGGACCTTGACGAGACCAAGGGACCGAAAGAGGTGCAGGAGCGCATTATCGAGCGCGTCTACCACCGTTCCGAGCGCCGCATCCTGCCGAAACGTCGCAAGGGATATATCCGGGAGGCCTATGTCGGAGGCCACAAGGTGTTTCTCCGGACCGGTGAGTATGAGGACGGGTCGCTGGGCGAGATTTTCATCGACATGTACAAGGAGGGGGCATCCTTCAAGGGATTGCTGAACTGTTTCGCGGTGCTCGCTTCAAAGGCCCTGCAGTACGGCATGCCGCTCGAGGAGCTGGTCGACAGCTTCACCTTTACCCGGTTCGAGCCTGCAGGCACGGTGCAGGGGCACAACGCCATCAAGAACTCGACCTCGATCCTTGATTACGTGTTCCGTTCCATCGGTTACGATTACCTCGGTCGGAAGGATTTCGTCCATGTCAAGGCGGTCGACGAGCTGCCGGATGCTGGCGCCGGCAAGAACGGCAACGGCCACGCCAAGGCACATGAACCGGAGCTCGCTATCCATGCCATGGCCGCGCAGGCCGACGAGCACCAGGTCGCGATGCAGAACCAGATCGCCCAGGCGCGGGTGCAGGGCTATACGGGCGAGCAGTGCGAGAACTGCGGTTCCATGCGCGTCAAGCAGAACGGGACCTGCAAGGTTTGCGATGACTGCGGCATGACCACCGGTTGCTCGTAACTGCGGGCGGAGCCACGTTGCACGGGGTGCCCGTGCAGACGGGTGTCCGGGATTGCACGGCAGTGCGCTACGAATGGCAGGAATGACGAAACCCCGGCAATTTGCCGGGGTTTCCTGTTAGCGCTGCTTCAGCACGGCCAATGAAGAGGCCTGTGGGCGTTGTGGTATGCGTCGCAGAGCTCAGGCAGGAAGGTCGGGGCTTGCGGCAGGCCGCCATCCTGTCGGGGCCGATTCGATGGTGGTGGGGACGAGGTTCTGGCCGGAAATCAGCAGGGTCCTGGATGGCGAGTGGCGCACCAGCTCGTAATCATGGGTGCCGATGATGACGGTGATTGCCTTGGCGTTGATTTTTTTCAGGTATTCGAGGATCTCGATCGAGGTGTCCGGGTCGAGGTTTCCGGTCGGTTCATCGGCCAGAATGGCGACCGGTTCGCGCACCAGCGCCCTGGCGATGGCGACGCGCTGCTGTTCGCCTCCCGAGAGGTTCTGCGGCATCTCCCCGGCGGCCTGTTCGAGGCCGACTTCACGGAGGGCGTCCATGACACGATCCCTGATCTGTGCGTTTTTCGTGCCGGTGACCTTCAGGACGAAGGCGAGGTTGTCGAAGACGTTGCGGTCTTCAAGCAGCCTGAAATCCTGGAACACGATGCCGAGTTTGCGCCGGAGCAGGGCGATCTGCCGTTTTCTGATCGTCCTCGAATTGAAGCCTGCAATGCTGATCTCCCCCTTGACGGGCCTGACTTCCATAGAGAGGGATTTGAGCAGGGTCGTCTTGCCGCTGCCGCTTTTTCCCACGATATAGAGCAGTTCCCCCGGCTGGATGGTGAGGTTGAGGTTCCTGAATATGGGTTTGCCCCTGAGATCGATGTCGGTGTTGGTGAATGTGATCATGATGGAGGTCAATGATTGTTCTTGCGGTTACGTGCAATATCGGCGGCAAGCAATGCCGCTTCGAGAAAACTCCGTTCCGACGCCGTGCCTTTCCCGACCTGGTCGAAACCGGTTCCGTGGTCCGGCGAGGTGCGGACGATGGGCAGGCCGAGCGTGACGTTGATACCGGTCTGGAAGGCGAGTACCTTGAAGGGCAGGAGCCCCTGGTCATGGTACATGGCGACGACGAGGTCATAGCCGTTCTGGCGCCGTGCACCGAAAAAACCGTCGGCGGGGAATGGGCCGCTGATGTCGAGGCTTCGCGAAAGCCTGGCGATGGCCGGTTGCAGCACTGAAGCCTCCTCATCGCCCATGACGCCGCCGTCCGAGGCGTGCGGGTTCATGCCGAGCACCGCGATCGACGGATCGTCGAGCCGGAAGTCTTGCCGGAGCCATGCCGCTAGCGAGGTGAACCAGCCGTCGAAGTCCATGGAACGGATGCGTGCCGGGACTTCGGCCAGCGGGATGTGGATGGTCGCCAGCGCGACTCTCAGCGAAGAGACGGGGTCGACAAAGAGCATCACGGGCGAGGGGACGCCGAAGAAATCTGCCAGGAAATCGGTATGCCCCGTGTTGCTGAAGCCGACACGGGCAATGGCCTCCTTGTGGATCGGCGCGGTGACCATGGCGTCGCAGAGGCCGTCGCGGCAGAGGATGGCCGCCGCTTCGAGGGCCTCCATGGCGATGAGGCCTGCCGTTTTCGAGATGGTGCCCGGCTCGATGCTTGCCGGCTCCATGACGCTGAGCACGGGGAGGGTGCCCTTTTCCGGCCTGAGTCCGCTGACGGCCTCGGACGACGGGAGTTGCTCGATCCTTATGGGCAGGCCGAGCAGGTCGCGGTAGAAGGTAAGCGCACTGAGCGAGCCGGAGGCGATGCAGCAGATACCGGCATCCTGAAGGGCCGGCAGGCTTTTGAGCAGGATTTCCGGTCCGATGCCGTGGATGTCTCCGGTGGTCAGGACGATGCGCATCTCAAAGGCGTTTGTATGCGGTGGCGATCTTTTCGTCTTTCTTGATGCCGAGCGTTGCCAGCCAGAAGAGCACCGGTTCGGGGAGAATCAGGAACATGCCGCCGTCCGGGCTGAAGCTGACTGCCTGGGTTTGCGTGTGCAGGTAGAGGTTCAGGAAATGGCCGCCGACGAGGCCTGTACCCAGGTCTCCTGCGAAAAGGAGCACGCCGAGCACGATGAGCCGCTGCTGGAGTTTGCGGTTCTTGAACTGGAAAATGGTTACCAAAGCGACGATGCCGGTCAGCGGGGAGAGGATGCCGCCGGTGATGCTGGCGGCCGAAACGAGTGCCGGGGCTCCTGCAACCTCCCTGAAGTCGCCGAAGGCGATGACCTGTCCGGCCTGGAACACCCAGAAGGGCATGGCGATACTGCTGAAGGCAAGCAGCGCCACGATGAAGAGGTAGAAGCTTTGAATTCTGGAGAGCATGATGTCTGCGGTTTTAAAATGGTTGCTTCTTTGCAGAATATACGCAAAATGGCGGTTACCGGTCTCGATCCCGGCACATCTGTTCCATGGCGTCCGAGACGGTTTTTGTTGCGCCGAGCCTTGAGCTGACATAGCCGCCGGCCTTTTCCCCAGCCGATTTGAGCTTTTTCGGGGAGTTGACGAACTGTCCGATAGCCGCCCCGAGCTCCTCGGCGGTGCTGAGCGATGCAGCTCCGCCGGAGGCGATAAGCCCTGCCGCCTCCGGGGATTTCCGGAAATTGGGGCCGAACATGACCGGAATGCCATGCACGGCAGGTTCGATCGTATTGTGGACGTTGACGCCGAACGCCCCACCGACCCAGGCGAACGAGGCGATGGCGTACAGTTCGGCAAGGTAGCCGATCTGGTCGACGACGAGTACCTCGGTTCTGGCGTCAAATGCCGTGTTTTCAATCGTGCTTGTCGTTCTGGCCGTAACGCCCTGCCGGTTGAGTGTCTCCATGAGCCGTTCGATATTGGGCCGGTCGACCTTGTGCGGAACCAGCACGAGACTGAGCTGCGTCCTGA
Organism: uncultured Chlorobiaceae bacterium; assembly: GCA_964611215.1. Taxonomy (GTDB): domain Bacteria; phylum Bacteroidota; class Chlorobiia; order Chlorobiales; family Chlorobiaceae; genus Chlorobaculum. The sequence goes on from CAZSXF010000008.1 coordinate 49,204, forward strand.
AGGGGAGCCAGGCGGGAACCACGATCGCTTCGTCTTCGGCCCAGGTGCTGCCGGCGACGAGCACCGTCAGTCCCGCGAAGAGCGGTTTGAGCTTTGCCGCCCTGGCGTTGCCCTGCCGTCGCCGTTGCTCGACCTGGTCGAAACGCGGGTCTCCGGCAGCCACGACGTTGGTGCAGCCGAAGGTTTGCGAAAAGGCCTCACGATCTTCCTCGCCGACCGTGAAGATGGCGTCGAACAGGAAGAAGAGGTCCCGGTAGAAGCCTCTCAGGAGCGGGTTGAAATACGGGGACCCCGTCGGCAGGGCCGCGGCGGCGAGCACCATGCCTGCACCCTGCCGCCTGATGGCCGCAAGGTGGTTTGGCCAGAAGTCGTAGCGCATCAGCATGAAAAGGTCCGGCTTGACGATATCGGCCAGTCGGCGGGCATTGGTCGGGGTGTCGAGCGGCAGGTAGAAGACCGCCGAAGCGTCCCGGTAATCCTTGCGTGCTTCGTAACCGGAGTCCGAGAGGAAGGAGACCACCACGTCCAGGCCCGGTATCCGTCGCTTCAGCTCGGTGATGACAGGGCGGGCCTGTTCGAATTCCCCAACCGACGAGGCGTGCACCCAGAGGCGGCAGGCGGGGGCGGGGAGGCTGTTGAGCTTGCGTTCAATATCGTCGAAAATGCCGACGCGCGCGTCGATGAAGGTCTGCAGCGTTGCGATGCGGGGGGCGAGCAGCCGGAGCAGCCCGGGGAAGTGTTTCGAGGCGATTCTGTATGCGACGAGGGCTGGTCCTGCCATGTCGGGGTCTGCGAGCGTGAATGGTTGCTGCTTCCTGCCGGGCAGCGAGCTGTTTCCGGCCTGGAGTTGGTAAAGTAAGGAAAAAAAAGCAGGCATGATACACAAACAAGGCCGATGCGCCCCGCCGCCGTTGTGCATCCGGGTCTGACCTTTGAAAAATAAATTCGTCTTTGATCAGGGAAAATCGTACTATGCAGTCGATTTCCCGTATGTGGTGAAAATGCCATGAAAGAGCGAGGGAACCGCAAGCCCTTATGGGCCGCAGGTTTTTCCCTGATTGTGACGGGCCGGGAGCGTGCTATTGCTTTCCGGCTGGTGTGATGGTCGACAGACAACCCTTCTTGCAGACTCCTTCTTTCCAGCATTGCGGCCACCTGCCTCGCACCAGAGGCTTTTTTTTTCAATGATTCGGAAGGAGAGATGATCATGAGTGACCATGTGACGTTCCGCAGCCTGGAGCTTGCGGAGCCTGTACTTAAAGCAATCGAGGGCCTCGGCTATGAAACCCCGACGCCGATCCAGGCGCAGACGATTCCCCTGATTCTCCAGGGCCTCGATGTCCTCGGACAGGCGCAGACCGGAACCGGCAAGACAGCCGCGTTCGCGTTGCCCCTACTTTCAAATATCGACATTGCACGTTCTGAACCGCAGGCGCTTGTGCTGGCTCCGACCAGGGAGCTTGCCATCCAGGTTGCCGAAGCCTTCCAGAGCTATGCGGAGTGTCTGCCGGACTTCCACGTCCTGCCGATCTACGGCGGGCAGGATTACGGGGTGCAGCTCCGCAACCTGAAGCGCGGCGTGCATGTGGTCGTCGGTACGCCGGGCAGGGTGATGGACCACATGCGTCGTGGTTCGCTGAATCTCGATTCCCTGAAGTGGCTGGTGCTCGACGAGGCGGATGAGATGCTCCGGATGGGCTTTATCGACGACGTCGAATGGATCCTCGACCAGATTCCCGCGAAGCGGCAGGTCGCGCTCTTCTCGGCGACCATGCCTTCGCCGATCCTGCGCATTGCCCGCAAGTATCTGAACAGCCCTGAGGAGATCACCATCCAGTCAAAGACGACGACTGTCGAAACCATTCGCCAGCGCTACTGGATGGTCGGCGGCAACCACAAGCTGGATGCGCTGACCCGCATCCTTGAGGCGGAACCGTTCGACGGGATGATTATTTTTGTCCGCACCAAGACCGAAACGCTCTCCCTGGCCGAGAAGCTCCAGGCACGCGGCTTTGCCGCCGCCGCCCTGAACGGGGACATGGTCCAGCAGCAGCGGGAACGCACCATCGACCAGCTCAAGGACGGGACGCTGAACATCGTCGTGGCCACGGACGTCGCCGCAAGGGGACTTGACGTCGAGCGCATCAGTCATGTCATCAACTACGATATCCCGACCGATACCGAATCCTACGTGCACCGCATCGGCCGTACGGGCCGTGCCGGACGCAGCGGCGAGGCGATCCTGTTCGTTTCTCCGCGTGAGCGCGGGCTGCTGTACGGCATCGAGCGTGCGACCCGCAAGCGCATCGAACTGATGGAGCTTCCGTCGACCGAGATGATCAACGACCGTCGCATCGCCCGTTTTCAGCAACGTATTTCCGATACCATTGCTGCCGAGGACCTCGAGTTCTATACGAACCTCATCGAGCAGTACTGCGAGCAGCATGAGGCGACTCCCATCGAGGCCGCCGCAGCCCTTGCCCGGCTCCTGCAGGGTGACACCCCGTTTCTGCTCACCGCAAGGCCTGAACGCGAGCGTCCCCAGCGCCAGGCTGGCAGGGAGCACCGGGACGGTGGCGGCTTCTCCTCCGGCGACTCGTTCCGCGACGAGGGACGCGAACCGCGCAGGCAGCGCAAGGGGAGCCTCTATTCCGATGAGCAGAAGGAGACCTACCGGCTCGAAGTCGGCAAGGTGCATGATGTCAAACCGGGTAATATTGCCGGGGCGATCATCAACGAAATCGGCCTCGACCCGGAAGCCGTCGGCAAAATCATCATTTCCGACCAGTACAGCACCGTCGAGCTTCCTGCGGGCATGCCCAACGATGTTTTCCACGAATTGCGCAAGGTTCGCGTCTGTGGTCGCCAGCTCCGGGTTTCCAAAATGGACGAGAGCGGCGGACGCGGCGAGTGGAAGAAAGGTGAGCCGAAAAAATCCGGCGGATCGGGTACCGGGAAGTTTTCCGGCAACCAGTCAGCTTCACGCCGCAAGAAAGATGCACCCTTTTTCACCGGCTTCGGTGCGGTTCCCAAGAAACGGCGCATGAAAGACTGAACGTGCCGCAGAGGGCCGGGCTGCCCCGAGCTTCCCATGACCGGTATTGCCTGTTTTTTTTGTGTATACTGTTGCTGATGGCTATTCAGGTGAACAGTACAGGAAACAGGAGGTTTCATGGAACTTGAATTTTACGGGGCAACCCGGCGCGTCACCGGCTCCTGCCACATCCTCAGGGCAGCAGGTCACACCATCCTGCTTGATTGCGGTCTGGTCCAGGGAGGGGCTGAAGACGAAGCAACCAATCACCAGCCATTTCCCTTCGATCCTTCGGAAATTGATGCGGTCGTCCTGAGCCATGGGCACATCGACCATTCAGGCCGCATTCCGCTGCTGGTGAAGCGCGGGTATCGCGGGCCGGTATACACCCACGAGGCAACCGTCGAACTGTGCCGGGTGCTCCTGAAGGACTCCGCATCCCTTGCCGAACACGACGCGATCCGTCGCCGCCGCCATGGTCAGGCCAACCATGAACCGCTTTATACGGTCGAGGACGCCATGCGTGCCGTCGAACACATGCGTGGCTTGCGTTATGAACAGTCCCGTACGATTCTTCCCGGTGTCAGCCTTCGCCTGCACGATGCCGGCCATATTCTCGGTTCCGCGTTCGTGGAGCTGGAGATCACCGAAGGCGAGGTGCGGCGGACCATTGTGTTCAGCGGCGATATCGGCCAGTACGGTAAGCCCATCATGAACGATCCGGCAGCGATAGGCAAGGCCGACTGCGTTATTGTGGAAAGTACCTACGGGGACCGTCTGCACAGGGATCTCGATGAAACCATCAGTGAACTTGGCGGGATCATCGAATCCGCATGCCGGGATTGCGGCAACATCCTGATTCCCGCCTTCGCCATCGGCAGGAGCCAGGAGTTGCTCTACTTCATGGGGCGGCATTTCGAGGCGTGGAACCTTGAAAAGTGGGAGGTGTACCTCGACAGCCCCATGGCCATCGAGGCGACCCGCATTTACTGGAACCACCCGGAACTCTGGGATGAGGACGCATCGCTGTTCCGGCGTGAACTCCGTCAGATGCCGCCATTGCACAACCTGCATCTTACCGGAAGGGTCGAGCAGTCCATCGCCATCAATGAGAAGCGGTCGGGAGCGATCATCATCGCCGGCAGCGGCATGTGCAATGGTGGGCGCATTCTCCACCACCTGGCCCGCAATATCCAGCACAAGTCCTGCCACGTGATCATCATCGGCTTCCAGGCCCGGGGCACCTTGGGGCGAGCCCTGGTCGACGGCCGGGAGTACGTCCATATTTACGGTGAACAGTACCGTGTCGCGGCGCAGGTGCATACCATCGGCGGGCTTTCTGCGCATGGTGACCGTGACGACCTCCTTCGCTGGGTGCAGAGCTGTGAGTCGCGTCCGGCTGTCTTTATCGTTCACGGTGAGGATAATGCCAAGGCGGCTTTCCGCGAATCGATCCGTGAGGCACTGTTTCTGGAGCCTGAAGTGCCCGGGCCCGGAGACATCCTCGACCTGAAAACAATGACCATACATCCGAAAACGCATACATTGCAAAACCCTGATACACGATGACTGCTGTTACCTCTATTGCCCAGTTTATTCCTGTCCTGCAGACCGCGATCGGTCCCATGATCCTCATATCCGGTATCGGGCTGCTGCTGCTGACCATGACCAACCGGCTCGGCCGGACGATCGACCTGTCTCGCGGGCTGCTCGGCAAGTATGTCGCCTGCAACTCGGAGCGCCGTTCGGTATATGACCGCGAAATCAACGTGCTCTGGAAACGTGCACGGTATGTTCGTGCCGCCATTCTGTTTGCCTCTTCGACCTGCCTCGGGGCCGCGACGCTGATCATTCTGCTGTTTCTGAGCACGCTGCTGGAGATCGAGATGTCGTTTGTCCTGATCGCGCTGTTCATCATGAGCATGCTGTGCCTGATCGTTTCGCTGATCTTTTTCCTGCTCGACGTGAACCTGACGCTGTCGGCTCTGCGGATCGCCCTGGAGGAGCGGGACAGGGACTGACGGGCCTGTTGTTCAGGCCCGGGGATGGAAGGTGCGGTGCACCTCCTTGATGAATGAGCGGTCGATATGCGTGTAGATCTGGGTCGCGATGATCGAGCTGTGTCCGAGCATCTCCTGCACGGCGCGCAGGTCGGCCCCTCCTTCAAGGAGGTGCGTCGCAAAGGAGTGCCGGAAGGTGTGCGGGCTGACCTGTTTCTCGATGCCCGCCAGTATGGTGTACTGCCTGACGATGTTCCATGCCGCCATGCGCGTCATGGCTGTTCCCCTCGCGTTCAGAAACAGGGTGTCCTGTGCCTTGGGTCCCGCCAGCACCGGCCGCAGTTCTTCCTGGTAGCGGCGCACCCACGCCGCCGCCGATTCGCCGATCGGCACGAGCCGCTCCCTGGAGCCTTTGCCGAATATCCGTACGAACCCGGCGTCAAGGTACAGGTGCTGCTGGGTGAGCGTCGTCAGTTCGCTGACCCGTACGCCGGTTGCATACAGAAATTCGAGCATGGCCTTGTCGCGGACAAGGCACTTTCCCGGCGGGTGCTGGCGGAGTGGGGCGTCGAGCAGGCGGCTCATCTCTTCGATGGTCAGTACCGTTGGCAGGTACCGTCCGAGTTTCGGCTGGCGGATGTTTTCCGCTGGGTTGGCCGAGGCCAGCCGTTCAGTCAGGAGGAAACGGTGGAAGGAGCGTATCGCCGAAATGTTTCTGGCGACCGAACTGGCTTCGAGGCCGGTCTCGTGCAGCTCCAGGACGAATTTTCTGATGTCGCCGGCCACCGCTTCGCCGGGCGTCACGCCCGCTGCCTGAAGCCAGGAGAGGTAACGGCCGAGGTCGTTCAGGTACGATGACTTCGTGTTGCCGGAGAAGTTGCGTTCGAGGGTCAGGTAGTTGAGGAACGCTTCGAGCTGGCTCCGATGGGGTTCCCGAAGCGTCCCGATCATGGCTGGCGCTGTTTTCGGAGCCGGGCCGCGAAGCCGCCGTCGAAGCCTTCCCGTTCACCGGGCAGGGTGAGCAGCCAGCCGGGACCGGAGATTTCGGGGAGCCAGTCGCCAGGAAAACCGGCCGGCAGGGGATCCGGGGCGAATTCCGGGTGGCGTTTCAGGAACGCATCGACCTGGAGTTCGTTCTCTTCGGGCTCGATCGAACAGGTCGCATAGACGAGGATGCCCCCCGGCGGCAGCAGCCGTGCGGCCTGGTCGAGCAGGTCTGCCTGGAGGACGGTGAGCTCGTTGAGCCTGGCCATTTCGACCCGCCAGCGGAGTTCTGCCCTGCGTCCAAGCACACCGGTGCCGGTACACGGGGCGTCGAGCAGGATCGTGTCCGGCGTGCAGCCGGGGGTGAAGGTGGTTGCATCCCCCTCTTCCGGTTCGATGATCGTGATGCCAAGGGCTGAACTGTTTGCGTCGAGCCGCTGCAGTTTCCTTGCCGAGCGGTCGAGTGCCGTGATCCTGCCCCGGTTTTCCATCAGTTCCGCCATGAAGGTGGCTTTCCCTCCCGGGGCTGCGCACATGTCGTAGACGGTGGAGTCGGGTTTCGGGTCGGCAAGGAGGCAGGCGAGCGCCTGTGTCGGGTTCTGGACGCTGACGAACCCTTCGGCGAGCATCGTCTCCATGGCTTCGAAATCCTGCGTGAAAAAGAACCGGTCAAGGCCGTCACCCAGACGGCGGACATCCGGGAACCCAGGACGTCCGGAAAGCTCTTCGAAGGTGCCCTTGAGCCGGTTGACCCGATAGGCCGTCGCCGGTGGACGGTTCGCATGGTCGAGCAGCCGTTCGGTGCGTTCCACCCCGTAGCGCTCAAGCCAGCGGCCGACGAGGGGAACCGGGAAGGAGCAGGTCACGGAAAGGCGTTCGCTGTCGTCCATTCCTTTCGTCCAGGCCTCCAGGTCGACGCTTTTCGGCGAGATTTTCCGCAGGACGCCGTTGACGAGCCGCGAAAGATGGTCACCCTTGTATTTCCGGGCCAGCTTGACGCATTCGTCGACAGCGGCAGGCCGAGGAACCCGGTCAAGGTGCAGGAGCTGGTAGACGCCGAGCCGGAGGATGTTTTTCAGGACAGGCGCCGCTTTGGCGTAGTCATGCCGGTAGAACCTGCAAATGATGAAGTCGCATTGCCGCCGGTACTTGAGCGTGCCGCTGACCAGCTCCCGGGCAAGTGCGCGGTCCGCCTTCCCGGATGTCGTCTTCTTCAGCAGCCGGTTGAGAACCTCTTCAGATTTTCTGTTTCCCTCCTCGGTTTCCTGGAGGACCCGGAGGGCGGTTTCACGTGCGTTCATTTGCGATGCCTGACAAGGGTAAGATGCCTGAAAAACATGATATGCCTTGTAAAATAGCATGTGCTGTCGTAGATTCCTGAAACTTGTACGTTCTTTTTCAGATTCAGATTTCAAGCTATCATCCAGAAAGGCGGAGGGACTGGCCCTGCGAAGCCTTGGCAACCTTCATTCCCGAATGAGAGGTGCCAAATCCATCCCGGAGGGAATCCGGGAAAGATGATGTATGCACGCCCGCGATTTCATACCTCTCTTTGCTTCACCACGGTTCCGGAAGAGCTCCAGGTTCCCTGTTGACCTTTCCCTGAGGCTTCAACTTTGCAGCTATTGCCATGACACAGGATTCCCGCGACTGGCGGTTTGAGACCATGCAGGTCCATGCCGGCCAGCAGGCTGACCCGGTTACCGGATCGAGGGCCGTACCCATTTACCAGACTTCTTCGTATGTTTTCAACAGCGCCGAGCATGGCGCGAACCTCTTTGCCCTCAAGGAGCCGGGAAACATCTATACCCGCCTGATGAACCCAACCACCGACGTGCTTGAGCAGCGGATGGCGGCGCTTGAGGGGGGCAAGGCTGCGCTTGCAGTCGCAAGTGGCCATTCTGCGCAGTTTGTCGCCATCGCCACGATCTGCCAGGCAGGGGACAACATCGTTTCGTCAAGCTATCTTTACGGCGGCACCTACAACCAGTTCAAGGTCACCCTGGGCAGGCTCGGCATTGGCGTCAAGTTTGTTGACGGCAACGATCCGGCGTCGTTCCAGGCGGCCATCGACGAGAAGACCAAGCTCCTTTATCTGGAATCGATCGGCAACCCGGCATTCCATGTCCCCGATTTCCGTGCCATTGCCGGCATTGCCGAAGAGCATGGCATTCCGTTTGTCGTGGATAACACCTTCGGGTGCGGCGGGTACCTGTGCCGTCCCATTGACCACGGTGCATCGATCGTCGTCGAATCGGCGACCAAATGGATCGGCGGGCATGGCACGTCGATGGGTGGCATTATCGTCGATGCCGGAACCTTCAACTGGGCCAACGGGCGATTCCCGCTGTTCACCGAGCCTTCCGAGGGGTATCATGGCATGCGCTTCCATGATACCTTCGGGGATCTTGCCTTCATCGTCAGGGCGCGAGTGGAGGGTTTGCGGGATTTCGGACCGGCAATCAGTCCGTTCAACTCCTTCCTCCTTTTGCAGGGTCTGGAGACGCTTTCCCTGCGTGTGCAGCGCCATGCCGACAACACGCTTGAGCTTGCCAGCTGGCTTGAAGGTCACGATGATGTCGCCTGGGTGAACTATCCCGGGCTCCAGAGCCATCCGACCCATGCCAATGCCCGTCGTTATCTTCGCCACGGCTACGGCGGCGTGCTGACTTTCGGCATCAAGGGCGGTTATGCGCGTGCGGTGCAGTTCATCGACAGTGTCAGGCTTTCCAGCCACCTCGCCAATGTCGGCGACGCCAAGACGCTGGTGATACACCCGGCATCGACCACGCACCAGCAGCTTTCCGCCGAGGAACAGGCTTCTGCAGGTGTCACGAGTGACATGATCCGCGTATCGGTCGGCATCGAGCACATCGACGACATCAAGGCTGATTTCAGCCAGGCATTACGGAATTTACCCTGACCGAGCAATGACAGACCATATCAAGATCATATCGGAAAAGACCAGATACTTCACCTCGACCGAACCGCTCAGCCTTGAGCTGGGCGGGACACTTCCGGGATTGACGGTAGCGTACCGTACCTGGGGGACCCTGAATGCATCGAAAAGCAATGCCATCCTGATCTGCCACGCGCTCACCGGGAGCGCTGACGCCGATTCCTGGTGGAACGGCATGTTCGGCAGCGGACGGGCGTTTGACGAAACGAAGGATTTCATCATCTGCAGCAACGTTCTGGGCAGCTGTTACGGATCGACCGGTCCGTTGTCTCACAATCCGGCGACCGGCCGCCATTATGGCCCGGATTTCCCGCGAATCACCATCCGCGACATGGTTGCCGTACAGCGTACGCTCGTCGAATTCCTGGGCATTGAGCGGTTGCAGCTGGTCGTCGGCGCCTCCCTTGGCGGCATGCAGGTGCTGGAATGGGGCTGCATGTACCCTGATATGGCCGGTGCACTCATGCCCATGGGCATCTCCGGTCGCCATTCCGCGTGGTGCATCGCCCAGAGTGAAGCCCAGCGGCAGGCGATCATGGCCGATGCAGCATGGAACGGCGGCTGGTACGATCCTGCCCTCCAGCCGGCGAAAGGGCTTGCTGCCGCAAGGATGATGGCCATGTGCACCTACCGGTGTTTCGAGAATTTCCAGGCCCGTTTCGGGCGCAAGATCCAGGCTGATGGTCTTTTTGCTGCGGAAAGTTACCAGCAGTACCAGGGCAGGAAGCTTGTGGGCCGTTTTGACGCGAACACCTACATCACGCTCACCAGGGCAATGGACCAGCACGATCTTTCCCGCGGCAGGGGGGCGTATGACGAGGTGCTGGGGACGATCAGCCTGCCGGTCGAGGTGCTTTCCATTGATTCCGATCTGCTCTATCCGAAAGAGGAGCAGGAGGAACTTGCCCGGCTTATTCCCGGTTCGAGGATCCTGTTCCTGGACGAGCCGTTCGGTCATGATGCCTTCCTGATCGACGTCGAGACCGTCAGCCGGATGGTGTGCGAGTTCAAGGCCGGTATTGGCCTTGGGCGGCAGTGAACCCAACCCTGCCTGGGCGAACGTGAAAAAGGGCCTCCTTGCAGGGGCCCTTTTTTCATGTCCGGCGAACCGTTTGGGGCTGTTCAGCCGATGCAGTCGAACCCGGTGTACTGCTGCAGCACCTCGGGGATCCGCACCTTGCCGTCGGCGGTCTGGTTATGTTCAAGCAGGGAGACCATGAGCCGTGATGTCGCCAGCCCAGAGCCGTTGAGGGTATGGACGAATTCCGGTTTCGATTTCGCGTCCGGCTTGAAGCGAATGTTCGAGCGCCTTGCCTGGAAGTCCTCGAAGTTCGAAACGCTGGAGGCTTCGAGGTATTTGCCCTCTGCAGGTGACCAGACTTCGATGTCGTAACATTTGGCCGCGTTGGCGCTGATGTCGCCTCCGCAGAGGGTGATGACGCGGTATGGAATCCGCAGGGCGCACAGGATCGCCTCGGCATGGCCGAGGATCTCTTCAAGTGCGTCGTAAGAGGCTTCCGGCCTGGTGAACCGGACCATTTCGACCTTGTTGAACTGGTGGACACGCAGGAAGCCCCGGGTATCTTTGCCGTAGCTTCCCGCTTCACGCCTGAAGCATGCGGAGTAGGCCGCATATGCGATCGGCAGGCTGCCGGCGTCCAGCATTTCCCCGCGATGCAGGTTGGTGACCGGTACCTCAGCGGTCGGGATTGCATACAGCCCGTCTTCGGGCATGTGGTAGACCTGGTCGGCGAACTTTGGCCATTGGCCGGTGCCGCAGAGGGAGTCGCGATTTACCATGAACGGCGGGAAGACCTCGGTGTAGCCGTGGTTCGTCGTATGGGTGTCGAGCATGAAGTTGATGAGCGCCCGTTCGAGCCGGGCCCCCTTGCCGACATAGACGGGGAATCCGGCGCCGGTGACCTTCGCGCCCCGCTCAAAGTCGAGGATGCCGAGGTTCTTGCCGAGGTCGAGATGGTTTTTCAGCGGGAAATCGAGCTGGTACTCGAACTGGAACGGTCCTTTGTACAGGATGTTGTCCTCGGCGGAGCGGCCATCGGGGACTGACGCGTGCAGGCGGTTCGGCAGGGTGAGCAGCAGCTCCTCCTCCTCGGCTTCGACCGACGAACGCGATGCGTCGAGTTCCGTGATCTGGTCGGAAACGGTTTTCATCTGACTGATCAGCGCCTCGGCCGAACCCTGGCCGGTGCGCTTGATGTCGGCGATCTCCTTAGAGACGCGGTTCCGGAGGGCTTTCAGGTCGTCCGCCTGTTGCACCATCTCTTTGCGCGACCGGTCGAGTTCGAGGAGCTCGCCGACTTTTCCTGCTTCGCCAGCCATCTGGCGGCGGTGCAGCATGGCGATCACATCGTCGGGATTCTGCCGTACGAAGTTGATATCAAGCATAGGTCTTCAGGGGAAATGGTTAAGCGGACAGGATCGACTTGACGAGGTTTTGTACCTTCGAGCCATCTGCCTTGCCTTTCAGCGCCTTCATGGCTTCGCCCATGACCCTGCCCATCTCCTTCATGGAGGTTGCGCCGGTTCTGGCGACGATTTCGCGGATGACGGATTCGACCTCTTCGTCGGAGACCGGAGCGGGGAGGTACTCCTCGATGACCCGCAGTTCGATGGCTTCGGTTTCGGCAAGGTCCTGGCGGTTCCCGGCGGTGAACTGTTCAATGGCGTCCCGGCGTTTTTTCGCCAGGCTCATCAGCACCTCAAGCTCCTGTTCTTCACTGAGCACGCCCTTGCCGCCGACCCGGATCGAGACCTCCTTTTCCAGGAGTGCCGCCCGAATCGACCTGATGGCGTTGAGGCGGTTCTTGTCGCCGCTTTTGAGGGCTTCCTTCAGTTCCTGGTCTATGCGTTCCTTCAGGCTCATATCGGTGTTCTTGTTCCTTGTTTATACTACTTGTTTCAGAACCTCAAGATACGAGAAAAAAGCGAGAGTCCTGACAGGTGCCGGGCAGGAAATCTGCTCCGGCTCATTCGCTGTCCTGCAGGTCTCCTCCCGTCGGGCGTAGCACGATCTGTTCGACGGTCGTCCTGCCGGGCTGCAGGTAGGCCTGCACGACGGCTGTGGCGATATCTTCAGGCTGCATCATCATCTGGCGGGTGGTTTCGTCGACCATGCCCCACATCGGCGTCAGTACCGCGCCGGCAAGGACTTCGGTGATCCTGACGTTGCATGGACGGGCGTACAGCCGCATGGTTTCGACAAGCCCCTGCTGGCCGAATTTCGACATGCAGTAGATCGCCGAATGGCGGAACGCCTTTTCGGCGGCGACGGAAGTGATAAAGAAAATGTGGCCTGAACGCTGGTGCTCCATTGCCGGAAACAGTGCCTGGGTGAGGAAGAAGGTTCCCTTCAGGTTGGTGCCGATGGTGTCGTCGAAATCCTTTTCGGTCAGCTCGGCAAGCTCGCCGAACCTTCCGATTCCGGCGTTGTTGACCAGGCAGCTGATGGTGCCGTGACGTTCGATGGCACGGGCTGCGAGGTGACGTGTTTCTGTGACCGAGGAGATGTCGCAGACAGCCGTTTCGGCAGGGGTTCCCAGCTGCTGGCACTTCTGTGCCACTGCGGCAAGGTCGTCGGCGCTTCTCGAAACAAGCAGAAGCTGCGGGGTGAATCCGGGATCGTCTTGTGCTGCTTTGGCGAAGCCGAGCGCAATGGCTTTTCCTATGCCTTTGCCGGCTCCGGTGATGAGAATGGTGTGTTGCATGGTGATTTGCAGAAAAAAAGATATAAGTTGAGTGTAGTTTTGGCGAAATACATCTCTTGGCGCTTGTTCAGCCTTGGCAAATGATATATATTTCCGCTGAAGAGACTTACCTTTAATGTTGTTTTTTTAATGAAAGCCCTGGATGTGTACTATGCCAAAAAGTAAAGTAAAGTGGTTTGATGGCAAGAAAGGGTATGGATTCATCCTCAATCCTGAAGGTGGCGAGGATATTTTCGTTCATTTTTCGGCGATCATATCCGATCAGAGTTTCAAGGTCCTGAACCAGGATGCCGAGGTTGAATACGAACTCGACAAGACCCAGAAAGGTCTTCAGGCCAAAAACGTCCGCGAATTTCCTGTTTTGTCAGAAGCTGTCCTCGCGACGGTTTCCGCTGCTCAGGAGTGATTTGACGGCAGCCTCCCGGCTGCCTTTGGTCAGGTGCAGGCTGTCAGCGCAAACCCGGTTTCCGGCGTTTCCGGCACAGTTTCCGGTATCCTGGTAAAACGACAAGGATCGTTCACGTAAGCATCTGGTGGTCCCGGAAGCTGAACCAGTCGTCAGCTCCGACGATCACGTGGTCGAGCACGTCTATCTGCAGCAGGTTCCCTGCTTCTTTCAGGAGTCGCGTGACCTGTTTGTCCGCATTGCTCGGCTGGGTATCTCCGGACGGGTGGTTGTGCACCAGGATGATGGCGTTGGCACTTTCGCGGATCGCCGCCTTGAATATCTCCCTCGGATGGATGAGCGAGGCGGTAAGGGTGCCGACCGACACGATTTCGTGCCGGATGATCCTGTTTTTTGCGTCCAGGAAAAGAACGCAAAGGTGTTCTTTCGTCCCATCCGGAATCCTCCCGTCCATATACGTGAAGACGTCTTTTGCCGATTGCACCCTGAGTCGTGAGCTGTGGGTGAAGCTGAGCCGTTTATGCAGCTCGAAAATGGCGATCACCTGCATGGCTTTTGCCTGTCCGATGCCGCCGATTGCCTGCAGCTCGCTGAGCGACAGGCACGGCAGGCGTTCAAGGCCGTATTTTGCCAGCAGCTCCTGACAGGTGTCGACGATGTTCCGGCCGCGGGTGCCTGACCTGAGGATGAGTGCCAGCAGCTCCGCCGGACTCAGTGATGCCGGACCGGAACTGAGGAATCGTTCCCGTGGTCTGTTTTCCGGATCGATGTCATGGATGCGCATGGGTCCTGCGGGGGTTCAGGTTACAAGAAGCGCAGCAACGAAACTACTTTATCTGCCCGGGACTACCAGCCGGTCTGCTGCCTTCCGGGTTTCCACCTGGCAGCAGACCGCAGGGGATCAGGCGTTGTGAAGCGGTTCCGGAACGCTTGGTGAACCGCTGGTCGCTCTGGTGTTGAACAGGTGGTAGTTGATGCTGTCTGTGAGGGCCAGGAGGCTTGCCTCGATGATGTTGGTGGAGACACCCACCGTTCCCCAGCTTCTGACGCCGTCGCTGCTTTCGATGAGGACGCGTACCTTCGCGCTGGTGCCTCGCTTTTCCTCCAGTACTCTGACCTTGTAATCGATCAGCCTGATGGCGCGGATTGCCGGATAGAAGCCAACCAGCGCTTTCCGCAGGGCCTTGTCGAGTGCGTTGACAGGCCCGTCGCCGTCGGAGACGGTCAGCTCGGTCTCTTCGCCGACACGCACCTTCATGACCGCCTGGTCGACAGGGCGGCTGTCCATGCTGTTCTGGATGACCACTTTTGATTCGATGACCTCGAAAAATGGGGTGAACTGGCCAAGTTCGCGGCGGAGAATGAGCTCGAATGATGCCTCTGCACCGTCGAACTGGTAGCCCTTGTGTTCGAGGTTCTTGACGTGGTTGACCAGCTTTTTGAAGAGCTCGCCGCCTTCAGGCAGGTCAATGCCGAGTTCCCGTGCCTTGTAGCGCATGTTGCTCTGGCCCGCCAGCTCGGAGACCAGCACGCGCTGGCGGTTGCCGACCAGCGTCGGGTCGATGTGCTCATACAGGGAGCTGTCTTTCATGACGGCGCTGACATGGATGCCGCCCTTGTGGGCGAACGCAGATTTGCCCACGAATGGCGCCTTGCTGTCCGGCGGCAGGTTCAGGATTTCGAAGACGAACTTCGAGACCGGGGTCAGTTGCCCCAGGTCGCTGATGAACGTGAACGATCTGCCGAGCTTGAAGAGCAGGTTTGGGGCGATACTGATCAGGTTCGCGTTGCCGCACCGTTCGCCAATGCCGTTGATGGTGCCCTGTACCTGCGTTGCCCCTGCCCTGACGGCCTCGATCGAGTTTGCGACCGCCATGTCGCTGTCATTGTGCGCATGGATGCCGATTCGGGCTTCCGGGAATCGCTGGCGGACAAGGGTGACGATCTCGTGGATTTCATGGGGCAGCGAGCCGCCGTTGGTGTCGCACAGCACGAGCCGTGTCGCACCACCGTCGATGGCGGCTCCGAGCATGGCTTCGGCGAAATCCCGGTCGTCCTTCCAGCCGTCAAAGAAGTGTTCGGCATCGAAAAAGACCTCACGGCCGCCGTTGACCAGGAACTGGACGGAACGACGGATCAGCTCACCGTTTTCCGCCTCGGAGATGCCGAGGCTTTTGCGGGAGTGCGCTTTCCATGTCTTGCCGAAAATGGTCAGCACCGGAGCCTCCGACCTGAGCAGCCCCAGGAGGTTGGGGTCGCTGTCGATGCTGTCGAGGGCGCGTGCCGTCGAACCGAAGGCGGTGAGGCGGGCGTTTTTCAGCGCCAGCCCCTTCGCTTTCAGAAAGAACTCCTCGTCCTTCGGGTTGCTGCTTGGCCAGCCGCCTTCGATGTAGTCTACACCGAACTCGTCGAGCCTTTCGGCGATCAGCAGCTTGTCCTGGACGGAAAGGTTGATATGTTCGCCCTGCGTGCCGTCACGCAGGGTCGTGTCGTACAGCTCTATTACCATAACGTGACTGCTTGGTTACGCCTGACGCTCCGCCATCAGATCGTTGTTGCGGGCGTAGTCGAAAATGCCTCCGGCCTGCACGATATTGGCCACGTCTCCCAGCGGCTTGAGCTGGTAGGTGACGTTCTGTGTCAGGTTGGTCAGCGTGTTTGCCTGCATGTCGATCGACAGCTCATCGCCGGTGCGGATGAGCTTGTTGAGCTCCTGCGGGGTTTCATAGGGGATGACGAAGCCGCCGTCCACGCAGTTGCGGTAGAAGATCCGCGCGTACGATTCGGCAATGATCGCTTTTGCGCCAGCGACCTTCAGCGAAAAAGGTGCGTGCTCTCTCGACGAGCCGCAACCGAAGTTCGGTCCTGCGACGATGATTGCGTACGGGGAGGCGAAATTGCCTTCCTGGACAAACGGCACCCCGCCTTCCGGGAGTCCGCCCTGTTCGAGCGGGACTCCGGAAAGTGCATATTTGCCGTACATTTTGACCTCTTCCGGGTTGGAGAGGCTGTAGACCAGGTGTTCGGCCGGGATGATCTGGTCAGTATCGATATTCTTGCCGAGGACGTAGGCTTTACCCTGAATGATCGTTTCCATGATGATATGTTTTCCTTGTCGATTGCTTCATGCGATCAGAGGAAATCCCTCGGATCTGTCAGTTTACCCGTAACGGCCGATGCCGCCGCAGTCAGCGGGGAGGCAAGGTAGACACCGGCGTGTTTGCTGCCCATGCGTCCAGGGAAGTTCCTGTTCGTCGTCGAGACGACCAGGTCGTTGTCCACCGAGCGACCGACCGTGTCGGAGGGGCCGCCGAGGCATGCTGCACAGGAGGGCAGGGCAATGCTGCAACCGGCATCTTCAAAAATCTTCCGCAGGGATTCTCCCTGGTAGGTTTCCGTCGAGAGCTGCGAGGCGACCAGCACCGTCGCAGGAACGATGTTGGTGGTCACGGCGACTTTCTTGCCCTTCAGTATTTTGGCTGCCATCATGAAGTCGGTCAGCTTGCCGCCGGTACAGGAACCGATATAGGATTTGGTGATCGGCGTGCCTGCAACGCTGCGCACGGTGGCCCGGTTGTCGGGGCTGTGCGGCTGGGCGACGACAGGTTCCATCTGGTCGACGCGGTACCGGTACATGCTGTGGTAGGTCGCATCAGGATCGCTCGTGAAGATTTCATACGGCTTGTCGGTGCGTGCCTTCACAAACGCCTCGGTCACGGCGTCGACGGCGATGATGCCGTTCATGCCGCCGGCCTCGATGGCCATGTTGCAGAGGGTCATGCGCTCATCCATCGGGAGCGAGTAGACCGCTTCACCGTCGAACTCCATGGCACGGTAGGTCGCCCCGTCGGTGCCGATGTCGCCGAGGATCTGCAGGATCAGGTCCTTTGCGGTCAGGTATTCCGGCATCTGGCCTTCGAAGGTGAACTTCATCGATTCGGGAACCTTCTCCCAGAGTTTGCCGGTGCCGAGGATGAATGCGGCGTCGGTGTTGCCGATGCCGGAGCCGAACATGCCGAATGCACCTGACGTGCAGGTGTGCGAGTCGGTTCCGAACAGCACGGTGCCGGGGAGGTTGAAGCCTTCCTCGGCCAGGGCGACATGGCAGACGCCACGATAGCGGTCGCTGCCGACATCGTAATAGTTGGGCAGGTGCTGCTCGGCGGCAAACTGCCTCAGGAGGTCAATGTTGCGGTGTGCGTGTTCGTTGCTCGTGAAAATGTAGTGGTCGGGGAGCACTACGACCTTTTCCGGGTCCCAGACCTTGGCGTCGGGGCCGAATTCTTGCTTGAAGATGTCGAAGGTCGGTGGTCCACAGACGTCATGCGTCAGGAGAACATCGACATTCAGCCAGACACTGTCGCCTGCATCGACAAACTTGCGATTGGCGGCCCTGGCAAAGATTTTCTGCGTTATCGTTTGTGCCATTGCGGTGATGATCGTATTCCGTTAACGTTTGCATCATGACGACGGCAGATGCCGTCGTACCCATAAAGCCGAAAAAGCCGGACACTGACAGTGCTCCGGCTTTTTTTGCACCGGACTGTCCGGTGCCGCACTCTGTCAGTGTTTTCTCCACCTCGTTGCCGGGGCAGAGGGGGAGAGGGGCGCGCGCCTCAAAGGCGCGCGATAATTGCCGAGGTCATTTCGGTCGTGGAAACCACTGTTTCCCCGGGTTTGGCGATATCTGCCGTGCGGACACCGGCGGCCAGCGCCTTTTCGATCGCCCCGTAGATTTCGGAGGCAATCTCCGGCTTGCCGAAGCTGTTCTCGAACATCATGGCGACCGATGCGATAGTTGCGATCGGGTTGGCCTTGCCCTGACCGGCGATATCCGGGGCGCTGCCGTGGATAGGCTCGTAAAGGGCATGTTCCGAACCGATGCTTGCCGACGGAAGCATACCGAGGCTTCCGGTGATCATGCCGGAAATGTCGCTCAGAATGTCTCCGAAAAGGTTTTCGGTCACGATGACCTCGAACTGCTTCGGGTTGCGGACGATCTGCATGGCGGCGTTGTCGACGTACATGTCGACAAGCTCGATTTCCGGGAAGTCGCGATGCACTTCGTGCACAATGTTGCGCCAGAATTGCGAAACTTCGAGGACATTGGCCTTGTCGATGGAGGTGACCCTTGCGTTGCCGCGTTTTCTGGCGGTTTCAAACGCAAGCCGTGCGATGCGTTCAACCTCATAGGTCTCGTACACCATGGTGTTCCAGCCACGATTTTCATCGTAACCCCTCGGTTGTCCGAAATAGATGCCGCCGGTCAGTTCCCGGAAGACCATGAAATCGGTGCCCTTGACGACTTCCGCCTTGAGGGTGGAGGCGTCGAGCAGCGCGTCATAGACCTTTGCAGGACGGAGGTTCGCGAACAGCCCCAGCTCCTTGCGGATACGCAGGAGCGCCGCTTCCGGCTTTTCGTTGTGCGGCAGTTTTTCCCATTTCGGGCCACCGACAGCGCCGAGCAGCACGGCATCGCAGTTTTTGCAGGCCTCAAGGGTCGCATCGGTCAGCATCTGGCCATGCACATCGTAGGATGCGCCGCCGAACAGATGTTCTTCGACCTCGATCTGCAGACCGTGCCTGGCGGCAACGGCCTGCAGCACCTCGATGGCACCGGCGACCACTTCGGGGCCGATGCCGTCGCCGGGTATTGAAACAATCTTGTACATGCTGCTCCCGGTTACTTCTTCTTCAGCCAGCTCATCATACCGCGAAGCTTGGCACCAACCGTCTCGACGGGGTGGTTGCGGTTGACTTCCCTGAGGCTGTTGAGTTTCTTGTACCCGGAGTTGCACTCGTCAATGAACTCTTTGGCGAAGCGGCCGTCCTGGATCTCTTCAAGGACTTTCTTCATCTCGGCCTTGACGGCGGAGGTGATGAGGCGCGGTCCACGGGTCATGCCGCCATACTCTGCGGTATCGCTGACCGAGTAGTTCATGCGTGACAGGCCGCCTTCATAATAGAGGTCGACGATGAGTTTCAGTTCGTGCATGCACTCGAAATACGCCAGTTCAGCCGGATAGCCGGCTTCAGTCAGGGTTTCGAAGCCTGCCTTGATCAGCTCGGCCGAACCGCCGCAGAGCACCGACTGTTCGCCGAAGAGATCAGTTTCCGTCTCGTCCTTGAAGTTGGTCTCGATGACGCCAGCCTTGGTGCCGCCGATACCTTTTGCCCATGCAAGCGCCTGTTTTTTGGCGTCGCCGGTGTAGTCCTGCTCGACAGCGATGAGGCACGGCACGCCGTTGCCTTCGGTGAAGGTCCTGCGAACCAGGTGGCCGGGGCTTTTCGGTGCGATCATGATGACGTTCACGTCAGCAGGAGGCACAATCTGCTTGTAGTGGATGTTGAAGCCGTGGCCGAACGCCAGGGTGTCGCCAGCCTTCAGGTTCGGTGCGATTTCGTTGTCGTAGACGCTCTTCTGGGTCTGGTCCGGAAGGAGCACCATGATGATGTCGGCCCACTTGACTGCTTCGGCGACGGTGTCGACCTTGAGGCCGGCTTCACGTGCTTTCTGGCAGGATGCGCTGTCGGCGCGGAGGCCAACGCAGACATTCATGCCGCTGTCCTTCAGGTTCAGCGCATGGGCGTGTCCCTGGCTGCCGTAACCAAGCACGGCGATATTCTTGTTCTGCAGTACCGCGAGGTCGGCATCCTGCTCGTAATAGACGTTCATAGACATAGGAATTGACTGTTTTGCTGCGTAAAAATAAAAATCAGATTTCGCCGCGGTGTATGGCGACTGCGCCCGACCTGGCAAGTTCCCTGATGCCGAAAGGCTTGAAAATATCGATGGCCGTGTTGATTTTTTCCGGGGAACCGATGACCTCAATAGTAATGGATTTTTGTTTTATATCCACGACTTTTCCCTTAAAAACGTTGATCAACTCGAAAATCTCATGCTGGGTTGACTTGGTCAGTTTCAGGGTCGTCAGGAGCAGTTCACGCTCGACATGCGGCTGATGGGTCAGGTCGGTCACCTTGATGGTATCTACCAGTCGGTTGAGCTGTTTGAGCACCTGGCTGATGATCCTGTCCTCCCCCCGGGTCACGATGGTCATGCGCGAAATTTCGCTGTCTTCTGTTTCACCGATTGAGATGCTTTCGAGGTTGAACCCCCTCGCGCTGAACATGGCGGCAACCCTGTTCAGCGTACCGAATTTGTTCTCGACCAGAACGGAAATGATGTGTTTCATACGTTGTTTAAACCATGGTTTTTGGATTCAGCCTGGCCAGCATCATGTCTGAAATCGAACCTCCCGCAGGAACCATCGGGAAGACCATATCACGCCGGACAACGCGGAACTCAACCAGCATCGGCCCATCGTTGTAGGCAAGCGCCTCGCTGATGGCCTGGCGTGCCGATTCCGGATTGTCGGCCCTTCTGGCCTTGCATCCGAATGCTTCGGCGACCTTGATGAAGTCAGGGTTGCTCGCCTCAAGGTCGGTGAAGGAGTACTTCTCCTTGTGGAACAGTTCCTGCCATTGGCGCACCATGCCGAGGTAGCTGTTGTTGATCAGGAATATCTTGATCGGCAGTTTGTGGTAGACCGCCGTGACCAGTTCCTGGATATTCATCATCAGCCCGCCATCGCCGCAGAAGGTGATGACCGGCCTGTCGGTGGCACCGAATGCGGCGCCGATGGTCGCCGGCAGACCGAAGCCCATCGTGCCGAGACCGCCGCTGGTGATGATGGAGCGCGGTTCGGTGAATTTATAGTACTGCGCGGTCCACATCTGGTGCTGTCCCACATCGGTGACGACCACGGCGTGCCCGCCGGTTTGTTTTGAAACCTCGTCAATGACGAACTCGGTTTTGAGCGAATCCGCCTCAACCGTGTAGTCAAGCGGGCACTGACGGCGCCATGCATCGATTTCCGCCAGCCAGTTGCTCCGGTTTTCAGAGGTTTTCGGCAGTTCAGCCAGGATCGTTTCGAGGAAATCCTTCGAGTCGCCGACGACCGGCAGGTCGACCTTGATGTTCTTGTCGACGTTGGTCGGGTCGATATCGTTGTGGATTTTCCGGGCCTGGGTTGCAAAGGTATCGGTATTGCCGGTGACCCTGTCGTCAAAACGCGCCCCGATGGCGATCAGCAGGTCGCAGCTGTTGACCGCCTGGTTGGCCCAGAAGGTGCCGTGCATGCCCAGCATGCCCATCGAGAGCGGATGGGTACCGGGGAATGCGCCAAGGCCCTGCAGGGTCATGGTGACCGGGATCTGCTGGTCGACCGCAAGTTTGTACAGCGCCTCGGACGCTCCTGCGGAAATGACGCCGCCGCCGATGTACAGAAGCGGCCGTTTGGCCCGTGCAATCATTTTCGCCGCTTTCTGGACCTGGTTGGCATGGCACTTGACCGTCGGCTTGAATCCGCGGATGTCGATGCTCTCCGGCCACTCGAACACGCATTCGGCGGCGAGAATGTCTTTCGGCATATCGACCAGGACCGGTCCCGGCCTGCCGGTGACGGCAAGGAAAAATGCCTTACGGATGGTGGTCGCCAGTTCGCGGACATCCTTGACCAGGAAGTTGTGCTTGGTGATCGGCCTGGTGATGCCGACGATGTCTGCTTCCTGGAAGGCGTCGTTGCCGATCAGCGAGCTTGGGACCTGGCCGGTGAAGACGACCAGAGGCGTCGAATCCATGTAGGCGTTGGTAATGCCGGTGACCGTGTTGGTCGCGCCCGGCCCCGAGGTCACGAGCACGACGCCCGGCCTGCCCGTTGCCCTGGCGTAGCCTTCGGCCATGTGGGTCGCGCCCTGTTCGTGGCGGACCAGGATATGCTTGATGTCGTCGACATCGTGCAGGGTTTCATAGACCTTCAGGAGGGCTCCGCCGGGATAGCCGAAAATGTAGTCGACCTTCTCGCGCCGCAGGCACTCGAAGAAGATTTCTGATCCGTTGAGTTTCTGTCCAGATTCATGCATGGTTGCAACTTATTTATGATTTCTTGTCCCGTGCTGTTCCCGCCACGGCAAGAGGCCGGGTGGCAGGTCGGCCGGACTCAGTTCACCTTCAGGATAGCCCCCGTATTGGCTGATGTCACCATCCGCGCATACCTGGCAAGGAATCCCTTTTTGATTTTCGGTTCGAACGGCGGCAGCCCCGCAAGCCGCTCCGCGATTGTCTGTTCGTCGAGATCGACCGTCACCGAACGTGCCGGGATGTCGATGGTGATGACGTCACCGCTCTTCAGGGCCGCAATCGGGCCGCGGTCTGCGGCTTCGGGCGAAACGTGCCCGACGCATGCGCCGCGCGATCCCCCGGAGAAGCGGCCGTCGGTGATCAGGGCGACCGTGTCGCCGAGTCCTCGGCCCATGATGGCGCTGGTCGGCGAGAGCATTTCAGGCATGCCGGGGCCGCCGCGCGGACCCTCGTAACGAATCACCACGATATCGCCATGTTTGACGTCGCCTCCCATGATGCCGGCGATTGCTTCATCCTGGGAATCGTATACCTTCGCCGGGCCGGTGTGCCGCATCATCGAAGGGCTGACTGCCGCTGCCTTGACCACAGCACCGTTGGGGGCGAGGTTGCCGTACAGGACGCAGAGTCCGCCCGTCGATGAATAGGGATCGTCGACGGAGCGGATCACCTTGCGATCGAGGACCTGCGCATCGGCGATGTTTTCGCCAAGTGTTTTGCCGGTCACCGTCGGCACGGAAAGGTCGAGCAGGCCGTCGACGGTCGATAGCTCCTTGAGGATTGCCGAAATGCCGCCTGCGCGGTCGACATCCTCGATGTGCACCTCGCTGGTCGCCGGGCTCACCTTGCAGATATAGGGGGTGCCGGCTGAAAGGCCGTTCAGTTCCGAGAAGTCGAATTCGAGCTCGGCCTCGTTGGCGATGGCGAGGGTGTGCAGGATCGTGTTTGAGCTGCCTCCCATGGCGAAATCAAGCGCAAAGGCGTTGAGCAGCGCCCGCCGGGTGAGGATATCTCTCGGTTTCACCTCCTGCAGGGCGAGTTCGACGGCGCGTTTTGCCGCGCTTCTGACCAGTTCAAGCCTCCTGGGGTCTTCGGCCAGAATGGTGCCGTTGCCCGGGAGCGCGAAACCGAGCGCCTCGCAAAGGCAGTTCATCGAGTTTGCCGTGAACATGCCGGAACATGAGCCGAAACCAGGACAGCTGCATGATTCGACCGTGTCGAGCTCTTTTTCGCCGATTTCGCCGGTGCTGAACTTGCCGACTGCCTCGAAGATGGAGATCAGGTCGAGCTTGTCGCCGGAAGGGGAGTGCCCGGCCCTCATCGGGCCACCCGAGACGAAGATGACCGGCACGTTGGTGCGGAGCGCCCCCATCATCATGCCCGGGGTGACTTTGTCACAGTTCGGAATGCACAGCAGTCCGTCCAGACGATGTGCTTCGACCATGGTTTCGACCGAGTCGGCGATGATCTCGCGGCTTGCCAGCGAGTAGCGCATGCCGACATGGCCCATGGCGATACCGTCACAGACCCCGATGGTGTTGAATTCGAATGGAATACCGCCTGCTTCGCGCACCGCCTCCTTTGCGATTCTTCCGAACTCCTGGAGATGAGCGTGCCCCGGGATCAGTTCATTGAATGAATTGCAGATGCCGATAAAGGGCTTGGAGTAATCGCTTTTCGAGTGGATTGCGCCGGTTGCTTTGAGCAGGCTGCGATGGGGAGCCTTTTCAAATCCTTTGGTTATGATGTCAGATCTCATCGACGTTGGTTTGTTTTGGTTGAAATCGGAAAACGGGGCCCGAGGCCTTCTTTTCCTGAAGCCCTGGAGTCTGGTATTGATTCAATGAAGAAATACGGTGGACTTGGGAGGCCTGCAGGTCAGAGTGCCGGAATAATGTGTACCGATACAAATAGTACAGAAATGCTGAACCCGATGCCGGAGAGGCGGGTAATCGAAGAAGGGATGACAGCCATCGACGGGGCATGGCTCCCGATGATCTCTGAACGATGGTTCGTCAAAAACTGCATTGCCTGATGGATTGTCGCGCAGTGAAAAAGTAAATTGTAACAAATTTACACTTTCCGCTCTATTATGTCAAGTGACCATATGAAAAACTCGCATTTTCGGGTGGGGGTGGCCTTGATGGCCCGGAAGAACATCTCTCCAGGAGGGTTTCAGGGGCCGCTTTTTCTTCTTCAGGATGGTACGAAAAATTAAAAGGCGTATTTTACGAAGTTTCCGCCTTTGGTGCATGAGGTTCATCGCCAACCAAAAAACGTCCGTGCCATGTTGACTCTTCAGTCTCCGTCTCCGCAGGATTTCCCTTCGTTTCTCCTCTTACTCAGTCTTGTCGCGTGTTTCCTCCTGCTCGGCGAACTCCTGACCAGAAAATTCGGTGTCAGCGGTCTTGTGGTGAGAAAGGTGCTGCATTTGTGCATGGGTGTGGTCACATTCTTCATGCCGGCCTATTTCCAGTCCAATTTCTACCCGGCCCTCGCCGCGGTGCTTTTTGCGGCGATCGGTGCGGTCAGCCTGAAGAACGGCTTGTTCCTGTCGCTGCATGGCGAGCCCGTCGCATCGGCTGATGCGGAAGCGGATGGTCCGGTCGTCAGTTACGGTCCGGTGCTGTTCCCTCTGGCTTTTTTGCTGCTGGTGCTGGCGCTCTGGGACCGCCATGTCTGGATCCTGCAGGTCTCCATGCTGGTCATGGGGGTCGGTGATGCCCTGGCAGCGCTTGTCGGGACGGCCTTCGGCGGCAGCCGTATCGAACACATGACCAGAAGCCCCAAGACCGTCGCCGGATCGCTGGCGATGTTTGTTTCGAGCCTCGTCATCATCACGGTTTCCCTGTTTGTCTTCCAGAATACCTTTACCGGAGGGCTTGCCGGCCAGCCGGTATGGGCGCTGCTTGCTCTCGGCCTGTTGCTTGCCCTTGTCGCCACAGGTGTCGAGGCGCTGCTTTCCTCCGGGCTGGACAACCTGTTCATCCCCTCATCCATCGCCTATGTGCTCTATCTGCTTGAAGTGAACCATATGGTCTCGCTGCAGGGGTTCCTCGCGGGCGGCCTTTTCGCCCTGCTGCTTGCGCTGTTTTCCATTAAGGTCAAATTCCTGAACAACAGCGGTGCGACCGCGACATTTCTGCTCGGCACCAATATTTTCGGGGTTGGCGGGCTGATCTGGACCGTGCCGTTGCTCACCTTCTACCTGCTCTCTTCGGTGCTCTCCAAACTGGGCCGCAAGCGCAAGGCGAAGTTTGACCTGGTGTTCGAGAAGGGCTCACAGCGTGATGCGGGGCAGGTTTACGCCAATGGCGGCGTTGCCTGGATCATGATGGTGATCTACTCGCTGACCGGCGATCCCTATATATTCTTTTCTTACCTGGGGACCCTGGCCGCGGTCCAGGCCGATACCTGGGCGACCGAGATCGGCACGATGTGGCCGAATCCGAAAGCGCGCCTGATCACCTCATTCAGGGAAGTTCCCGTCGGCACCTCGGGAGGGGTTTCGATTCCCGGAACCTCGGCATCATTTGTCGGTTCGCTGTTCATCTGTGCGAGCGCAGCCCTGATGAACGTCGCCTGGATCAACCGGGTCGGCATCGTGCAGTCGCTCTTGGTCATCGGCATAGCTGGGCTGATTTCCAGCCTTGTGGACAGTTTTTTCGGGGCGACGGTACAGGCCCAGTATTATGACCCGATCAGGCAGAAGGTGACGGAGCGTACGCACAGCACCGCTCCTGATGGCAGCAAGGTAAAAAATGAGCTTATCAAAGGTTATCATTTTGTGAACAATGATCTGGTCAATACATTGTGTGCAATATCAGGTTCTGTCGTCGCCTATTTTGTCGTACAGAACATTGCTGCATTCTAAATCCATTCCAGCGAGCTGAAGATGAATGAAACCGTTTCCCCAGGGGTTGCTTCGATGCTGGCAGGCACAGGGCCTGTCGTGATTGCTGTCCTGTTGTTGCTTATCAGTTTTTCCGTGATTTCATGGGCGATTATCGCGTTCAAGTTCGGGGCAGTCCGCAAGTCTATCGCCGAATCGCAGAATTTCCTCGATTCCTTTTTCGAGCTGCAGAACGCCGACCGGACGTTTGCAGCGAGTGAAAGTTTTCGTAACGGTTCCCTGCCGCGGGTTTTCCGGGCCGGGTACGTCGAGTACAGCTCGATGCGGGACAAAACCACCGTCGGCCAGCTTCGTGACCGTATCGCCCTGGCCGTCAAACGCGAGGTCAACGCCGAAAGCAAGCGCCTGACCAATCTGGTGCCGTTTCTGGCAACGGTCGGCAATACCGCGCCGTTCATCGGCCTGTTCGGGACGGTCTGGGGGATCATGAGCTCCTTCCAGAACATCGGGCTCATGAAGTCTGCATCGCTTGCCGCGGTCGCGCCGGGTATTTCCGAAGCGCTTATCGCCACGGCAACAGGCCTTGTCGCGGCTATTCCGGCAGTCATGGGGTATAACTACCTCACGCAGAAGATCGGGCAGATAGAGCGTGATCTGGAGGATTTCGCTCCCGATTTCATCGATGCCTATCTCAACCAGTGAGCAGGGAGGCGAAACGATGATGACCGGAGGACAGAAAACACGGCTGATGAGCGAGATCAACGTGACTCCCTTTGTGGACGTCATGCTGGTGCTGCTCGTCATTTTCATGGTGACGGCGCCGATGATGACCAGCGGCGTCAAGGTAGATGTGCCACAGACAACGCACGAACGGATGGATATCGATTCAAGTGCCCTGGTTATCGGCGTCGATAGCTCCCGCAAGGTGACCGTCAACGATTACCGGCTCGATCCTTCCGAACTTGCCTCGCAGCTTCCGGCAATTCTTGAGGCGAAAAAGACCCAGGAGGTGTATCTCAAGGCCGACAGGTCGCTGCCGTATGGCTTCGTCATGTCCGTCATGGCTGCAATCCGCCAGGCCGGCGTCGAAAAAATCGGGATGGTTACCGAGCCTGTATCGGTACCGTCAGGGAAACATTAAGGCTGCCGGGGATCGCCATGGGTTTGAGAGAAGATTTGCGACAGGATCAGCGGCGGTTTGCCGTCTGGGTCGGCGTCGCTGCCGCAGCTCATTTCGGGGTGCTGTTGCTGGCAGTAGCCCTGCAACTGTTTTACCTGCGCACCCATCCGCCGGAAAAGATCGTCGAGGTGAGCCTTGTCGCGCTTCCCGGTGTCCCGGGAGCGGCAGGTGGGCCTCCGGCCATACAGCATCCTGCGCCGTCATTGCCGCCTGCACCGGCGCCCAAGGCCCAGGAGGTCACGAAAGTACCGGAGCCGAAAAAGATTCCCGAACCTAAAACGGTGCCGCAGCCCGTACGGCCTTCAAAAACTGTACCGGAGAAGGTCGTCCAAACAAGAACCGACAAGGACAAAGCCAACATTTCCGATGCCGTTTCTCGTCTGCGCCAGCAGGTTCAAAAAAAGGAGGAGGCACAGGCACTCAGCAATTCGATTGCCGATCTCCGCAAGAAGACGGCTGCGCAGGCCAGAGGTGCGGCAGGTGGCAACGGGCCTGCAGGGAGCACCGGCAGTGGCAGCGGCGGCGGTGGCAACCTTTACGGCAAGGGTGGTGGGGCGGTCGATCCGTACAAATCCAGGATCGCCGGCATCATTACCGGCAACTGGTCGTTTTCGCAGCCTTATATCCGTAATGCACCAGGCATGAAAGTCTATGCTGCCATCTGCATCATGCCGAACGGGACCATTTCACAGATCCGCTTTGACCGGAAGTCCTCAAGCGAGTACCTGAACAATTCCGTGAAGATTGCCTTGCAGCGTTCAAGCCCGTTGCCCGCCTTGCCCCGTGAGTACGGTGCCGGGCCGCACTGGGTAGGTTTTGTCTTTACTCCGGAAGGCATTCAGTAAGTGCAGCACGTGTGTTTGTCATCGTTGGGGCGTATTCTGCCGAGCTGCAGGTCGGCCCGTACGGTTACTTCATCATACATTCATGTACCAGAAATACAATCACCATGATCATCAAGCGGAGTTTGTTTGCCAGGCGGTTCGCCCTTTTGTTGAGCCTGTGCCTTGTGCCGGTATCCCTGCAGGCCGAGGAGCAGCAGGAGTATATTGCGATCACCAAGCAGGGGACGAGCCGGATTGCCATCGTCATTGACCGTACCGGAGCACGGCCGGGGCCCGACCTCGAAACGGCGAAGGCTTTTGACAACACGGTCAGGAGCGCACTCAATTTTGTCGGGCAGTTCAATCTCCTGCCGGCACCTTACGGCCTGCAGCGAGACCGGTTCGGGGTTCCGGTGTTTTCTTCGTTGCGTCCAATCGGGGCCGAAGCCTATTCTGGTGGGGCCATGAGCAGGATTGGCATGCGGCCGACGTTCGATATGTCCGTGTACGATGTCCAGAGCGGCAAGCTGCTGCTTCGCCGGGCATATCCCGGAGAGCCATCGCAGGTAAGGAGTTCTGCTTACCAGTTCAGTTCGGACCTTATTGAATTGCTGACCGGCAGGAAATGCCGCCTGTTCGGTACGAAAATCGTATTCGTCAGCAATCGGAGCGGTTTCAAGGAGGTCTACCAGTGTGATTTCGACGGCCAGAACGTCGTGCAGCTGACAACCCTGAAATCGATTTCCCTGACGCCGACGATCTCTCCCGATGGCAAGTACCTTGCCTGGACCGACTACACCTCAGGTCGTCCGGATCTGCATATCAGGAACCTTGTCGAGCGGAGGACTGTCACGGTCAGCAGGCCGGGGGTGAACATTACGCCGGCATGGAGGCCAGGAACCGATGAGCTTGCCGCAACGCTGACGATCGACGGTGATCAGGAACTGTTTCTCATCAAGCCGGATGGCAAGATCTCGAAGCGCCTGACCTACAGCCGCGGGATCGATGTTTCGCCGACCTTCTCGCCGGATGGTTCGAAGTTTGCATTTGTCTCGCAACGGAGCGGCATGCCGCAGATTTTCGTCCAGGATGTGGACAGCGGGTTTGCCCGGAGGCTGACGTTCAGTGGCAACTATAATACCCAGCCGTCGTGGTCGCCGGCAGGAGACAAAATTGCGTTTTCCTCGCTGAAAAATGGAGAAATAAATATATTTACCATAAAAGCTGATGGTTCGGGACTCCAGCAATTGACTGGCGGGAGCGCCCTGAACGAGTACCCGTCGTGGTCGCCTGACGGAAGCATGATCGTGTTTACCTCCACACGACAAGGCCGCCGCAAGGTGTTTATGATGAATGCCGACGGTACCAACCAGCGGGTTCTTATGCAGGCTGATGGTGATCAGCAGCAGCCATCATGGTCGAGAACCAGATGATTTTTCTTTGTACGGAGTCAACATTTGTGCGGAGTCATCCACAAACTAACAACGGAGGTCATCTTGAAACCTGTAAAATTGTTGCGTAAATCCCTCATTCTGCCGGCATTTCTCGTTCTTGGGGCATGCTGTTCACAGAAAGAGGTCGTTCAGGCACCGGTTGCCACGCCCACCCCAGCACCGGCACCTGCACCTGCACCTGCCCCGGCTCCCGAGCCGGTAGCCGTAGTCGCTCCACCCCCGGCTCCGGAGTACATTATCGGCGACATTTATTTTGACCTCAACAAATCCCTGGTGCATACCAAGGCTGAGGATCAGCTGAAAACCAACGTCGACTGGCTGAACGCCCATCCAGGCAGGAAGCTTGTCATCGAGGGTCACACGGATTCCCGTGGTTCTCATGCAGCAAACATGAAGCTCGGCCTTCAGCGTGCGACCCAGGCAAAGGATGCCATGGTGAAGCTCGGTGCCGATCCGAAGCGTCTTGTGGTCGTCAGCAAGGGTGAGACCGCTCCGTTTGCAAAAGGCAACACCGAGGCGGCCTGGGCAAAGAACCGCAGGGTTCATTTCGTCGAGAAGTAACGATTTGTATTGCCGAAAACCGGAAAGTGCCGAGGTGCACTTTCCGGCCTGTATATAATCAACCTCCAATCACCAAGACACCATGAAAAGAGTATTGCCTGGTATTATCGGAACCGCCATGATCATTCTGGCAGGTTGTTCTTCCAAGTCAGCAGTCAATGAGGACAAGTCGGGTGCTTCCGCAGCGCCGGCACCTGCCCCGGAAGCCGCTCCCGCAGCGAATGCAAGTGCTGGTTCTGTTGTTGGCGATGTTTTCTTCGCCTTTGACAGCTCTGCACTGAGCCCTGAGGCACAGGACCAGCTGAAGCAGAACGCTGCATGGCTGCAGAGCAACGCGGCGAAGTCGGTGACGATCGAAGGCCATTGCGACGAGCGTGGAACGGATGAGTACAACATCGCACTCGGCGAGCGCCGTGCCGCTTCGGCAAAGCAGTATCTGGTGACCCTTGGCATCAGCGATGGTCGTATCTCGACGGTCAGCTATGGCGAGGAGAAGCCGTTCGATCCCAGCCACAATGAAGAAGCATGGGCAAAGAACAGAAGAGATCATTTCGTTACGAAGTAATCCACTCTGTAGCGCTTTGCAAACCGGTGGGCGGAGTCTTCCGTCCGCCGGTTCTTCGTTTATGACCTGAAAACCTGAACCGCAAATCCAGAAACGATGAAAACCAAACCGGTTTTATTTGTGCCGTTCTTTCTGCTGTCTGCCTGCGCCACCAAGTCCGATTTCAATTATGTTCAGACTGAAGTTTCCAAGCTCAAGGAGGATTCGCAGTCGATAAAGTCACAGAGTGCCGGCTCCTATTCGGAAATCACCCAGTATCGTGAGGAGGTCGCTTCCTTGAAGGGCGGGCTGGAAGTGCTTCGCCACGACAATGCCGTATCGATTCGGCGCCTCGATGTCGAGGACTCCCTTATGGTCAAAAAGACCGACGACCTTGATGCACGACTTGCCAGAATCGAACAGGCCCTGGGTATCCATGATGGTTCGGCAGTTGGCAAGCCCGGCATGAAAGGGGCGGCAAAAACCGCGGATGAAGCCGGCAAGGATAAATCGGCCGCTGTCGCCCTGACAGGTGAAGAGATGCTGAACGCCGGACTGAAAAAAATGGGCAAGACAGATTTTGCCGGTGCCCGTGCGAATTTCACCGAGTTCATGTCGAAAAATCCGAAATCTCCCAAGGTTGCGGATGCACAGTTCTATATTGCCGAATCCTATTACAACGAGAAGTGGTTCGAAAAAGCCATTCTTGAATACCAGGTGGTGATCGAAAAGTTCACCAAGAGTCCGAAACGGCCTGCGTCGTTGTACAAGCAGGCGATATGCTTTGAAAAGATTGGGCAGAAGGCAAATGCGAAAGCGCTTTTCAAGGATGTCGTTTCGCTCTATCCCTCCTCACCTGAAGCGAAACTTGCACGGAAAAAGCTGCAGTGATCCTTTTGCGGCACCTGCCGGAAGCGTCTCTGATATAACAAAAAAAGCCATGCGTTGACATGGCTTTTTTTGTTCAGTACTGTCGAAAAGATCCTACTGAACTGAGAGGCTGCTGAACAAAACCGGTATTACTTGAAAAACTCGTCAAGAGTGTACGTCCTGCGGTCGATTTCAACACAAAGCTGTTGGCGGCCTGAATCGTAGAATACAGGGATGTCCCGCATGGTCCATTTGACCCCGCGCTTGTCGAAATCGATGACATAACGGTTTTCGTTGTCAAGGATTTTCTTGTCGAGTCCAATGGCGATGTCCGGTTGCGTCGAGAGGACATAGAGCTCAATCTCACCGCCGACCAGTTTCGCTATCATCTCTTTTGTCGGGGAGAGTTTCCTGCGTCCGGATGCAGGCATGATCTCGATTTCAAGCTTGTCGTTCTGGCCTCTTTTCGCGGAGGTGATGAAATACTTTTCCGCCTTGTGGACCGCATTTCCCGACCATGGACCAGAGACGCTTCTGCGGACCTGGTTTGCTTCGGTGAATGGACGGCTGAGCTGACTCTGCATGTTTCTGCCCGGTTAAATTGGCTGAATGGGCACCCTT
Organism: uncultured Chlorobiaceae bacterium; assembly: GCA_964611215.1. Classification (GTDB taxonomy): domain Bacteria; phylum Bacteroidota; class Chlorobiia; order Chlorobiales; family Chlorobiaceae; genus Chlorobaculum. The sequence goes on from CAZSXF010000008.1 coordinate 81,142, forward strand.
GCGGATGCAGTCCTGTCTTAACGGTTAAATTAGCAAAACGTCAGCAAATAAAAAAGGGTTTCAGCCAAATCCGGCATCTGTCCGTCGGGGCCTGTAGGGGTGCTTGCAATGGTGGTCTGCCGTGCCGGACTTTTTCCGTTGCATGTTTCTGCCGCAGGCTGTCTCAAAATAGTGCGGATTTGTCCTTGGCAAATGTGTGCCGCTCGATAGCTGGGCCATTTCCGGCGTTTTGTGTGCATTGATAACCTCCTTTTATAGAAGTGGATAGCGATATGTTTTCTGCTGGACGGCTGGCTTTGGCTGATTGGCATGCGATTTGAAGTACCATTGCGGGACGATAACCGTCCCGGCACTGCAACTCCATGCCGACAAACCACAATTCCGGGGGATTTATGAGCCATCACGTGGCAGAACATGTGCCATCAGCCTGTGCGGGAGCCGTCAGCCCGTCATGCGATGGGGTGGGGATGGAATATGATTTTCCCGGAATGGCCAGGAAGGCGATGATCGAATATCGCTGGCAGCCGGGCCTGCAGGGCATTGATGTCGAAGGCCAGCCTCCACGGGGGCTTCGGTATCGTTTCGAAGACAATGCCTGCGCACGCCGCTTTATGATGCTTCGCAAGCTCCAGGGAAACCATGAGCATGATCGTTCCCGTTCGCTGACTTTTGAGGGGCGTTATGTCGTGGAGTTGTGGAATGCGCAGCCATCCACCCGTTAAGTCGCCTGAGGGCGGTGTCGTCCCCCGGCTTGCGTCCCCCCTTACCGCTCGCCTCCGATGCCCTTTTTCCGGGTCCGGTTCCGCAAGAAATACCATTGCCTGTCGTCATATTAGGTGAGGATTACTTTTGATCGTAACAAACGGCAACAACAGGTCGTTGCGCGCGTAAGCGCGATCTGGAATGGCTATGTTGGCGGGTGATTTTATATATGATCATGAACAGCTGAATGACTGTGGGAGCGGCAATGAAAATCTATATGAACTTTACGGAGGATGCGGGCGTGGATGCCTATGATTATGGAAAGGACTGGGTCTGGGTGCAGTTCAAGAACGGTTCTGTCTACGAATACACGCAGGACAGCGTCGGCGAGCAGGTGATCAAGGGCATGCGGGACCGGGCACTGCTTGGCAGGGACCTGAACCCCTACATCGAGAAGTATGCCAAGTCCGGGTATTCCCGGCGGATCCGGTGATTTTGCTGCAGGTTGCTTCACCGGGCTTTCCGGCTATTTATTTTTTTCTGAACTCACTATTTGGTTGGAAGTTCAGGTGTTTTTTCGGTGATTGAAAGATCAAGGCTTGATCGCGATGTGCCTGAGCAGCGTTTTTTCCGTTTTGTGACACGAGCTTGTCAAGCCGAAGCCGATGTGCGGCTTAACGGCGTTTTATGGCAGAGGGTGGCTCCTGTTTGTCCAGGGGAGGGCTTTCTGGTGATGTGCTTGCCGTTTGCTGCCGGCAGTTCATCAGGCGAACCGGGAACGGTAAGCCTTCATGCTCAACATCACGGAGGCCGCTATGAAGATCTACATGAACTTTGCCGCTGATGCCGGAGTCGATGCATATGATTACGGGCAGGGCTGGTTCAGGGTCCAGTTCAAGGACGGAGCTGTTTACGAATACACGCAGGACAGCGTCGGCGAGCAGGTGATCAAGGGCATGCGGGACCGGGCACTCCTCGGCAAAGGACTTAAAGCCTATATTGACGCTCATGCCAGCGTCCTGCATGGCCGGCAGTTACGATGAGCATCGCCCGCTGCTGCGGGTTTGCAGGTTCCAGTATATCGAAGCAATGACAAAGCCCCGGTTTTTCCAGGGCTTTGTCATTGCCGTCGCGGGCCCGCGCCAGTCGGCTTCAGGCACTTCTTCCGCTGTCGTGCCTTGTTCCGATCCAGGCGATCAGGTCTTCAACCGTCAGGATCGGATAGTCATGGTCAACCGCAAAATCGAAAGCCTGTTCCAGCGTTGCCATCGAACCGTCAGGATTGGTCAGTTCGCACAGGACGCCGAACGGCTTCAGCCCGGCAAACCGCATCAGGTCGACGGTTGCCTCGGTGTGGCCGGGTCGTTCGAGCACACCCCCCGGTCTGGCTTTCAACGGAAAAACGTGACCCGGTTTACGGAGGTCGGCAGGCTTCGCCCCATCACGAGTTGCCGCATGCACGGTCCTGACCCGGTCTGCAGCGGATACCCCTGTGGTGACGCCTTCGGATGCTTCGATGGAAACCGTGAAGGCCGTCTGGAATGCGCTGGTGTTGTGTTCCACCATCATGGGCAGCTCAAGGCTCCGCACTCGTTCTTCGGTCAGGCAGAGACAGACGATACCGCTGCATTCGCGGATGAGGAGCGCCATTTGGGGAACGGTCAGCGTCGCTGCCGGAAAAATGAGGTCGACTTCGTTTTCCCTGTCGAACGCGTCGGCGACGAGGATGCCACGGCCTTTACGGAGGGATTCAAGTCCCTGCTCAACCCGTGTGCACGGGTCGCTGGACAGAAGATTGCTGTACTGATTCATGTGCAGATGACGTTGTTTGGCGAAACGGCATGAATCAGGGGTGACAAAGAAAGGAGTTCCCGCTGTCTTCACGGGGAGCACCTGCCTGTCCTGGCGACGATGGGTGCTGCGGCACATGAAACAGCGACTGACATCTCTTTCATCCGGACTGTGACCGTCGGCTTTGGGATTTCACCAAATCTGCTGACCCTTCGCCGGTGGCGAAAGCGCTCGCGGGCTCGCCGGCTCGCTGGCCGGATTACCGCCGGTGGGGAGTTGCACCCCGCCCTGAGAATGCACTTCCGGAACCGACCGGAAGCAGGTGAAGATAGGAATGGTTTACCTTCTGTCAAAACGTTCTTGCCTGACATTTTCGCTCTTTGCGGCAGGGTTCCTCCCGGCATCCGGCGGAGCCGGAGTCGCGATTCTCTCGCAGTTTGCGCCACGCATGCACCCGAGCCCCCGATTGCTGCGGTCGGCACTTGCCAATTTCATGCATCTTTCCGTTCTTTGTAATGTTGGAGGCTTCCGACGTCCCCGGCATTTGAACGGTTGATGGTTCCGTGTTCTCGGAAGAGCTTCTCCTGCGCATGTTGAAATGACCCAGTCAAGCAAACCAATCACAGGAGGTTTACCGTGAACAGTGTCGAGCAGTTAAAGGGCGAATTGCTGTTGATCTGGATGAAGCGGTTCGAGAGTCTTGAGAACGGCGAAGACGATGACGAATATGTCAGCGTCGCTGAAAACCTGATCAGGAGGATCGTTCGCCAGGAGCCGTATTTCAGTTCCTTCGACTATTACAACGCCAATTTCGAGGCCTACAACCCGTACGTGGAAATCAGCCGGGGCTGACCCCGGCCGCGATGGGACCGGGGGAGGGCGTCCGCCGCCCTTTCCCGGATGTTTCCTCTTTGTCTCAGGTGCCGGTGTGCGTTTATGGCTCCATGGGCCCACGCCTGAAAAGAATGGTGCCGCTGGCCTGATGTCGCAGGAATGGCCGGGCGCCGTTATCGGCCATGATCGCCGCATCACTGTTGTTGCCGTAATAGAAATCCGCCGCACCGTCAAGCCCCTCGTCCCCGATTGGCGCAAGCATGTTTTCCATACCATACATTTCCCGGTAGAAGCGCATTGTCCCGGTAAATTCATCGTTGACGCGCAGGGTTTTCGGCTGTCGCGTTCCGTTGCTGCCGATGGCGTCCCTGATGGCGAGCATCGCCGGGCGGGTTCCTTCGTAGTTGTTCCAGTTCACGATCACCTTCAGGTTCAGGCAGCTCAGGTCATGCACGGCAAGCAACAGCGGAACCAGAAAACCGAGGAACTGTGCTGGGACTGCATACCAGCGGGTTGCATGGCGGGGTGTCTGCCCATAGGCCAGTACGGTGAGCAGGAAGAGCGGGATCAGGAAAATGCCCCGCCGACCTTCCAGATAGGCGACATTGAACAGGTAATGCTGGGCAAGGCTTTCGATGATGACGATGATCGTCATGGCGGCAAGAACGAAGAACGGCGTGGACTTCTGCCTGTCGCTGCGATACAGGACGCGCAGCGCGACCGGGATGAAGAGTCCTGCAAGCAGCACCCAGAGCAGCAGGAGGTCCAGATGCTGCCACATCAGCGGGCTGTTGTACGCCGTGCCCTTGGCAAGGCCGGTGACGGTGTCGAACCAGAACCCTGTGTGGCCGCCTTCACCGAACAGCTGCAGTTGCCTGATCAGGATGACCGGCAACGCCATGTAGGCCAGCGCCGGGATTGCCGGCCAGATGATGCCGAGCAGCCGTCGCAGCCATTGCCACGCGGTCGTACCAGGCCCGTCCTGGAACGATCCGGTCCGGATGAGCCGCCAGGCGATCAGGGCCATTGCGGCGCCCAGAACCAAGAGGAACGAAAGGTTGGACAGCAGTGCCATGCAGAACCAGGCGATGGCCGCCCGTGCCGTTCCGGCACGTTCCGGATTCCTTCCGGTTTCATTGAACCACGACAGCAGCGCAGCGAGCCCGAGCATGGTGCAGCCGAGCCCCAGCCCATACCCCCTTGCCAGTCCGAGGAAGTCGACCACATAGGGGTTCAGGCCGACTACAAGCAGGGCGGGAAGTATTTTCCAGCCCGAAACGATGTGGCGCAGGCAGAGGTTCAGGCCGACCAGGTAGGCAAGGCAGCCAAGGAGCGCCGGCATGCGAAGCGTCAGTTCGGACAGCCCGAACAGTGACACTGTCAGCTTGCAGAGCAGCGTATGCAGCAGGTGGTTGTTGTCAGGAAGGCCATCGGTCCTGAAGAGCAGGATATCCCGCCAGGGGCCCGTGACGTGGTCGAGGTAGGTCGCTGCTTCGTCGATGGTGATGCAGAGCCGTGCCGCGCGTATGGCGACATACGCAAAAACGAGGATGGAGAGGGTGATGGCGGCCACGGTCGGGCCATCGATGCGTCGGGACGGAGTGTACGGCATAAATGTGAAATCGTGCAAATGGCTGCCGTCGCTGGCCTGATGGGGTTTTGCGCCGGTGACGGTCAGTTCGAAGATACGGTTTTGTATGAACTCTCCCCAATACCGCTGCGGCGAGGTTGCGCACCGTACGCTGGCGACCGGATGGAGATGCTGTATATTTCGTGATGTGAACGGGGTTGCCGGTTCCGCGTGCGGTCGGTCGGTGGTTTTCTGCCCGGAAGCGTTACCCTGTTCCCGGACACCGTTGGAACTCAGAAAAAGGAGGAGCAGATGCACGTTTCCAGTGCTTTTGAGGTTTTCCTGACGCAAACGCCACAACAGGCGGACGCATGGATGGGTGCAGTGGAGGGACTCAGGCAGGCAAGCGCGCTTGACGAGCGCACCGCGGACCTTGCTTACATTGCCGTGATGGCGGCGTTGCGATTGACCTCCGGTATTCCGTTCCACGTAGCCGCGGCCAAAAAATCGGGGGCGACGCGCGATGAGGTCGCAAGTGCCGTGCTCGTAGGTCTTCCTGCGGCGGGAATGGCGGTGGTGCAGTGCCTGCCGATCGCCCTGGATGCCTATGACCAGGCGGCTGAGGCGTAAGGTTGTTTTCGCAGGATGCGGCGGGGGTGCATGGCGGGCGAAAAAAAAGGGCTCCGTCGATCCGGAGCCCTTTTTCTGGCTTTTTGTGGCGTGGAGTAACCGTGCCTGTTACTTGTCGTTGCCGTCGATGACCTCGTACTCTGCATTCTCAACGGCACCGTCTCCACCGCTCTTGCCTGCCTGGCCGTTGCCGGGGGTTTCCGGCTGGCCGGGCTGCGGGCCACCGGGCTGCTGCTGGCTGTAGAGGTCGGAGGCCGCATCGCTCCAGACCTTGGTCAGTTCGTCCATGGCCGGTTTGATGGCGTCCACGTTTTCTGCCTTGTGGGCTTCCTTCAGCTGCTCAAGCGCACGTTCGATGGCAGCCTTTTTCTCTGCAGGAAGCTTGTCGCCCAGCTCGGACAGCTGTTTTTCGGTGCTGAAGATGAGCGAGTCGGCAGCGTTCTTCAGGTCGATCTCCTCCTTGCGTTTCTGGTCTTCCGCGGCATGCTCCTTGGCATCCGATTTCATCTTTTCGATTTCAGCGTCACTGAGCTTGCTGCTCGCCTCGATCTTGATGCTCTGTTCCTTGCCGGTCGCCTTGTCTTTTGCCGACACGTTCAGGATGCCGTTGGCGTCGATGTCAAAGGTCACCTCGATCTGCGGAATGCCGCGTGGTGCCGGCGGAATGTCACCGAGGTGGAACCTGCCGAGCGTTTTGTTGTCATTTGCCATCGGCCGCTCACCCTGCAGCACATGCACCTCAACCGAGGTCTGGCTGTCCGCCGCAGTCGAGAATACCTCCTGCTTGCGGGTCGGGATCGTGGTGTTGGCTTCGATCAGTTTGGTCATGACGCCGCCAAGGGTTTCGATGCCGAGCGACAGCGGAGTGACATCGAGCAGCAGCACGTCGGTCACGTCGCCCTTGAGCACGCCGCCCTGGATCGCCGCACCGATGGCGACCACTTCGTCAGGGTTGACGCTCTTGTTTGGTTCCTTGCCGAAGAATTCCTTGACGAGGGACTGCACCTTCGGGATACGGGTGGAGCCGCCGACGAGCACGACTTCATCAATCTCCTTCATTTCGAGCTTGGAGTTCTTGACCGCCCTGCGGCATGGTTCCAGGAGCTTGTCGAACAGGTCCGCGCACATGGCTTCGAACTTCGCCCTGGTCAGGTTGATGACCAGGTGTTTCGGGCCTTCCTGCGTTGCCGTGATGAACGGCAGGTTGATTTCGGTGTCGGTGCGCGAGGAGAGCTCGATTTTGGCTTTTTCAGCCGCCTCTTTCAGCCTCTGCAGGGCGATGGCATCCTTGCGGAGGTCAATGCCTTCCTGCTTTTTGAACTCGTCCGCCAGGTAGTCGATGATTTTCTGGTCGAAGTCGTCGCCGCCGAGGTGGGTGTCGCCGTCGGTGGATTTCACCTCGAAGACGCCATCGCCAAGCTCAAGGATCGAAATATCGAACGTACCTCCGCCAAGGTCGAATACGGCGACCTTTTCGTTGGTCAGCTTCTTGTCGAGACCGTAGGCCAATGCGGCTGCGGTCGGCTCGTTGATGATCCGCTTGACCTCAAGGCCGGCGATCTTACCTGCATCCTTGGTAGCCTGCCGCTGTGCGTCGTTGAAATATGCCGGCACGGTGATGACTGCCTCGGTGATCTTCTCGCCGAGGAAATCCTCTGCGGTCTGCTTCATTTTCTGCAGGATCATGGCCGAAATCTCCTGGGGAGAGTAGGTCTTGTCGCCGATTTTCACCCGTGCGTCACCGCTTTCGTTGACGACGTCATAGGATGCCAGCTTCTTTTCGTTGGGCACTTCGTCATATTTGCGGCCCATGAAACGCTTGATCGAAAAAATGGTGTTTTTCGGGTTCGTCACCGCCTGGCGTTTTGCTGCCTGGCCCACGAGACGCTCCCCGGTTTTGGTGAAGGCCACCATCGACGGTGTCGTGCGGTTCCCTTCAGAGTTTTCGATAACCGTCGGTTGGGTTCCCTGCATGACGGACACGCAGGAGTTGGTGGTGCCGAGGTCGATTCCGATAATTTTACCCATGGCTGGTGTTTTCCTTTTTATGTTTCTCTATTGGCAGAGGCCTCCCGGTTCCGGGAGGCCTCTGCTTTGTCTGGTTCAGTTGATCGAGATTTCCTTTGTTTTCTTCACTGCAGCCTGCTTCGGCAGGGTTACGTGCAGCACGCCGTTATCGAAGGCCGCTGCAATATGCTCCTGATCGATGAGCTCCCCGATGTTGAAGCTTCGTGAGAAGCTGCCGTAGGCGCGTTCGATCCTGTGGTAGTCCTTCTTTTTCTGCTCCTCTTCCTGTGTCCGTTCCGCCTTGATGGTCAGGACATCTTCCTCGATGTTGAGGGCGATGTTCTCTTTGGTGATTCCCGGCAACTCTGCGTCGAGATGAAAGGCGTGTTCGTCTTCAGAAATGTCAACCTTGAAGGCCGGGGCGTTTGCCATCTGGGTTCCGGTCCAGATATCGTCGAAGAGTCGCATCGGGTCTTTTGCAAGTTTCATCAACATGTCCGTCTCCTTGTAATGGGGTTTTGGTTGTTGTCTTTCTCTCCATGTTTGTCGGCGGTGGTTGCCCCGCCGCTGACAAACATTGTGCAAATGACGTGCCAAGGCTTTTTTTGCTGCAATTGTCAGACATTTTGTCTTGTTGTGGCGGCGGGCATGACGATAATGCTGTCCATTTTGTCGGAATGTCAGCAGGAGGGCTTGTCTTGAGGCGGTTGTGTTTCCCCTCCAGCGCAGGGAAGGGCGTGCGGGGGTTGGCCCGTTGCGAAGGTGGAGGGGGGAGGGGATGAGGTTATACGGAGAGGCTGTCGTTGACTTTCTGGATCCAGCTCAGCCGGTCCTGCAGGTTTTCGACGACGCTTCGGGATATCAGGAGGCATGCGTAGGCAAGGCTGTCGTCGGCAATGCGGTAGTAGCATTTGAGCCCTTCCTTCCGTCGGTTTACCACGCCATTGTCGTGCATGAGCGCAAGGTGTTTGGAGATGTTCGCCTGGCTTGCGCTGACCTCATTGACGATTTCCTGGACCGTGCGCTCGCCGTCACACAGGGCTCTGAGGATTTTGAGCCGCATGGGCTCGGAGAGGAGTTTGAAGCGGTTCGCGACAGCTTCAAGCATCTCGTCAGGCATGTTGAAATTCCATTTCAGAACTTCTTCTTCGGATATGGTCAGGGCTTTACTCATGGCTGGGATCTTTTGCGCCTTCTGTGGTTGTCAGGGGCGTAACCTGTGAAACTATATAATTGACTGGGCATGGCGTAAAAATAAAAAAAACACGCACACTTCCTTACCGGTACAACTGATTCGGAGAGCGCGTGTCGGGGACCTCTGTGTTGCTGGAGTTCAGGAGGTGACGTTGGTCATGCGTACGATCGATTCGATGAGGTTTTGCGGTGCCTTGATGCGGACGATCCGTTCCCGGATGATGATTTTGGTGTTTTTCGCTTCCTGGAATTCCTCGCGGCACTCGGGGCAGCTGGCAAGGTGATTCGCCAGTTCCTCAGCTTCTCCTGCGGTCAGCTCTTCGTCGATGGCCGCGCTCATGAGCACCCTCGCTTTGTTGCAATTCATGGTTATATACAGATTTGTTGGGTGAGTGCTGAATTCAAGCATCGTCGGGGTCAGTAGAATACCCATGTTTTCTTGCATAATCTTCAAGTTTGGCTCGTAACAGTTTTCTGCCGCGGTAAAGTCTCGACCTGACGGTGCCGATCGGGCTTTCAACCATGTTGGCGATCTCCTCGTAGGTGAACCCCTCCATATCGCACAGTTGGATGACTTCTCTGAATTCCTCCGGCAATGACTGCAACGCCTGATATACCTCTTCATGCAGCAGGGAGTGGAAAAAATCCGATTCAGCTTCGGTTGTGTCTCTCTGGACGTCCTTGATCGTATGGTAAAAATCCTTGATCAGGTCGTAATCAACCTTGCCTGGCTCCCTCGAGTTTTTGCGAAACCGGTTGATATAATTGTTTTTGAGGATTTTAAACAGCCACGCCTTGCAGTTTGTTCCCCTTTCGAATGAATCGAAGAATTTGTAGGCCTTCAGATAGGTTTCCTGCACAAGATCTTCGGCATCGTCAGGATTCATCGTCAGGTGCATCGCGTAGTTGTACAATGCGTTGATGTGTGGGACAGCTTCCTGCTGGAACTCTTGTTGCTTGAGCATTTCCTGTGCTGAAAGATCCTGTTTTTTCTCTTTCATATCGTGCTGTTCCGTCGGGGTTGTTAGCTTGGCGACTGCCTCGATCCGTCATCAACCGGATGGACTGAGGGATGAGCTGTCAACAAATATAAAATCTGAGAATGTAACCTCATAAGGAGATAGCAACCTTCTTCCATCCTGATCCTTATCAGGAGCATTTCCTGAGTGCGTCACGGGGCGTTTTTTGTGCGGCGCGCTTCCTTTGAACGGGTCGATTTTGTATACTTTCATGAGTCGGTACCTCAGACTTTTTCAAAACAGTGTCGGTTGTGAACGTCAATCTGTCGGACATGCAGGTCAATGGTATTCTGACACCGGTTTTCTGGTGGCGTCGGGCAATGCACCATCTTGCCTGGTCGTCTGCAGGCGGGAACGGCGGGTTCTGCCGGGTTCTTTCCGGAGGATGCCATGCATGATTTCCACGACATCGCGCAACGTGCGATGATGGAGTACCGCAGGCAGCCGGGGCTGGTCAGCGTCGAGGTCGAAGGTGAGCCCCCCTGTGGGCTTCGCTACCGTTTCCGTGATGTGTCCGAGGCCGGGCGTTTCCGCAACCTTCGGAGTATCCAGCACGCCTATGAACAGGGCTCCAAGTTTCTGGATCTGGATGGTTGTGATGTGGTCGAAACCTGGGGTTAACTCCCAAAACCTGATTTCCCGTATGGTTCCGGAATCCTCCATCTGCAGGTGTGAACCTGCTCCCTTCCACAGACGTCGGCATGGTTGAACGGCCGGATGTCATTGTTGTCGGCGCAGGTATCGGGGGCCTGACAACGGCGGCTCTGCTCCAGGAGCGGGGCTTTTCCACCCTTGTCCTTGAAAAGAACCGTTTTCCCGGAGGAAGCTGTTCGGCTTTTCGCAAGGGGGGGTACACGTTCGACGCCGGCGCATCGGTTTTTTATGGATTCTGTGACAGCGATGCCCGGGGAACCCTGAATCTGCATGCACGGATTTTCCGGAAACTCGGCATCGAGGTGCCGACCATTCCCGACAAGGTGCAGATCCACTACCATCTGCCCAACGGCTTCGATGTCCCGGTTTATTACGAACAGAACCGTTTTCTGGAGCGTCTTTGCCAGCGGTTTCCCCATGAGCGTGACGGAATCGTCCGGTTTTACCGGGAACTCGAATCGGTCTATGAAATCCTGAACTCCCTGCCGGCGGGTTCACTTGAAGATCCCGTACACCTTGCCGCCGTCGGAGCCCGCCATCCCCTCAAGGCGATTGCCCTTGGGATCAAGACCCTCTTTTCGATGGGCGGGGTTGCCCGGCGTCATCTTTCCGATGCGGAGCTGCTCAACTTCATCGACCTGGAGTCCTTCGTCTGGTCGCTCCAGGATGCCGCTTCGACGCCTCTGGTCAATGCCGGGATTTGCCTCGTCGACCGTCACCACGGGGGCATCAGCTATCCGGTGGGTGGGTCCGGTGCCATTGCCGGGGCGCTTGCCGGTGGTGTCGAGAAGTTCGGCGGAGAGGTACGCTATGGGGCTGAGGTCGAGACGGTTATTCTTGCTGATGGCCGTGCGACCGGCGTCCGCCTGGTCAGCGGCGAGGAGATCGCCGCGAAGATGGTCGTGAGCAACGCCACGGTCTGGGATACCTTCGGCAGGCTGGTCACAGACCCGCTGCTGCAGGTTCCCGAAGATCGCTTCATCAAGGCGCCGAGCTGGTTTCAGGTGTTTCTTGCCGTCGATGCCGGGATCGTTCCCGAGGGATTCAATGTGCACCATGTCCTTGTCGACGCATGGGAGGGGTTCACCGAAACGGGCGGTACCATATTTTTTTCCGCCCCGACCGTGCTGGATCCCTCGCTTGCTCCCGAGGGCAGGCACACCATCCATCTTTTCGTGACGGCTGAAGCCGACCAGTGGGCTCACCTTGACCGGAAAGGCGCGGCGTACCGGGAGGCGAAGGAGGCGTATGCCAGAACGCTGGTTTCCCGGACTGAAAAAATACTGCCAGGGCTTTCCGGAGCGGTCGAGTTCATGGTTACCGCAACGCCCCAGACGCATGAGCGCTACCTTGGCCGCCGTGATGGTTCCTACGGGCCGTTGCTGCATGGCGGGCAGAACATCCTGCTCAAGCCGCAGAACCGGACCCCGGTGAAAAACCTGTTTGCAACCGGGGACAGCACCTTCCCGGGGCAGGGGGTCATCGCGGTAACCTATTCGGGCGTTTCGTGCGCCTCGTATATCGCCCGCAAGCTGGGCAATCCTCTCGAATACCTCTGAGTGCCTGGTCCGGGCCGACAGCTCCGGATCTTCAGTTCGCCCGCCCGGCATGGCCGCATCGGGGCTGGGCTCTCCGTTCAGCCTGTAGCCAGCAGCATATCGATTTCCCGGAACGGGAAGTCGGTCAGTTCCGCCAGGATCTTCTTGGTGACGTATCCCTTGTAGATATAGGTTCCTTTCCTGAGGCTGTGACTTTTCCAGAGGATGTCGGGGATGGTTTCGTGTGCCGTGAGCTTCTGCAGGAACGGCAGAAGGGTGTTGGTGAGGGCGAACGTGGCTGTTTTCGCTACCGCCGAAGGGATGTTCGGGACGCAGTAGTGGGTGACACCGTGCTTGACGTAGATCGGGTTGGTATGGTTGGTGTGTCTGCTGGTGGCGAAGCAGGCGCCCTGATCGATGGAGACGTCGATGATGACCGAGCCGGGTTTCATGGTCTTGATCACCTGTTCGCTGACCAGTGGCTTGCGGAGCTTCTGCTTGGGGCTGAGAGCGCCGATCATCACGTCGGAGATGCGGGCGAGCTGGGCGATGTAATGCTCATTGGCAATCGCCGTCACCAGGTGGCGGTTGAAAAATGCCTCGAACCGCCGTAGCCGGTTGATCTCCTTGTCGATCACCGTAACCTGTGCGCCGAGCCCGAGGGCGTCCTGCGCCGCGAACAGGCCGACCGTACCGGCTCCGATGATGGTGACGTGTGCGGGCGGGACGCCGGCGATGCCGCCGAGCAGGATGCCGCTGCCGCCATAGCCGGTTTCGAGGTACTTCGCAGCAGTCTGGATGGCCAGCGAACCGGCGATTTCGCTCAGGGTGCGCACGATCGGCAATTCGCCGTCGCGGGTCTCGATGAATTCGAATCCGATGGCCGTCATGCCTTTATCGATCAGGGTCCGGATCATCTGGCGGCTTGCCGTGCCGAGATGCAGGGCGGAAATGAGCATCTGGCCGGGCTGGAACATTGACAGTTCTTCCGTCTGCGGCGGCGAGACCTTGACGATCACGTTCGCCTGACGGTAGAGCTCTTCAGGGCATGAGGCGATCAGCGCACCTGCAACGGAGTAGTCGACATCCGTGAAGTTGCAGAAGGCGCCGGCACCGGTCTCGACGATGACCCTGATGCCCTGTTCGGTCAAGATCTGGACGCCTGCAGGGGAGAGCGCAACGCGACGTTCGTCCTGCGCACGTTCCTTCGGCATCGCAATGGCGATCTGCATCGTCTTGCCTGGCTTGAGCAGCCAGCGTTCCAGGGTTTTCACCCCAAGTTCGAATTCCAGTGTTCCGTAATCGGCAGGATAGGGCATGGTGCATTCAATTCTTCATGATTCCGGAAGAACAGGTATCGGCCAGAGTGCCGCAGCGCCAACCGGCAGGGTGGCTCATGCTTTTCTGGCCGTAATGGTCACGCGTTCAATGGCCGCGCTCCGGGCTGTGCCGGCAGTCGCCCCCGGAAGCTGGAGCAGCCCCCCGGAAATGGCCTGGATGGCGCCGTTTGCCAGGTCGATGCCCCCCCTCAAGGGTGCGGCGATTGCCTCAAGCAGGCTTCCGGCAGTTATCTGCACCGTATGCAGCAGGTTGCCGGCTATGTCGGCTGCCGGTTTCGTGACGCTGCCGACAAGCTTCAGGGGCTCCTGGAGGAACGAAAAGGTTTCCGCGATCGAGTTGCCGAGGAGCATTGCCGCAGGTCCGAGCCCGCCGACGACCTTGCCGGCCGACTCACCCGGATGGAGCTTTCCTGAACGCGCACGTGCAACGATGTCCGCAAAGCCTGAAGGGAGGCGGTCGGCGATGTTGGCGCCGATGGCCTGGACGGCCGAGGCGAGGCCGACGGCGTCGAGGTTGAAGAGGAGCCGCTTCAGGGCCTCTGCCCGTGCAATGCATTCGATGCGTCCCTCTCCGACGATGGTTGCCTGGCAGGCAAGGCGGCCGCCCTCCTGCAGCAGTTTTTCCGAAATGAAGGCCTTTTCCGTTGCCGAAGGCGGGGAAAGCAGCTCGCTTCCTGACGTGACGGTCACGAAGCAACTCTGGCATATGCCGTTGCCGCCGCAGATATAGCCGATATGTGCCTTGTGGTGTTGGGCGACCGACAGGAGCAGGTCGCCGATCTGTGCTTCGCAGGGCTTGCCGTTAATGGAAATGATCATCTGTCGCTGCGGTTTGCATTGGTGAACGAACGGTGTGTTGCATGGGTTGTCACCTTAAAGTAAATATACGCAAAAACAGGTCTGGCTCAACCGGTGCCGTGAGCGGTTTGCCATGTACGGAAAAAGCCGGGGTGTCCGGCTTTTTCCGTATGGTGCCGCCTTTTTCGGCAGCAGCTCGGCTTCTGTTCAGTTGCAGGCGACGCCCGCAGGTTCCTGCAGTCTGGCGATTTCCGGTGCGATACGGGCATCACAGCTGATAGCGGTGTGGTGCGACGTCTGCCCATGGTCGGCCGGGTGCTGCTGGCAGCTGTTGCCGTCAACCGTTGCTGGAACTGGTTCAGTCCTGCCGAAGAGCGACTGCAGGGCGTCGACGACAAGCCTGAGCGCGTCACCGATACCTGAAATGACGTCGGCAATGAGCTGTACCGGGTCGACCTGGTAGCCCTCGGCGTCACGTCGCGCCTGGAACGCCATGGTGTCGGTGAACTTCACGGCCGCTTCACGGCCCATCTTGCCCATGTATGCCGGAACTTCCCACGGGCGTTCCAGCGTCATCCGCCTGGCCTCTTCGACGGTGGTCAGGATGCTGATCCTGCCCGGTTTTTCGATGGTCGCCTGGCAGGCCATGCGCGTGCCTTCGGCAATCAGCTGTTCGGAAAGCATCGCTTTTTCTGCGCTGGTCATGGGCGAGAGCAGTTCCCCGCCTTCGAGCACCTTGACATAGCAGGTCTGGCAGATGGCGTTGCCGCCACAGAAATAGCCGATATGGCTGTGGTTGGCGCGGGCCGCGTCAAGCAGCCGGTCCCCGGTTTTCGCGCAGCATTCCCGGTCGTTTATGGTGAGTTTCATGATGGTTGTGTTTGCGTTTGGTCTCGTGGTACTGTTTGCAAATCATAACCATTCCTGAAAAGGAAAAAGTTGCAGTGCATGCATCCGCTTTGCAGTGCAGTTCACCGGCGGGGGTGCTTAAGGCACGGGAGCAGGTTTGGCTGCTATGGCTGCAAGCAGTTCGGCGTAACGGTCGATGAGCGACGTCGGTTCCTTCGCTGCATCTGCGGGATGGTTGAAGACGAGCTTCATCTTTTTTTCGTTCCGGAACTGCGGTTTGTAGGCAAGCAGCGAGCTGTCCTGCAGGGAGAGGATCAGTGCATTGAAGAATGCGCCGTCATAGAACTCCTTGTCGTCGTTCGAGGGGAGGAAGATGGTCGTTGTTTTCGGCTGGATGTCGATCCGTTCAAGCCCGAGCGCGGAGCCGAGGTTTTTGAGGCGAGCGATCGAGAGCAGGTTGCGCACCTCTTCCGGCAGGGGGCCGAACCGGTCGGCCATCTCGGTTGCCAGTTTCTGGAGATCGGCATCGTTTGCCGCCTTGGAGATCTTGTCGTAGCAGGCGAAGCGCTCCTGCGTCGCCGTCAGGTAGTAATCGGGGATGAGCGCATCGAAGAAGAAGGCCATGTCACAGGGTTTGACCGGTTTCAGGGCCGCTTTTTCGCTTTCGCTGAAGATGTGCTGGAAGTCAGTGAGCTTCAGTTCTGCCACGGTCTCTTCAACCATTTTCTGGTAGAGGTCGAAGCCGATTTCGTGGATGAACCCTGACTGTTCCGCCCCGAGCAGGTTGCCGGCACCGCGGATGTCGAGGTCGCGGAGGGCGACGTTGATGCCGGAGCCAAGTTCGGTGAAGCTCTCGATGACCGCCAGACGTTGCACCGATTCCCGTTTCAGGGTATGCAGCGGCGGGGTGATGAGGTAGCAGTACGCCTTGCGCTCGCTCCTGCCGACCCTGCCCCGCAACTGGTACAGGTCGGAAAGGCCGAACATGTCCGCGCGGTTGATGATGATGGTGTTGGCGTTGGAGATGTCGAGTCCCGAACCGATGATGGAGGTCGAGATGAGCACATCGAGTTCCTTCTGCATGAAATCCATCATCACGTTTTCCAGCTCCCTGGTCGGCATCTGGCCGTGCGCGGTGGCCATGCGGGCCCAGGGCACCAGTTCCCGCAGCATCCGTTCCGTCTCCTCAAGTCCTGCGATGCGGTTGTGCAGGAAGAAGACCTGGCCTTCACGCTGTATCTCGTTGCGGATTGCCGCCTGGATTGTCGCGGCGTCGAATTCGGAGATGACGGTTTCGACCGGCTGCCGGTTTTTCGGCGGTGTCGAGACGATCGAGATGTCGCGGGCGCCGAGCATGGAGAACTGCATCGTCCGCGGAATCGGGGTTGCCGACATGGTCAGGGTGTCGACGCCGGGGAAGTTCTGGCGCAGCTTCTCCTTGACTTCCACGCCGAAATGCTGCTCTTCGTCGATCACCAGGAGCCCGAGGTCCTTGAAGGCGACATCGTTCGAAACGAGCCGGTGCGTGCCGATGACGATGTCGACGGCTCCCGCCTTGATCCGTTCAATGATCTCCTGCTGCTGTTTTTTGGGGACGAACCGGCTGAGGACGACGATGTTCACCGGGAAGTTCTCAAAACGCTTGCCGAAAGATTCGCCGTGCTGGTGCGCCAGGATGGTGGTCGGGGTGAGCACCGCAACCTGCTTTTTCGACTCAACCGCCTTGAATGCCGCCCGCATGGCGATTTCGGTTTTGCCGAACCCTGCGTCGCCGCAGATGAGCCGGTCCATCGGCGAGGGGGCCTGCATGTCTTTCTTGACCTCTTCGATCGCCTTGAGCTGGTCGGGGGTCTCCTCGAACATGAACGATGCCTCGAATTCACGCTGGAAGATGGAGTCGGGTGCGAATGCGAATCCCGGCGTCATCCGGCGTTCTGCGTAGATGCGGATCAGCTTGGCGGCGATATCACGCAGTTTCTTCCGGACCTTCTCCTTCCTGGCCGACCACTTTGCGCTTCCCAGCTTCGAGAGGCCGGGAAGCGCGCCTTCCGATGCCGTGTACCTGGACAGGAGCCCGATGTTCTGGACGTTCACGTACAGCTGGTCTCCGCCTTCGTATTCGACCAGCACGCACTCCTGCTCGGAGTTGCCGACCTGGATCGTTTCCAGTGATTTGAAAACGCCGATGCCGTAGTCTTCGTGGACGACATAATCGCCGACTTTCAGACGCTGCAGGTCCTTGAGCGAAATGCCCTTGACCTTGCGGCGGCGGCGGCTTCTCCGGGTATGGAACTTGCCGAAGATATCCGATTCGGTAAAGAGGTCGAGGGGGCCGAACGAGAATCCGGTGTGCAGGTTTGCCGGCAGCCAGCCGATCTCCGCTTCGCCCTGCGGTTCTTCGCCGTAAAGTGAGTCGTTGAGGAATTCACTCAGCTCTTCGATTTCGCGCCGTGACCCGCAGGCGACGACCGTCGTGCGCTGCTGGCCGGAGTGGCGTTGCAGGCGGTCGGCCAGCAACCGGAACTTGCCCTGGAGTTTTTCCTGTTCCGAGGCACCAAAATCGATACCGTTTTTTTCGAGGTGGTGCAGCACTACATGCCGGAACTTCGGCAGCGCCGTTGCCAGGAGCCTTTCCGCCGTCTCGGAACCGGCAAGGGCGGCCGCATCGTCGACCATGACGATCGTCGATGGCGGCAGGAAGTCCAGCAGGCTTGCCGCATGTTCGCCTTCGCCGTTACCATCCGCGGCAAAGCTGCCGTAGATATCCGCCGAGTCCAGGGTTGCCGATGAAAGCTGGCTGTCGATGTCGAAGCTCCTGAGCGAACTGACCGCATTGCCGAAAAATTCGATACGGAGCGGTTCACCGGCACCGTAGCCGAAGACATCCACAATGGAGCCTCGAACGGAAAATTCACCCTCGTCTTCCACGAATTCACGCTTCTGGAAGCCGTTATCGGCAAGGAAGCGCATCAGTTCCTCATAACCGGCCTCCGCCCCGGAAACGATGGTGAATACCTTGCCTGCAGCGCTTGACAGGCCGCAGACCGGGGTTTCGAGGTCATCGAAACCGGAAACCACCATGATCTTCCGGCCCTGGGCCAGTTTTCCGAGGGTCGGGGCGAGCCCGTCCTCGGTATTGCAGACGCTGCCGCCCGGCAGCAGCAGGGGAAGGTCGTTGTCGTAGAGTTCCAGGCTGTCCTGGCCGCAGAACAGGACAACCGGCGCGTCGAGGTCGCTGAACAGGCGCGCGGCGAGGGCAGGGGCGAGCGAACCCCTTATGCCGGAAACGCCGATGCGCTCCAGGGGTGTTCCGGTTCCCTGACCTGCCGTGCCGAGTGCGTTAAGGAGTGTCCGGTATGGCGTCGATGCCGAAAGGGTATCGAGGATGAAGGTGACCGGTCTTCTGACAATACTGGCGAACTGGCGGGGGCTATCGATGGGTGCATTCATGGAGAAGGGAAAAACGGATCCTTGTTCTGGTTTACGGCAATGGTTTTCCGCAATATAACAAAGCAGCGTTATTCCCGTTGCGCCGCCTGTTTTGATGGGCAGGTGCGCCCCGCTGCAGCCTGCCCATCCGGCACCTGCAGGGGGAGGCATTTGCCGGAAGATGGTGCCGCGGCACGCTGAAATGATGTTGAAATGACTAAATTGCATGGACTTGCAGGACTTTGCCGGAGCTGTTCCGGTTGGCTGCAGTTTGTGAACTTTCTGCAAATTGTGCTCTCTTCCGCCCGAAGGGCTGGTATCTGCAGGTATCGTTACCGTAACTTGGCATCGGCTGCAACCCGGTGCGCCCATTCGCCTCCGGGCTGAATTGCTGAATTGTTTTCGTATGGATCGAATTCTCGAAGTAAAGGATCTCAAGACCTGGTACAGGACTGAAGAGGGTATTGCAAAGGCTGTCGATGGCGTCAGTTTCAGTCTGGGCCGGAACCGGACGCTGGGCGTGATCGGCGAATCCGGCTGCGGCAAGTCGGTGACGGCACTCTCGATCATGCGCCTGGTGCCGATGCCGCCAGGTTATTTCGCCGGTGGCGACATCGTCTGGAAGGGAAAGAGCATCATCGGCGCGACCGAGGGCGAGATGCGACGCATCAGGGGCAACGAAATTGCCATGATCTTTCAGGAACCGATGAGTTCGCTCAATCCGGTGTTCACCTGCGGGGACCAGATCATGGAGCAGATCCGCAATCACCGCCCGGTCAGTCGGGCAGAGGCGCGGCGGCAGGCGGTCGAGTTGCTGGAGATGGTGGGCATTCCCAACCCGTCGAACCGGGTGGACGCCTTCCCGCACGAACTTTCCGGCGGCATGCGGCAGCGGGTGATGATCGCCATGGCGCTCTCCTGCGGGCCTGAGCTGCTGATTGCCGATGAACCGACGACGGCGCTCGATGTGACCGTGCAGGCACAGATCCTGGAACTGATCGGCAGGCTTCGTGAACAGAAAGGGATGAGCGTGATGCTGATCACGCACGATTTCGGGGTGGTGGCAGAGCTTTGCGAGGAGGTGGTCGTCATGTACGCGTCGCAGGTGGTCGAAAGCGGCACGGTCCGCCACATATTCGGCAATCCGCTCCATCCCTACACCCGGGGGCTGCTGAAGTCGATTCCGAGGCTCGGGGCGAAACATGAACGCCTGAGCGTCATCGAAGGCAACGTGCCAAGCGCCACCCGGCTGCCCGATGGGTGCCGTTTCGCCGGCCGGTGTCCGCTGGCCGACGACCATTGCCGCCAGGCACAACCTCCGCTGACCGGTTATGAACCCGGCCATGCGGCTGCCTGCTGGAAGATTACCTGAACCGCGCGACTGTTCGCGCCAATATGCATGCCGTATGCCTGCTGACACCTCCATACTGATCGTTGAAGATGACCGGAACCTTGCCGGGCTTCTGAAATACAACCTCGAAAAGGCCGGTTACGAGTGCCGGCATGCGGTGAGCGGCGAAGATGCCCTTGACCTGCTGCGCGAACGGCCTGCTGCGATCATGCTGCTTGACATCATGCTGCCGGGCATGGACGGTTTCGACGTGTGCCGCAAGGTCCGTCAGAACGCCCTCTGGGGCGACCTGCCGATTGTCATGCTCACGGCCAAAGGGGAGGAGATCGACAAGGTGCTCGGTTTTGAGCTCGGTATCGACGACTATGTGGTCAAGCCATTCAGCCCGAGGGAGCTCAGCCTCAGGATCAGGGCCATTCTCAAGCGTGACCGCCGTAACCGCCAGGAGGTGCAGGACGTGTTGCGCTCAGGGGGCCTGCAGATCGATATCGGGAGACATACGGTCGAGCTCGACGGCCAGCCGCTTACCCTGACGCTTATGGAGTTCAAGCTGCTTTCGCTGCTGATGAAGCGCAAGGGTCAGGCGCAGAGCCGTGAGGTGCTGCTCAGCGATGTCTGGGATGTGGACAAGGAGATCAACACGAGGACCATCGACACCCATGTGACCCGTCTGCGTGAAAAGCTCGGCGACTATGGTCGGCGCATCCTGACGGTGCGTGGGCTCGGCTACAAGTTCGACGAATCCGGAGCCGACGCCGATGCAGGGTAGGCTTTCCCGCAGGCTTGGCGCCGTATTCGGCCTTATCGTCTTTTTTTCCCTCGCA
This sequence comes from uncultured Chlorobiaceae bacterium, assembly GCA_964611215.1. GTDB lineage: Bacteria > Bacteroidota > Chlorobiia > Chlorobiales > Chlorobiaceae > Chlorobaculum. The sequence goes on from CAZSXF010000008.1 coordinate 101,672, forward strand.
TTCAGTTACGTCTACCAGGGCCGGCAGCTTCGTGACCTCTTCATCAGGAGCGTGCGCGACGATATGTTGCGCGAGTTGCGGCTGAACAGCGAAATGCTTTCTGAAAAACCACCGGCATGGCGCGATGTCGCGTTTTCCGACCAGTGGGCCGACCAGGTCGGCAAGGCGCTCGGCGTACGGGTGACGCTGATCGACCTTGACGGCAGGGTGATCGGTGATTCGTTCGTCGATTCGGGAAAGCTCGAACTGGTGCAGAACCATGCGGCCCGCAAGGAGTTCCATGACGCGCTCGCCAACGGTTTCGGTGAATCGATCAGGTTCAGCGAGACCGTCCGCGAAGAGATGATGTACCTTGCCATTCCCGTCGGTGCCCCGACCCGCTGGGGTGTGCTCCGCTTTGCCAAGCCGCTGCACGACATTCGTCTCCTGGAGCTCGAAGTGCGCAAGGGCATCGAAGGCGGGTTGTTCTGGGCGCTGCTCATTGCGCTTGGCGCCGGTGCGTTTTCTGCCTATTTCCTTGCCCGCCCCCTTGAGCGGATTGCCGACACCACCGACCGTTTTCTGCATGGCGACACCTCCATCAGGGTCACTTCGCGGCGCAACGACGAAATCGGGCGGCTCTCGCTCGCATTCAACTACATGGCTGACGAAACCGTCCGGATGCAGCGCCAGGAAGAGTGGCTCCGCGAAGTGCTTTCCAGTATCCGTGAGGCCATCATCGTCACCAACAGCAACGGGGAGATCGTGCTTGTCAACCCTGCCGCAGCGCGCCTCTTTCCTGTGGAGGCGGCAACCAGCCGCGCCCTGCCGGTAGCGGAGCTGCAGGACAAGACCATGCGTGAACTGTTCGGGCGGATTCTTGCCGGAGGCAACAGCCTGTTCAGGGAAGAGCTGACCGCCATGACCCGGATGGGCGAACGCGTCCTGAAGGTGAGTGCGGTTCCGGTTATGCAGCGGGCGCGTTTTGACGGCAAGGTGATCGTCATCAACGACATCACCCGGATCCGCATCCTCGAACGGATGCGGCGGGATTTCGTCTCCAGCGTTTCCCACGAGCTCAGGACGCCGCTTGCGAGCATTCGGGGATATACCGAGACCCTGCTCGAAGGGGCGCTCGAAGACCGGGAGCATGCCACCGAGTTTCTGCGCATCATTCTGCAGGAGAGCGAGCAGCTTACGGCGCTGGTCAACGACGTCCTCGACCTGTCCAAAATAGAATCGGGCAGGATCGATTACCATTTCGCCCCGCTGGACGTCAAGCCGCAGATTGAAAAAATGGCCGCCATGTTCGAGCAGACGGCAAAGAAGAAAGGCGTCCGTATCGACCTGTCCATTCCCGACGGCCTGCCGCCGGTCATGGCCGACAGCGGTTATTTCGACGTCGTTATCCGCAACCTCATAGACAATGCCATCAAGTACGTGGAGGAAAAACGGGGTCAGGTCAGGGTCAGGGCGTTCGCCCTTGACGGCAGGGTAGGCATCGAGGTCGACGACAACGGCATCGGTATTCCGCAGGGCGACCTTGACAGGATTTTCGAACGCTTCTACCGGGTCGACAAGGCGCGTTCGCGCCAGCTCGGGGGAACCGGCCTTGGCCTCTCCATCGTCAAGCACGTCGTCCTTGCGCACAAGGGCGACATTCAGGTCCGTTCACGCATCAATCGGGGCACCATCTTTACGGTTACCCTTCCGACGGCCTGACGGCAGGTCAGTGATGTCCGTTCTGGCACATGGCCAGGTCGTGCCAGCGGCTTTCGGCGATGATCTGCTGGTGCAGGGGTATCCGCACCGGAGGCATGCGGTCCGGCGTATAGAAGCCCGCTTCGAACACTTCGTGATTGATGGCGATGTTTTCATGGACGGCCGAAATCCGGTACGCGACCACCATCAGCGACCCGTAGGGTTCCGCTTCACGGTGGTAGACGCCGATCAGCCCATCCACGCGCCCTTCCAGCGAGGTCTCTTCATACAGCTCTCTCAGGCAGCCGTCTTCCGGATTTTCACCGGCTTCGAGGAACCCTCCGGGCAGTGCCCATTCGTTGAACGCCGGTTCATGTGCGCGTCTGATGACCAGCAGTTCGTTGTTTCTGTTGACGGTAAAGGCAACGGTTACCGGTAGCGGATTGCCGTAATGCACCCAGCCGCAAGCAGGGCATGCCATGCGATCCCGGCCTTCGATGTGTGCCTGGTTCAGCGGTGTGGCACAGAGAGGACAGAAAGTGTACGATTTCATACTTCTGACGGACGTGACGTCCGGTTTGTTACTGATACTGCTTTTTTGATCTTTCCAGTTTGCAACGCGCAGTCCCGGTAAAAAATTCTGCATCCCCTTCCCTCCGGCGAACTTGGATCACCTTGTCTGAAACTTTTTAGGAATGGTTCCGATTGGTTTTGGAGAAACGGCAGATCAACAGCAAATCACGTCACCATGGCACTTTTGCAGGAAGGGCAGAAAGCCCCGGATTTTACGGCTACCGATCAGGACGGCAAGTCGGTTTCCCTCTCCGAATACAAGGGAAAGAAAGTCGTTATCTATTTTTACCCGAAGGACGACACGCCCGGTTGCACCAGGGAGGCTTGTGCTTTTCGGGACAATTTCCCTAACTTTACCGAAGCGGGAGTTGACGTACTTGGCGTGAGCGTCGATGGCGAGGCATCGCATCGAAAATTTGCAGAAAAGTACCGTTTGCCGTTCAGACTCGTGTCAGACGCCGAGAAAAAAATCGTCGAAGCGTATGGGGTCTGGGGTAAAAAGAAGTTCATGGGACGTGAATATATGGGAACGAACCGCGTGACCTACCTGATCGACCGTGACGGCACGATTGAAAAGGTATGGCCCAAGGTTAAGCCGGAAACTCATGCAGCAGACCTCATCAAGTGGTTGCAGCAATCAACGTGAAGAAACGTATGGTGTTCAATGAATTCGAACATCTCAAGGCCGGAAGGCTGCTGATAGCATCGGCAAACCTGCTTGAATCCAATTTCAAGCGTACGGTCCTGCTCATGTGCGAGCATAACGAAGAGGGATCCATGGGCTTTATTCTCAACAGGCCGATGGAGTTCAAGGTCTGTGAGGCCATAACGGGTTTTGACGAAGTCGAAGAGCCGTTGCACATGGGCGGTCCTGTGCAGGTGGATACCGTGCATTTCCTGCATCGCAGGGGGGATGTTCTGGAGGGATCGCAGGAGATCATGCCAGGGCTGTTCTGGGGTGGCGACAAAGACCAGCTCCTTTACCTCATCAACACGGGTGTGGTGGCACCGTCCGAGGTCCGCTTTTTTCTCGGTTACGCAGGATGGAGCCCCGGCCAGCTTGAGGAGGAGTTCGAAGAGGGCTCCTGGTACACGGCTGAAGGTACCAGCGACCTGATCTTCAGCGAAGCGTATGAACGCATGTGGAGCCGCACCGTCCGTTCGAAGGGCGGGGACTACTGCTACATCGCCAACTCGCCTGAACTGCCGGGCATGAACTGACGCTGCCTGCCTTGCGGAACTTCATGGGCTGGCAGGATGTTCTTGGAAATGTCAGGGGGAAAGGTTATCTCTCCCTCAGCAGGCCATGAGGTCTGGTTCTTTGATTTTGCGGGGATGACAGGCTTTCGACAGGATAGGTGTTAGATGTCGTTGCACTCCGAGTTTCAGCATGGATGGACTCGTTAAAGAAGTCTATGTACCAATAGATGCAGACGATTATTCGTATGCAATGGCTGCCTGATTAGCACAAGTTAATACAGACGCCATCGTCCGGCGGTGAATGCGCTTACTCTGCAGCCACCGGATGGCATAACCCGCGCTTGAGCTTCGGTTCGCGCAAGTAAGATTCATACGTTCAAGGTCCCGGGGGGCGTATGAATAACAACGGGAATAGCGAGCAGCCCGCTGCCGGCGGTGCAAGCGGCTCGTGAAACAACAATCACCGGAGATGAGTGTGGTGACGGCTTTGAGCAATGTTCTGGACGCGGGTTCGAGTCCCGCCATCTCCACTTCTGGCTAATCTGATGACATGCAGAGAAGTCTGAAAACCCTTGAGCAATCAAGGGTTTTCGTGTTTCCGGTGTCTTTTGTTGTCTTGAGAAATCTTGCTGAATCTCCTCATTATGGGTATAGTCATGGGTAGAGGTCTGAAAAGTGCAGGCCCTCGACGAAAAAGTTCTACTTATGGCAAGGAAGATTTTGCCCTTATCCGCACGTCGTATTGAAACTGCAAAGGCGACCGCCAAAGCACAGGCCTTATTTGATGGCGGAGGGCTTTATCTCTACATCCTTCCCGAAAAGCTCGGTGACAACGGAAAGCCCTTGCCAGCTTCGAAGTGGTGGCGGTTGAAGTACCGTTTTAATGGTAAGGCATGTAACATTTTGTTGGGAACCTATCCGGATGTGAGCCTGAAAGAAGCCCGAGAACGTCGACAATATGCCCGGAACCTTCTCGCAAATGGAATCAATCCCAGCGAAGAGCGGAAAGAGCGTAAGGCAGTTGTGACACTTACTCAGGAGATTGAAGCAAACACCCTCGAACGGGTGGCGCGGCAGTGGTACGAAGTGGCCAAGACCGAATGGACCCACGGCCATGCCCGAACCGTTTTATCCCGTATGGAGCGAGATATCCTACCGCCCCTTGGCAACAAGCTCATTTCCGAGATTACGACGAAGGATATTCTGGCTGCACTTCGATTGGTGGAGGCTCGACAGGCTTTCGAGTCGGCTCACCGGATCAAGACCATAATCGGCCAGATCTTCAACTTCGCGATCATCTCTGATATCCCCGGCGTTGAGAATAATCCGGCATCCGGTCTTGGTAAGGTGCTGAAGCAGCCTGCCAAGAAGAACATGGCGGCCATTCTGGAGCCTGAAATGCTCGGCCGGCTGCTTCAGGATATCGAGGGGTATGCAGGTTCGTTTGTGGTTCGTTGTGCCCTGCAGCTGGCTCCTATGCTGTTCGTGCGCCCTAGAGAGCTACGGAACGCGAAATGGTCAGATGTTGATCTTGATGGAGGGGAATGGCAGCTGCCGATTGAAGACATGAAGCTGCTCCTCAAAGAGAAAGCCAGGAGAAAGGGGCAGGTTCACACGGTCCCTCTTGCAAAGCAAGCTGTTGCTGTGCTGAAGGAGCTCTACCCATTCACGGGTAGAAGTCAGTACGGGTTCCCCGGGCGTGCAGCCTCAAGGGTCATGAGCGAGAATACTGTAAATCAGGCTCTCCGAACGATGAGATGGGATGGTGAGACCGTAACCAGCCATGGGTTCAGGGCGACAGCCCGGACGATGCTGCATGAAACGCTGTGCTTTTCACCAGATGCTATCGAAGCTCAGCTTGGGCATCGGGTTCCTGATCGCCTGGGTGAGGCCTACAATCGGGCCAAGCACCTCGATGAGCGTCGGCGCATGATGCAGGCGTGGGCGGATTATCTGGAGGGTTTGAAGAGGACGTAATTGCTTCGATTTGATGTTGTTGCGGATTGACATCTTTAAGAAATCTCTGGTTTTACATCAGGATTATCCCTATTTTTTACTGTCATATCTCTTTGCTTCACAGGCACACAGCCAAACAATCTTAATGTTCGAGAAAATAAAGGAAAAGGGCTTTCATGTCCTTGCATTGCATCATGCCGAGGCCATTCTGACCCACGACATGGCGAGCGCGATTGATGAGCTTGAATCCGTTCTACTTGGCATCAGTATTCCTGTTGAAGAGCTTGTGCGAGGTGGTGGCGGTGAGGGCGAACTTACACAGCGAATGCGCAAGATGCTTTCTGAGACATATGGTTGGAAGAAACGCAAGTTCGAGATCAAGAAGGTCGTCGATGGAGTTGAGAAGGAATCTATCTCTCATGAAATCGATCACGTGAAATTCTTTGAAACAGGAACTTTTGCCCTCGAAATAGAGTGGAATAACAAAGACCCCTTTTTCGATCGAGACCTTGAAAATTTCAAGCGCATGCATGTTGATGGGGTTATCTCAATCGGAGCTATAATCACTCGGGGAGCATCCCTGCATGCAGGCATGAAGGACCTCATAAGAGCCTTCGCTGAAAAAGAAGGTATCGATTGCATCGAAAAGCTGAGTGACTTCTACTCGCCGACGTTGCGACAGAGGACGATGATTGAGGCAGCAGTAAAGTCGAAAGGCTCTTTTTCAGCCGGATGGGCTCATGCTTTTGTGGCCGACAAGTTTGGAGAGGCGACCACTCACTGGCGAAAGCTCGAGGATCGAGTTCATAGAGGGGTTGGGAACCCTTGCCCTTTGCTTCTAATCGGAATCCCAAAAGACGTAGTGCGAGTCTAATCAAATCTGTAGTAACCATGACCAGAGTGCTCAATTTAGCGGAACCGAACCCGGCCGAAGACCTGCTTAGCAAAGCTCAAGGCCCTTACACCACTATTCTTGCTGATCCTCCATGGCAATTCCAGAACAGGACTGGCAAAGTAGCTCCTGAGCACAAACGCCTACTTCGTTACCCTACCATGGAGTTGAAGGAGATCATGGAGTTGCCGGTATCGAAGCTGGCGGCGGCAAAGTCTCATCTTTATCTCTGGGTGCCGAACGCTCTTTTACTCGAGGGATTGAAAGTTATGGAGGCATGGGGGTTCACATACAAATCGAATTTAGTCTGGTACAAAATTCGTAAAGACGGCGGTCCAGATGGACGCGGAGTTGGCTTCTACTTTCGGAACGTGACTGAGTTGATCCTTTTCGGTGTTCGCGGAAGCATGAGGACTTTGCAGCCTGGTAGGACGCAAGTGAACATCTTGTCTACTCGGAAACGAGAGCACTCTCGCAAGCCGGATGAGATTTATGAAATTGTTGAGTCTTGTTCACCAGGTCCATACCTGGAGTTATTTGCTCGTTTTGCACGTTCTGGATGGGATCAGTGGGGTAATGAAGATGTTGAGGAGAATTCCTTCCATAATGTTGCAAAGCGTATTGCACATGTAGAGCCAGATATTCGTTTGCTTGAAACCCCAAAGGGTTACGGAGGTAAACTTTAATTAAATTGATAAAATGTTTAAAAAAGTAACATATGCGATCGTTTCGTTTATCGCTGGATTTATTGGCGGCTCTTTATCGCCTTGGGTCTTCTGCTGGATAAAGTCAGTCTCTGTGGAGGAGCCTGATGCTGTTTCGATCGCGAATACTTATATAGTGTTTACAACCATTATATTTGTTGCTGCTACTGTTATTCTGACAATCATGGGTTACGTTTTTACTCATCAATTTTCTAATTCCAAAAAGAAACAAGTAGAAGAATTGTTTGATCAGTTGAAGGAGGATTTTAAGGCGAATGGTGAGAAATCAGTGCTGTTAGTAACTGAAATAATGAAAAATCCAGATGTTGTTCGTCATGTACAGGCGGTATTGGCTGAACGAATTAGTATGGATAATCTGGAGCTTGATGCGACCGAGAATGATGACCGGAAAAGAAATATAATTAAAGGGTCTTTAAGATAAAATATATGGAGGCTCTATGAATACAGACGGTGGAGTGATTAGCGAGATTGATAAGAAAGATATGGCTACAGCACATAAGCTTTTGAGCTGGTTAGAAAAGAATCGCGACTTTAAAGTTTTTGCGCCAATTGATGTTGAGGGGGTTGCTCGAGAATTAGGTGTCGTGGTAAAATACGAGTTTTCATTGAAAGATGATGCAATAGGTGAGATATTTATTGACAATAATGGGGACTCGGTCATCCAGATTAGTTTATCTCAAAACTCTTATGTCCCGAGGCGGCGGTTTACTTTGGCACATGAGATTGGACATTATTGTCTTCATAGAAATTCAACAAAAAAAATATTTGTTGACTCTCAGCAATCAATGAGTAGAACGGCATCATATTGGGATATTTATGAATCTGCTGCAAATAATTTTGCCGCACAATTACTTATGCCAAAAAACCTGATTCTGGATGAGGGAGTTAAAATTGTTGAAATGCTTAAGGCTGAAAATGATGGGGGGGTACATCTTGATGAGTTTATCCTTGCTATGGCTGAGAAATTTGAAGTCTCTAACCAAGCGATGGAGTATAGGCTAAACAAGTTATTATTATAGTTTTGGCAATTGATTTGAAAAACCCGGTCTTATCCGGGTTTTTTATTTTCAGTTTTGATTTTTTTCTGATATAAATCTGAGAAAGTCCAATAATGTCTTGTGCTAACTATCTAAATCTTCTTACATTAAGTGAAGCAGTACCCGAGTAGTTCCTAGTAGTACCCATTACTGAACCCCAAGACCTCGGATATGCATTTCATCCCCAGCCGTTCACCTTACCGCTTTTTACTCGTCCTGGCTGCTATGCTGGCCGTTCTGAGCACTTCCATTACGTCTCTCGCTGCATCCGTCTATCACGGCAAAACCAATACTCGCAAGTTCCATCAGTCAAGCTGCAGGTACTTCGCCCGCATTGTACGGCCGTGTTCCAGTCTCGTGAAGCTGCGATCCAGGTGGGATATGTGCCTTGCAAGGTCTGTAATCCATGAATGTTAATAGAAAGGAGCTTGATGATGCATCCATTGATAATTAATGCCATCAGAAATAGGGAGTGCTTGTCTTTTAACTATGATGATCTACAAAGAGTTGTTCAGCCCGCAGCTTTTGGTGTTTCAAAATCAGGTAATGACTGTTTAAGGTGTTATCAGATTGGTGGGGGGCACATTAACCCTGGTCATGAATGGGATTTATGTCTTCTGCATAAGATCTCACAACTCAAAGGAACAGGAGAACGCTTTATAAATAATCCGCCGGGATATAGGCGGAATGACAAAGGTATGATTAGGATTTATGAGCAATTATAGGTGTTCGGCGGCAAGGAGGACTTTCGACAAGATGGGCATTGATTTTCTCTTGAAGAATTTGATAGAGTGAGAATCTGTGCCTCACCTTGTCCAATATCCCAGCGTCTCCTTACATTAAATGAATGAGTCCCTGTATTGTGGCGTATGGTCCGGCTAAACCACTTGCTGATAATTATGGAACGAGAACTTCATTCTGTTTGGGCTGTATACGATAAGTTGAGATCGGCTTGTTTAAATGTGAAGTATTACAGCCGTCAACTTGCAACACTTGAAAGTCAGAATTTTTGGCTTGAATTTATTCTATTGGCAACGGCTCCTTCATCTGCAATTGCTGGTTTATGGTTCTGGGATAGTGCATATGGTCGAATGATTTGGCAATATTTAGGGGTTGTATCAGCTATTGCTGCTATACTCAAGCCAAGTCTTAACTTGACAAAGAAGATAAAGGAAATGGAGAGTGTATTGTCAGGTTATCGTACCTTTGAATATGATTTAAGAGAGATAAAAATATTGATTGAGCAAGATAAAAAATACGATAAACGATTACAGCTGGAATTTCAAAAGGCTTTGCAACGAGAAAAAGCACTTGTTGGTAAAACACCTGAAACCAGAGAGAATGTAAGAGTACTTAAAATTTGTGAACAAGAAGTAATGGACGCTATGCCTGGGAAATCTTTTTTTATACCAACGGAGGAATAATGCCTGCTAATCCAAACCCGCAGCCACAGCCACAGCCGCAGCCGCAGCCGCAGCCACCATCGCAACCGCAACAACCGTCGCCGTCTCCGGTTCCGAGTGAGAGAATTTACAAGGACAGTCCTTCTGGGCCACCATTTTTACCTGAACATGTGGAGCCTACTAAGCCTTGGGATCGGTAGTATTAGTGAGGGGATATTTTTAATAACAAATAATGTATAAAAATTATGGCTATATCATCATGTCCTAAATGTGGGATGCATGCTTTCGAGGCAAAGGAATTCTTTCCAACTCATTCAAATTTTAAAGTTCAATTCATACAGTGCGCAACGTGCGGTACAGTGGTGGGCGTTATGGACTATTGGAGCATATCCAATCTGATTATCGAGCTGGCAAAAAAACTTGGCTTTAAGCTTGTGTGATTGTGCGCTGATTATTCGGGCGTTTGCGAGCTGATTGGCCTGATGTCTATGTAAAGGAATAAAAAAAAGTAAATGAGTGATATTATCCCTTCTCCAAATGTTAGTCTGGTATCCGCATCTGGTGTACCAGATCTTCTAATGCAAATAAGGCCTGACTGGCAAGCGCGTGATTTGATCAGTCGAGTCAGACGACTTATTGATGTGGACCCCAGCAGCGCATGTCAGCGACTTTTTAATGCGGCAATACACGACTTGCGTGAAAAGATAATTTTTGCGGGAATAGATATTGCGCAAGAAGCTGCCAAACAGCATAAACTCCCCCCTGTTGAACGTGCTGAAGATATTGAGGAATATTCTACTGCAAAAATAATTGATCTGGCTCATCGTATAGGATTGTTGAGTCGGCAGGATTGGAGGAGAATGACTCGATGTTATGATATAAGAAAAGATTTGGAGCATGAGGACGATGAATATGAGGCTGGTGTGGAAGATTGCGTATACATATTTCAGACATGCATATTATCTGTGTTATCACGTGACCCAGTGCAGTTGCTAAGAGTTATCGATGTTAAGCAAATTATAGAGCAACCATTAGCTGCTGTTCCTAATAAAAGTCTCATGCATGACTTTGAGCATGCGCCACTTGTAAGACAAGATGAGATTTTAAAATTTTTAGTTGCCATAGCTCTTGATGAATCAAAGCCAGAGCTGGTAAGGCAAAACGCATTTATCGTGTTGAGTCATATAGCTAGTCTTATTTCTAACCAAGCGAAATTATCTCTTGCGGGGCATTTACAAGAACGTATTACAAGATTAGGGCCGACGCGACTATTGATTCGAGTGTGTTTTGTTTCAGGAGTGCTGCCTTATGTGACGGAGATTAATCGCAGTGACTACTTTAATACAGTGCTTCAACAAATGCAACAAGTGGGTTATCGTTGGACTTCGAATGCCTTGCATGGAGAGTTACTAAGATCATTTAGGGAGGTTGGCGGACTTATCTATTGCCCTTCGGGTGTGAGAGTTGATATTTTGAAGTGGCTTATATTGGCATATTTGGGAGAACCTGGTGGTACAACATCATATGGGAATGTCAGACATGTTTTTTACAGTAATATAGCTGCGTTTTTAGTTGAGGAATTAATAACAGAGGCTGCTAATGTAATTCGAGAGGATTTGAGAAGGCTTGCAAGAGATATCAATGTTGTTCGCGCTTGTTCGACTATTTATATAGAACGCCGTTTGGAATCACTATTGGATTTAGTAGAAGAAAAAAAGAGCTGAAGATTAGAAGCTAAATTGACGAAATTCGCTCTATATGTTGCCCTTTGCCTTCTAACTTTTTACATTTGTGTCGGATATGAGATAAAGAGTGCTTTAGAAGTGAAAATCGTGTGTGCCAACTGCCTTGCCTGTGAAGTGGACCCGTCTCAATAGACAAAAAACGAGCGAATTTAAGCTAATAACTCACGGTTCATGCAGCGGAATGGCGCTGCCCCAATTCAACGAATTTCTCAA
>CAZSXF010000009.1:0-106409 GCA_964611215.1 uncultured Chlorobiaceae bacterium
CAAAACCCGTATGTTTCTTAAACCCAGCATAAAGGCCGCCTGTTCAGGCGGCCTGGCAACTCCGGCGGGTGGTGCATCAGGAGCTGTTATCGTTCTCTTCCGGGGTGTTCGTGTGTTTGGGGTCCCGGATGCGCACGATTTCAGAGGAACAGCTTCACGCCCAGTTCGAATCCGTGCGAATCACTGCCCGGGCGGAATTCGCCGGCAAAGTTCGCGTAGCAGTACCCGTTTTCCCGTATACGTACCGTAGCGCCTGCCTTGGCCTGGATGAAGGTCTGCGACACGTCCGGGTTCAGGATCCGGATAGTGCTTCCTGCCAGGTTTGCGTCGACATGCGGATTGGCGAGTTCCGAGCTGTCATGGCCGATTCCCGTATTGACCGTAAGCGTTACCGGCGCCTTCATCGGGTTCCTTGTCATGGTCCCGAATGCCACCCCTGCCATCACCCGTGTGCCGTTCGCCTCGTATCCAGGCAGGCGCAGCGCGGCCGGGGAATCGCTTCCCTCGTTTTCGGAACTGCGGTCACTGTGCACCCAGACGGCCGATGCGTAGGGTTGCACGCTTGCGCCCCGGTATTCCAGCGGTATCCGCAAGGTGGCGCCTGCCATGCTGCTGAAGCCGTTCACTTCGGTACTCAGCTCGTGAGAGGTGGCGCCAGCCGGATCTGGTCGGCTGGTTTTCCAGTCGGTTATGCCCAGGGAGGCCACGCCCTCAAGGATTGGGCCATTCAGGCCGAACTGTCCGTAGACGAAGCCGGCATCCTGCGTTGCCGATCCGCTTCCGCCGTATGAGGCACTGACATCGGTATCGGCGTGTGAGAAGCCGATGCCGATGCGTGCAGCCTTCGCGGCAAGCAAATCGCCGCCTAACGTTATCTGGCTCCGTTTTGCCGTGTAGGCGGATGCCAGGCTGTCTCCGTAGACGCTGTCCCAGTTCTGGCTTACCGAGAACCAGACCCCTTTCTGGCTGGTTTTGTCTGCGCCGCAAAGTGGTGACTCGGCAAGCCTGTCGGATACGGTCGTTTGCAGGAGAAGCGAGCCACGGGTGCTTTCGGCTGCGACTGCCTCGTGTATTTCACCTGCGAGTGCCGTCGCCACGCCGGGCAACTGTGCTGCGCTTGTTCCCGCGACACTGAACAGCAGGTTTGCCTGGCTGGCGGTAACCGGGGTGGTGGCATCTGCGGTAATGAGCTGGTCAAGCACCTTGCTTGCGGACTGCGCATTCCTGTTGCCGCCGTTGCCGGCTATATAGGTCTGCCATGAGGTCGGGATGACCCGAAGGTCGATCGTGTTCCTGCCATATGCATTGTAAAAGGCATAAAAACGGGTGCCGTCCGCCAATCCTGAAGCGGGCTGCTCGATCGTCGTGAACCTGCCGCTGATGCCTCCTTCTGCAGTGACAATACTGAAAGAGTCCCCAAGCGAGGGGACGAACGTGTTGTTGGCCGATCCGCTGATGCCGCGCAACACAATGGCAAGTGACGCACCGGAGTCGATGATGAACTGGCTGCCGGCCCCAATGACCTTCAGCTGGTCGTAATTGCCTGCACCATTGCCGGTGCCGAGCCCGTCGATGTCAACGCTCAGGGTGCTGCCGCTCGCCATGGTGGTGGTGCTTGTTGCCGTCAGGGTTCCCGGGGAGTTGCCGGGTGCCAGGGTGCCCGAAACATTTATGGTGCCTGCGATTTCTCCGGTGCCCTGCAATGTGCCGCCGGTCTCGACGATGACCGGGCTTTCAATGGCGCCGTCAACGGCCAGCGTCGCGCCTGGTTCGACGGTGGTCGTTCCCGTATAGGTGTTGTTACCCGTTAAGATCACTGCGCCGCCTGAACTGGTGTTCTTGATCGTCAGTGGGCTGGGGTTGCCGGTGGTCGCATCGGCGATGACGCCTGAAATGGTCGTTGTCATGCCGTTCTGGTCGATAATTCCGCCGGTCGGCTTGATGGTGAAATTCTTCGCCAGTGTCGGCGCCGTTGCGCTTGCGGTGAGTACGCCACCGTCAAAAACAGTCGATGCGGTTCCTGCCGCCACCTGTGCCGCCGTTGCCGGTGCCGATGGCGTTATGTTGTCTCCGCCGCCGCTTACGGTACCGGCCGTATTGCTGATGAAGAACAGTGGATCGAAATTTGTGGCGTAGTCTTTTGCGTTAAAGTCTGCAAAGCTGACCCAGTACGTGCCGCTGGAGGTAATGTCGAAGGTATAGGTTATCCATTGCGTCGAGCCGTAATTGGTCATGACAACGGTTCCTGCTGGGTAGCCGGTTTGCGGGAGCGACATGTTTGCCGTTCCGATTCGCGCAAGCAGCTTGACGGTCTGGGTATTGTTGCCATCTGATATGGCGACGAGGACGCCGTCATTAAAGTCGGCGTAGTCTGCAGCGGCATAGGCCCAGGAGAAAGTATAGGTTCCCGGTGTCAGCGTGAAGCTTTTGGTGATAGCACCAAAATTTGTCGGGGCGAGGTCGTCGGGGCCAAGCAGGTTGCTTATGGTGCCCGAGGTCAGATGGAGCGTGGTATCGATGTTGCTTGCAACAAGAGCCAGTGAGCCATTTGGCCTGATGAGCACCATGGATTCGCCCGAAGCGGGGGCCAGGGTGTAGTTCGTTTTTGGGGCGTGCACGTCATCACCCAGTATCTGCGAGTAGGAGTTTGGCGAGGTGTACACGGTTGCCGAACCATAGGTCGTCCAGTCGGTGAGCCCGCTGGTTGAAAAATCCAGGAATGTGGTGTCGGCTTTTGCCTGGCTTGCCAGCAGCATCATGACGGCGAGGCTGGCTGCCCCAAAGCTGATGGCCGGCACTCCCTTGACGCCAGCCCTTTCAGAAACGACAAGCCATTTCTGCTTGATGCGGGACCAGATGATTTTGTGGATTCTGTTCATGATGGGGATTGGTGTGGTTATGGTTGGTGGTGTCGAAGAAAAGCTGTTCCGGGGTGGAAACTCTCCTGCGCGGATTGCTGCATCGGGACGCGACGATCCGGCAGGGCGTTTGCGCGCCCTGCTGTTCGCTTGTATGCATGTTGTTGCGACGGGGGTGGCGCATCAGGTGCCGTTCAGTTCGGTGCCGGGATAGTGGCGTTTTTTTATCTGTCCCTGCAGCAGCTTCCTGGGCGGGGTTGCTGCAGGATTGTTGCGATATTTCCGGCAGAAACAGATGTTGCCGTACCGAAAACCGGAAGCGGTCAACGCCGTATATTCCTTCCATGGGCTTCATGAAGGGAAATGAACTTCATTGCTTTCGCTGTTGCTGCCAAAAAAGAATCACTACGTGCTACTACGGGGTACTACTGGTGGCTGTCAGGGCGGAAGTATTGCTTTTGCCCTGAGTACTGCCGGGAACGACAGGCAGGAATGATCGGCAACCGATGTTGCCCATGCATATCGATCTTCTCGTTGAGGAGATAGTGTAAAGATACGTCAATGAGAATTATAATCAAGTTATTATTTGATTCTTTTTTTGTTGGTATGGAATGGAGCTTCCTGTGTAACTTTTTTTAAAAAAGCTTGTTAAGATGATCTGTCCGTGCTTGGTCTCTGCTTTTTTTGTGGCGTGTCCTGCGGGTTTGTCTCGATATGAGACGGCGTCGCCGTATCTGTGCATAACCGTACGCATGATCGTTTTCGCCTCATCATTTAGTTGCCGGATTGTTTCCCTGTGTCCTGACAGTTCTTTTGCTACGTTCATCTGGCCGGGTGAGGAGGTTATTCTCCCCGCTGTTTTTTTAAGCCAATCTTAAGGGAGCCCTTACCCTCATTTAAGGTTTGCGGGTGTACGTTTATTGCTGTCGGTCGGTGAGTCGACCGGCAATACATCGTTGACAACCAAAAAGATTTTGATGCAACCATGAAAGCAAACATTCGATTCTGGGCGACCCCGCTGGTTATCGGGGCATTTGTGATAACTGCGGCTACCGGTCTGCTGCTTTTCTTCGACTATAAAGGAGGACTTGTCAAGCCGGTGCACGAGTGGCTGAGCTGGTTGCTCGTTGCCGGGGCGGCATTTCATATTTTAGCGAACTGGAAAACGTTTACTGGTTATTTTGCAAAAAAAGGGGCGGTCGCCATCATTTCGCTTGGTGTTGTGGTTACCGTGCTCTCGTCGATGCCTTTCCTTGGCGGCAAGGGCCACGGAGAGGGAGGCAAGCGGGTTGCCATGGCATCGGTCAGGGCGCTTGAGTCTTCGTCGCTTGCAACGGTTGCCCTTGTGGTGCAGCAGCAGCCGGAAGAGCTGGTGGCCGGGCTCCGACAGAACGGTATTGCCGTGGTGTCTCCGTCACAGACCATCGTCCAGATCGCGGCGGCCAACGGGAAAAAGGCGCCTGAGGTGCTTGGGGTGCTGATGGCAAAACCTGCCGACGACCATGACGATGACGATCATTAACAATTCCAGCATGAGAATTCTCATTGTCGAAGATGAGCCGGGAATTGCCGCATTCCTGAAGGAGGGGCTCGAGGAGGAGTACTTTGCGGTGGATGTCGCCCAGGACGGTCGGCAAGGGCTCGATATGGCCATGACCAATGAGTACGACCTCATTCTTCTGGACTGGATGCTTCCCGGAATCAGCGGCATCGAGGTTTGTCGGGCGATTCGCAAGGAGGGCGGGGCAGTGCCGGTCATCTTTCTTACCGCGCGGGATACCCTCGAAGATGCCGTCTTCGGGCTCGATACGGGTGCGAACGACTATATCCGCAAGCCGTTCGCATTCGAGGAGCTGCTTGCCCGCATCAGGGTCCAGCTGCGGCAGTGCGGCAATGCATGCGGGCCGCTGGAGGCCGGCATGCTGCAGGTGGACCCGTCCACCCACCAGGCCAGGTATGGAGAGGTCGGGCTTTCGCTCACCCCGAAAGAGTTTGCGCTCCTTGAATTCCTCGTGCGCAACAAGGGTCGGGTCTGCACCAGGAGCCGGATCATCGAGCATGTCTGGGACATGCATTTCGATTCGGACACCTCGGTCATCGACGTGTATATCAATTTCCTGCGCAAAAAGCTCGATGCCGCCGGTTGCCGCGGGCTGATCCAGACCATTCGGGGGGTCGGTTACATCGTTCGTGAAGCGGAAGGGACAGGAGGGTGACGATGGCTTCCGGCAGTCGTTTCCGGTGGCGTCTGCTCTCATCCATGAGTTTGCGGAGCAGGATCGCCCTTTACTATACAGGCGCGACTGCCGTCCTGATTGCCATTGTTTTCGCCGGGATCGCCTTTACGGTCGATAATGTCGTGTACCGCCACCTGGACGAGGTGCTGCAGAAGGAGTCGTTCGAGATACTGGGCAAGTCCCACGTCCGCGACGGCCGGCGGTTTGACGATTTCGTGCGCGGTGCCGGGCGCCGCGACGATGACGACGACGACCGGAAAGGGAAGGACGACGACGATTTCAGGAAAGCCTATCGCCACGATCGTTTCGGGCGCCACCACAAGGATCTGGACGCAGAGTTTGTCCAGTTTGTCGACGCACGGGGCAGCATCGTCTGGAAATCGGCAAGCCTGTTCGACAACGCGCTGGCCTTCGACATCCGTGTCCATGAGCTTGCCTTCCGTAACGGTACGGTGGGCAGTTCGGCGGTTCGCCAGCTCCAGATGCCTCTTACCGGCAGCGACGGCCGCCCGTCCGGCCTGCTCATTGTGGCCGTTCCGCTGAAAGGCGCCATTCTCGTGCTTCGCGACATGGAGCGCATCATGCTGTTTTCATTTCCGCTCATCATTTTCCTGCTCTTCGTCGTCAGTCGCCTCATCGCCGGCCAGAGCATCAGGCCGATTGACGAGGTGATCGCATCGGCGGAATCGATTACCCAGTCGAATCTCGGCCAGCGTATCCCCTTGCCGCAGAACCATGATGAAATCTACCGCATGTCCGTGACGGTCAATGCCCTGCTTGACCGCCTGCAGCAGGCGTTCCAGCGGGAAAAGCAGTTTACCGCGGATGCTTCGCATGAACTCAAGACGCCGCTGGCTGTGGTCAAGGGAACCCTGGAGGTGCTGATCCGGAAACCCAGGGACACCGCCCATTATGTGAGCAGGATCAGCGACAGCCTCGCCGAGCTCAACAGGATGGCGAAACTCATCGACCAGTTGCTGATGCTTGCACGGTTCAGCGGCGAGGGTGCCCGACCGGTCATTGTCCCGGTCGACCTTCCCGTGCCGCTCGGGGCGGCCATAGCACGGTTGCAGCCATTCATCCGGGCAAAGGCCATCGCGCTGTCGCTCGACGACCGCCAGCCCGGAAAGGTCGCTGCCGATCCTTCGCTTCTTGAAATCATTTTTGAAAACCTCATTTCCAACGCCGTGAAGTATTCGCCGGAGGGTTCGGCGATTGACATCCTCATTGAGCGTCGGCAGGGTGTGGCGTCGTGCACGATCAGCGATCATGGTGTGGGGATTGCAGGAGACAAGCTGTCAGCCATTTTTGACCGGTTTTATCGTGTCGACGAGTCGAGAAGCTCAAGCACCGGAGGTTCCGGGCTCGGCCTGTCGATCGTCAGGAAGCTCGCCGACCTCCAGTCGATCGACATTTCGGTGTCGAGCGAGGTCGGCCAGGGGACGGTTTTTACCCTGTTGTTTCCTCTTGCAGGCGACGTCTGAGGATTTAACTCGCTTTTAAGGTTCGCCTGAGGTTCGTTTAAGGTGGCTGGGTCTATCTTTTCCCCGTATCCAGAAACCAGTCACCTGACCAGACCATGATGACATCCCTGCTTATCCGGAGAGTCGTGCCGCTGGCGGCATCCGCCCTCGTGCTGCTTATCGCCTCGTTTGCTTTTGACTACCTGCTGCACCATTTCGGTCTTGAACTGGTCGGTCGCTACCTTGGCGTTACCGGCCTCCTGTTTTTCCTTGTTTCCTTCGTCTATTCGGCCAGGAAGAAAAAGATCATTTCCACCGGCCAGACCAAAAGCTTTCTGCGGGCGCATTGCGTCGCCGGCTGGATCGCGGCGCTCATGGTCATGGTGCATTCGGGCATCCATTACCATGCGCTTCTGCCGTGGGGCGCCAGCGCCCTGATGCTGGTCGTTACGGCCAGCGGCTATGTCGGTCAGCATCTCGTCCGCAGGTTGCGTGACGAGGTCCGGTTCCAGGATGCGGGTGCGGCGGGCGATGCGGTTTCGGCCAGCCGTCTTTCCCTGGACTCGCTGACGCTCAGGACCCTCGGGCGGTGGCGCAAGGTGCACATTCCACTGGTGTCGTTCCTGCTGGTGCTGACGCTTGCCCATATTGCGACGATCCTGATGTTTTCCAACACGTCAGCCTGGTGGAGGTAGGAGCATGAAAACGGCAGCCATCCTTGCCTTCTTTATCGCCATCGTGCTTCTGCTGGCCTTTGCGTTTCCCGACCGACTCTTCAGCCCCGGCCCAACGGCGAAAGGGCATGCGTCGATCGCAAAGCAGTGTTTTGCCTGTCACAGGCCCTTCGGGGGTGTTCCCGCAACGCAATGCACGAGTTGCCATAAACCGGAATCTATCGGCATCAGGAGCGTCGCTGGCCGACCGTTGCCGGTCAGGAGCGAATCGGTCCGGTTCCATAAGGGGGTTTCGGGCAATTCCTGCATCCGTTGCCATGCCGGGCACCGCAGCGGGGTCTCAAAAACGACGGCGCGGCCGTTCCAGCATGCGGCGCTCAGCCGGGAGCTGCAGGCCGACTGCATCCGCTGCCATTCGGGCGCTCGCCCGGACGACCAGCTGCACCGGGCGGTTGCCAAGCGGAACTGCGGTGCATGCCACGTGACGGGATCCTGGAAGGGCGCGCGTTTTGAGCACGGCAAGCTTGATGGCCGCGCGCAGGCGCAATGCAGTGCATGCCACCGGCGCGACCAGCCCGGCGACAGACTGCACGCCGGTGCAGGTGCAAACTGTTCCGCCTGCCATGCCACGACCGGGTGGAAACCGGCCAATTTCAGCCACAGCCGCTTCCCGCTGGTTGGGCCGCATCGGGCCGGTTGCAGGAGGTGCCATCCCGATGCCGGCAACTTCAAAAGCATCACCTGCTACGGCTGCCATGAACACACGCCGTCCCGCATAGCCGCCGTCCATCTCGACAGAGGCATCAGGAACTACGGCAACTGCATCCGGTGCCATCGTGGTGCCTCAAAGGGCGATGGTGTTCATGACGACGGCCGCCGTCATGAACACCATGGCGAGCGGGGCGTGGACGGCAAACACCGTGATGGCCATCGCGGCCGTTTGCCTGCTACCGGGTATGCCGAATGACGAGCGGCGGTTCGGAGCCTGTCGGGCGCTGTCGGCGGCAGGTATGCCGCTCTGCGGCGCAAGGGATTGCGGGGCTATTTCTTGATGTAGGCGTTCAGGCCGATGGTCACAGGTTTGCCGTCGATCATGACGGAGGTGACGGCGTTGCCGTGGGTGCTGGCGACGACAAGGGTCTTGCCCGATGACGAGGGGGTCGGTTTCTCCAGGTCGATCTCGATGCAGAGCTTGTTGTCCCTGATTTCGACAGTCATGGCCATGGTGCGGTGTTTTGATTGGTTGGACGATGGTTGCAGCCGGAATATACGCAACCGCCGCCGATTCGTCGGGTCGTGAATGCCGGATGAGCTGTTCCGCGGTACGTTTGGGGGGCGTTCCTACCTGAAGAATTTCGTGTTCGGGAATCGGAAGGTTTCCAAAAAACAAGTGGTCTGATAAACGAGGACACGTCCCGCTCGCGCAATTCGAGCGCCGACTGATTCAGGAGAGAACACCGGCTTGCCTGAAAGCAGCTCACGAGAAAGGGAAGAAGGGCGGACGACCGAAAATCTCTCCAGATGACCCGAAAGTCCAGATGGCCAAGAAGATGAGCAAGAACCTCAGCATCAGCGTCGGTCAAACTGCTCTTTCAGCTCTCGGTTCTATCTCTGCTTAAATTTGTTTTTATTGTTTCCCATTCTTTATCAAGCGAAGGTTGTAATTTATTAAAAACCTTGCTCGACGAGAGAATACTTGCTGTGGATTTGTCTGTCTCATAGTCCACAAAGGCATCGATAGCATATGGAAGAAGCTCATCATCAGAGAGCTTTAACTGAAGAATACGATAGAGGCCATCGAACAACTTTTCGGCCTTATCAAGTATCCACTCCATTCTTGCCCATTTTACAAGGATATTTTCACTAAAAACAGCTATACTTATCGCGTAAATTGCTTCTAAACTTGAACGTCTGATTAAAATTATAGATGCAAATATAATGAGCCATACAAGAGCTTGTATCCTTGTGGTGATTATCATACTTTGTAGAACCCTTTTTGTATATAGAAGGTTTTCAAGAACAGATAATCCTATTTTGGTTGAAGCGTGACGTTCTTCGTTATTATAATAGCCTTTAGTTCTTAAACTGGTGAGGTGAATATCAAATGACTTTGATATAAAATCTTTTCTTCGAGCGTCTTCTGCTTTCGGGAACAGTTTGAGACGAATAAGAAGAGTTAGAACAATAGAAGCGATTACGGCGATTATATTTAAGATGAATAAAACTGAAATTATTGCCTGAGCGATCGGGTGGCTAAATAGTGTTAACTTTACTGTCGTTGGTAATACTAGTAAAAAAGATAAGATTGTAATGATCCAAAAAAGTATTCCAGATACTTTTTCGGCCTTTTCAAGTGGTACGTAGAGGTTTTTGCTTATTGGGTCTTCTTTTTTATTTTCTGTGTTAGTCATACTTAAACCTTCTTTTTTGCTTTATGTCTTTTTCAAGCTCTGAGTTTTCCTGATACACCTCAAAATGAAGCGCTGGCTTATACATGACAAGAAATGGATTTCTTGTCATTTTTTCTGCTTTGGCAGGATCAATCGAAATCACACTATTATTGCGAGGCACATTTATCCCATTCAACTCCAGTGTTTTTTCTATTGCTGCTTTCAGTTCGCCGTTGTGTTCTTTTCTCTGTTGCGTGTCAAGATCAATATAAAAACCACCTTTTCCAGCACAAGGATAAGAGAAAATATGTTTAAAAGAAGATTCGTACCACAGAATAAGTGATAAGCCATCGAGTGACTTTCTGTGCAGAAAATGAGCGACGCTGGCGTGATCTTTACTGTCAAAACGAGATAATTGTTTGCCAAGTATTGCTCTCATTGTATTGAGATCAGCATCTTCAGTATCTTCAAAACCCTTGCAGGCATAAACGATTTCTTGAATTGAAAACTCTATCGATCCATAGCCATAAGCTTTTCCATATCCGATTTTGTGACGGATTTTTCTGCCAGGTTCCAGTGCAAATATTAAAATATACAGCAGTTGCTCAGGTATATTATTGAAGAGTATATTAAATGTGACGAGGCTACCCTGAGTGATGCATTCGATAGGGAAGAGGTGAAGCTTTTTTATGCCATTTACGGTTTTATTCCAGTCTGACGATTCGTTATAATACTTGACGCATTTAACTGGGTCTTGATGAAAATAAAATTTACGACCTCGAAAGCCGGAGCCTATAAATTTATAAGCGCCATACTTATCTTTTCTGATCTCTTTTGGAAGTTGATACCACCAGCTTGATGCGCTTGGGTGAGGGCCACCCATGAAAGCACGAGGATCTTTATTCTTGTCGTTTGGCTTGGTATTGTTGTTGTTAAGGTCAGGGATCCTATATGAATCATTTGTTGATGTGGATGAAAGCATTGCGCTGTCAAATGCAGCATCATCAATCATTATCCTGCTCTTACATGCGGTATTAAATTGATCTTTATTATCCGATTTGCCGGGGATATAGCCGAATAAAAAAGAGGCGAGATCAATTCCTTGATCTGCTGATGCTGGAATGGTGAACTTTTGATTTATGGCTGATGGTAATTCGCGATCAATATCGATTGACTTATCCGTTTCGCTCTCAACGACTTTGAAGCCGATTGCATGTGTTTTTTCTTTTTTCTCATAATACGGTGTCAACTGGGATGCCCAGCCGTTGCAGGCGGCCTCGATGAATCCTCGAAGAGCGCCGCGTATCGATGAACCCGGTATGTAGTATTTGCCGTTACGCTGATAAAAGAGGCTTTTCTCAATGTTTTTGCCGTTTTTGCCGTTGATTGTTTCCATCGGTTGCTCACCAACAATATGCACCGGAGTCAGGGCTTTCATTTGAACGGTGATGCGCCCGGTTTTGAGATTGCCGAACGCAAGCCATTGCTCCGGCGTTTTCAATACCAGTTCTTCCTTTGCGAACGGGACGAAATCGAATGGATTCGGGTTGTGGCTCATGATGGTGTATAGGCAAGTTAAAGAGCATCCATGATATTCTGATCGAGGAGGCTTTCAAGATTGAATTCAGCACCTGTCCAGATTCCTACCAACTCATCGGCGATTTCCTCTTTGCCGAGTTCTCCAATTGTCTTGCAAAGCGGCGTATTGCAAGCCGCGTAAAGCTGATAAGCGTCGTTTAAGATTTCAGCTTTTCCCCGGCCTTGACTGCTCAACCCTCCGAAACGAATAAACCCGGCATCAATGTCACGTTTCCAAAGTTTCAGGATTTTGAAATCATTTGGTCTTGGATTGACTATCCGGAATTCAATCGTAAACGTCTGACCCTCGCTCATCTCAATGCCCGAATGCAATCCGCCGGATTTAGCAGCCATCGTAACACGATCGAGTGGCGAGCGGGTGTTGACATGTTTGTCGATATTTCTTGGTGCACACCCGTTGACTTCACTAGTATCGTACCTTAACCCATCTGTTTGACCATCTCTATCTGGTAAAATCACACTTCCCATCTCAAGCCTGCCGCTCCAGATCAGCGGCTTGTCAATGTCCGGATTCAAGTCGTAAGCGATACCGAAAAGAGAGAGAACGTCGTGCCAGTAGTTCTGCTCGTTTTCGACAACTTCTCTTGCTTCCGACATTCTTTTTTTCCGTGTTGATGTATCGATGGATTGATTCTGATCGAGTTTCGGTAAGCTGAACAACAGTTGTTGCTCTCCATCCGTTATCAGCGAATGAATCAACGACTGGCGCAAGGCTCCACGAATCGAGCTGCCGGGAATGCTATATCGAGCTTTGAGCGCGAATGGAAATTTCTCTTTGGTGCTGCTGTCCTCATTTTCTACGGCGTAAAACTCGTAATTGAAATCCCTGACGGCTGACCATTCATTTTTTTTGCCCTGAATGCTGGTTGGCTCTTCCCAGCGAAAGTCGTACTGACTTGCGCGCCCTTTTTGTGACTCTCCATCTCCTTTTTTGTTATGAATCGAGGCATTCGTCGAAGCGCGGATGACCAGCGGAGTTTTCAGTTCGAGCGTCCACGTGCACTTGAGCAAGCTGGTCACGCCATTTGGGAACGGAATGGGAGTGCTCATGCTTGACTCTCCTGCTTAATAGCATTAGCGAACCGCTTTTTGAACGAATCGATCAAAGCCTGCATGTCGGCGCTTTTTTCCGGCAGACCACAATACCCGGCATGATCATTTTGGTTGGCCTGTACTGCCCATTCCTGAACTGCTTCCGGTGTGTCTTCAAGAACGTAAAGTTTATCGAGCGTGAACCTCATCTGGCCGAATCCACGACCAGACATGGCACCGATAGTAAGCGGGTAAATTCCCGAATTGAAGCCGTTGAGGGCAAAGAGCAACATACCAAGTTCCGTATCATCAAGTTTCTGTCCTGCTATGTTCACTTTATAGCTCAATTCGGCAGGAGCAACTTCGAAAGTATAAAATTTGTGCGCTTCAGCAGCTCCGGTGACTGGATCGATGGCAACCGAACGCACCAGATAACATTGCCGATTATCATCCCAATCTTTATCCTCGAATCGCCTACCATCGATCTTGCCAGTTGCCGAAGCATCCCAGAATTCGATTTTTCCAGCCCAGAGCGGAGTGCCGAATACCTTTTCAAGCAAGCTTGCTTTATTGTATTCGTTTTCATAAAGTTCATTCTGCGTTTTCCCTCCGGCGTTTGCTATGGCAAGTACATCCGGGTAATATGAATCATCCTCTTCTTTCGCGATCTTGCCGGGCAAGCTCCTGAATATCTGAAGCAGGTGATTTCGGACCACTCCCCGTATCGCGCTACCAGGCAGATAGGGTAAACCCAAGTAATTTCGCGCAATCATGGAGATTTCCGGCGCATCATCTTCACCGTTCTTTTTCACGCGATCTACCTGGCGATTCTCACCGGTGCCGATATGGGTCGGAGAGATCGCCTTCAACGTTCCTTCAAGCCGTATGCGGAGGTAGCTCATGATCAGGGCGTTTCGGGTTGAATAGGCAGTTTTTTCATACGGTGCCAGGCCATATTTATTTTGATCTCTCCATAACCGTTTTCCGGGACGAACGGACATACTTGCCACGCTTCGGTGCCGTCCGGAATCCGTTTCTTAATCGGTTCCATTATATCCGATGGCAATGGGAGACCGCTCTGACTGAATTGATTCAGTTTATGTTCAGCCTTTGCCGAGTTTTTGATGTTGAGCACGAAAACGCTTCCGGCTTCAGTAAGGATATATGGATAGTAATGTTCGTGAAGCTGGAAGCTGTTCTTTGCCTGATACCCTCCGGCAAATTTCTGCCGGGCAAAAAATCGGATCATATCGCAAGAACCTTCGGTAACTTCATACCAGAATTGTCTGTATGCCTCACGCAGATCGGGAAAAGCTTTTTGGTTTTCGGCAAGACTCATTCCATCGAACATCAGCGCATCGGTTTGAAGCACAATAATTGCCTGTCCGCCATACTTTTCCGGTGATTCTTCTTCAAAAAGTTCGTGAAACGAGTTTGGTTCAGGTTCATGCACCGACAAGCTAAACCGGGCATCCCGTTTACCGAGGTACTGCCATCCCTGATCTATAGCTTCAAAGAATTGCTTTGCAAGCTCTTGTTGACTTTTAGCCGAGTCGAGTGTCGGCATGGTGATGGTGCTAATCCATTTGATTTTCTTTCGGCAGCCACCCGGCCCACGCTCTCCGGGTTGAAACGGAGTCAGGTATTGGAAGGTGTAGAGGCTTTTGTCCTTCGCGCGTTTGGAGGGGCCATGAATGGCCGTCCGCGTTTTATTGGTGATTTCAGGAAACGTCCATCCAAACAAGCTGTGCGCGGCATCAAAGCTCTTCCAGTTGATCTGAAATGATGGAATGTGCGAATGACTGTCAAGTGATGGCTCTTGCTGCAAAGCGACATCGTAAATTTCTTCGTTTCCTTTAACGGTCACTGCTGAAAAAGGGATAGTCGCAGGCCGGTGTGTACGATCGATTGCAACAGGAAAGGCATGAGAAAAGCGGATTTTGGAGAAGTGTTCCGCAAGGAGCGGAAATTGAGCTGATAAGGTACTGTTTGATTTATCGATTGGCGTCCAGTCCGGCGTAGTTCCGCAAAGTCGGTTCAGGAAGCGGGCAAGCGAGCCTTTGATGGCTCCGCCGGGTATCACGTTTTCCGATTCGACGAAATAGGTGGCTTTCTTGATGCCTCCGATCAGAAGGTCGTCAAAGAACTCAAAGTGGATATTGAACTTTTGATGTTCACCGAAATCAGTGGCTGCCGTAACTGACTCGCGTGTCGTGAGTGCCGTTTTGACTCGTTCAAGCCTGCCGAAGCCGCTTCCTTTGGAGCCTCCAAGAGCCCTGATCCACTTCAGGCCGGTCGAGAGCGTTTCGGCTGTCGAGTTCGCTTCGCCTGTTTCCGCGAAAAAGCTGATGTCGCCCTGCAGGGTCACCGGGGTGCCGGAGTCGAAAAGGTTTTCGACGATCTGAAGCGCCTGCTTTTTGCTGGTGCCGGTGGTAGTGTCAATCCGGACTTTTGTCAGGCGCTTCAGATTTGCCGAACAATCAGCCGGCCTCGATGGGCTGGTAATGATGAAATCGGAAAAACGGAGCTGGCCCTTGCGGCGATGATCGTGGAGTGATCGGTTATTTATTATCTCGTCAGTGGAATCTTCAGGGCCAAACAGTTTGAGCATATCCGTACTTTCCGCTACCGCATTATATTTCTTCAATTCCTTGAGCGCCTCCCTGAGTTTGCCTTTGATATGCGAGCCATTGATCGCAATCTGGCCGTCTGATCGCCGTACGAAAAGCTTGTTGAGGCCCCGGACGCCATCGGCACCGCCTCCTGAAATGAACGGCGCACAAACGGTCAGCTCTACCGAGAGTTCATGATGAATGTTCATAATGCCTGTGTCCCGATAAGATTCCACAAATCGCCAATGAGTAACCACCGATTATTATTTTCACCGACGACTACCTTTATTGCAGCTTCGAGAGCTGGGCGTGTTGAACTTTCGGCCATTTTCAGCGCTCGTGAAACTTCATCATCAACAGGCTTGCCTTTCTGAAGCAGTGCCACGATGTCATAAACCTTGTTTTTGGGGAATGACCGGGTGATGGTCAGCATTGTGTTATGGATTTTCTGAAGCTCGCCTCTGGCCAAGATAAAATCCTCCGCTTTTGCCGGTTGGTGATAGTGCGGGATGAAAGACTCGACATTCCTCTCAATGAGGTCGAATGACGACATGTTGAGATAGGCGATGCGGTTATCGGTTTCGATGCTGAACTTGTCAACGTGCTTGTCAGAGGGTGGCTTCGCAAGTGAGCAAAGCTGCTCGGCATAACGGCGAATCTGAAGAATCGGCAGGTTATGGCGGCAAAAGACCACGCCTGCCGACCAGGTGAGTGCAATCTTTTTTCCTGCTGTTTCAAACGGGTCCGTGGTGGCATCAAAGAAACGTTTCAGCGTCGCCCAAGCCACAGTTGCCGGTACGACCAGTTCAACCTCATCTCCTCCCCACAGCAGAGTCTCAAGGCAAATCAATCCATCTTTTGTTCGAAAGCGTTTATTTTTTTCATCATTGGCAAATGCAATGATCTGTTTGAGCGCATTTTTTTGAATTCCCTGAACTTTGCTGTCAAATTTTTCAAGATCGTCAACATCGCGACAATAGTTGCGGATATTGCCAAAACGGTTTCCATCGAAATGAATCACGGCAATGTCACCGTTTTGAGCGAGTGCTTCAAGATCATCGGTGAAGGTCATTTCCGGGAGTGCTTCATCAAAACATCGCCTATACAATTGTTGCCGTAACTTTGTTCCCTTTTTTCGTCTGACATTAACTGAATCAGAGACAATTATTTCATCTTTAATTCCATGAACTTCTCTGAGAACGGCAGGGCGTGCACCTTCCATGCTGCACGCCGTGTTCGTGTTTGCGTATTTAGGAAAAGGGAATGTGGGGGTCCGGTATTGCTGCCAAGCACATTTAGCCATCAGCCGGTTGTTCACCTCAAGGATGGATTCAACTGTGTTCATTTTGTCTGTAGCCACAGCGAAAGTGGCGAAAAGGCAGTATGGGTAACTCTGAAGGTATTTTCTGACCTTCGTTTCAATGTCAGCTATTTCATTATCGTTTGTTGTGTTAATCTCATAGAATCCAGTGCTGGCTCCCACACTTACGGGTTTCAGGAGAGCATTTAGCTCTGGCTTATCGTTAATCCAAACTGCATCCAGCAAAAGCGAGCTTCCGCCCCGAATGGTGCTTATATCGTTGGTGTCGTAAACGGAATGATCGAGATTGACCGCTTCAATTCTGAGGTACCATTTATGAGGTGAGTGACTCATAACAGGGAGGTTTACGGATTCACAAGGGGGGAAGTGACTCAAATGCACCCTTGACGATGAGAATCAAGCATGACTTAATCTTCAAGAATTTAGCGTAATATTGATGACATTGAAAGCGTATTGTAGCTGGCTCAACTTTTAGTGTGTTTTTATTGACATTATAATTTAAGTGAATACACATTTTTATTACTTCGCCCTCACCCATGCGCATAACTCTTGAACTTTCGCATCGGCAACGTTTTGTGGCAATCCCGATCAATCACTTCTACCTGATTTCCGGCCTGATCTACAATGTCATCGACCGGAGTTCGAGCGAGTATGCGGAGCGGTTGCATGAGCAGGGGTACAGGCTGGATAACCGCGCGTTCAAGCTGTTTACCTTTTCACCGCTGAATCCGGGAAATCGCCGTAAATGGATGATGCACGAAAGCGGAACAATGAGCACAGGCGAGCGGCAGCTCCATCTGACGATTTCGTCGCCGAAGGATGAGTTCATCGAGCATCTGATTCTCGGGCTGCTCCATGAGCCGTTTGTTTCGGTGGGCAAGGAGCGCTTCAGGGTGGAAACGGTCAGGAAACTTGATCCACCAGTATTTTCATGCGAAATGCGATTTGTGATGCTCTCTCCGCTTGTGTGTGCAGCAAAGAGTGAGGCGGATCAATACCCGCAATATCTGTTTCCGGGCGATCCTGATTTCAAGAGGGTACTGGTAGCTAACCTTTGCCGGAAGTACGAGGTGCTTCACGGCAAGCCGATTTTCTGCAACGAAAATGACGTCGTGTTCGAGCTTGATCGGGATTATGTGGCTAAAGTACATGGCAAGGTGCAGAAACTGATTACCCTGAAAGAGGGGCGGAGTGACGAGTCGAAGGTGAAGGGGACGCTCGCGCCATTTCGGTTTGTGGCAAATCCGGAACTGATCGAGATCGGCTACGAATGCGGCTTCGGCGAGAAGAATGCGCAGGGGTTCGGCATGGTCAAGGAATGCTTTTGAGAAATTGATTACAGCTCACCGGAAACCTCCCGGCCGCGAACTATTGACTTGAATGCCGGCGCGGTCAGTCTTGGGGGGCGGGCAGCGCGGTTACTGCACGATGTAGAGGTAATCGTAATGGATGACGGGTTTGAGGCCTTTCTGGCCGAGGGTGGCGCGGGCTTTTTCGGCGCTGCAGGCCGACATGCCGTATCCGACGACGGTGCCGTCTTCTGCGCAGATGCGGATGATGTCGCCTTTCGAGAAGTCGCCTTCGACGGCGGTGATGCCGACAGGCAGGAGGCTGCTGGCGTGGTCAGTGCCGGTCAGGGCGTCGATTGCCCCCTGGTTGACGATGACGGCGCCTTTTTCAAGGCCTTCGCTGTGGGCGATCCAGCGCTTGATGCCGTGCTCGGATTTCTTTGAAATGAACCTGGTTCCGACCGGTTCGCCGCCGACGATCGACTGGAGGATTCCCCTGGTTTTGCCGTTGGCGATGTGCACGGTGATGCCGAGCCGGGAGAGCTTGTGGGCGATGGTGCATTTGGTGAGCATGCCGCCACGCCCGAATTCCGATTTGGTCGGCCGGATGAACTGGCTGAATGCTTTCGATGACGGGTCGACTTCGGCGATGAGGCGTTTTGTGGGGCCGGTGAAGTCGAAAAGCCCGTCGACATTGGAGAGGATGATGTGGGCATCGACCTGGAGCATGGAGGCCAGGAGCCCCGAAAGCTCGTCGTTGTCGGTGAACATGAGCTCGGTGACGGAAACGGCGTCGTTTTCGTTGACGATCGGAACGATCTGCTGGCCAAGCAGCGCCGTGAGGCAGGTACGCATGTTCAGGTAATGGAGACGGTCGCCGAAGTCCCCTTTGGTGACCAGAATCTGTGCGGCGAGCATTCCGAGCCGCTCGAAGCGTTCGCTGTAGGCGTTGATGAGGTGTATCTGACCGGTTGCCGCAAGGACCTGCCGGGTTTCGACCGGCGTGAGGTTGCCGGAAAGGTTGACCAGGCCGCGTCCTGCGCCGACGGCACCCGACGAAACAAGGACGACCTCGACCCCTTGTGCCGACAGTGCGGCTATTTCGGCGGTGAGGTTGTCGAGAATTTCCGGGTCGAGTCGGCCATCGTTGCCGGTGATGACGTTGGTGCCGACTTTGACGACGATTTTCCTGTAGACGGGGCTGTTCTTGGTCATGCCTTATTTCATGTGTTCATGGCTGAACTGGAGGCCGGCCACGCCAATGATGATGAGCAGCAGCGAAACGGCCTTGAGGGTGTCCATGCCCTCGCCGAACCAGACGACGCCGATGAGGGTGATGAGGGCCGTGCCGATTGCCGACCAGATGGCGTAGGTCAGCCCGATGGGCAGCACCTTGAGGGCCAGCGTGACCAATGTAAAGCTCAGGGCGTAAAAAATGAAAATAAAAAGCGATGGGAGTGGCCTGGTGAAGCCTTCGGAGAGTTTCATGCTTGTCGTGCCGCACACTTCCGTGATGATTGCCAGGAACAGGTAGACCCAGTGCATTGGAGTGGATGTCTGACGTTGAGGTCGAAGTCCGGTTCCGTTCAGCAGGTCTTGCGCTGTTCGGCCCGGAGCGTGCAGGCCTCTTCGTCTGCGCATTCACCGAAAACCTGCATGCAGAAGCTGCCGAGCGTAAACTGGTTCGACCTGGAAAGCTTTTCGACGAGGGCCTTGAGTTCGTTGCTTGGCGCTTCGGTGACGTGTCCACAACGCTGGCAGACGAAATGGAGGTGGTTGGCCACCCCAAGGGTCCGCTCGTAGTGGGTGTGGTGGTGGCCCAGGTCGAGCCGTGTCACCAGGTTGAGCCTGAACAGCAGGTCGAGCGTGTGGTAAACGGTCGCCCGTGAGATGCCGGTTCCTTTTTCACGCAGCTTGACGTAGATTTCGTCGGCGTCGAGGTGCGTCTCTGAATGGTAGACTTCGTGCAGGACGTCGATGCGTTCGGTGGTGCATCGCAGTCCCTCGGATTTCATGAAATTCCTGAACCTGGTTTCGGCTTGCGCAGCCTGATCGCTGATAGTTTGTTGCACGGTCGTACCGGGTTTGGCTGGGTGGTCGGGATACAGCGTCCTTCCTCCTGAATGTACAACATTTTAAGAAAAGCGTAACCGTCACGGTGCGTGGAACCGGTTTTCCGGGTCGTGCGACGGAAATTGCCGCGGGAATCGTAAATTCCGCTCAGTCTGCGCCAAAAGCCTTGCCCGGATTCGCTCCGCGCAAGTGGCGGGGGCAACTTTTTGCTGCAGGGGCAGGTTGTTCTGCTCAGGCTCCGACAGCAGCGCTTTTGCCGCCGGAAGGTGGGGGGGCGCTGCCGGTATCAACGATGTTTCTGATTTTGCATGATTATTCCCATCAATACATACAGTGACCCGGTGCTTTCGCTCAAGGCCCGGCCGCTCAAGGGTGTCGACGCCTCCGTGGAGGAGCTTATCGGCAGCATGTTCGAATCGATGCGCAACGCGGAGGGTATGGGGCTTGCCGCGCCGCAGGTCGGCAGTTCGCTTCGTCTGCTGGTCATCGATATCTCCTGCATGGACAAATACCGTGACTCCGAGCCGCTCGTGGTGATCAATCCCCGCATCCTTGCCGTCAAGGGAAAGAGCGCTATGGACGAGGGGTGCCTGAGCATTCCCGGCCTTTCGGGGGAGGTGGTCCGCCCGTCGGCGATCCGGCTCCATTACCGCGATGAGCATTTCGAGGAGCATACCGAGGAGTTCAACGGCATGATGGCAAGGGTGTTGCAGCACGAGATCGACCACCTGGACGGCACGCTGTTTGTCGACCGCATGGACAGGCGCGATCGCAGGAAAATCCAGAAGGAGCTCGACGCCATGGCCGGGGGCCAGATCAACGCCGCTTATCCGGTCGCCCGTTTTGCGGCTGAGCAGGAGGGGAAGGTCTGAGTTATGGGGTTGCGGATTGTCTACATGGGAACGCCCGGCTTCGCCGTGCCGTCGCTCCGCCGCATTGTCGGCAGTGGCGCCGGGGATTTCGAGGTGGTTCTGGTGGTGACGGGGTGCGACAAGCCACGGCGCAACAGCCGTTCGGAGCCGGAGCCGACACCGGTCAAGGTCGCCGCACTCGAACTTGGGCTCCCGGTTTACGAGACCGACGACGTCAGGAGCCCTGAATTCGCCGGGAAGGTTGCCGCGTGCCGACCCGACGTGATCGTCGTTGCGGCGTTCCGCGTGCTGCCTCCCGAGGTTTACGGCCTGGCACGTCTGGGCACCTTCAACCTGCACGGTTCATTGCTCCCTGCGTACCGTGGTGCCGCGCCGGTCAACTGGGCGATCATCAATGGCGATACCCGTTCCGGGGTCACCACCTTTTTCCTGCAGCCTTCGGTGGATACCGGCAACGTCATCACCTTCGACGAAACCCCGGTCGGCCCGGACGAGACTGCGTCTGAACTGCTCGAACGGCTTGCCGGTATCGGCGCCGGCACGGTGCTTCGTTCCCTGCAGATGATCGCCTCGGGGCAGTTCACGCCACAGCGGCAGGATGAGCGTTTTGCCACCAGGGCGCCGAAGCTGACGCGGCAGAACACCCGGATCGACTGGTCATTGCCGGTGCGGCGCCTGCATGATTTCGTCCGCGGCCTTGCCCGGAAGCCATCCGCGTGGACCATGCTTGGCGGCAAGCAGGTCAGGATCTACCGCGCACGGCCGGCCGCCGATTCCACGCCTGCCGAGCCGGGAACGCTCCTCGTTGTCGGAGGGAGGCTGCTTGCGCGCGGTGCCGACGGGTGGCTGGAACTGCTCGAACTGCAGCTCGAAGGCAAAAAGGCCATGGACGGCAACGCGTTTGCCAACGGCTTGCGTGCCGGGGACGGCGGGCTCCGCTTTTCCTGACCCCTGACGGCGTATTGCGTCATTAATTTCGTATATTCAACGACCCGCATTCCGGACGGCCCTTCATGGGCCGTTCCCTGGTTTGCAGCAACCATTTATCACCAGTAAGAACGAGTATTTATGCCTCCGACCGGAACTGAAGTCGGCATGATCAGAAATTTCTGCATTATCGCCCATATCGACCACGGAAAATCGACGCTTGCCGACCGGCTGCTCGAAGTGACCAAGACCCTTGCCTACAACCAGATGTCCACCGCCCAGGTGCTCGATGACATGGACCTTGAGCGGGAGCGGGGCATTACCATCAAGAGCCATGCGGTGCAGATGCGCTACAATGCCGTCGATGGGCGCGAGTACGTGCTGAACCTGATCGATACCCCCGGCCACGTCGATTTCAGTTACGAAGTATCACGTTCGCTGGCTGCCTGCGAAGGTGCGCTGCTCGTCGTCGACGCCACCCAGGGCGTCGAGGCGCAGACGATCGCCAACCTCTACCTGGCCATCGAGGCAGGTCTTGAAATCATCCCGGTCATCAACAAGATCGACCTGCCCTCTTCCGATGTCGAAGGCGTCGCACAGCAGATCATCGACCTGATCGGCGTCGACAGGAGCGATATTCTCCAGGTTTCCGCCAAGGCAGGCCTCGGCATAGACGAGCTGATGGAGGCGATTGTCGCGCGCGTCCCGGCTCCGGCCGACAACCGCACCATGCCCCTCCGGGCACTCATCTTCGATTCCGTGTTCGATGCGTACCGGGGCGCGGTGGCTTATATCAGGATTGTCGACGGTGTGCTCCGGAAAGGCGACCGCGTGCGCTTTTTCGCCAACGACAAAATCTTCACCGCCGACGAGATCGGCACCATGAGCCTGAAGCGCAACCCCTCGGACCGGCTCGAAGCAGGCAATGTAGGCTACATGATCTGCTCGATCAAGGACGTCAAGGACACCAAGGTCGGCGATACGGTGACGCTGGCGGAGACCCCTGCCGACGAAGCGCTTGCGGGATACAAGGATGTCAAGCCGATGGTGTTCAGCGGCCTCTACCCGGTCGAATCGAACGAATTCGAGGATTTGCGCGAATCGCTCGAAAAGCTTTCGCTCAACGACGCCTCGCTGGTCTACACGCCAGAGACCTCCGTGGCGCTCGGCTTCGGCTTCCGCTGCGGGTTCCTCGGCCTTCTGCACATGGAGATCATCCAGGAGCGGCTCGAACGGGAATACAACGTGAACATCATCACCACGGTACCGAACGTGGAGTACCGGGTGGTGCAGAGCGACGGGCTGCTGGTCGAGGTGGACAACCCCTCGAAGATGCCGGACGCCACCAAGATCAACTGGATCGAAGAGCCGTACGTTTCGATGCAGATCATCACCATGTCCGATTACATCGGCAACATCATGAAGCTCGGCATGGAACGGCGCGGCGAGTACAAGAACACCGATTACCTGGATACCTCCCGGGTGAACATCCATTTCGAGTTCCCGCTGGCCGAGGTGGTTTTCGATTTCCACGACAAGCTCAAGTCGATTTCGAAAGGGTATGCGTCTATGGATTACGAGTACATCGGTTACCGCCGCTCGGACCTCGTCAAGCTGGATGTGCTGCTCAACGGCGAGCCGGTCGATGCGCTCTCCTCCATCGTGCACCGCTCGAAATCCTACGAATGGGGGCGGAAGCTCTGCCAGAAGCTCAAGGGCATCATTCCCCGCCAGATGTACGAAGTCGCCATCCAGGCGGCCATCGGCAGCCGCGTGATCGCGCGGGAAACCATCTCGGCCATGCGTAAGAATGTGCTTGCCAAGTGCTACGGCGGTGACATCAGCCGTAAGCGCAAACTTCTGGAAAAGCAGAAGGAGGGCAAGAAGCGCATGAAGCAGGTCGGCAGGGTCGAGGTGCCGCAGGAGGCATTCCTCGCGGTGCTGAACATCGACGAATGAGGCTGGGGGTTTTTACGGAAAAACCGAAAGAATCGCAATGCGATGACGTCCAATACTGGCCGTGAGGCCAAGTGGAAACAGCAGTGACAACAGACAAGAACCAATCGAACATGAACAACCAGGGCGAAACAACCGGTAAACAGAAATCCAGGGAGTGGCTTGAGGCGTTGTTCATCGCCGCGATCGTTGCGACGGTGCTCCGTGTTTTCGTCGTCGAGTCCTACAGGATCCCCACCGGATCGATGGAACGGACGCTCCTGGCCGGTGATTTCCTGTTCGTGAACAAGTATGTTTACGGCCCGAAAGTGCCGTTCACCGACATCAGGCTTCCCAAGCTCCACGATGTGGAGCGTGGGGACATCATCGTCTTCAAGTTCCCGAAGGACCGCAGCCTGAACTACATCAAGCGTTGCGTGGCGCTGCCGGGCGACCTGCTTGAGGTCAGGAAGCGCCAGCTCTTCATCAACGGTTCCCCGGTACCGCTTCCCGAGCGGGCCCAGTTCATCGCCCCCGAACTTCCCCCGGGCCTTGCAGACCTCCAGATTTTCCCGAGCTTTTCAGATTACAACAAGGACAACTACGGTCCGGTCAGGATCCCCCGGAAGGGTGATGTGGTCGAGCTGAATGCGCGAACCTATCCGCTCTACCGCGACCTGATCGCCGATGAGGGCCACGAGGTCGGTATGGTCGGCGGCCGTGTGTTCATCGACGGCATGTCGCAGCAGCGCTATACGATCGGCCGGAACTACTATTTCGCCATGGGTGATAACCGGGACAACAGCCTTGACAGCCGCTTCTGGGGTTTCCTGCCGGAAACCGACATCGTCGGCAAGGCGATGATGGTCTACTGGTCGTGGGATCCGGACCGGTCACTGCTCCTCGATCCTGTCGGAAAAATCGCCTCGATCCGCCCGGCCAGGACCGGTCTCTTTGTTCATTGACAGGGGCTTGTCCACATATCGTGACAGGAGTTGTGTGACGATTGTGCGCAGTATGGCTGAAGATTTCGACGGCCTGACCAGGAGGAACCCGATGTCGGGGCAGGAAATGTCGAGTTTGTCGATCCTGATGTTTCTGCCTGCGTCGGTTGTCG
Organism: uncultured Chlorobiaceae bacterium; assembly: GCA_964611215.1. Lineage (GTDB taxonomy): Bacteria > Bacteroidota > Chlorobiia > Chlorobiales > Chlorobiaceae > Chlorobaculum. The sequence goes on from CAZSXF010000009.1 coordinate 24,400, forward strand.
CAGCGGCGACGGGGGAGAGTTCGAGCTGTCGCAACGTCAGGTGGCCAAGTTCAGGTCCCGTGCTGAGTTTACCGATGCTGAGCCGGTAGCGGCTTCCTGACGCAGACTGGAAAAACCGGATAAGCTCGTTGCGGAACCCGTGGTCGAGGTAGAGGTTGGTCGAAAGCCAGATGGCGAGGTACAGCACGGAGAAGAGCACCCCCGGGGAAAGCAGGAGCGCCTTCATCCAATTCCTGCCGATGCAGCATGCTTGTTCCATTGAAGATAGGCCTTGTACGCTTTGAGGAAAGCCTGTAAATAATGATATGATTTTTTCCTTTACCGAAGCACTCCATTATTCATGACCACCATCTTTTCACCGGATGGCGCCGACCTTGCGCCCGATGCGCCGTTCATGCTCAAGCCGCTTGTCAGGACGTACCAGGCCGATACGGAAACGCCCGTCTCGGTTTACCTCAAGATGCAGCGCCCCTATTCCTGCCTGCTCGAATCGGTCGAAGGCGAGGAGTTGCTGGCCCGCTTTTCCTATATCGCCGTTGATCCGGTGGCGGTCCTCCGGGGTACGGTCGGCGGCGACGTCGTCATCGACGTCCGGGACGACCGGTTCGATTCCCTTGCCGGGATAACCGGCAGGGGGGACGACCTCCGCAGGATCATCGACCAGTGCCTTGCCGCATTTTCCTCCGAACCGCGTCCGCGACGCAAGAGCGGCTCGCCGTCGATGATCACCTCCGGCGTGTTCGGCCTGTTCAGCTATGATTCGATGCACCTGATCGAGCGCATTCCGGCGGCATCCCTGCCCGATCCGGCAGGTCTTCCCGATATCTGCCTGCTGTTCTGCGATACACTGATCGTCTTCGACAACGTCATGCGCAAGCTCTTTGTCGTGGCCAACTACCTCGACGAATCCGACCGCCCGCGTGCTGAACGGAAGATCGAGGAGCTGGCTGCGCTGATTTTCGAGCCGCTTGACCGTGATCTGGTGCCGTTGCGGCCGGAAATCCAGGAGCCGGTCGTTTCGAACACGACCAGGGAGGAGTATTTCGCCAAGGTGCTCAAGGCCAAAGAGTACATCCTGAGCGGCGACATCTTCCAGGTGCAGGTTTCACAGCGCCTGCACCGTAAGCTCCACACCCGGCCTTTCGACGTCTACCGGGTGCTGCGCACCATCAACCCGTCGCCCTACCTCTACTACTTCGATTTCGCCGATTTTCAGGTCGTCGGCTCCTCTCCCGAACTGCTGGTCAAGGTGGAGCGGGACCATACGGGCCGCAGGATCGTCGACACCCGCCCGATTGCCGGGACCAGGAAGCGCGGCGAGAGCTTCGAGGAAGACGAGCGCATTGCCCGTGAACTGCTTGCCGACGAGAAGGAGTGCGCCGAGCATCTCATGCTCATCGACCTGAGCCGGAACGACATCGGGCGCATCGCCAAGATCGGCACCGTCGAGACCAATGACATGATGGTGATCGAGAAATATTCGCACGTCATGCACATCGTCAGCAACGTCAGGGGCGAACTGCAGGACGGTCTGAGCGCCATGGACGCCTTCTGGTCCTGTTTCCCGGCGGGCACCCTGACCGGAGCCCCGAAGGTGCGGGCCATGGAGATCATCTATGAGCTTGAACGCGAGAAGCGCGGGCTGTACGGCGGTGCCGTCGGCTATCTCGATTTCCGCGGTAACCTGACCACCGCCATCGCCATCCGCACGATGGTGATCCGCGACGGGGTCATCTATTTCCAGGCTGCGGGCGGGATTGTTGCCGATTCGACGCCAGCTTATGAATATGAAGAAACCATGAACAAGATGCGCGCGGGCCTGACCGCCCTGGAAAGCATCGAAAACCTGTCCTGAAGTTCCAACCCCTCATCGTTCAAACAACCTCAACCAGGAGCATTCATGAGAAGCAGACGATCCCTGTACGCCTTTCTGGCCACGTTTTCAGCCGGTCTGGTGGCAAGTACGTTCGCCGCCCCCAGCATTGAATCGCCTGTGGCCGGCACGCTGTTCCGGTCAGGGCCGGCGACTGCCGTCGCCGCCGAGCCTGTGAAAAGCCAGCCTATCCAGTCGCTTGCCGACCTGAACCAGGCGTTCGTGCGCATTGCCGAATCGGCAACGCCCTCGGTGGTGACCATCTATACCGAAACCACTGTTGACCGCCCCAATCCCTTCATGTTCGGGCCGTTCGCGGAATTTTTCAACATGCCCAGGCAGCAGCAGGGCAACACGCCCAAAGAGGTACGGCATGGCCTCGGTTCCGGGGTGATCGTCAGTTCGGACGGCTACATCCTGACCAACAACCATGTGATCGCCGGTGCCGATTCCATTTCGATCATGACTGCCGACAACCGCAAGATCGCGGCCAAGGTGGTCGGTACCGATACCCGTACCGATATTGCGGTCATCAAGGTCGCGGCGACCGGTCTGAAGCCGATTGCCATCGGGGACAGCGACCAGCTCAAGGTTGGTGAATGGGTGCTGGCCATCGGCAGCCCCCTGCGTGAAAATCTGGCCCGAACCGTCACCCATGGCATCGTGAGCGCCAAAGGGCGTTCAAATGTCGGGCTTGCCGAGTATGAGGACTTCATCCAGACCGATGCAGCCATCAACCCGGGGAACTCCGGTGGCGCTCTGGTCAATATCAACGGGGAGCTGGTCGGCATCAACACGGCCATCGCCAGCCATACCGGCGGCTTCGAAGGCGTCGGGTTCGCTGTGCCGTCCAAAATGGCCCAGAAGGTTTTCAACGAGTTGATCACCAGGGGCAAGGTCACCCGCGGGTATATCGGCATTACGATCCAGGACATCGATGAGAACCTCGGCAGGAGCCTCAATGTCAAGCCGCGTAACGGCGCCCTTGTCGCTTCGGTCGTCGAGCGGAGCCCTGCCGAAAAGGCGGGCCTGAAGACCGGCGACGTGGTCCTTGAGTTCAACGGGCGGCAGGTGTCGAATTCGGTCGAGCTTCGCAACGCCATCGCCGTCCAGTCTCCAGGTTCTGTGGGGACGCTGGTGATCAACCGCGACGGTGCGATTCGGACGGTTCAGGTTCGCCTTGAGGAGCTGCCCGAAAAGCCGGGGACGGTTGCCGAACAGTCGGTAAAGCCGCAGAGCAACAAGCTTGGCTTCACCGTTTCCGTACTCGACGAGCAGATCGCGCGCCAACTGCAGAAACGGCCTGATCCGAAGCGGATCGTGGTGACCGCCGTCCTGACGTCGAGCCCGGCAGACCGTGCCGGCCTCAAGCCGGGTGACATCATCGTCTCCATCGACAAGAAGTCGGTTGCATCGATTGACGCCTTCAATGCCGCAATCAAAGGCAAGAAGCATGGTGAAACGGTGCTCATGCTTGTCGATCGTGGATGGAACCGGGTCTTCCTTGCCATTAATCTTTGATGGCATTTTGCCCTGACAGGAAAGATGTGTACATTTCCGTAAGGAAGTAAAGTCAGCCATCCTGCTGACTTTACTTCTTTTTTGTTAGCCGGATGTATCGCTGGCGCCCTGCTCGTTGCTTTCGTTCCGCCGGTTTGCATTCCGGCCGGCATCGGGCCTGACGAGTAGTGATGGTTATCCGTTTCCGTATTGCCAACCAAAACAAGAACCGACATGAGTGATCGTATTTATCTGACCCGCGACGGGTACAACAGGCTCAAGGAGGATCTTCATGTCCTGACCTCGCAGACGCGCAAAGAGGTGCTGGAAAAGATCGCCGAGGCACGATCCCATGGCGACCTGAGCGAAAACGCCGAGTACGATGCGGCCCGTGAGGAGCAGTCCCAGCTCGAATCGCGCATTGTCGACCTCGAAAACAAGCTTGCCGCGGCCACCATTCTCGATCCCAAGCAGGTCAAGACCGATCGGGTGTACATCCTGACTTCCGTCAGGCTCCGTAACCTCGATGCTGAAAACGAGATCATCGAATACACGCTTGTCTCTTCCGAAGAGGCGGATTCCGATCTCGGCAAGATTTCCGTGCGCTCTCCTGTGGGTCGTTCCCTTATCGGCAAATTGGTTGGCGACAAGGTGCATATTACCGTGCCGAAGGGCGAACTCAATTATGAGATTTTGGAGATTTTCGTTAAATAGCGCTCCTAATCTTCAACACAACCACGTTCATGGGAAAACGACAGATCATCTATACCTCCAGGCAGATCGCCGGCAGCACCGAACTGCTCGACAAGGAGGTTAACCTGCTTACCACGCAGAAGCGTGTCTGGCATGGTCGTATCACCTCGCTTGAGCAGGATCGACTCGAACTCCGCGACGCCCGTTCAGGCAGGCATTCGTTCCAGATTGCCGATATTGACAAAATTTACAGGGAAGTCGTAACCGATTACTGATTACTTATATGCGCAGAAATATCGTTGTTGGCAACTGGAAGATGAACAATACCGTTGCCGAATCGGTCGCATTGGCGGCCGCTGTCGCCGCGAAAGTCGGTGTCGGCACGTATGCGTGCGAAGTCGGCATCGCCCCGACCTTTCTTGCCTTGACCGAGGTCGGCAAGGCCATTGAAAAGAGCGATGTCGGGCTTGTCGCCCAGAACTGTCACTATGAGAACGATGGTGCGTTCACCGGTGAGGTCTCCGCCAGCATGCTCGCCGCGTGCGGTTGCAGCTACGTCATCGTGGGTCACTCCGAGCGTCGGCAGTACTTCGGGGAAACCAGCGCGACGGTCAACCGCAAGGTCAACAAGGCGCTTGGGCTTGGCCTCGGGGTGATCATGTGCGTTGGCGAAACGCTCCATGAACGTGAGATCGGCGTGACCGAAAGCGTCATCACCGGCCAGGTCGTCGAAGGCCTCGACGGCGTGACCGACCTCAGCGGCGTGGTCATTGCCTATGAGCCGGTCTGGGCCATCGGGACCGGCAAGACCGCCACCAGCGAGCAGGCCGATGCGGTGCATGCGTCGATCCGTTCGACCATTGCCGGGCTGTACAGCCAGTCCGTGGCGGACCAGCTCCGGATACAGTATGGCGGGAGCGTCAAGCCGTCCAACGCCGCAGAGCTGTTTGCCATGCCGAACATCGACGGGGGCCTGATCGGCGGTGCAAGCCTCAATGCCGACGATTTTGTCGCCATCGTCAAGGCCGCCTGCTGACCTCCACTCGTCATCTTTCAATTGCAAAAAGCCATCATCCGGGTTCCGGCTGATGGCTTTTTCGCGTTACCGCCGATGCTCGCGGCGGGGGCTTCAGCCGTCGATCTCCGCAGCTTCCTGCGAGCGTTTCATGGAACAGAAGTCAGGGCCGCACATGGTGCAATAGTGGGCGTTGGCCGCCGTGTCGCCGGTGGCGGCGATGTTTTCGGCGTGGACCCGCCTGGTTTTTTCCGGGTCGAGCGACAGGGCGAACTGATCTTCCCAGGCGAATGCGTAGCGGGCTCTGCTCATCAGTTCGTCGCGGAGCCGAGCGGCGGCGTTGCCCTTGGCGATGTCGGCCGCATGGGCGGCAACCCGGTGGGCGATGACACCTTCACGCACATCCTGCCTGTCCGGGAGCCCAAGGTGCTCTTTGGGCGTGACGTAGCAGAGCATCGAACAGCCCAGGAAGGCGATGAGCGTTCCGCCGATGGCAGAATTGATATGGTCGTAGCCGGCGGCGACATCGGTGACCAACGGCCCGAGGGTGTAGAACGGCGCCTGGTGGCAGTATTCGAGCTGCTTTTCCATGTTGAGGCCGATGCGGTCGAACGGGACGTGCCCCGGGCCTTCGATCATGACCTGTACCTCGTGCTCCCACGCCTTCAGGGTCAGCTCGCCAAGCGTTTTGAGCTCGCCGAACTGGGCCGGGTCGTTGGCATCGGCGATGGAGCCGGGCCGCAGGGCGTCGCCGAGCGAAACAGCGACATCGTAGGCGCGGAGTATCTGGCAGATCTCGTCAAAACGGGTGAAGAGGAAATTTTCTTTCCGGTGTGCCTTGCACCATCTGGCCATGATGGCGCCGCCCCGGGAGACGATGCCGGTGACCCGGCGTTCAGCGTGGGGCAGGGTGGCTGCCAGAATGCCCGAGTGGATCGTGAAGTAGTCGACGCCCTGTTCGGCCTGTTCGACCAGCGTGTCCCGGAACACCTCCCAGGTCAGTTCTTCGGGCTTTCCGCCGACTTTTTCAAGCGCCTGGTAGAGCGGCACGGTTCCGATCGGGACCGGGGAGTTCCTCAGGATCCATTCGCGGGTCTGGTGGATGTTGTTTCCGGTACTCAGGTCCATGACCGTGTCGGCGCCCCACCTGCAGCTCCAGACAGCTTTCTCCACCTCTTCGCCGATCGAGGAGCCGAGGGCCGAGTTGCCGATGTTCGCGTTGATCTTGACACGGAAGTTCCTGCCGATCACCATCGGTTCGAGTTCCGGATGGTTGATGTTGGCCGGAATGATCGCCCGGCCCTGTGCGATTTCATCGCGGACCATCTCCGGGGTGACCGGCGTGGCCCCCGTGTGAGCGATCCATGCTTCCAGCGCCTGGTTCTCCCGGATCGCCACATACTCCATTTCCGGGGTGACGATGCCTTTTCTGGCGTAGTGCAGCTGCGTGACGGCTTCGCCGTTTTTTGCTTTCAGCGGCCTTCTCCCGGTCATGCCCGTTACGGCACCCGCCGATTCCTCGACCTGGCGCGGGAAGTTCCAGTCGTCACGTACCGGCGCCAGGCCACGGTTGACATCGTGCGTATACCCGGCATCACCGAACGGACCGCTGGTATCGTACAGCGGTATGGCGTCGAAGGGGAGGCCGCCGCATTCATACGTTCGTGAAAGCGTGACGCGCCGCATGCCTACCCGGATGGGGAAACGTGAGCCGCTGACGTGGATTTTTGCGGAGGCCGGACCGAAAAAATGATGGTCCGGGCAAGATGGCTTGCCGCCGGAAGGCACAGGTTGTGTCATCGGGATCTCTGGATGTTGCAGGATGCGGGAGCGCCGGGTGGTGAAGCAGGAACTGGAGGGCCGAGCTTCATCTTTCCTTGCGTCAGCATTACCTGCATCAAGTTGTAAGGGTCTGTTCTCAGCTTCGCCGGTCCGCAATACGGCAACGGCAAAGCACCCCCAGATGAATCAATTCAATGGTCACAATAACCAAAATGGCCCTGATTTCCAAGGATGGCGCCGTGGCTGGGGGTTCCATGACTTGCCGGTGTTCCTGAGGCATCTCCTTGCAGGTTGATTCCTCGTTTTTTAATATAGATACGTGATCATCTGGTTGACAGTAATTGATCGTTCTTGCCATGAACTACCCGTATACCATGTCGTTGGCCGTCTTACTGCTGTGTGGCGCCTGTACTTCGGAACCTGGCGCCGGGACTGCGGTTTCGGGCAAGGCGTCGTTGCCGCCGGCACCCAAGGCGGTGGAGACCGGCGGAGGCGTCGCTTCCGGGGAGGCGGCTGCCCGCTTCGCATCTGGGGCGGCTACTTACGGGCAGCGGTGTGCCGGTTGCCATGAAAGCCGAACCGGCGGGGCACCCCGCCCCGGAGACCAGGCGGATTGGGCTCCTCGTCTCGCTTCCGGCCTTGCCATGCTGACCAGACGGTCGATCGAGGGCTTCGACGGCAAACGGGGAACGATGCCTGCACGGGGCGGGAGCATGGACCTGGGTGACGAGGAGGTCGCCAACGCCGTTTTCTACATGGCTGAACGGTCGAAACCGGCGGCGCCATAGCTCGAAAAGGGTGCATACCTGCAGTTTGTCCGGCCAGCACGCGCTGCGGCAATCGTATTTCATTCCGCGGGCTTTTTCCGTAAATTACGGCCTCTGATTTCACCATCCGGCGCAAAGCCGGTTTCACTCTTTTGCGGCAGTTCATGAAAACATTCAATCTTGTCCGGATCGCCTGTTTCCAGATGGGTTTCGGCATCATGCTCGGCTTTCTTCACGATACCCTGAACCGGGTCATGACGACCGAACTCGGCATTTCGTCGACGATCGTCTTCGGCCTGATCAGCCTCAAGGAGCTGCTGGCCATTTTCGGCGTCAAGGTATGGGCCGGGAACCTCTCCGACCGCTCCCATCTGTTCGGGTATCGGCGCACGCCCTATATCCTGCTTGGTCTGGTGAGCTGTGTCGCCGCCTTTGTCCTTTCGCCCTCTGCAGCCTATGAGGTGCAGGTTACCGGGATGTCGTTTCCTGAGATGCTGCCCCGGCTGCTGACCGATGTCGGCCTCTGGAAGCTGTGTTTCATTTTCCTCCTGTTCGGCTTTGGCCTCCAGGTCGCCACGACGGCCTACTACGCCCTGATCGCCGATACGGTTGCCGAAGAGCATATCGGCAAGGTGACCGGTGCCAGCTGGACGCTTATGGTGCTTTCGACGATCGTGGCGACCAAGAAGGTCGGCCTCTACCTTGACGTGTATACGCCTGAACGGTTGCTCCAGGTTGCCGAAATCGGCGGTTCGATAGCGCTGGTGACCGGCCTGCTTTCCATCATCGGCGTTGAACAGCGCAATGCCGTCCCGGCCAAGGCGGCCGAACGCCATAGCCTCACTTTCTCCGAATCGGTCCGCCTGCTCTCCTCTTCGCCGAAGACCATGCAGTTCGCCCTGTATATCTTCATTTCGATTTTCGCCCTGTTCGCCAATGAAATCGTCATGGATCCGTTCGGCGGCCAGGTGTTCAAAATGCCGGTCGGCCAGACGACCCAGCTGTTCAGGCCGACGATGGGCGGGACCCAGCTGGTCGTCATGCTGCTGGTGGGCTTCCTGCTCTCGCGCATCGGGCAGAAACGGGGGGCCTATTTCGGGAACGTGTTCGGGGCGATCGGTTTCGCCCTGGTGATCGTGGCCGGGTTCAGGGTCGACCTGAATCTGCTGCGCATCGCGCTTGTGGTCACCGGTATCGGGCTTGGCGCGGCCAGTGTTTCCAATATCTCGATGATGATGACCATGACCGCGGGCAGGAGCGGGGTATACATCGGCCTGTGGGGGACGGCGCAAAGTCTTGCCATCTTTATCGGGCACTTCGGCGCCGGTGTGCTGCACGATCTTGTGTACAGTTTCAGCGGGAGCCAGGCATGGGCCTATGCCGCCATCTTCTTCCTTGAAATAGCGGCCTTCACGGCATCGAGCCTGGTGCTTCCCCATATTTCGAAAGAGGCGTTCGAGGCGGAAAGCGCGGCGAAGATCGCGGAGATGACGGCTGCCGCGAAAGCCTCCTGAACCAGAACCTGGAGCGATGGCCATGAAATACGTCTTTGGACCGGTATCATCAAAACGGCTTGGCCAATCGCTCGGCGTTGACCTGCTGCCTCCGAAAAGCTGCACCTGGAACTGCATCTATTGCCAGCTTGGCAGAACCAAACGGTATACCACCGTCCGGCAGGAGTTTTTCCCGAAGGAAGAGGTGCTTGAGGAGATCGTCGAAGCGCTGGACAGCGGGGTGCCCATCGACTGGATCACGCTGGTCGGCTCAGGAGAGACGACGCTCTACAAGGGGATCGGCTGGCTTGTTCATGAAATCAGGCAGCGCACCGACATACCGGTTGCCGTGATCACCAACGGTTCGCTCCTGCACCTTGCCGAGGTTCGTCAGGAACTGCTTGAGGCGGATGCCGTGCTGCCGTCGCTCAATGCCGGTTCTGCAGACCTGTACGAGAAGATTGACCGTCCGGCACCCGGTTTCGATTTTCTTTCCCATATCAGAGGGCTGATGCAGTTCCGGAAAGAGTACAAAGGCAAGATATGGGTCGAAGTGATGCTGATTGCCGGGCTGAACGATACCGAGGAGGCGCTGGAAGACCTGGCTGACGTGCTTTCGGGCATCGAGCCGGACATGGTGCACCTGGTTGTTCCCTCCCGCCCTGCGCCGGAGAGTTTTGTTGCCGTTCCCGACGACGACCGTGTGCGTCAGGCGGTGTTTGTGCTCTCGAAGGTCGCGCCGCTGACCCATCCGGTCAAGGGTACCATGAATCTCAGGGGCGTACCGGATTTCCTTGAAGCCGTTTCGGCCATCGCCGTTCGCCACCCGATCCAGGAACGGGAGCTCGAACAGGCTTTGCAGGACTGTTTCCCGGATGATCCTGCCCGTGTCAGGGAACTTATGGAATCCATGTTCGCTTCGGGACGCTTTGAAAAGCTCGTGCAGGGCAGCGAAGCGTACTGGGTGATGAAGTCCTGCTGAGCGGTGCGTCCGCTGCCACGCCGCTTCAGAAGCTGAAGCCGAGTTGCGCGTAGAGGGCGACCGCTCCGTCGAGCCGTCCATTGTCCAGGCCACGTGCAACGGCGAGGTGGGCGCTGTACCTCGGTTCGAAAAACGCGATCCAGATTCCTCCGCCGACCCCGGTGTGCCAGTTTCCGGAGCTTTCCCCATCGACGAACACCCGCCCGGTATCGACGAACAGGAGCGGACCGTACAGGATCGGCACCAGCAGTTTTGTTTTCCCGCCATACAGTCGCAGTTCGACCGTGCCGTAAGCTGACGCGTCTCCGGAAAATCGTCGCAGGTCGAAGCCTCGCACGGAGTTTCCCCCTCCGATGGATGCCGACTCGAAATAGGGGTAGTCACCCCAGTTTTTCTGCCCACCGATGCGCAGGGCGATTCTTGAAATGCGGCTGGCGTCGAGCGGCAGGTAATCCCGCAGTTCGGCACGGATCGTGCCGAATTCGGCATGGTTGCCCATGAAGACCGGGTAATAGCGTGCTTCAACGTCGAAGGCCATGCCGGAAAGCGCCGTGGAGTTCGGCAGAGGACGTGCCGGGCCGGCCAGCCGACCCGACGAGTAGCGAGGGGCAAGTTGAAGCTCAGGACCGCTGTCTCGCGTATCTCGGTGCAAGCCGATGAGCAGGCAACTGGTGAATCCGGTGCCTGCCCCGGGGACCTCCGCCCGATGCAGGGTGAAGAACGAATCATAAGCTGGGGAGGTGTCGATCCAGGTACTTTCGATGCCAGCCTCCCAATACTGTGCCTGCTCGAATGGCGGCGGCGTGCGGAGCGTGGCGGCGATTCTTCTGACGTTTGCATGCACTTCGAACTTCGACGTGTCAAGGTCGCCCTGGCCGGCCTGGCTTTTATTGCCCAGCCCGTAGAACTTGATGTTGTCGAGGGTGCTGATGCCGGTTTCGAGGTGGAGGCTGGCCCCGTCGAACAGCGACCTGATGTCATCCCTGAATCTGAGCCGGTAACGGATGCCTTCGCCGAAGGCCAGCGCGCCATCGATTTCAGCACGATACCGGTATGGTCTGGCATTGAATCCGTACTGTTCGATGATGGCACCCCACCCTGCAAGGACGCCGAAATCAGGCGAGAGGTCGAATTGCATGGTTGAAAGGTCGGCGACGATGGCTCGTCCGGAATCGTGCTCCGGCAGCTGCACGGGGCGGGTGGTTCCTGACGCTGTTCCAGGAGCCGCTGCACGGAAGGGTCTCATGGGGGCAGGCTTGCCGTCGACGACCAGTGAGCTGTTGGGGCCGCCGTAAAAGATGGTCGCGCGCGCAGATGCCGCCTGCTCACGGGAGGTGTGGTCCTCGAACCGGTTCCGGTCGTTACCGCCGACGATCCTGGCCACGATGCTCCTGTCGGTTTCCGGGCCGTCGATGTCGACGGTGTTGTCGCCGCCGCGCAGGTACAGCCTGACCTCTCCGGTTTCAGCCGACGTGAACCGGCGGTGCCAGAACGGCGCGGCTTCCCACAAACCTGACGAAAGGGACTGATCGTACAGTGCGACATCAAGACCGCCATCCGGCAGACGATGCAACTCCGCATGTTCCGGCATCTCTGAGGTGATGATGCTGACCGTTGCAGCGTACCGGCGATAGAGGCTTGCCGAGGCCTGTTCAAGCCGGTCGCGGCGGGATGCGAGGTCCTGCTCGATCTGTTTGCCCGCCTTTGCGTACATGGGCGGCGGCATTTGCCTGACGGCGGCGGCAATGACCTGGTCGCTGAGCTTGCGGATGACGTTGCGGCTCTCCTCCATCCATGTTTTCCTGTCGATTCCTGCCAGGATTTGCCTGTCGAGCCTGCCGGCGGAACCGGAGAGGCCGCGCAAACCGGGAAACGTGCCGGTGAAGCGGCTGCCTTCGGGACCGGGGGTGGCGATGCCCTCCTGGCGGGCAAACGCATGATACTGCCGTATCGGCACCGGCTGCCACACGGTCCGGTCGCCGACAGGAAACGCCGCCCAGAGCCACTGGTCCGGCTGCCTGTCGGTATCGCCGACCAGGATGTCGATCAGGCGGGCCCGCAGGTAGGCGCGGGCATCGACCGAGTTCCGCGAGCTTCGTCGGAGTTCGCGGAAAAGCTCATCGGTGTCGGCAACCTTTCCCGCCCCCCGGAACCCTTCCTGTGCGGCATCGGTGCTTTCCGGCCATTCCTGCAGCATGCCCGGCAGGCCTGCGAACCCATCGTAGAACCTGCCGAGCCGGTTTTTGTCGTACGGGAGGATGACGAGTTCCGGAGAAAGATGGAGTACGCCGACGGCGTCGAGCAATACCGGCAGCATCAGTGGAGCCACAGGGTTGAGCGAACTGACGCTGTCCTGGATGACGGTTTCCGCGGCAGTGTCCCGGAGTTTTGGCGGAATCTGCCGTGACGGCTCCTTGTCGATCGGCACGAAGAGGTACGCCCGCCGGTTTGCACCCCTGAAGATGAGCGAGCGTGAAAGCTGGTCGTCGTTCTGGCCCGATGGGTTCAGGCCTCCGGCAAATCGTGCGAGGTCGAGGACCGGAACCTCGATCGGAGTCGCCCAGAGTTCACGCCAGTTGGCGCCGAGCACCAGCTTTTTTGCCGGATCCGAAGCGTAGTCTCCGCCCGGCACGACGACGGCGGCGGCCCTGCCTGTGAGCTGCTCCGGCGGTACCTTCCGCAGGCTGGCGCCTGCTTCCGTGGATGCGGTGAGCAGCATCACGAAAAGGAGCGCTGCGCTTCCTGACCGGCTGGCATTCATCCGGTGCTGGCGCTCCTGGTTGCTGTCCGGTGCTGGCGGGTTGAGTGGCATGCGGCCTGCCGTCGCTGGTTGCGGTTGCGAGTACGGTAAAATATATTCCAATATACGACAACAGCCCGGAGGCGTGATGCGGTAACCGGCCCGGAATGGCGATCTTCTTGTCGCACCGGTTGCAAGGTGCCCGTTTTGCCCGGGTATTTTTCGAAACAGGAGGGGAATTATGGAACAACGGCGGTTGGGGGCGCAGGGGCTTGTCGTTTCAGCCCAGGGGCTCGGATGTATGGGGATGTCTGATTTTTATGGTTCGAGGGATGAGGCTGAATCCATCGCAACCATCCATCGGGCACTTGACCTCGGTGTCAATTTTCTGGATACGTCGGACGCCTACGGGCCGTTCACCAACGAGGAGCTGATCGGCAAGGCCATCAGAGGACGGCGCGGGGAGGTGGTTATCGCCACGAAGTTCGGGCTTGTGCGGGACAAGCCGTCGACCGATGGCAGTTGGGCGCCGATCACCGGTATTTGCGGGCGCCCGGAATATGTCCGCTCATGCTGCGAGGCATCGTTGCGACGGCTTGGGGTCGATTGCATCGATCTCTATTACCAGCATCGCGTGGATTCGTCGGTGCCGATCGAGGAGACGTTTGGCGCGATGGCCGACCTGGTCAGGGAGGGCAAGGTCCGTTATCTCGGCCTTTCTGAAGCGGGGGCTGAAACCATCCGGAGGGCATTCGCCGTTCATCCGGTCAGTGCGTTGCAGAATGAATATTCACTCTGGTCGCGTGATCCGGAAGACGAAATCCTGCCGCTGCTGCGGGAGCTGGGCATTGGCCTGGTCGCCTACAGCCCGCTTGGGCGGGGCTTCCTGACCGGAACCCTGAAAAGCCCAGACGATTTCGCCATTGATGATTACCGCCGGAACTCGCCGCGGTTCCAGGGCGAGAACTTTACCAGGAACCTTGAACTGGTCGACAGGATCAGGACGATCGCTTCCCGTAAAGGCATAACGCCAGGCCAGCTTGCCCTTGCCTGGGTTCTGGCGCAGGGGAGTGACATCGTGCCGATTCCAGGAACCAAGCACCGGAAGTACGTTGAAGAAAACGTGGCTGCAGGTGCTGTGGCGATCTCTCCTGCCGAAATGGCGGAAATCGCCGGGGTGTTGCCGGCAGGCTCAGCGTCCGGGGAACGTTATCCCGAGTACATGCTGAAGTTCCTCAACCGTTGACCGTTTGTTCCTGCAGGCAACTCCCGGAGCTGGCGATGTTAACATTTTGATCTTGTCGCTTGGAACGTTATCCTTCAGGAAGGAGCAATGCAACCAGCAACTACCCAACGACACCCATGCACCACTCAGCCGACGCATCCCGAGGGGACGGGACGCCCCGGCAGTCTGACGGCGATATTACCTCTGTTTTCAGGACTTCCTTGCCCCGGGGATTCTTTTTTATCGATGAAGGCGACCGTGTAACCGCTGCCGAAGGCGACTGTCCTCTGCTGGACAGTCGTCTTCCGGCGGCGTGCGTCGGTTCGGATGCCGCCGGATTGCTCTGTCCGTCAGCTCCGGAAGCCGCCATCCGGGCGTTCGGCCAGGTACGGACTTCACGCCGGTTTGTGACGGTTGAGACCCGCCAAGGGGCCCGCAGCCTTGCGTTCACGATCATGCCTGCAGGTACTGGCGAGGCATTGGCCATCGTCGTCCAGGAGGCGGCCGGAAGTCCCGTTGCGCGGGATTGCACCGATGCCTGCTGCATGATGCTTTCAAAAGGTCTTTCCGCGATCCTGCTGATCGTCGACCCCGTAACGGGACGGATTATCGACGCCAACCAGTCCGCCGCCGATTTTTACGGCTGGACGGTTGCGGAACTCCGCGGCATGGACCTCATGCAGCTTGACGTCGACCCGGCATCCTTACAACCACCCTTTTTGCAGAAGCATTGCCGGAGCGGAGCGCCTGCCGTTTTGCGGCATCTGCTCAGGGACGGTTCGACGCATGAACTGGAGGCCTTCTGCAGCATGATCGAGCCCAACGGGGTTCCCCTGGTGTATGCCATTCTGCACGATGTGACGGAACGGAACCGTGGCATGGCGCTTGACGAGTTCAGGGTCAGCCTCTACCAGGAGGCAGCCGGCTCTTCGGTCGATGAGCTGCTCCGCATAGCCCTGGAGAAAGCTGAACGGGAATCGTCGAGCTGCTTCGGTGTGTTTCATTTCCTCGGCGGCAGGAGCGATGGCGACCTGCCCAGCGTCTGGTCCAATCTGCTGCATCCCTGGAAATCGGACAGCCATGCCGGTCAGCACCGCCATACGATGGAAACATGGAAAGAGCTCGCCGTTGCTGTGCAGCAGCGACAAACGCTTGTCCTGAACGATTTTCCTCCAATCATCGAGGCCGGTGGGATGGCTGGTTGTCACCCGATGGTCAGGCGTGCCCTTGTCGTCCCCATCGTCTGGTGCGATGAAGTCCCGGCGGTGTTTGTCGTCGGTAACAAGCCGTCGCCCTATACCCGGGAGGATGTCTCCCGCGTCGAAGGAATTGCGGAGATAGCATGGGACATCGTTTCCAGAATGCGTGCCGCGGAATCAGAGCGCAGGATGCAGGCGGCGCTGCTGCATATCCAGAAAGGAGAGCTTGTCGGCCAGATCGCCGCAGGCATCGCCCATGATTTCAACAACATGCTCAGCGTGATCATCGGCAATGCCGAAATCGCCATGGATTTCGGGGAGGGCGGGGAGCTGGTTGCGCACAGCCTGCAGGAGATTTTGACTGCGGCCGAACGCTCGGCGGGCATTACGACGCAGTTACTTGCATTTGCATGCAAGCAGCCGGCAACGCCTGAAGTGCTTGACCTGAACCTGGCAGTTTCGGATGCGTTGCCGAAACTGCGCAGGCTTGTCGGCGAGTCCATAACCATTGTCATGGAGCCGGCCCAAGGCGATTCCATGGTGCTGATCGACCCGTTCCAGCTTGAGCAGATCATGTCCAACATCTGTGCCAATGCCCGTGATGCGATCGCTGCGGAGGGGAGCGTGACGATCAGCCTTGGCCACCAGCATCTTGAGCAGTCGCGTTTTGACCAGTACTCTCCGGTGTCGGCAGGTGACTATGTCGTGCTGACCTTCAGGGACACCGGTTCAGGCATTTCAGCCAAAGACCTTGGACACATTTTCGAGCCCTTTTTCACCACCAGGGATATGGGGCAGCGGACCGGCCTCGGGCTTTCGACTGTTTATGGTATCGTGAAGCAGCATAACGGATTTGTCGAAGTGGAGAGCGAACCTGGTCGGGGAACGGAGCTGCGGGTATGCCTGCCGAGCTGTGCTGCTTCAGGCGTCAAACCGGCCCAGCCGGGTGGCGTGGCTGATAACGGGACGGGGCTCGGTGCGATTCTCCTGGTCGAAGACGAACCGGATATCCTGAAAATCTGCAGAACCATGCTTGAAGAGCTCGGTTATCAGGTCTTCGCCACCGCTTCGCCGAGCGATGCCTTGCGGATTGTCGCGGAGTATGGTGACCGGATTGAACTGCTGATGACGGACGTCGTCATGCCGGAAATGACCGGAAGGGAGCTTGCGAACCGGGTATCCCTCATCCATCCGGATATCAGGACGCTGTTCATGTCAGGATATGCGGCAAACATGATCGCTGAACATGACGTGTCCCCTGGGGTGAACTTCATCGCCAAACCCTTTACACGAAAGGGGCTCGCTGCGGTGATGCGGCATATTCTTCCAACGGTTTACTGAGGCCCTGAGGGGCGGCCGCTCCTGCCGCATCGCCGCGCACGTGCGGTGTTCTGCGAAGTCAGGAGGAGGGGCGCAGCATTTCGATATGTGCCGCTTCAAGGACGTCGTCAAGCCCGTGGTGCAGCGATTGCTGGGTCAGTTCCCTGACCAGATCAGCCCATTCGAACTGCTGCCGGTCCTCGGCATCCTGGCTGTCGTACCTGAGCACAAAAACGGTACCTTCAGGACCGGGAGTGATGCCGTCGCTTTCAAGACGTTTGATGACGATGGATGTGATCTGTTCCTCCATGATTTCTGGCCAGGACCATTTAGCTGTTGACGAAATACCGACTGCCGGGCTGCGCGGCCACAGGCGCCACGCTCCAGCGGAGTTTCCATAACGACAACTCCTGCAATGCAGTATAAAGGGGGTATCTCGTCGAACCAGGACACCCTTTGCTGAAATGCGTCTGCTCTGCATCGCTTTCAGGAAGTCGTACAACGTGGGGATGGTTTCTGCCTGTCCAGGAAGACAGGTCACTACATCTATGGGGGAACCACATGTACCTACAAACCGCAGGAACTGCCAAACCGTTCATTTCTGCAATATACGGTTTTCGGCTCTTTTGCCACACCTGGTATACCGGAGGACAGTCGTGGTTCAATTTGCGGCTTTTCCGGGCTGGCAGAGGAAAATTTCAAAAAACGCACCACCCGGGAACTGAAATGAGACACATGCTGTTAGCGGAGTATCGACGCAGTACCTATTTGCATTTGCAACCCTTCCACTACCACCACCATTATGGAATATCAGGGTTTTGACATTGTCCGCCGCGGCGCGGAGCTGATTTGCAGGGGTGAGTTTACGGCAGCGCTGACCCTGATCGAGTCCCACATCGATCAGATCAACCCGTGCCTTCACCTTGATGCCTACCTTGCAGCTTTCGACGCCGCAGACGCCAAGGGTGACTATGATATGGCATGCAAGTACGCCCAGAAAGTCGAAACCCTCAAACACGGTATTCCCCGAATACAGAGCTATATGCTCTGATTGATTTTCAGGATTGGCTGCCGTTTTTTTTGCAGCCTGTCGCGATCTTTCAGTCGGGTTCCGTATCCCCGGAGCTCCCGGGTTTCCTTTGCCTTTTCGTTTTTTTATTGTCCCGAGTTTCCTGTTCTCCTGCTGTGCCGGGTGGCGCTGTTTCCTGGTTGGTGAAACTCCACCGTAACTTGGCGGCGTAATAATTTATCTGTTTTTTTTACCGAAAGAATCGCCAGCAAAAAACGTATTACAAGTTGTGGATGGGGCAACGCGCGTTCCCTGCTTCTTTAGCACAGGATCAAGAAAAACTTGCAGAAACAACAGGAGATTCATTATGAAAAAGCAGATGTTATTGGCGCTCGGCATCGCCGGACTTTTTGCGGCACAACCCCAGCAGGAGGCAAGTGCGTCAGTGCGGGTGGGTGTCAACGTTCCAGGCGGTCCTTCGTTTGTCTTTTCCGACAGGCCTGATTTCGTTTACCTGAAAGATTACGGGTTCTCCGTTTCATATGGTGCTCCCTATGATGTCGTCTATTATGGCAATGACTATTTCGTCGCCCGTGGAGGTGTCTGGTATCGCGCTCATGACTATCGCGGACCATGGGCAAGAGTCGGCGGATATGACTTGCCTCCGGCGATCAGGCGCCACCGGATCGAGGAGATCCGCAGGTTCAGGGACATGGAATATCGCCGCCATGAGCGGGCATACTGGAATGACCGCTTCCGGCGTGATCGTGAAGATTGGCGCGGTCGTGATGGCCGTCCCGGTCCTGCCGACCATCGTGGACCTGATGACCGCCGCGGACCTGATGATCGCCGTGGGCCTGATGATCGTCGCGGACCTGATTTTGACCGCAGGTAACAGGAAAATATCTGTTCTTTTATGGTGTGAAAACGGGGCGCATTGCGCCCCGTTTTCGTTTTCGGAACCAGGTTGAAAAAAGTTGAAAAAAAGAGAAAAACATGGTGCTTTTTTGAAAGACAGGCTGACTTCTGTTCGTACTAATTGATAGACGGTGCGATCATCGTGGTCACACTGGATTCAACCAAAAAAGGACTCGACATGAAAAGGAATCTGACACTTTCGGTTATCGTTGCGCTTGCAATGAGTGGTATTTTTGGTGGTGTATCGTTTGCCGCAGAGACAGCCGCACCGGCAGCAGCGCCTGCAGCAGCCGCACCGGCTGCCGAGAAGGCTCCTGCAAAGGCCCAGAAGAAGGTCGTGAAGAAAGTCAAGAAGGTGAAGAAGGTCAAAAAGGCTGCCGTCAAGAAAGCCGAAGTCAAGAAAGCCGAAGTGAAGGCGGCTGCTCCCGCAACCGGCAAGTAAACCATGAGGTTGCCCCGGTGAATCCGGCCGGAGTCCAACTGCTGCAAAAGGCCCCTTCGCAATGAAGGGGCCTTTTGTTGGCAGGTACTTCATGGAAGGGCTTTAATTCTTGGGCCAAAAACCTTTTTCAAGAGCGTTATTTTTTCTGTTAACCATTCATGCTGTTCTGGCCATTGGTCTTTTGCTGCAAGGTTTGTTGGCTTTCTCAAATAAATCTTGCATGTCCGCTTGTCTGAAGGGCTTGGCCAGGTAATGGCTTCTCCGATTTCGTTATTAATTTCCTCTTTTTCCTTTTCAAACTGCTGGAAATAGTCATTTTGGTTTTTGTTGTCAAAAACAATTTCTGCACGAAGCTCATTATTTTCGAAGCTCTTTTCAAAAGAATCCAGAAATGAAGCAACTGCAAAAAGCTTTATACCCGATTTGCCTGTCGGTATATTCATCCCGGGTTGTGGCGAAGGTTTTGTGGTTCTGAATGGTTCTCCTTTTTCTTTGACATACTCTACAAATGCTGTCCAGAACTCCAACTGAAGAAGTTTAGCGTCGGTTAAGGCAGATGTTTTTATATCTCTTGCACCTGCCGAGACATTTTTGCTCCAATCATTAGGCTTTGATACGATGTTGAATTTGGGGGCGACAGGGGAATTTCCGATTCGCCAAAGTTCAACTTCAAGGCCAAAAAAATTGAATTGGTCATCGGTAATATCATTGAGCCAGTCAAGCGCAGCTCTGTGCTCTTCAGTAAATTTCTTCGCAATCCAGACTATGTTGACGGCTTTAAGCCCTGAAGCGTATGTGATGAGTTGCCCGAGATGTGTGTGGTCAGTTTTTTCCAACTGATTTTCAATGAGAACCCAATGATCATTTGCGGTGTCTTTGCAAAGAATATCTGCACGAAAGGGGCCGACATTTTTTTCTTGAGCCTCGAACTCCAATTCTATACCGATCGCATCTGCCAAAAGTGATAAATTTTCTGCCGTTGCAAGCCAGGGGGTAAAATGCTGAGGTTCACTTGGCCAGACATGTTTAAGTTCTACCTTTTCAAGTTTTCCGAGATTTTGGTTGATTTCCATTGCGGGATTTAATTAATGGTAATTAGCGGTATCGCAGAGGGCTTGCCGGATTGTTCCCGGATAGGCACAAGCGTGAATTTTTCAATAAGGGGGGTCGGTTTTACTGTAATGGATACCTCTGATATATTTTTTATGGTTTGATCGTTTACGGCGACATGCCAGAATGCAGTGTGTCGTATTCTGATATTTCATGATTTTGACATGCATCGAAGATCTGCCCGAATTTGTTCATTCAATGAGATAACCCGATAGAGGTTTGTCATGCGGCGGATTGAAAGACCTGAGTGTGTCGAGTGCCACACCGAATGGCTGAAACGTAAAAGGGTACATGTCTGTACCCTTTTACGTTTTTGAAAGAAGATGTCTGGTGGGGTGCTGACAGGCAATGGTATCATTACCTGCCGTCATAGTCGGCCCAGTTGTTGGGTGTTTCGTACCAGCGGAGGTTCTTGATGGTCACGCTCTCCGGGAGGTGGACGTGTAACTGGTTGAAGGCCCATTTGGCAAGGCATTCGGCAGTCGGCGGCTCATCGGTGACCAGGACGCGCTTGTTGCGTCTGAGGATGAATTCGAGGTCTTCATGGTCATCCTTCCAGATCGCAAAACCATGATCCAGCTTGTCGTGGATTTGTTCGACCATTATCCGGTGCAGAAACTTGAAATCCATCACCATTCCTTCTTCCGCATCACCAGGCCGGTCGATGACCGGGCCTTCGATCGTGGCGACGATGACGCCACGGTGACCGTGGAGCTGGTTGCAGAACGAGAAGCTGTTAGGCAGGGTGTGGCCGTAGTCGATTTCGATTTTTCGGGAAATAAGCATGGTGTGGGACTCGAAGTCTTGATCTGGTCGTTCGGAACAAGCGAAGTGTACACAAAAAAAATATTATTTGCGAATGCTCCGTGTCCGTGAACGCGTTGCCTGGAGCTGACGTTGCCTGGCTGGGAATGGCAACTCAGGCCTGCTCTTCCTTCAGCGTGCTGGTGATCAGCTGGGCGAGCTTCCGGTCGGAAAAGAGCTTGTGGCAGATGTTGCAGCGGCTGCCGCGCAGGAAGGTCACCGGTAACCGGTCGCCGTAGCCGCGTGACTTCATGATCGAGAGCAGGCGATGGGGACCCCATGTTCCGAGCAATTGCAGCAGTGGGTCGGTTTCGATCCGGTCAAGGAGCCCAGCCAGCCGCTCCTTGTGCAGGTTGCCGAGGCAGAGCGGGCAGGAGTTCGGATGCGAAGGCCTGACGCCCATGCAGGCCATCACTCTCCCATCCGGGAAAATGACCGGCGATGCGATGTTCGGGCATGCCGACGCGTCGGGTTTTGTCGATGTCAGGCGGGTCAGCCTTCGGGGAAGTTGCCGGGCCCGGCCGACGGGCAGGGTGACGTTGATATGGATTCGGCCTCGGTCGATGATCCGGCTCAAGCGGCTGATGATCGGTTGGATTGCCTCCTGATCGCCGTTTCCGACGGTGACGGAGATGTCGAATTGCCTGCCGAGCAACCCGGCTGCAATGACGGCGTTATGGATGTGGTCGATGGGGATGCCGTCCTGGTGGAACACGTCGGTTCCGATGGTGATCTTGCCGATTGCCGGTAATTCACAGAGGGTTTCAAACGCTTTTTCAAGGCTCGATGCCCAGTATGCATTGGTTTCGGCGGCAACGAACAGCCCTGCACTTGCAGCGTGGTCCGTGACGATGGCGAGCGTCTGCAGATCGTAGAATGGTTCTCCACCGGTCAGGGTCAGCTGCCTGATCCGTTTTCCGCGGTCGGCGGCAGCTTCGTCGATCCAGCCGAGTGCGCTGCCGAGAGCCATTTTCCCGTTTCGGTCCGGTCCGGCTTCGACGATGCAGTGCTGGCAGGAGTTCGTGCAGCGGTACGTCAGCATGAAACTCAGGGAGTGGATGGGGCCGTTGTCTGGGTTTGGGGAGTCCATGGTATCATGCGAACTGGAGTCGAAAGAAGCTGCACGGAATTCTCCTGCAGGTTCTGGAACTTGTTGCCGTCAACGGAACTGCGGAATTTTCGCGCTGTGTGCCGACTGTCTGACGGAGTGGATGGAACGTGAACTGCAATGCGCCTGGAAACCGGCGCGGAAGCCGACCTGTGGTGGCCATGGGAGCGACCCTGATCAGTTATGTACTTCTTGTAAAAAGTACCCCTGTGCCGTGAGAAGAGACGATGCGCAGGTGGCGAAGAGACGGTGCGTCTGACTTCTGATGTTAGCACTTATCTTCGTAAAGCGCAAGCGTCGCCCATCGTTGCAACCGGGGGCCGTTTCCCGCGCAGGGGAGGGCAGAGGTGCGCAATCACCTGTTTTTTCATTACTTTAAAAGTTCAGATGGGGGGACGTGAACCTTTTTCCGCGCCGGATGTTTTTTTTTGTAAGGCATCGGCAGGCCCGTTCCGACCTTTTGGCAGTAACCTTTGATGGCGGTATCGTGCCGCCGGCAACATGACCATGGACATCGACGTCAGCAAAATATGGTCGACGATCGTCGACGAGGTTCGCCGTGAATGCGAACGTGAACCGGAAATCCGCATGTTTCTCGAACAGCACATCCTGCGGTACACGGAGGTAGCCCCGGCGTTGTCCATGCTGCTGTCCGTCAAGCTCGGTTCAAAGCACTTCCCTCCGCAGGTTCTGCAGGAGCTTTTTGAGGGGTTTTACCGGCACTGCCCGAATGCGGTCGACGCTGCGGTCCAAGACCTTGTCGCGACTCAGCAGCGCGATCCCGCAGCGGTCAACTATTTCGAAATCATGCTGTTTCTGAAGGGGTTCCAGGCGTTGCAGTCCTACCGGCTCGCGCACTGGCTCTGGGTGAACGGCCGCCATTCGCTTGCCTATTTTCTGCAGAACCGCATTTCCGAGATTTTTGCCGTCGATATCCATCCGGCCGCGGTGATCGGCAAGGGGATACTGCTTGATCATGCGACCGGCCTGGTCATTGGCGAGACGGCGGTTGTCGAGGATAACGTGTCGATCCTGCACGAGGTGACGCTTGGCGGTACCGGCAAGGTGGGCGGCGACAGGCATCCGAAGGTCCGCAAGTCGGTGATGATCGGTGCAGGCGCGAAGATCCTCGGCAACATCGTCATCGGGGAAGGTGCCAAAGTGGGGGCAGGGAGCGTCGTGCTCGATGACGTCCCTGCGCATTACACCGTTGCAGGGGTGCCCGCCCATATCGTCGGAAAGACCGAGTCACCGGAGCCATCGCAGGATATGGACCAGCGGCTGGTGTTTCCGGGGAAGAAATAGGCGGCCCAGAGAGCTGTTCAGCCGCGGAACCGCCTGAGCAGCTCTGCGCGGTAGGCTTCAAGCCGGTGACTGATCTCGTCGAGGTGGTCGCCACCGATTTTTTCGAGCAGGGCGTTGGCGATGA
This sequence comes from uncultured Chlorobiaceae bacterium, assembly GCA_964611215.1. Lineage (GTDB taxonomy): Bacteria > Bacteroidota > Chlorobiia > Chlorobiales > Chlorobiaceae > Chlorobaculum. The sequence goes on from CAZSXF010000009.1 coordinate 47,809, forward strand.
CCGGTGCCACGACCGCTTCTGCCACGACGCCGGCGGCAGGGACGGCACAGGCGTCGCTGCGCTCGAATCTTGATTGCACTGCGGCAAGCGTCGACAGGTCGAACGAGCGAAGCGGCGAGACCAGCGAGGAGATCGGCTTCATGGCCGCCCTGAGGTGGATGGGCTGGCCGTTGGACATGCTGCCTTCAATGCCTCCCGACCGGTTCGTCAGCCTCGTTATCCCTTCCGCACTTCCGGCGAACAGCTCGTCGTGGACCTGTGAGCCCTGCCTGCGCGCGTTTTCGAACGCCGTGCCGATTTCGACGCCTTTGATTGCCTGGATGGACATCAGCGCCGCGGCAAGCGCCGCGTCAAGCCGCCGGTCGTGCTGCACGTAGCTGCCGAATCCCATCGGTACGCCGGTGATGAAGATTTCGACAATCCCGCCGAGGGTGTCTCCTTCCTCCTTGACCTTGTCGATGGCAGCAATCGCCTCCAGTTCGTCGTTGCGTTTCAGCATGCGTACCTCCGAGCGGTCTGCCTCTGCCGCGAGCGCTTCGGCGCCGCCGGCAAGGAGTTCCAGCAGCTCGGCTTCCGGGAGTGGATTGCCTGCCGTGCCGATTGCCGAAACATAACTGCCGATCTGGATGCCGAGCTGGCGCAGGAAGGTCCTCGCCAGTGAACCGGCGGCGACCCTGGCTGCAGTTTCCCGTGCCGATGAGCGGTCGATGACCGGCCGGATGTCGTCGAAGCCGTATTTGACATAGCCGGTCAGGTCAGCGTGGCCGGGGCGCGGGATCGTGATTTTCTGAACCTCCGCGGCATGGTCCTCGAACTGGGCCATCTGTGTGGTCCAGTTTTCCCAGTCACGGTTGCGGATGACCATGGCGACCGGGGAGCCGATGGTTTTGCCGAACCTGACCCCGGAAAGCACTTCTGCACGGTCGGTTTCAATTTTCATGCGTCCGCCACGCCCGTAACCGAGCTGGCGGCGGGAGAGCTGGCGGTTGACGTCATTCTCGTGGAGCGCAATGCCTGCAGGCAGGCCTTCGACGATGGTCGAGAGGGCTGGGCCGTGCGATTCGCCGGCAGTGAAGTAGCGTATCATGGTGTCGGTTCCTCAGGAATAAAAAGCCCGGCGTCAATGGTAACGCCGGGCAGTAAAATGAACGGATGTTCGCCTGTGTCTTGTCCTTCGGCGCTCAGCGAAGCCGTTTTGCAGCTTCTTTCGCGTAGTAGGTGAAGATGATGTCCGCACCCGCACGCTTCATGCACAGCAGCGACTCCATCATGACGCGGTCACCGTCGATCCAGCCGTTGGCAGCGGCGGCCTTGACCATCGCGTATTCACCGGAGACGTGGTAGATGGCGACAGGGACGTCGAAACGCTCCTTCGTGCGGTACACGATGTCGAGGTAGGCCAGGCCAGGCTTGACCATGACGATGTCGGCGCCTTCCATGATGTCGAGTTCGACCTCTTTCATGGCTTCGTCCGTATTGCCGGGGTTCATCTGGTAGGTGCTCTTGTCGCCGAACTGCGGAGCGGAGTTCAGTGCGTCACGGAACGGGCCGTAGAAGCTGGATGCGTATTTCGCGGAGTAGGAGAGGATGCCGACATCGGAGAACCCGGCATCGTCAAGGGATTCGCGGATGGCCCCGATGCGGCCGTCCATCATGTCGCTCGGCGAGACGAAATCGGCGCCGGCGTTGGCGTGCGAAATGGCCATTTTGCAGAGCACTTCGACGGTTTCGTCATTCAGGATGATGCCGTCTTTGACAAGGCCGTCATGGCCGAACGGGGTGAAGGGGTCGAGGGCGACATCGGTCATGATGCAAAGGTCGGGAAGCTTTGCCTTGATGGCGCGGATGGCTTCCTGGATAATGCCATTGTCATTGTAGGCTTCACTGCCGTCTTCGGTTTTCTGTTCCGGGATGCCGAACAGGTCGATTGCCTTGATGCCGAGATCCCAGAGTTCCTGGCACTCACGTACGGCGTTGTCGATCGAGTAACGAAAGCTCCCCGGCATGGAAGAGACCTCTTCGACCACATTGGTGCCCGGGCAGACGAAAAGCGGGAAGACGAGATCGTTGACCGTCAGCGTGTTTTCCTGGGCGAGGCTGCGGATTGCTGCGGTTCTGCGAAGTCTTCTCGGGCGGTGGACGATGTTGAGAAGGTCAAGCTGGCTCATGGTTCGGGATGATTTTGTTTTTGAAAAACCAAAGATACGAAAAACCGTGCATATCGTGAAGTTCATCTCGTGCTGAAGTCCCAGAAAAGCTGTTTGACATTCCTTCGTTCCCGGAAGTTGCCGGATGCGTATATTCCCCTGTCCAGACAACCAATTGACGATATCCGCCCATGACCCCAGACCTCCAGCTTGCCCTTGAACTGGCCGAACAGGCCGGAAAACTGACCCTCACATATTTCGGGTTGAAGTCCCTCCAGGTAGATGCCAAAAGTGATGCCTCACCGGTGACCGAAGCGGACCGTAAGGCCGAAGAACTCATCCGAAAGGGGATTGCGGCGAAATTTCCCGACGACGGCCTCTTCGGGGAGGAATTTGCGGCAACGCCCTCGGGCAACGGCCGCAGGTGGATCATCGACCCGATCGACGGGACCCGCTCATTCATCCATGGCGTGCCGCTGTACGGTGTGATGATCGGCCTTGAGGTTGACGGCGTGCTTCGGCTCGGCGTGGTGAACATTCCGGCCCAGGGGCAGCTGTATTATGGAGAAACAGGCTGCGGCGCGTTCATGAACGGCACGGCCATCGCGGTTTCGGAGATCGTCGACCCGGCGGCAGCCACGGTGCTGTTCACGGAGCGGGAGTACCTGCTCGATGCGCCATCCGGCCATCCTGTCGACCGGTTGCGGCATGAGGCAGGCCTGGTGCGCGGATGGGGCGACTGCTATGGCCATATGCTGGTGGCTTCAGGCAGGGCGGAGGTCTCCGTCGACAAGGTCATGAGTCCGTGGGATTGCGCGGCGATCATTCCGATTGTTGCCGAAGCCGGCGGGCGCTGTTTCGATTATGCTGGCCGGACGGTCATCGACGGGGTGGGGCTGGTCAGCGCCAACCGGCACATGGGTGACGCACTGTTGCGCGATATCGCCATTGGCGGGGGGAACTGAACGATGCTGACGATCCTCCTGTTCTGTTTGATCCTCATTCTGCAATGCCTGATCATCGCCCTGATGGTGACCGGATGGCCGGGGCATGGGCGTGCCGAAATCGAAAAGGCCGCCGCTTCGCTGCGGCGAGAGCTTGTCGAGCAGCATGCCGAGTCGATCCGGGTACTGCATGCCATTCGTATCGAAGTCGAAGATTCCGTCCGCGAGTCGATCGAGCGTGAGCTTGCCGACAAGGTGCGGACCCGTGGGGCAAAGAGTGCCGGCAAGGTTTCGGCACGCGGCCGTTCTTCCGCCCAGGGCGGAGCGTTGCCGACACCAGCGCCGGTCCAGCCTGAACCGGTGGCCGAGTCGCCGGAGCCCATCCGGTCGCTCTCGGAAGTCGAGCTTCGGCAGATTCCCCTTTTTCCCGAGCTTGCCGCCGCTCAGGCGCCTGAAACACCGGCTGACGACGCAACGGCGCCGCCGGTACCTGTAGTAAAAGAGGAGATGATCTTTGTCGGGTATGTCGACGATATTCCGGACGTTGTCTGACGGAATGCGTCCGTGAATGCGTGGGCGGCGGTCAGCGGCGGCTCAGGAGGCTGCCGAGAGCCTTTCGCCTATGGCTTTGGCGAAACCCGGTCCGTCGAATGTTTCCGGGATGATGTCAACATGCACGCCGAGCTTTTCAAGTGCACCTGAGGTCGTGGTGCCTATCGCCGCGACGAGCACGCCTTCAGGAACCCTCTTCGAACCCATGGCTTCAAAGAAGTTGATGGCTGTCGACGGGCTGGTGAAGGAGAGGCAGTCGAACCTGCCCTCGTTGAGCATGGCCCTGATTTTTTCCGTGTCCTCCTGCGAAGGCTGGAGGTTTTCGTACACGGTGATTTCGACGCAGGTGCCGCCGCGCTCACCGATAAGCTGCGGTATGGTGCCGAGCGAAAGGCTGCCGCGCAGGAACAGGAATGTTTTTCCCTTGATCTCCTCGGGAGCGATGCCGGCCATCAGGTTGACGGCATCGGCGATCTTCGGCAACGGTTCCGTGTGGACACCCTGCTGTTCAAGGCCTGCCGACGTGGATTTGCCGACCGCCCAGACACGGGCTTTCCGGAGGTTATCCAGCTCTTCGGAGGACTCCTCAAGCAGGCGCTCCAGGAAAAACTGCACACTGTTCGGACTGGTGAAAAAAATACCGTCAAACCGGGCAAGGGAGGGCACCTTCCAGCCCGCCACCGGCCTGATTTCGATCGTCGGGAAGACAACGGCGTCAAGGCCGTAACCCGCAAGCGCCCGGACAAAAGGCTCAGCCTGATGTTTCGGGCGCGTTACAAGTACTGTTTTGCGCATCAGCGGGTTTTGCGGATTTCAGCGAGGATTTTCTCTGCACCCATCGACAGGAGGATTTCGGCCAGCTCGATGCCGACGGCCTCAGCCTCTTCCGGGGTGTTTACCGGCTTGGTCACTTCGTTGCGAAGCGCCGTCTTGCCATCGATCGAACCGACATAGGCAAGCAGTTTCAGCGTTCCGTCGGCATAGCTGCCGTAGGAGCCGATCGGTATCTGGCAACCGCCCTGGAGGTGCTTCAGCAAGGCGCGCTCGGCGCGGCAGCAGACTTCAGTGTTGTCGTCGTTCAGGACGCGGACGATCTCACGGGTATCCGGGTCGTCGATGCGGGTCTCGATACCCAGCGCACCCTGGCCGACGGCCGGGAGCATGACATCGTGCGGAAGGATTTCGGAGATGCGGTCGCTGAACTCAAGCCGGAAGACGCCCGCATAGGCAAGCATCATGGCATCGAATTCGCCGTCGTCGAATTTCTTGAACCGTGTGTTCAGGTTTCCCCTGATGTCGAGAATCTTGAGATCCGGTCGCATGCTCAGCAGCTGGGACATCCTGCGCAGTGAGCTGGTGGCCATCCTCGCGTTTTCAGGAAGGTCCTTGATCCCCTTGCCCGATTTTGAGATGATGACGTCACGGGTATCTTCGCGCTCGGTGAACGAAGTGATCATCAGGCCTTCAGGCGTACCTGTCGGGACGTCCTTCAGGCTGTGTACGGCAATGTCGATCTCCTTGGCGAGCAGGTGTTTCTCGATGTCTTTGGTGAACAGGCCCATGTCGCCGATCTTGGACAGGGGCGAGTCGAGCAGCACGTCACCGGTCGTCTTGACCAGCTTGAGCGTGATCTTGAGGTCCGGGAAACGTTTTGAAAGCTCTGCCTTGGTGAATTCAGCCTGCCACAAGGCAAGGGGGCTGGAGCGAGTGCCGATGATAATCTCTTTTTTCAATTCGATTACAGATTTTGTTGGATTGACTGGTTAGGTTCTTCAAGGTCAAAGATATTCCTGACGAGGTTGACTTTGCTTGGAAGGGTGTCCGCGGTATCGACCGGGGCCTTGAGCATCTTGATGGGATGGTGAAGGATCTTCTTCAGAATGCGATCAGTCAGGTGCTCCATGCGTTTCAGCTCTTCTTCGCTCACCTTGTGGCGGTAGCGTTCCAGCTCCTTCTCCTTGATTTCGATGAATTTGGACTGGAGATCGACAATGGTCGGGCGCACCTTGAGGGTGTTGATCCACTGGCCGAATCCGACAAGTTCCTCCTCGACGATGGCATGCACCTTCGGGAGTTCCGCACGCCTGCGTTCGAGGTTCTTGTCGATGATATGCTTCAGGGCGTCGATGTCCTTGAGGAACATGTTCTGGAGCTTTCCTACTTCCGGATCGACGTTTCTCGGCAGGCCGAGGTCAAGGATGATCACCGGTTTCAGTCGGCGCTTGGCCATGCTCTGCTGCATCTCGGCCTCGCTCAGGATGTACTCCTTGGTGCTGACGGCCGTGATGATGATGTCGAATTCGTGCAGATGCTCCTTGTAACTTTCGTAGGGGAGAACCCGGTTCGTTCCCAGCTCTTCGGCAAGCGCTTCGGCTTTCGACTGGGTACGGTTGGTGATGACGATGTTGTGCGCGTTCTTCGCGTAGATATGCTTTGCGGCGAGCTCTCCGGTTTCACCGGCGCCGACAAGCAGAATTTTCTTCATCGAAAGGTTCGAGAAGATTTTCTGCGCAAGTTCGACGGCAGCATAGCTGACCGACACGGCGCCTTCCATGATCTTGGTCTTGGTTTTGACCTTCTTGGCGACGCTGAATGCCGTATGGCAGAGGCGGGTCAGCAGGATGCCCGCGGTTCCCATTTCCGCGGCGATGCGGTAGGCGTTCTTGACCTGGCCGAGAATCTGGCCTTCACCGAGGATCAGCGAGTCGATGGCGCTGGCCACTTCGAACAGGTGGCGTGCGGTGCCGCAGTAGAAACGGTTGAAGAAGTGTTCGGGCCTGACGTCCTTGCGGGCGTCCTTGTAGGCGATGAGGTATTCCTTGAGGTAGTCGCAATTGACCTCCGGCATGGCCGGAACGACGTAAAGCTCGGTTCTGTTACAGGTGGAGACGACCATGGCCTCGCTGGCCAGGCCACTCGATACGAGGTCCGTAACGAATTCCTTGTTTTGAACTTCAGAAAGAGAGATCCTTTCGCGGATTTCAATGGGTGCTGTCTTGTGGTTGACACCGACTGAAATGATGTTCATATCAGGGCAAATTTTGTGGTCTGGTTTTACGCTGTGTCAAGAAAACCGTATGGAGTAGAACAACGGGTTCCAATATACCCCAAAACCCTAAATTTTTCAAATCATCATTGCCGTAACTGCTCTTCCATGGAAAGTCGGGGTGGCAATGCTCATCAGGAACAGCAGAAGGGTGATCAGCACGAACAGGGCGATGAGCAGCACCGCCATGTGTTTCGTGTCCCAGCCGAACAGGGGGCGGATGAACAGGCTCAGGCCGTACAGCAGCCAGATGACGATCAGGGTCACCAGTTTCGGTTCGAGCAGGTTGATGCTGCCGCCGATTGCATGCTGTTCGATGACGCCGGCGACCAGGGTGATCGACAGGAAGAAAAACCCGAAACCGACGGCGTGCATGATCAGCAGTTCGAGTGCTTCGAGGTTCGGCAGGCGCTGGAAGATCAGGCCGAACCGGTTGAGGCGTATCTGGCGGTAGAGCACCAGGTACATACCGCTGTAGAGACCGGCGATTGCGATGGAGCTGAATCCGAAGATCGCGGAAATGAGGTGGACGCCGATGCCGATGCCGCTGAAGGTCGGACCGGCGCCGGAGGTTTGCGCGGACAGGAATGAGGTGAAGATTTCGGAAACCGCCGCGAAGCTGATGACGAAGAAGCCGGTCTTGTCGCTTTTCGTGGTCAGCTCTATAAACATATAGGTGATGCTCAGCGTGAGCGCCACCATGCTCATGAGGTTATATGCCGAGTAGCTCAGGCGGTACCCCTCGGTCGAGGTCAGGATACCGAGTTCGACGACATGGCTGACGACGGTCAGCACCAGCGCCGGTTGCCGGAATTTGGCGACATGCGGTGATTCCTTGAAAAAATGGACTCCGTACAGTGCTGCAGTGGCGACGTACAGCAACGGTACGATCTGGGTGAGCATGAACAGGATGCTGTTATCAATGAATATGTTAGCCATATATTGCCAGGGCTGGGATGGGTTCGATTGGAAGGGGATCCGGCAGGACAGACGGGAAAATGCGGGAACAGCCGGAACTCCTGATTTGCGAAACAGGCCTGCAAATAACGTGAAAAAGTGTATATTCGGCCCGCATGGACAATTAATATACTTATTTACAGCAAAAAGATGAGCAGGAAACAGAATATTCGCAACATCGCCATTATCGCGCATGTCGATCATGGCAAGACGACACTGGTGGACTCCATTTTCCAGCAGACCGGCGTATTCCGGGAAAACCAGCAGGTCAACGTCCGGGTGCTTGATTCCAACCCGCAGGAGCGTGAGCGGGGCATCACTATCTTCTCGAAAAACGCAGCCGCACAGCACAAGGGCTGCAAAATCAATATCGTCGATACGCCAGGCCACGCCGACTTCGGTGGTGAAGTCGAACGCATCCTGAAGATGGTCGACGGCGTGCTGCTGCTCGTCGACGCCTTCGAAGGGCCGATGCCGCAGACCAAGTTCGTGCTGCGCAAGGCGCTTGAACTGCACCTGAAGCCGATCGTGGTCATCAACAAGATCGACCGTCCGCAGTCCGATCCCATCAAGGTGCACGACCAGGTGCTCGACCTGTTCATCGCCCTCGGCGCCGACGAGGACCAGCTTGATTTCTCCTACATTTTCACTTCTGCCAAGAACGGCATCGCCAAGCTCAGCATGGATGACGAAGACGGCGACATGGGGCTCCTGCTCGACATGATCATCAAGGAGATTCCCGCCCCGGAGGCCGACGACGATGCCGGTTTCCAGATGCTGGTGACCAGCCTCGACTATAACGACTACATCGGCAAGATCGCCATCGGCCGCATCTGGCGCGGCAAGGTCAACCTTGGCGATTCGCTTGCGCTGGTGACCCAGGACGGCGTTGTCGGCAAGGGGACGGTGACCAAGGTCTTCCTCTTCGACAAGGTGCAGCGCGTGGAGGTCAAGGAGGCGACCGCAGGCGATATCGTGGCCATAGCAGGCATCGGGGCGGCAAATGTCGGCGAAACCCTGGCCTCGCCTGATCAGCCCGAGTGCCTTGAATCGTTCGAGATCAGCAAGCCGACGCTTTCGATGCTCTTTTCCGTGAACGATTCCCCGTTCGCAGGACAGGAGGGCAAGGAGGTGACCAGCCGCAAGATCCGCGAGCGCCTCATGAAAGAGATTATGACCAACGTCGCCCTCAATGTCGAGGAGACCGACAGTGCCGATACCTTCAGGGTCTCCGGCAGGGGTGAACTGCACCTTTCCGTGCTTATCGAGACCATGCGGCGTGAAGGCTTCGAGCTGGCGATTTCACGGCCGGAGGTCATCCTCCGCGAAGACGAGAACGGCGGCAAGCTCGAACCGGTCGAACATGTCACCATCGACGTGCCGGAAGAGTATACCGGCGTGGTCATCGAAAAGATGGGACGCAGGAAGGCGGAGATGACCCATATGGGGACGCTGCGCGGCGGTATGGTTCGTCTCGAATTCGAAATTCCGACGCGAGGCCTGATCGGTTATAACCTCGAATTCACCACCGATACCAAGGGTGAGGGCATCATGTCCCACATCTTCCACAACTACCAGCCCTTCAAGGGCAAGCTGCCCTCCCGCGAAACCGGCGCCCTGGTTTCGGCCGAGACCGGTGTGGCGGTCGCCTACGCCATCGCCAGCCTCGAAGACCGCGGTACCTTTTTCGTCGGGCCGAACGCAAGGGTTTATGAAGGAATGGTCGTTGGCGAGTCGACCCGCGACCTGGACATCACCATGAACGTCTGCAAGACCAAGAAGCTGACCAACATGCGTGCATCCGGCTCCGATGATTCCATCAGGCTGACCCCTCCGAGGAAGCTGTCGCTCGAACAGGCCCTCGAATTCATCAATGACGATGAACTGCTGGAAGTCACGCCCGAGAACGTCCGCATCCGGAAAAAGATTCTCAACTCCGACATGCGCGCCAAGGCGGTCAAGAGGGCCAAAGCCATGGAGTGATCAGACGTACCTGATCGTCACGCGGTCAAGATAGTCCTGAAGTACGCCGGCCAGCCGTTCAAGCTCGCCGGCGTTTTTTTCTTTTGCCGCCTCCTGTATTTCTGCGCCGATGTCGGTGATTCCGTTGAAGCCATAGCCGCCGCCGGTTCCTTTCATGTTGTGGCCGAGTATCCTGAGTCGCTCGAAGTCTCCCCCGGAAAGTCCTTCGCGCATGGCAAGGACATCCTGGCGCCTTCCTTCAAGGTACTCCGGGATAAGGTATTCGAGATCCTTTTCGATTTCCACGATCAATGTGTCGGACATGACGGTTACTGCTCCTGTGATTGGGTTGGCTGATTGATGGACAATAGTGTGGTTACGACTCCGGGTCCGGCGTCCTGCTGCAATACCGGATGGCTTCGAGGAGTTTCGATTTTTTGATGGGCTTGGTCAGGTGCCCGTCGCAACCGGCGTCAAGGCACTTCTGCCGTTCTTCGGTCGTCGCATGCGCGGTAAGCGCCAGAAGCGGGGTCCTGAAGGTCCGTTGCTGTTTTTCAAATGCCCTGATCTTTCGGGTTGCCTCGTAGCCGTCCATGATCGGCATCTGGATATCCATGAGGACCAGGTCGTAGGTTTTCTGCCTGAATTTTTCGAACGCTTCGAGTCCGTTGACGGCAAGGTCGACCTCATGGGGCGAATCCGCGAGGAACGCCCGGATGAGCACCTGGTTGTCGTGGTTGTCTTCGGCGATCAGGATGCTCCTTTTTTCATTGCCCGTGACTTCCGGTGAGCGTTTCGCGGCAAGCGCGAGGCTGACGGCTTCAAGCAGCGCCTGGCGTTTGACCGGTTTGACCAGCGGGGTTGGCAGGCCGAGTTCCCTGAATGTGGTGAAGTCGGTTTTCTGCGGGTCTGAACTGAGCAGGAGGCATGCGGTGTTGAGCAGCTTGTCGTGTCGGATCCGTGCAGCTATGGTCGAGCCGCTGATGTCCGGCAGTCTGCCATCGAGTACGACAAGCTCGAAAGGGGTACCGAGGTTGCGGGCCTTTTCGTAGGCTTCCATCGCCGTGTAGCCGTTTTCCGCCTCGGTGACCACGGCACCGGCGACCGAGAGTGTTTCCCTGAGGATCTCCCTGTTGGCAGGCGTGTCATCGACGACGAGGATGCGGGCTCCCTTGATGTCCGCAGGTTCGTTTTTCAGCTCCTGGTCAGGTGTCTCCTCGACGGTGAGCGGAACGGTGAAGGAGAAGCAGCTTCCCTCGCCCTCGCGGCTCGAAACCGAGATTTCACCGCCCATGAGGTTGACCAGCCGCTTGGAAATCGCCAGGCCGAGCCCGGTGCCGCCGTATTCGCGGGTCGTCGAGGAGGAGGACTGGGTGAAGTTGTCGAAGATGATCGGCAGCTTGTCTTCAGGGATGCCGATTCCCGTGTCCCTGACCGAAAACCTGAGGGTTGTCGTTGTTCCCGGTTCCGCACGCTCTTCGGCCGCCGTGTCGAGCGTTACCGTGATCGAGCCCTTCTTGGTGAACTTGATGGCATTGCCGACAAGGTTGACGAGCACCTGGCGGATGCGGGCAGGGTCGCCGATGACGAATGTGGGCAGTGCCTTGCCGTTGACGATGTTGAACTGGATTCCCCGGTTCTGGGCACGTTCCCCCATGATGTCGCAGGTGGAGACGACAAGCTCGATGACGTCGAATCCGGTCTGCTCAAGTTCGATGTGGCCCGCCTCGACCTTGGAGATGTCGAGAATGTCGTTGATGATGTTGAGCAGGTTCTCGCCGGCCGACTGGAACATCGAGACATAGTGGCGCTGCCGTTGCGAGAGTTCGGTTTCACTCAGCAGTTCCGCCATGCCGATGATCGCATTCATCGGCGTCCTGATTTCATGGCTCATGTTGGCCAGGAACTCGCTTTTTGCCGCACTTGCCTTTTTTTCACGGTCCGCAAGCGCGTTGGCGCGATCGGTTTCCTCGGCAAGTACCTGGTTGAGCTCCTCGGTGTGTTGGAGCAGCAGTTGCAGGCGCTCTCTGGAACGGTTGATTTTCCTGGTGCCGATCCTGATGCCGACCAGTCCGAGCAGCCAGAAAAGCGTGTGGCCGATGGTCAGTGCGGCGAGCTGGTGGTTTTCGGAGGTATGGTAGATGCTCATGGGCAGGCGGATGCTCAACCCTCCCATGACGCTGCCTGCCTTGGTGTCAGGATCGGTATGGCACTGCAGGCACGATTGCCGGGCCACCAGCGGGCGCATCAGGCGCAGGTACTCCTTCGAGCCCTCCTTGACGATCGCGACGGCTTCAGGCTGGCCGTTCCGGAATGAGCGGAGCGCGTTCTTTTCCCAGGTGTCCGGCGTGTTTTCAGGAAGCGAGGGGGAAAAGCCGGTCAGCCTGCTGCCGAATTCGTCGTGTTCCCTGACCGGGTTGTGGAAGCGGTTCGGGACGTTGGCGATGTTGGAGGTCGAGATGACCCTGCCCGAAGGGCTGATCACCGTGCGATTGACGAACAGGTCGAAGGGGACTGCTGTCTGCCCGGGCTGCTCGACAATCGTGAAAGCCTTGTCCTTGAGCTCGTTCCACCTCCGGAAAGCCATCTCCTTGTCGTAGGCCTGGCGTGCGTGGACGGTCGCGATGTTGTGGATCGCCTCATGCATCTGCCATGCGGAGATGCCCAGCGAAATGAAGATGGCCAGTGTCCAGGCGATCGCGAACTTCCTGGTCAGGTTTTCCGTGAAGGGTTTCCGTCGGCCGGGTTCAGTTATCCTCATGCTTCGGTGAAGCGTTGTTGGCGAAAGCCAGAATCCTGTTGCTGGCACTCTTCAGGAATCTTTGCCGTGTCACACCGGGAGGCGAACATCCGTCCGGTGCGTTCACGCAGATTCGGAAATTCCGGCTATCGTTCGTCTGGCCGGTTACAGGGGCTGCATGGGGGTGGCGGGCAGGTGCATGCAGTGCAGCTTGCAACCGCCGGTGAACACAGGTGAAATGTACGCAACGGCAGGGTAATAGTAAAGCAATCGCTGATGCTGCGGTGGTGCTCAGCTCTCGAAAAACAGTTTTTTCAGATTGCGTTTCGCGCTGGCCAGTATCCGGCGGGTCTCCTCTTCGGGGATGTTTTTTGCCTCGGCGACCTCCGCGACCGGTTTTCCGGCGGTTTCGCACAGGTCATAGATCTCCCGTTCGGTTTCAGGTAACCTGGCGATGCAGGCAAGCATGCGCGCGTGCTCTGCATCAAGTGGGGGCGCCGAAGCTGCAGCGGCAGGAGAGGTTGCCGCTCCTGCCGTTGGCCCGCGTCGCGAAAACAGCTCTTCAGCCGTTGCCGGCGAAGGATGTTCGTCGCTGACCTCGCCGAACAGGCGGATGAATTCCATGAAGTCCAGGCCGCGTGCTTCGCAGGGCATGATGGTGCCTTCAAGGATGCGCTCCGCGAGCTGCCGGAAGGGTTCCCTGACTTCGGGCAGCCTGACGGCAAAGTCGAAGCTGTCGTCCATATCGCGCGCCTGCAGGTTGTAGGGGACCTTCATGAGCACGTTGATGCCTGCCGCCGCCGCATATCGTTCTGCCATGCCGCTGCCGTCGTCCCGGTTGATGATCAGGCCGAGCAGGCGCGATTTGCCGCCGATGGTCCTGAAGTAGTTGTTCGCCTGGCAGATGTTGTTGGCGGTGAAGATTGCCTGACGGTCGTTGCTGGTGACCAGCAGCACCTCTTCGCTGAGAGATCGGGCAAGTGGGGTCGCGAAGCCTCCGCAGACGACGTCGCCGAGAAAGTCCATGAGGATGACGTCGATATCCCACTCGAAAATGCCGAGTTTTTCCAGGACGTCAAAGCCGGAGATGATTCCCCTGCCGCCGCATCCTCGCCCGACCTGCGGACCTCCGAGTTCGATGCCGTAGACCGGCTGCGGGATTCCCGGCAGATCCCGTCGGAAGACGATATCGCCGATGGCTACCGGTTCGTTCCTGGCGTTTTTCTCCGCGAACACTTCGGTGACGGTCGGCAGCGAAATGCCGCCGAACAGCGAGGTGGTCGAGTCATGCTTCGGGTCGCAACCGAGCTGCAGCACCCGCTTGCCCATCATGGCGAAGGTCGCGCTGAGGTTGGTGGTGGTGAAGCTTTTGCCGATGCCTCCCTTGCCGTAGATTGCGATGGTTTTTGATGCCATGGGGGCTCAGCGCTCCTGACGGGGTGCGTCTGCAACTCCTGCTGCCGCTTCCGCTTCTGGTTTCCAGTGGATGATCATCTTCAGGCAGTCGGGATCGTTGAATGCCCGGTCGTAGGCGGCCATGAGGTCGTCGTCCACCGTGCAGCGGTGCGTGAAGATTTTCGCGGCCTTGAGCTTGTTGCCGGCGATGAGGTTCCGGACGCGCGGCAGGTCCCCTTTTGCCCATTGTCGTGCGGCGATGAACGAAAGCTCCTTGTCGAACGCCTGTGAATAGTCGATGTTGATCCGCTGGTAGTAGCCGCCGAAAACGACGGTCCCGTGGAACCGGACGAAACGGAGGCCGGTTTCGATGGCGCTCATGATGCCGGTGCTGTCGATGAGCACATCGAATTCGTTGCCGGCAAGCGCCGCGGCGACATCCTGGCGGGATGGGTTGACCTTCAGGTCTGCCGAGGAGATATCGAGCCTGCTCTGGTGGGGTTCCGTCACGGCTACCAGCTCAGCCCCCAGATGGCCGGCAAGGTCCGCGGCGAGGATGCCGACGGCTCCCTGGCCGAGAACCAGCACTTTCTTGCCCTCCACATGGGCGAGGTCGACGATATGGAGCGCCGTCGCGCCGAGGGGCAGGGCGATGCCGCTCATCGGGTTGTCGATGCCGTCGAGCACGGTGATGCTTTCGACCGGGCAGACAATGTACTGCGAGGCGCAGCCGAATGCGGCATTGACGTCCAGGTAACCGAAGGAGCCTGCGACATAGGCGAACTTGCCGATGAGGTTCTGGTTGACGTGGTCGCCAACCTCGACGATTCTGCCGACCGATTCGTAGCCGGGGATGAACGGAAAGATGAACGGCGGTGAGGGAATCAGGCCGTTGAGCGCCATTTTTTCCGTTCCGGTGCTGATCGACGACCACCAGGTTTCAACCCGTACGTCGGTCGACGAAACCGGCTTGGGGGTCACTTCACGCAGCTCGATCTGCTGGACGCCGCTGAACACGATTGCTTTCGACTTGGTCATCACTGTCGGGATTTCGGTTACTCTCAGGCAGATTGGCCCGCCTTGAGCTTCTTTTCGTTATGCTTTTCGAGCAGGAGCCGGATGACGAACTGCGCCGCATTGACCAGATAGCTGGTATAGGCCAGTAACGCCGTCCAGATGAGGATATTGTGGTCAAGCCCCATCCAGAAGAGGACGAAATAGGAGAGGTGGACGACCATGGCAATGGCACTGCCGAAATCCTCCCAGAAAAACTCCGGGGCAAAGGCGAACGCACCGAACACCTCAAGCTCGAAGAAGCCGCCGGTTACGAAAATCAGCGCGAGCATGAAGGTCTTGAGCGTTACGAAGAAGGTGATCCAGGCGAAGTCGGTGATGCCGATGCCCTGGGTGTAGAGCCACGTGACGGTCAGGCCCGCCAGAAAAATCAGAAACTGGATCGGGGCCAGGATCGCCTGGACTTTCGTCCAGACTGAAGCGTTGCGTCGGGCCAGTTGTTCGGGAGTGTAACGCGGCATGTCGTTCGGATTGGTCGATGATGGTAATGGCTCCCTCCAGGGCGCCGAAATGTCGTTGAATATAGCAAAATGGGCTGGAAGGCAAAACCGGCTTCACGTTAGCGGACCCTCCATTCATAGAGGTTTGCCAGGGTCGCGAACATGCTGGGGCGAACCTCCCTGAGCCGCACGTTGAAGCCTTCAAGTTCGTCATAATAATAGAGGAACGTTCTCGGCTGCTGTTCACAGAGGATCCGCTGGTAGGTTTTCCAGAACTCCGCCTCCTGCGCTTTCGGCAGAGGGCCGGTCAGCTTCGAGACGATGCTGTCGAGTTCGGTGCTCTGGAATGCCGACGAGTTGAACGGGTGCTTGTCGAAGTCCGACCCCCAGATGACCAGCTGGAACGGCAGCGTTTCGGCCGCAAGGCCAGAAAGTGCGGCATCGTAGCGGAATTCGTTCTGGTTCTTCAGGAACATGAGGTTTTCGTCGAACCTGAGCCGGCAGTCGATGCCGATGTCACGGAGGTTCTGCTGGATGATGGTCGCCGCGTAGTTTCTCCTCGGGTTGCCGACCGGCGCGGCGAGTTCAAACGAGAATTTCAGGCCGCCTTTCCTGAGGATGCCGTCGGGGCCGGGGGTCCAGCCTGCGGCTTTGAGGAGGGCGAGTGCCTTGTCGGGATCATACTCGTATCCCGGCAGTGAAGCGTCCATGAACTTCCGGTATGCCGGCGAGAGGGTGGTATTGACCACGGTGGCATGTTCGGGGCCCATGAACCCATCGATAATGGCCTGTCGGTCGATGGCCAGCGTCATGGCCTGCCGGACCCGACGGTCGCCGAACAGCCGGTTCGGGCGGATGGTCTTCGCGGTTCTCCATGCCTCGCCGTCGATGTTGAGCCAGACGATGCTGTCGAAATAGCGGTCCTTGACCGGGACGATTGCGATATCCGGGTTGCTCTGGCGCATTTCAGCGGCATCCTTCGGGTTGATGCCGCCAGCGGCGATGAGGGCGTCGATCTGGCCGGACTTGAGCATGGCCAGCCGGGTCGTATACTCGGGCACCACCATGAAGGTGACCTTTGCTGTGGCTGCCGGATGCGGAAGTACGGATGTCGGGCTTGCGACGAGGACAAGCCGTGATTGCCGTACCCATTGCCGTACCCTGAACGGTCCGGCCCCGACGACAGGGAGCCGGGCGGCGTTCGGCCGTATCTCTTCCGGTTTCCATGACCGGAAAATGTGTTCTGCAACCGGCATCAGGTCATTGAAATGGTCAAGAACGATTGCCGGGGAGAGGGGACGCCTGAACCGGAGCACCAACGTCGAATCGTCTGGGGTCGCAACGGCGCGCCCGAAGTCGACGGTGCCGTCAGTCGACGTGAGGAGGTCCTGGAGGTAGTCCTGGCGGCTGCTGGCAATGGCCGGGTTGGCGTACAGCCGGTAGGAAAAGCCGAAGTCCCGTGAGGTGACCGGTCGGCCGTCTTCCCAGACCGCCCTGGGGTCGAGGTGGAAGGTCACGCTCATGCCGTTTGCCGCGAATTCCCATCGCCGGGCCGTGTTCGGCTGGTAGCGGACGGTTCCGTCCTGCCGGTCGTAGGTGGGCCTGACCAGTGTCGGGTAGATCATCGAACAGACTTCCCGGGAAAGGGCAAGCTGGATGAGCAGCGGGTTGAGGTGGTCGAAGTCGGCCGCCACGGCGATGACGATCTGGTTTTCCCGTGGTTTTGACGGTGTGTGGCGGCTGCATCCCTGCAGCAGCGCAAGGAAAAGAAGCACCAGTAAGCCGGGCAGCGGTCGTTTCATGGCGTTGCAGGGTTATTGCCAGCCGGAGGCAGGCATAGACGGTTACAAGGCATTGACATCAGGGGGGAACGTCGCCGAAAAGTTGGTTACGGCCAGCGTTCGCGGGAGTCGGAATCCCTCCCCGTACCGGGCCCCGATCTGTTCTCCCAGGGCATGGGCCCTGGCTTCAAGGCCGGTCAGGAACTCTTTCCGGTTGATCAGGGTCAGTGGTTGGCCGTCGCCGCCGTTTTCGTGGTAGAACTGTGAACCGAACGCGGTGACCCCAAGTCTCGACTGGGCGAACGTCTCGGAAACATCGACGATGATGTGCGGTTCAAGCTGCATGAACTGCAGGTAATACAGGAGGTGTTTCGGGCGGTGCGGTTGTTGCGGCTGGCCATCGATGGCGGTTTCGAGGTGCCGAAGGCCGGCATAGTAACAGGCGTCATGGACAAGGCGGGAGGCCTTGCAATGGTCGGGATGGCGTTCTTCGGGAGGGTTGCAGAAAACGGTGATGGGCCGGTATTTCCTGATGATCCTGATGATTTCGTGCAGGTTCTCCCTGGTATAGAACAGCTCCGAGTCCCCAAGGTCAAGGGCTTCCCGTGCGCTGTACCCCATGATCTTTTTAGCTTCGAGCGCTTCGGCCCTCCTGGTTTCCGGCGTGCCGAGGGTCCCCATTTCTCCCCGGGTCAGGTCGCAGACGGCCACCTGGCGACCCTCTGCGATGAGCTTCAGCAGGGTTGCCCCGCAGGCCAGTTCAACATCGTCCGGATGTGCGCCGAATGCAAGCGCGTAGATGGTATCGGGCAGGTTCAAATGAGGGGTTTTTTGTATTATGGTGCATCAGCCGGCAACTTTTCGGGTCCGGTCTTTCAACCATGGTAATCTCCACAGATGACTAAAGTTAAAGTAAAAATAGTTCGACTGAATCAAAATGCGCAGTTGCCTGTTTATGCCACGGCACACGCTGCGGGTATGGATATCGCCGCGTGCCTCGACGAACCCATGACGATTGCGCCGATGACGACGGCGCTGGTTCCGGCAGGTTTCGCCATCGAGCTTCCCGACGGCTATGAGGCGCAGCTCAGGCCCCGGAGCGGCCTTGCCCTGAAAAAGATGGTTTCGCTTCCCAACACGCCGGCGACCATCGATGCGGATTACCGCGGTGAGGTCAAGGTGATCCTGATCAATTACGGCAAGGAGCCCTTTACGGTCAGCCATGGCGACAGGATTGCGCAAATGGTGGTCACGAGGGTTGACCGGGTAACCTTTGAGGAGGTCGGTGAGCTTTCCGCGACGGCTCGCGGTGAAGGGGGGTTCGGGCACACCGGTGTCTGATCAACGGCAGCCCGGCCTTTCCCAACGATTCAGTTCCTGATGTTCGGCCGTATTTCAGCTTCCCGTTCAAGCACCAGCTTGATTTCAAGTCCGTAGACGTCCCGGTGCCCGCAGTCGGCGATGAACAGCGAATTGTAGGTGCCCCTTGGCAGGGAGGAGATATCGATTTCACGACGGACGCTGCAACCGGGAAGGATCGTTCCCTTTTCGCTGACAAACCTGCCCGCTTTCTGGCCGTTGCCCGCGTATACCTCAAGCCACACTTCCGGTTTGGCGATCCTGGTTCCGCGGTTTTCGATGGCGACCGACAGGATTCGTTTTGTGTTTCTGCTTTCGACGGTTGCGGAGGTGAATTCAAGGTTGACCTTGCCGGTATTTTCCAGTTGCGTGATGAGCTGGACCCCGTAACGGCTTCCGGCGGTCGGCAGCAGCACCATGCTTTCCCTGTGGTTGGTTCTTGCCATGGCGGGTGTGGCGGCTATCTCCTGGATCATCAGCATGCTCCAGTAGGTGCCTTTTTTCGACTGTTCCCTGGGTGCACGCAACAGGTATCGTATCTGTGCCTTGTGCATGGGGGGGATGGTCAGTACCTGTGGGCTGAAGGTCACCCAGCCGGCGTTGGAACGCTCACTGCTTCCGGCGGGGGGGAAGAAGGTTTCGCCGTTGGCAAGGTAGCGGTAGTCGGACTGGTAGACGCGGACTTTCCTGGTGGTGCTGTCCCGGTTTTCAAGTTCAATGACCGACTCGTGGGTCTGGCCGGGCTTGAGCTGGTAGTCGCGGCTCAGGTTGCCGAGGACCACGATGCCTGCCGATGCCGTAGGGCTGGCGGTGAAAAGCAGGACCCCGGTGGTCGCCAGGGCGAGGTGCTTGCGGAAAAAACGGAGCTTCCTCCAGAAAAGGGATATGCGATTCATGTCGTGCTCATCCCGCACCTGCGGTGGTGCGGTAAGGTTACGTTGACTGGTTCCGGTTCTCCGTACGGCAGATCCGGAACCGATGATGCTGATGGCTCATCACTATCGTTAGCTTTCGGAAAGAACTGATGGGCTGGAGGTGCCCTGAAGGGGGAGGATTGCCTGCCGGTGTCTGGCGTATCCTGCAAACCGGCGCCATCGTTCACGACGGGCCGGCAGCTTTCGGGTCATTCCGAGATACCGTACTTTTTGAGTTTCCTGTAGAACGTCGCCCTGCTGATGCCAAGGCTTTCGGCCGCTTTCGACGCGTTGCCGCGGGCGCTGGAGAATGCTTTCTGGACAGCCGCTTTTTCGAGCGCATCCATGGTGATGGCGCTTGCAGGATTGGCGGTACCTTCGAGGCCGGGCTCTCCTGACGACAGCATCGCACCCGAAGGCTCCAGAGGTGCCGGTTCGGTATGCCGGGTCGTCTGCAGTGAGGAGACCAGCTTTTCGATCACCTGGCCCCGTGACGTGACCGCCGCCCGCTGGACGGCATTTTTCAGTTCCCGGACGTTGCCGGGCCAGTGGTAGTCGCCAAGGTTGGAGAGCGTGTCGCTGCTGATCTGCATCGGGCCGAGGTTGTTGGCGCTGCAGAACTGGTCGAGGAAGTGGTTGGCAAGGGTGGCAATATCCTCCTTGCGTTCCCTGAGCGGGGGAATGCCGATCGGAAACTCTTCCAGGCGGTAATAGAGGTCCTCGCGGAAGGTGTTGTTGCTGATGGCTTTCGCAAAGTCCTGGTTGGTGGCCGACACCACCCGGAAATCGACCGATTTCTCGGCCTTTTCACCCACACGCCTGATTTTTCGTTCCTGAAGGACGCGGAGCACCTTGGCCTGAATTTCGGAATTCATGTCGCCGATTTCGTCAAGGAAGATGGTGCCCCCATCGGCCTGCTCGAAAAACCCGACATGGTCGCTGTTGGCTCCGGTGAATGCGCCTTTCTTGTGGCCGAACAGGAGACTGTCGGCGAGTTCGTTCGAGATTGCCGCACAGTTGATGGAGACGAACGGGCCTGTCTTGCGGCGGCTTCCGTGGTGGATCGCCTGGGCGAACAGCTCCTTGCCGGTGCCGCTTTCGCCGAGAAGCAGCACGTTGAGGTCGGTTTCCATCACCTGCATCGCCTGTTCCATCGCCCGTTTTATTGCGGTACTCTTACCGATGATGTGCCGGAAAACCTCTTTGGTGCGCAACTCTTTCTTGAGCAGCTGCACCTCGTTCTGCAGGACGGTCTCCTTGATCGCGTTCCTGAACACGATCCTGAGGCGTTCGATGTCGAGCGGTTTGGTAAGGTATTCATAGGCCCCCATCTTGATGCACCGCACAGCCAGGGGGATTTCGTTCGATGCCGTGACCATGATGACCGGGAGCTTGATGCTGTGCTCGGCAAGATAGGTCATGACGTCGAAGCCGTCTTTTTTCGGCATGTTGATGTCGAGCAGCAGAATATCTACCGGATGGTCATTGATGAGCTTGATGCAGGTCTCGCCCTCTTCCGCAAACAGGATGCTGTGACCCATCTTTGAGATGAAATGCCCGAGAAGCTTTCGCGACGAACTGTCATCGTCGGCAATCAGCACCAGTTTGCTGCCGGGTGTTTTCTCATGTCCGGGATTTGTCTCTTCAGCTTTCAATGTGATTGATCTCGATTGTTGGGGCTGTACAACATGCCGTCAGGCAGGCATGAAAGGCCTGACGCGTCAGCCGGGAGTCCCCGGCCGACGCGGTTGGGCAAGGCTTCGGGCTTATTTGCTTTCAGGCTTGTTGCCTGCTGCAGGAGCAGGAACGGCGGCCTGCGGCTGCTTCGGAGCTGCCGGTGCCGGTGCATCTGCCTTCAACGGGCTCGGTGCATCCTTCGGGCTGTTGAAGTGGATCTCCTGGATCACCTTCTTCTTGTCCTCTCCGGAAGGGATCATCACGGTCGGGATCGCCGAAGAGAAGACTTTGCCGACCAGCTGGCTCATGCCGTTGCTGACGTTTTCGAAAAGATCCTTGACCTGGTCGGCCTTGACCTTGTCGTTCAGGTTCGAGATCAGCCCTTCCCAGAATTTGCCGAGTTCCTGGAACGACTGCTGCACCTGGTCGGATTTCAGGGTTGCGGTTACGCCTTCGATGACCTGACCTGCAGCGGTATTGACCGTGTTCAGCATGCCCTGGACAGGCTCCGACTTGATTGTGGTGGTGACGCCCTCGATGATCTGCTCGGTCGCCGTGCTGACGGTGCTGATGACGCCCTGCACCGACTCGACGGCGGAGTCGATCAGGACGCCGACATTGCCGATGAGGTGGGCCATATCGCCGTTTCCGGCGTTGCTCGCGGATGCGGGCTTGTTCTGTTCTTCAGTTGCCATGGTGATACTTGTTGAAGCGTAATGGAGACTCCGGTGTGATGCAGGCGAGGAGCCGTGTCACCGGGTATATTGTACTTCTGAATATAAGGAATTCAAATCGGCATAGCTATACTTCACGGTTGCTTCTCTGGGCAGAGTGGCGAAAAAACAGCGGATTCGATAAGAAAAAACGGCGGATCGAACGATCCCTCCGGGAAAGCCGCGAGGTTCCGATTCGGCCTTCCCGTCAGGTTCGTCATGCAGTCCCTCCGGCGCGGTTATGCTGCCGGTCAGCCGCCAAGCCTCGCATGGAGTTTTTCGGCGACCTGTCTGCCGCTGAGCGCGGCCCCTTCCATCGATGCGAGGTAATGCTGGTCGGTGTAATCGCCGGCCAGGAAGAAATTGCCGATCGGGCTGATCTGGTCCGGACGGAAGCGGTCGACGTCGGGCACCGCCTTGTAGACCGATTGCGGAATCTTGACCAGCGTCGATTTCAGCAGTTTCGCCCCCCTTGATTTCGGGAATCTGTCGTGGATATCCTTCATGACCAGGGAGATGATGACATCGTTGGGCAGGTCCATGAGCTGGTGGGCCGGGGCGAGCACCAGGCTCATCACGCTGCCGCCGCAAGCCGTTCCCGTTCCGGCCTGGAAGTCGTCCGGGCAGGTGAGCGACACGTCGGCGAAGGTTGCGAATATGGTGCCCTGCGAGAACATCAGGTTATCCGTATCGGTGATTTTTCGGTCGAACCAGAGCTGGCAGTTGGCGACCGGGCTGCCCACGAACTGGTGCAGGTTCCGGAAGTAGTCGTGCTGCAGCCATGCTGCCGGCACCACTTTTTTCACATTGTGCACCGGCAGGGCGGAAATGTAGGCGTCCGCTTCGACCCGGTGTCCATCCCGGAGCAGGGCGGCGCGGACGGTCTGGTCATCGTTGAGTTCGAACCTCGTCAGAGGCGCGTCGACAAATATCCTTCCCCCTTTGCTCTGGATGTACCGTCGCATCGGTTCGATCATCGAGTCGCCCGGATTTTTCCTGAAAAACCCGAATTTCGTCGCTTCGTAATCGGTGCCGAAGTACTTGAAAATCGTAATCATCGGTCGTGCGCTGATTACATTCGGCTCGATGAAGTTCATGGCCAGCGCTATGGCTCGCCACAGTTTCTGCAGTGAGTGTTCCGAAGCGCCATGCAGGCGGTGCCATTCCGAGTAGGTCATGTGGTCCTGGCTCCTGAAGTAAGCCTCGTCACCCGAAAGTGCCGGCCAGAGGCCCTTGATGAGGGAGATTTTGTCCCACATGGTCAGGAAATCCGCCCTGAGCCCTCCGACGACTTCAGCCCAGGGGCTGGGGAGGGGCGCCTTCCGGAAGAACGACTGGCGGCCGTCAGGCTCGGCGTAGATCAGTGCGTGGTCCTTCCAGAGGTAATTGTCTGCCGCTCCGATTCTGGCCAGATATGACTGGAGCTGCGCGTACCCGCCGAAGACGATGTGCAGGCCGGACTCGACGGAGTCGCCGTCGCCGTCTTTCCAGACCGAGACTTTGCCCCCGAGGATGTTGCGTTTTTCATAGATTTCCACCTGGTGGCCGAGGTCGACCAGCTCTATCGCTGCGCTGAGGCCGGCGACTCCGGCTCCGAAGATTGCTATTTTCAAAATGCTGTTTTTGTTGGCGTTACGGGTGTCTATCGGTATGATACCGGTAATTTACGTCATGGTTTTCAGACCCGAAAGGATGGTCCGGTCCCGGCCGTGCCTGGCCGTGGCGGCTTCGGGGCGTCCCGCGGTGGGCGGGCGTTCAGTCTTCCAGTTTCTTGAGCATCCGTTCGATCTCGCCGAAAACCCGGAGCCCGAGGTTGAGCGACTCCTTCACCACGAAACGCAGGTCGTGGAAGGCGGGTTGCTCGGGTGGTGGCGGGATCCTGTCGATTCGATGCGTCTCAGGCTCTCCTTCGTCCTTGTCGGCTGAAAATTTTTTGAGGTATTCCTTCATGGTGTTCCGGTTTGCGCCATGGCTGGCAGACGGACGAGAAACCTGTTGAGAGACACATATTATTAACTTAAATTCTCGAATGCAAATAGCAACCAGATTCCTCCTGCATCCGTTCCGCCTCACGTTAAGCCCTAATTTTTTAAGGAGAATTATGGTTGGCCTCCTCTTTTATTAAGAATTGGGCTTGCTTATTTCTTAGATTTCATTAATTTCTTACAAAATTGAAGATTCTGATATGTCAGGACATCTTGATCTCATCGACCTGAAGATCGTCGAGTCGCTCGGCGGAAACGGCAGAATCCGTCTGAGTGAACTTGCCGAAGTGGTCGGCCTATCGATTCCCTCCGTGAGCGAACGCCTGGACAAGCTCCAGAAGAACGGCATCATCAAGGGCTTTACCATGGAGGTCGATGAACGGCAGCTTGGTTTTGATATCCAGGCCTTTGTCAGGGTCCGGGTCGACTCTTCGAAGCACTACAACTCCTTCATGGAGCACGTCATGAAAGAGGAGGAGATCATGGAGTGCTACTCGGTTACCGGGGAGGGGTCGCATATCCTGAAAGTCATGACGCACAATACTGCATCGCTGGAGCGCTTTCTGTCGAGGATCCAGAGCTGGCCGGGGGTGCTTGGGACGAACACCAGTTTTGTGCTGTCGCAATTGAAGAAGAACAACCGTATCAGCGCGGAGATCGTCAAGAACAATCTCCAGGACCGTCAGGTGCTGATCACGTTCGACGAAAAGAAATCAAGGAAATGAAAAACGGGATTTTCCCTATTAACCACAACCGCGCAATCTCAGCCAACAAGCAAAAGGAGGAACTCTTGAGTAACGAGAGCAAAGCAAACGTGACGTCCCACTACGGTGCATTGACCTTCGGCACCGAAGCCATGCGCCAGCGTCTTCCCAAAGAGGTGTTCAAGGCACTTCAGGACACGATCAAGTCCGGCAAGAAGCTGCATCAGGATATCGCAAACGTCGTCGCCCACGGCATGAAAGAGTGGGCTATCGAGAACGGCGCCACCCACTATACCCACTGGTTCCAGCCGATGACCGGCTCGACCGCCGAAAAGCACGATGCGTTTCTGACCCTCGAACGCGACGGTACCGTCATCGAGCGCTTCTCCGGTGAGCAGCTCATCCAGGGCGAGCCCGATGCATCGAGCTTCCCGTCCGGCGGCATGCGCTCGACCTTCGAGGCACGCGGCTACACCGCCTGGGACCCGACCAGCCCGGCTTTCCTGATGAAAGGCGGCAAGGGGTTTACCCTCTGCATTCCGACGGTCTTCATCTCCTACCATGGTGAGGCGCTTGACGAAAAGACCCCGCTCCTTCGTTCCATGGACGCCGTCAGCAAGGCGGCAATCGGCCTGCTGGAAGTTCTCGGCATTCGCGGCGTCAATCGCGTCAACACCTATGCCGGTCCTGAGCAGGAGTACTTCCTGATCGACAAGAAGTTCTACCTGCAGCGTCCCGACCTGATCATGACCGGCCGCACCCTTCTTGGCGCGCTTCCGCCGAAGGGCCAGCAGCTTGAGGACCACTATTTCGGTTCCATTCCCGACCGCGTGCTTGACTTCATGCAGGAAGTCGAAGAGGAGCTGTTCCTCCTTGGCATTCCGGCAAAGACCCGTCACAACGAAGTCGCCCCGCACCAGTTCGAACTCGCTCCGATTTTCGAGCAGGCCAATATCGCGTCCGACCACAACCTCCTGGTCATGGAGGTCATGCGCAAGGTTGCCGACAAGAAAGGTTTTGCGCTGCTGCTCTTTGAAAAGCCGTTCGCAGGCATTAACGGTTCGGGCAAGCACAACAACTGGTCGATTGGTATCGATGGCGGCATGAACCTCCTCGATCCCGGTGAAACCCCTGAGTCCAACATCATCTTCCTGGTCTTCCTCGTCGCCGTCCTCAAGGGTGTCTATCGCCGCGCGGCAGCCCTTCGCGCATCGGTTGCCAGCATCGGCAACGATCACCGCCTCGGCGCCAACGAAGCGCCTCCGGCAGTCGTCACCGTCTTCCTCGGCGATCTGCTCGAAAAGGTGCTTGACGCCATCGAGAGCGGCACGGTCGACCTCAAGACCGAAAAGCAGATCCTTGATCTTGGCCTGAGCCATGTGCCGGTCCTCAACAAGGATTACACCGACCGTAACCGTACCTCGCCGTTCGCCTTCACTGGCAACAAGTTCGAGTTCCGTGCCGTCGGTTCGAGCCAGCCGATTTCCGTCCCGAACATGGTGCTCAACACCCTTATGGCAGAGGCCATCGACGACGTGAAGGAGGCCATTACCGCCAAGCTCAACAGCGGCCTTTCCAAGGACGATGCAATCCTTGCGGCGATCCGCGAGGGGATCACGGCCACCAAGCCTGTCCGCTACCCTGGCGACAACTACAGCGAGGATCTCCAGAGGGCGGCTGCAGAGCGCGGCCTGCCGAACATGAAGAACACTCCGGAATCGGTTCGTACCTGGATCGAGAAGGACAACGTCGACATGTTCGTCAAGTACGGTGTGCTGACCGCAGAGGAGATCGACGCCCGGTACAATGTCCGTATCGAGCGCTATGTCAAGGGCATCGACATCGAGGCCCGCGCACTCCTGGTGATGATCAAGACCATGGTCATTCCGGATGTCTCCGAGTACCAGGGTGAACTGGGCAGCTCCTTCAACAACCTGGTCGCCGCAGCCGAGATGATCGGCCTGTCCGACGATGCGCTGAAGGCACAGGCAGCCAACCTGAAGGTCCTTGCAGAGGACTTCTCGAAGCTTCTTGAGCTGACGGGCATCCTCGAAGAGACCATCGAGGAGATGGAAGATGAGGATACCGAGCTTGCAAAGGCTGACTTCTGTTCGGCACGCGTGCTGCCCTGCATGAACGCCATCCGTGAAGTTGCAGATAAACTCGAGCTTCAGGTCGACCGCAGCCGCTGGCAGCTTCCGACCTACACGGAGATGCTGTTCGAGCACTGATCGCCTGACGGTCATCTGTCATGCAGAAGAGGCTGCCCCGTTCGGGACAGCCTCTTCTTTTTTTTTGTTCGATCCCGGCTGGACGGGACGGTTCCGCTTTCCGGCCTTGCCGGGGGTGTTCAGCCGAGCTGTTCGACCAGGTAGTTCTGGACGCCCATCTGCCCGATCTGGTCAATCTGCGCTTCTATCCAGTCGATATGGGCCTCTTCGTCCACGAGTATCGATTCGAGCAGGGCCTTGGTTCCATGGTCACCGGCCTCGGCCGCCAGTTGAATGGCTTTGTTGTAGGAGGCGATCGCCGAGGTTTCAGCGTCACGGTCATTTGCATGCTGCGCTTCGACCGCTGCGCCGATGTGTATCCTGTTCAGCTGGCTGACGACCGGCGTTCCCTTGAGGAACAGGATGCGCCCAATCAGTTTTTCCGCATGCTTCATCTCATCTATTGCCCGTTTTTCCATCGCCTTGTGGAGTTTGGCATATCCCCAGTCATCGCACATCTCCGAGTGCACCATGTACTGGTTGATGGCGGTCAATTCATCTGAAAGGAGTGCGTTGAGTGTATCGATAACCTTCTGGTTCCCGTGCATGGTGTTCCTCCCGTGCGGTTTTGTTGTCGAAAACGATGTTGTCGGGCGGCAGATGCGCCTCGTTCAATATACATGATACATCCCGTTTTTGAGGACGGATACCCACCGTATCCGCCTGATGTTTCTTGCTTCATCTTTTTATTGATTAGACTTTTTTTAATTTTTATTTGGAGTATTTATAAATAAGAATTAGGTTCGAAACGTTGTCTACAGCAAATATCATCCTGAATTTTCAACGTTTTACACATGAAACACCGTGTATTGAAATCTTTTGTACCGACGTTACTGGCAATGGGCTGCTCAGCGCCACTGTTTGCCGCCATGCCGCTGAACACCGACGATACCGGCACACAGGGAAAAGGGCGCTGCCAGGTGGAGCTGGCGACTGAGTTTTCCCATGACAAATCGGATGCCGATGGTATTTCGGTCAAGGAGGACGGGCGATCCTTGTCTGCGACCTTTTCCTATGGGCTTTCCGACACGGTCGACCTTGTGGCCGGTGTGCCGTTCGAATGGTCGAGGGTGCGGGAAAACGGGGTGAGCGTCGCCGATGAGCAGGGGGCTGGGGATGTTTCGCTGCAGGTGAAGTGGCGCATCCTCGAGGCAGCCAGTGGGTTCAGCGTTGCCCTGAAGCCCGGCATCACCCTGCCGACAGGTGATGATGCAAAGGGGCAGGGGAGCGGCCGGGTCTGCGGCGAGATGACCCTGATTGCCACACAGGTCTTCGGTCCCGGTGCCATGCACGTCAATCTCGGTTATACCCATAACGATTACCGCCTGGATGATGCTCGGGCGTCGTCACGGGAGAACATCCTGCGGGCTTCGGTTGCCGGTGAGCTTGCCATGGCGGAGCGTTTGCGGGCGGTTGCCGATATCGGCGTCCAGACCAATGAGGACAAGTCGGATGGAACAGCCCCGGCATACCTTCTGGGTGGTCTCATCTATGGGGTCTCAGATAACCTCGACCTCGATTTGGGCGTCAGGGGCGCCCTCAATGACGCTGACGCAGATACCACGCTGATGGCCGGTGTCACCATGCGTTTCTGAGCGGCATGTCGCAGCGGTAAACACAACAGGAAAGAGGATAAAGGGGGTGGGTATGTCTCCGTTAGGAATACTTGGCAAGGGGGAGGTCGGCGAGGTCGTCAGGCTCCGGGGTGAGCGGCATGCGGCAACCGGCGGTCACGGACATGGAAGCCATCACGGCAATGGGTGGCAAACCGGGAAACGCCTGGCCGAGATGGGGTTTGCTCCGGGGCAGCGTATTGAAATCATTGAAAACAATCCGGCGATGCCGATGCTTGTCAGCGTCCAGAATGGCAGGATCGCCATCGACCGGTCAATAGCCATGCAGATCATGGTAAGGAGGGTTCTGGTATGAAGTTGTCTGAGTTGCAAGAGGGCAGAAGGGCGAGGATTGTCGCCATCGGCCCGGCGGATGGGTTGCGCAAGCGTCTTGCCGACATGGGCATGCTTGCCGGAGAGCTGGTCAGTGTCGAAGGTGTGGCACCGCTTGGTGACCCTGTGGAATTGCGCGTACGCCAGTATCGGCTGACGCTTCGCAAGGCGGATCTTGAGAAGATTACGGTCGAGGAGGTGCCATGATGGACGGTGTGACTGCTGTGGCGGCGCTGCATGAGCTTGCCGGTCGTGAAGGCAGGCGGCGGGTGGTTGCCCTTGTCGGCAACCCCAATTGCGGCAAGACGACGGTGTTCAACGTGCTTACCGGGCTGAGCCAGCGCACGGGGAACTGGCCCGGTGTGACGGTCGAACGCAAAAGCGGCCGTTTCGAACATGCGGGCGTGGAGTACGAAGTGGTGGATCTGCCGGGCATCTATTCGCTTTCCTCGCTTTCCCGGGACGAAGAGGTGGCACGGGCTTTTATCCTTTCGCGTCAGGCGGGGCTGTACGTCAACATCGTTGATGCCTCAAATCCTGACCGGAATCTTTATCTGACCAGCCGCCTCCTGGAGATGGGGATTCCGGTCGTGGTTGCGCTCAACATGACCGATGCTGCCGAAGAGCATGGCATAGCCGTGGATGTCGCCCGTCTTTCAGGGTTGCTGGGGTGCCCGGTGATTCCGATGGTGGCGTCGCGCGGTGAGGGCATTGCCAGCCTGAAGGCGGCGATAGCCGAAGGATGTTCTCCGGAAGCGGGGTGTGCGCCGGGTTCGCGGGTCAGGTTTCCCGACGAGCTTGCCGAGAGTATCGTACGGCTCGGGCATGCGGTGCGGGCGCAGGCGTTCAGGCTTGGATGCGAGCCCTCGTGGTTTGCAATGAAATTGCTTGAAAACGACCAAGAGCTTGAGGCAGGGCTTGACGATGCGCTGCGCTCTATCGTTGACAGGGAGCGGACGGCATTGGCTTCGGCTTTGGGGGAAGATGCGGATATCGTTATCGCAGACGCCCATTACCAGCTGGTTTCCCGGATAACGGCAGAAGCGGTAACCCGGAGCGACCATCGCAAAAAAACGCTTTCGGACAAAATTGACGCCATCGTCCTGCATCGTTACCTGGGCATTCCCTTTTTCCTCGGCATGATGTACCTGGTGTTTGTGCTGACGATAAAAATAGGCGGGGCATTCATCGACTTTTTCGATATCGCCGGTACTGCGCTGTTTGTCGACGGTTTCGGCCTGCTGCTCAGCGGCATGGGTGCGCCGGACTGGGTTCGGGTTATCCTCTCTACCGGGCTTGGTGGCGCAGTGAAAACCATGGCGACCTTCATCCCGCCGATAGGCTGCATGTTCATCTGCCTTTCGATTCTGGAGGATTCGGGATACATGGCCAGGGCGGCATATGTCATGGACCGGGGGATGCGGGCAATCGGCCTTCCGGGCAAGGCATTTATTCCTCTGCTTGTCGGATTTGGCTGCAATGTGCCTGCCATCATGTCCACAAGGACTATCAGTGACGAACGTGATCGTATCATGACCGTCATGATGACGCCTTTCATGTCGTGCGGGGCCCGTATGCCGGTGTATGCGCTGTTCGCTGCCGCATTTTTCCCCACAGGCGGCCAGAACCTGGTGTTTCTGCTGTACCTGATCGGTATCGGTGTGGCGGTGCTGACCGGTTTCATTCTCAAAAGAAGCCTGCTCAAGGGCGATGCATCCCCGTTCATCATGGAGATGCCGCCGTACCACCTGCCGACCTTACGGGGGGTTATCTTTCGGGTTGCCGACCGACTCGCTTCGTTCCTGGTCAAGGCGGGCAAGGTGCTGGTTCCGGTCATGGTCGTGCTTGGATTCATGAATTCCATCGGTACGGACGGGTCGTTCGGCAACGAGGACCGTGAAACGTCGGTGCTCTCGGCCACAGGCAAGGCATTGGTTCCGTTGTTCAGGCCGCTCGGCATCAGTGAGGCGAACTGGCCTGCGGCAGTTGGTCTTTTTACAGGTGTTTTTGCCAAGGAGGCGGTTGTCGGGACGCTCGATAACCTCTATTCGGGCATGGATGCCGCTGCAGGTGCCGGCCGGGAGGATGCTGCAGCAGGGTTCAGCATGTCCGCAAGGATGCAGGAGGCGTTCGGCTCGATTCCTGCAAACCTTTCCGAGGTTGCAGGTTCATTGCTTGATCCGCTCGGCATGCAGCTCGACGAGGCAGGCGGCCAGCAGGCCCTTGCCGAAAAAGAGGAGGTTGGGGTTGGTATTTTCGGCTCCATGGTCAGGCTTTTTGACGGCCGGGTCGGTGCGTTCGCCTACCTTGTGTTCGTTCTGCTCTATTTTCCCTGCGTTGCTGCGATAGCGGCGGTTTACCGTGAGACCGACCTTGGCTGGACGCTTTTTGCCGGTGCCTGGACGACCGGGCTGGCATATGCGGTTTCGGTCATGACCTATCAGATCGGAACCTGGGGCGCGCATCCGCTTTCGTCCGCACTCTGGGTTGGGGTGATGCTGCTGGCCCTGCTGGCGGCCGTGGCGCTCATGCGTTTTGCAGGAAGGGGCTCCCTCCGGCCTGGAGGCGTGAAGCGTGTGACGAAGACGATTTGAACAAATGGTTACGGGGCGGGTCATCCTCGTCCCGTAACTGCAACCACAAGGAAAACAGGAGGGTACCATGACGTTGTCAGCAATCAGGGATTTTCTTTCCAGGGAGCGCCGGGCCTCGCTTAACGAGATCGCAGGCCACTTCGGCGCCGATCCCGAGCTGGTCAGGCCGATGCTTGAGCAATGGGTGCGGAAGGGGCGGGTTGCAGTCCGTACTCCGGACGAGGCGGTATCGGGTTGCTGCGGCAACTGTGCCAGGCATGCCGTAGTCCGCTACGAATGGGTCGGATGACGTTGCCGGGGAGATGCGGGCGCCACAGTGGGGGCGGGGGCGCCTGACGATGGAGGGCATGAAAATTACCAACAGCCAGCACGAAGAAGCCATGAATGTACTGATCCATCATATCTATGAATTCCGCAAAGGCTTGCGGAGCCTGGTCATGCATACCCTTCCGGCAGGGATGGTCGGTCAGGCGACACAGAAATTGCGCTATTTCGGCATTGCGTACCACATTCAGCCATGTGTTTCCGACAAGGTGAATATTTACTTCGGCAAACCGGAGTGTGTGGCGGTCGTGCGGCAGATTACTCCCGGCAAAAAGCTGGTTGAAATGACCCCCGAGGAGGATTTCATGCTCGGCGCCATGCTTGGTTACGATATCCAGAGCCAGTGTCGGCGGTATATCAGGAAAAAAGGTGCAGCTGCTGCGCCGGTTCCTGTCCAGAAGTGCGCCTGAGCCCCTATCGGCCAGTCATTACGGCTGAGGGCGGCGATTGCAGCGAGCGCCGGACGGCATCGAGAACATCCTTGATCATAAACGGTTTGGTGATGAGGTTGATCTCCGCGTCCTCCGGCTTCCGGGTGTCGAACATCTGTAATGCGTACCCGGTCATAAAGAGCGTTTTCAGTTCAGGCCGCATGGCCTTGAGCGACCTGTTCAGCTCGATACCGTTCATTCCCGGCAATCTGACATCCGTCATCAGCAGATCGATTACTCCAGGGGATGCCGAAAACAGCTCAATCGCATTTTCGGCATCCCTGGCCGTGATGACGTTGTAGCTGTTTTTTTGCAGTATCCGTTTGACAAGGTTAAGGACTTCGACTTCATCATCGACGAGCAGGATGGTCTGGCGTGACTCTGTTTTTACCGGATGGGCTGCCACGTTGCCTGCATCGCCGCCATTGGTGTGTTGCGGAAGGTAAACCGTAAACGAAGTTCCTTTTCCCGGTGAGCTTTTGCATTCGATGCTTCCGCCGTTCTGCTTGACGATGCCGTAGACGGTCGACAGGCCCAGCCCGGTGCCCTTGCCGAGTTCCTTCGTCGTGAAAAAAGGTTCAAAAATATGGGGGAGCGTTTTCGCATCGATTCCGCTGCCGTTGTCGGTTACCCGTATCCACAGGTACTGTCCGTGCTTGTGGCAAAGGTTATATCTGGCACAGTTCTTTCCGTTTATCTGTATCGTGCCGGTTTTGACAACTACCTGTCCGGTTCCGGTGATGGCATGCTGGGCATTGACGCACAGATTGGTCAGGATCTGATCGAGCTGGGAGGGGTCGATCATCACCAGCATTGAAGCGGTGCCTGGACGCCAGCTGTACGAGATGTGCGTTCCCGCAAGCCGGAAAACGAATGGCAGCAGGTTGCCAACAGTCTGGTCCAGCATGAGCGGCTTGGGATTCGCCGGCTGTTTTCTGGCAAAACCGAGTATCTGCTGCGTCAGTTCCGATGATCTGCGGGCCGCCTGCTGGATGTCTTTCAGGTTTTCGACGAACGGCAGTGACGGATCGATATCGTAAAGGACAAGTTCGATGTTGCCCAAAATGGTTGTCAGATGGTTGTTGAAGTCGTGTGCCACACCACCGGCAAGCTGTCCGACCAGTTCGAGTTTCTGCGAGTGCATCAGCTGCTCTTGCAGTAGCTGCTGCTCCTCTTCCGCTTTTTTCCTTTCGGTGACGTTTGCCACCACGCCGAGTACGTGCGATTCGTTCACTACCTTATCGTGGTAGAAGGAGCCTTTTGAGGCAATCCAGCGAATGACGCCGTCCTTGCCGCGTATCCGGCATTCAAATGCGTATGCCTGCTCTTGCTGTAATGAGTTTTTGAGCAGCGTCTCTATTCTTTCCCTGTCTTCGTTGATGACATGGCTCAGAAACAGGTCGAGGCACCACCCCGGAATGGTGGTGTCCGGGTATCCGAAAATTCTGGAAACCATGGAGGTGTGTTGCACCAGGGAGTTGCTCAGGTTGAGATCCCAGACGCCGATCTGGCTTTGTTCCAGTGCGAACTCCATGTGTTTGCGCTGCTTGGCGAGTTCGATTTCGGCAAGCTTCCTTTCCGTTATGTCAAGGATGATGCCGATATAGCTGCTGTTGTTGTCAGGCAATGGCTGTCCCTTGATGAGACACCATCGGATATCGCCGTTGTGCAGTTCAATCCGGAACTCCATTTTCAGTTCTTTTCCCTGATTTAGGGTTGATCTGAAATGTTCCAGCGCATCGTTCCTGTCGCTTGGATGGATGATGTTTTTCCACAGCTCGATGGCGGCGGTATGTTGTGCCTTGTCCAGCGCGAACATCTCCCAGATGATGTCCGACCATTTGCATTTTCCGCTGATGAGGTCAAGTTCCCAGACGCCGACTTTTGACAACTCCAGGGCAAGGTTCGATCTGGCCGCAGAGATTGATGCTTCCCATTGGCCCGTTCTGGTCGGCGTTATGTTTTCGCGAGATAACCTGAGGTGGGTGGTCACCCCGTCAGGTGATTTGATCGGGTTGGTCAGGTAGCGGAACGTCACCTCTCCGTACCGCTTCTCAAAGGTCGAGTTGGCGCCTGTCCGGAACGCCTCCTGGCATTGCAGTTTCCCGTACTGCAGTAGTTCCGGGTCTTCATTTTCGGTAACCAGGTCGAAAAAATTCTCTCCGATACATGCCTGCGGCGATTTGCCGAGCTCCGCCGCGAACAGGGCGTTGCAATGCACGACCCGGTAGTCCCGGTCAACGATGGCCGATAGCTTTGGTATCGACTCCAGTACGGCGAAGCCGGGGTCGCTGATTCCCGGATCGGATTTATGCCTCTTTTTCATGGGCACATGGCATCATGAGGTTGCGTTTGGCAAGCGCCTGTTCGATATGTTCGGAAAGAGTGGAAAAGGTTATGGGTTTGGAAATGATATCGGCGTTGCCGGTATTCTGTTCCTTGCTGACATATCCGGATAAATAGATGGTGGTGAGGTCGGGAATCAGCTTTTTCAGGCGATCGGAGAGTTCAAAACCACTCATGGACGGCATGATGACGTCGATGACCAGAAGGTCGATATCGTTCCGGTATCGACGTGCCAGTCGGATCGCCTGCGTTGGGGTGGTCGATGCAAGTACTGCGTAACCCTTGTACTCAAGCATTTTTTGCAAAACCCGGGCAATCTGTGGTTCGTCGTCGACAATAAGGATGGTCTGTTTTGCTTCCCTTGCAGTTGTTGCTGGCATTGGCCTGGGTTATGTATGATTTGGTTATAGTGTATCATAAAAAGTAAAACAAATTTAAATTTGTTTCAATCTGATTTTATTGTTTTGCGCTGTTGTGAAATATGCGTAAAAGCGGGGCGCTTTTACGCATATGCTGTGTCTATTGTGTTCGGTTTTGATGTAAAAATGTGTAAATTTTTTTTGGCATTGAATCTCTTTTTACTGTATTTGTCAGATTTCGATGTTTCTGGTGCCAGGAAGTGCCGTGAGTTTTTCAGGTCTGCTGAATGGTATCGTTATGGATAGGAATACGGTGCGATTTCTCTCATTGATAATGACGTATTTAGTGTGCATAAAAGAGGCACGCATAAAAGGGCGTCAGGGAACCTTTTTTGAGGTGAATAAGCGTAACCTGCGTGTTACGCTTCTGCCGGCTTTCTGGCCGCAACCTTTAGGTCGTTACTTGCCGGTTTCGCATATTGGTTGTGCTTGCTTCGGTGATCATGTGTAACGTAACTGTGCTGCTGGTATGAAAAGGTCGTTCTGCGTCGTGTGTCTGTGTTCGGGGTTGTTGTCGATGGTGGGGTGCAGCTCCACGGGAGGGGTCCGGGCCACCTCGATTGACATCAACAAATCTATTGAAGAGGTCAATAATGAGGTGCTGCTCCTGAACATTGTCAGGGAGTACAAGCACAAGCCCATTTACTTTACCGAATTCACCCAGTTTAACGGAACCGCTCCTTCCGTGAAGGGCAATGTCTCCCAGATAACGTTTCCTTTCGGCGGAGATATCGCGAAAGGGAGTTCGGCCCAGATTGGCCTGACAAATAATGTCGGCGTCACCTACCAGATCGGGAACCTGAATACCAACGATTTTTACCGGGGTATGATGACGCCGTTACAGTCGCAGACCTTCAAGTACTACTGGGATATGCGCTGGAATCGCGAATTGATCCTTCGGCTCTTTATCAACAGGGTCCGGCTGTGTGAAATAACCCAGGATGGTGCAATCAGGGTGATCAGGAACCTCGCGGTATACAACGACAATCCGGAAGAGTTTGACCACTTCATCAAAACCATTTCCAGATATCCTGACGAAGAGCACGGTACCGTGGAGATCGATTTTGTGGCAGCCGCCCACAAGGGGCCGGACAAGAGTGCCGGGCCAAAAGACGACTCGAAGCCCGCTGCGGGTGCTCCGGCGCCGGTTCCCGATGTCCCCAAAGCGCAGACCGTCGATGATGCGGCAAAGAATATCAAGTTCCTGAACAGCAAGACCGGTGAAGAGTACACCTATGTCGCCGACCAGGATTATGTCCTGACCCTCGATGCCGTCGTGGTCAACAAGGCCGCCGACCTGCAGAACGAATCCGAGGATAAGGCGAAAAAGAAGAAGTCGTCGAAAAGCGCCTATTACGCGGTCATCGATTTCCGGTCCCCGGAATCGATGCTCTACCTGATCGGCCAGAACGTCGGTGCCTCACTGGATGTTGCGACCAGGCGCAATGCGCCGTCGCCGGACGCTGCCACCAGGAGGAAAATGCCGCTGATCTGCAGCTCAGGCGTCGGGACGGATGCCGAAAAACCGGTTCCCATGTTTTTCGTCCGGCAGGTCGCGCCGGGGGAGAAGACGGCCAATGACGACGTCGCCGTTGAGTATGACGGAGAAACATATGCGATCCCGAAGGATGCGTGGATCAGGAAAAACATACAGGACTACGACCGGTCAACCTCGATGGACGTTCTGACCCTGATGAGTGAAATTATCGGCCAATACAAATCCATGCAGAACCTTCCGACCACGCAAACCGTCAGGCTCATCCAGTGACCGCGGTGGCGTCCGCTGCGACTGTTCATGTGTTCCGGTGCCGGGGCGAATGCCGCCCCGGTACCGGAACCAGCCTCACCCCTGGACGATCCGCTCAAGCACGTTGTGTGCGGCTTCAAGGCCGGTAGCCTTGCTTGCCTCACCCATACCGAGGCCTTCCGCATAGATGAACTCAAGGTCGGTGATGCCGAGCAGGCCGAAAAAATTCCTGATGAACGGGGTTTGCGTGTCAATCGGCGCCCCGTGGTACATGCCGCCCCTGGTTGCGATGACATACACTTTCCGGTCAGGGAGCAGCCCTTGCGGCCCCTGTTCGGTGTAGCGGAAGGTGACTCCGGCTCGTGAAATCCGGTCGAAGTACGATTTGAGCGTTGAGGGAATGTCGAGGTTGTAGAGGGGCAGGCCGAGGACGATGATATCGCTTGATTTGAGCTCTTCGATCAGGGCGTCGGAAAAATCGACCGCAGCCTGCTGCTCAGGGCTGCGCTCACCGGGGCTGGTGAGGAATGCCGTAAAGGTTCCGCCGTCGAGATGGGGAATGGGATCGATGCCGAAGTCCCTCCGCACCAGCTCCAGCTCTGGGTGTTTGGCCGCCAATGCCGCTACCAGCCAGTCTGCCAGTTTACTTGATTCTCCCTCATCCGAAAAAATGCTGGTGTTGAGTTGCAAGAGCTTGGTCATGGTGGACTCCGCTTGGTTGGTGAGTTTTCAGTACGGGAAACGGGACATTGCCGGAACTGCGTGCAGCACGCAGCTCCGGCAATGTTGAACGCCAGCCGCCATGTAATCAGTTCCTGGATGCGCTGCTGTTGCCTTTCCGGAACGGCATCCGTTCAGGAAACCCTTCTTGCGCAAGCTGCGCAGAATCCTCCCTACCAGCCGCCGCCAAGCGCATGAAAGAGCCTGACCTGATCGTCGAGCAGCCGGGCTTCGTTTTCGGTATGCTCCAGCGACGCCTGCAGCAGGCCTTTTTGCGCTTCAAGCCGCGCCTGGACGTTTACTTTTCCGCAGCGCTGCAGTCGTTCCGTATCCTGTTCGATGCGGGCAAGCCGTTTTTCCGCACGTTTCAGGTCCGCATTTCGATCAAGGTCCCTGCCATAGACGGTGAGCGATGTTTCCATTTCGCGCAGGGCGTTGAGTACCACGCCGTCAAACCGGGCATATGCCGCCTCGGTTTCCGCTTTTGCCGCCCTGATGTGTGCCTTTGCCTGACCCCGGTTCGGGAATTCCCATGCAATAAGCGGCCCCATGGAAAATTTGAAAGTGTCGTTTTTCAGGAACTTGTCGATAAGGCCGACCGACCCGCCCGACACGCCGATGGAGACATGGGGATAGAGTTCGGCGGTCGACACGCCGATTCGCGCCGTTGCGGCCCTGAACTCCTGTTCAGCCTGCCTGACGTCGGGACGCCGCTGCAGGAGTGCCTGGCCATCTTCGATTGGCAACGGCCTCCCGATCGATGGTATCGCCGTGCAGTTCCTGATTTCCTGCGGCAGTTCGGCAGGTGTTTTGCCGATCAGGGCCGCCAGCCGGTAGAGCGCCGCCTGGCGTTTTGCTTTCAGCAGCGGCAAGGCCGCATGTGTGCGGGCTTCCTCGGTCATGAGCCGTTCCACGTCCGTGGAGGTGCCCCGACCGGCGGCAAGCAACCGCTTTTGCAGTGTCCCCAGTTGCTGTTCCAGCTCCGTTATCGCGGTCAGTAACTCGATTTCACGCCCGGTCGAACAGACTTCGAGGTACGAACGGGTGGTTTCGGCAATGATCGCGATCTTGACACCGTCATAAGCGGCTTTGCTTGCGGCAGTGTCGGCCGTCGCCACTTCGATCTCCCGTTTTATCTGGCCGAAAAGATCAACCTGATAGGATAACGAGCCTTCCAGGGCATACAGGTACTCCGCCGGGAGCGGTTCGCCCGGCATGAGGTACTCTTCGGCAGAGAGTTTGGTGTACGAAGGCGTGGCAAGAAGAGCGGTATTGGGCAGTCGCTGGTCTTTGGCCAGTTCAAGGGATGCCGCGGCACGTTTGACGTTCGCCGCAGCCGCCCGCAAATCGGTGTTCGCCCGGAGCGCTTCGCCGATGAGGCGGTCAAGGCGCGGGTCGTTATAGAGCCGCCACCATTGCTGCGGAAGGGGAGCACAGGACACTTCCTGTGCTTGCGCGCCCAGGAACTTCTGCGTTGCGGCAGGCTTTCTGACGGCGGCATCCTCGGGGACGGTGTAGTCCGGGCCGAGCGTGCCGCATCCGCAGAGCAGGGCGCAGATCGGCAGGTAAGCTGCAGTGGTAAGCTTCATTGCCGGTTCCCGTTGTTCGCTGCCGGGCGCGAGTGGTGAACTTCAACGGAGGCGGTGCGCCCGATGACCAGCAGCGCAGGATCGGGGACCCGGTCGAATGCGATGCGGACCGGGATGCGCTGTGCCAGGCGCACCCAGCTGAAGCTTGGATTGACGTTCGCCAGCAGGCTGCTTCCCATTGACCGGTCGCGGTCCTCGATGCCGCCTGCGATACTCTGGACATGCCCCCGGATGACGTGGCTGTCACCCATAAGCTGGATATCGGCCTTGTCACCAGGGCGGATACGAAGCAGTTTGGTCTCTTCGAAATAACCGTCAATATGGAATGAATCCAGGTCGATCAGCGCAAAAACCGGATGGCCGGCCACGGCATAACAGCCAGGTTTCAGGCTGAAATTGGTGACTTTGCCGTTGACCGATGCGCAGACGGTCGTCCGTTCGAGGTTAAGCTGGGCAACGGAAAGTGCGGACCGGGCCTGTGCCACCTGTGCGGAAAGCTCCTCGACTTTGCTCCGGCTCTGTTCAAGCGTTTCTTCCGTGACCAGGTCACCGAGGGAGCCGTTCCGCCCTGCCTCGCGGCGGGCCTGGGCGAGCAATGCCTGTTTGGCGTCGAGGTTGGCTTTTGCCTGTTCCGCCTCCAGGCGGTAACGTTGCACGTCAATCCTGAACAGCGGTGTTCCTGCCCTGACCGTCTGGTTGTCGGCGACATAGATTGCCGTCACCAGGCCTGACACGTCAGGGGTCACCGGGACGATATCTGCCTGGACGCGACCGTCCGGCGTATGGGGGTAAACTTCATAATAGCGCCAAAGCAGGGTGCTGACGCCGACCGCGCACAGGACGGCGATGGCGGTGACTATCGAGTTTTTATCGAATCTGAATTTCATGACGGCATTAAAACAGGTGAAAGATTGGCGTGATCATGTCGGGTGCGAGCATGGCGACGCATATGGCGTACATGATGAAAAACATCGCCGTGTCGAACAGGCCGGGATGTGATACATGCTTGTACAGCCCGATGCGATTGAGCAGGTAGTTTGCCGGCCGGATCGCCAGGAACGCCAGCAGAAACCCGATCAGGAACGGGTGGATGTAGATGCCCCAAATGTTGATTTCCCGTATCATGGGTAGCTCCCTGCCGCCTGGTATTCCAGAGCCAGCGGATAGAGGTTGCAGCGCAGGCCCGTCAGGGCGTTGAGCACCGATTCCCGCGCCGTGCCCTCGGGTGCGGCGATGACGTTGCCAATGGTCCGGTCGATTTCGCGCAGCAACGTTTCGCACGGTACATCGTAGGCCTTCTGCCCAAGGGTTTCAAAATGGGCACCGATTCCCGACAGGATCAGCTCAAGGTCTGTCCTGACCTGCTCGGCTATCTCGGTGCATGACTCACGAAGGTGAATGATGTTCAGGCCGGTTCGCAGGTCGCGCATCAGCTCGACCGATTTCAGCCGGTCGTCAGACCGCATGATATCCACGTAAGGCGTCATCAAGCCGATGCGGTCGAGCATGGTATTCGTCCATTCGGTCGTTCGCAGCGGATTCGCCCCGGTAGCCAGGCCGGCAAGGTCCCGCCACACCGCGTTGAGCAGCCGTTCGATACTCTGGTGGGAGCTTGCGTTATGCAGGATGCGGGTGGCAAACACCACCCCGGCGATACCGATGAGCTGCGCCGCATTGCGGTTCGCGAACGATGCGAAATCCGGATTGAAATGCTGCGAAAGGGAGAAGCTCCCGCAGAACCCGATGATGAAAACCCCGCTTTTGCCCTCCCAGCCGGGCTGGGTCATGAAGGTTCCGGCGACCAGGAGCAGCGGCGCGAATGCAAGGACGAGCGTCGGAAACGAGTGGACCATCGGCAGGATGGCGAACAGGTAGATCCCGCCGGCGATTGCCGCAAACGTGGAGAAGGTGAGAAACATCCGCTGCACCTGGACCGGGTTTGGCAGATTGGCGAACAGGCAGCAGACGACGCAGGACATCATGAGCGCCGAATCGCCTTCCGGCCATCCGGTGAAGATCCAGATGAGGCATCCGCAGAAGATGACACCGGTAGTGGTCAGCCCGATGCGCAGCGCAAAGCGGTTGTCCTTGTGGAGGGGCCGGGCGGAGCGCTCTTCCATGGCCGCGCTTGCCGCGGCGCTCATGGACTTTCTGTCGTTGGCGGTATCGAAATACTCAAACAGCTCCAGTGCAACCGAGATGGTTTCCACGAATTCGCAGAGGCGGCTTGCCAGGTTGAGCCGAAGGAGCTCATACCACGAGGGTGCAGGGCCGACGGCGCAGCTTTGGCGGCATTGGGTGAGCAGCGCCTCTTTTTCAAGCATCATGCGCCGTGGTGGCAGATCGACCCAGTCCCGGATTTTTTGCGTCAGGGCAAAGACCTCCTCCGAAAATTTTTCGCCGATTTGCAGGCGGCCCAACCTGTCCGAGAGGCTCGTGATGATGGGGTACATGACGATCAGCCTGTCCTGGATTGCCGCGAGGGTGGCGCTGACGACCGCCGGTTCGTGCGTGTCGAACGGCACGTGGGTCGCCATCATGTGCAGGCTGGTGATATCTGCCGCAAGCCGATGCTGTTCACGGTCGAGCGTTGCATTCCGTTGCTGCGTCAGAGTGTCTATGGTCCATACTTTCAGGTTGGCTGCCGTGTCCCTGAGTTTTCCGGCAATTGTCCGTCGCATGCTGCGCGGGAAAAAGACCGTGTGGAAAAAGGTCGAACACAGCACGCCGATGCCGATTTCCTCAACGCGGGAGAGGGCTACATCGAAAATGGCACCCGGCGCGTTGACCGACGGGAAGGCGATGAAGGTGGCCGTATAGCCGGCCAGCAGCAGCACATAGGAGCGCGGCCTGCGGTCCAGCAGCGAAAAGTAGAGGCATCCGCCGACCCATATAGCCAGCGCCAGTGACAGGAAGACCGGTGCATTCGACAGTTTTGGCACCGTCAGGACAACCATGGCGGCGCCGAGAAGGGTGCCGAGAATCCTGAAAACGGCTTTTGACCGCACGGCCCCTGAAAAGGGCTGGCTGACGATGTAGGCGGTCGCCATGGCCCACTGCGGCCGGTCAAGGTTCAGGGACAGCGACAGGTACAGCGCAAGCATTGCCGCGCAGAAGCTGTTTGCTGAAAAAACGATGTCACGAAACCCGATACGCACGTACGTTCATTTTTTATTGGGTTGTAACCTAATAATTAGCATGCAAACTAACAAGAGCAAGCGAGATTAAATTGTGTGTCCGCGCGGAGGAATTCCGGTACCGGCTCGTTCCGGCGGGGGCTTTGGGTGGATTGTGCTTTTTCCGGGTTCGAGCGCCGGGAAGTGGACTCGTCACAGGAGATAAAAAACGGACGAATTTACGGGCTTGCGTCCGTGCTCGGGGATGTTGAAGGGGTTCAAAACGAGGTAATGCCGTTGAGGTCACGTCTGAAGCTCATGCTCGTGATATGCGGCAAGTAGAGCAATGACCTTGCAGCACACCGTTATTGCCATGGCGGCAGGAAATTTTGCTGGAGATCGCGCTGTTGCAAGGTATGTTACATGTAACATACATAAGCAGGAATCAGGAGGTGTGGCATGGCGGGAGTGGTTGAAAGAGTGCGGAAGTGCAGGGCGGGATTGCGCAAGGCTGGAATGCGACCAGTGCAAATCTGGGTTCCCGATACGAGACGCTTGGGATTCAAGGAAGAGTGCAAGCGGCAATCTGACTTGATCAGGCACGATCGACAGGAGCAGGAGATCCTGGAATTTCTGGATAAGGCAGCTGACCGCGAAGACTGGAGCGCATGAAACGCGGCGATCTTGTCACTATTGCGCTGTCAGGCGATTACGGAAAACCTCGGTCTGCACTTGTGATCCAGTCTGATTTCTTTGCTGAGCATCCTTCAGTTACGGTCTTGCCGGTAACGAGTGCGTTGCGGCAAACGCCGTTGTTTCGGATCGAGGTTGAACCGAACCTGGAAAACAACCTGAAAAAAACATCTCAGGTGATGGTCGACAAGATTCAGACCGTCCCCTGTGAAAAAGTCGGAACGGCATTCGGGCATATGGATGATGCGACGATGCTTTCGGTTAACCGGGCTCTTGCTTTATGGCTTGGGTTTGCTTAACCTTTTTATGCTGCTTGTAGATTCTTTTAAGACGTGAATGGTTGGTGCCGGAAATAAAATTTCATGAAGTCCAGTCTCTGCGCTTGTTGGCCTGAACGATTGACTCGTTCCGTCTCTATAAGGCATGGTGAAATCGTTTTTCGCTTTGACTTTGCCGGAGAGTAGCGTCTCATTCAACAGAATTCCATTGACCAGATTCATGCAGTATCAGCTCACGGTGACCCTTGTGGAAACAGACCCATTAATCTGGAGGCGGTTGCTGGTTCCGGCCAATACTCCCCTGAACATTTTTCATCAGATCATCCAGATTGCCATGGGCTGGTCGGATTACCATGCACATCAGTTCATGGCAGCAGGAAAAGAAGGCAGGAGAATCTATGGAGTACCCGGAGTGGATGACGAGGTAGGGCTCGGGTTACGAATGCTTGACGAAAACTCCTACTGTTTATCCGATCTGTTGCGCGCAGAAAGAGATCAATGTTTGTACGAGTATGATTTCGGTGATAGTTGGCTGCATCAACTCGTTCTTGAACGAATAATAGAGAAGCCTGGCGCATC
Organism: uncultured Chlorobiaceae bacterium; assembly: GCA_964611215.1. Lineage (GTDB taxonomy): Bacteria > Bacteroidota > Chlorobiia > Chlorobiales > Chlorobiaceae > Chlorobaculum. The sequence goes on from CAZSXF010000009.1 coordinate 91,251, forward strand.
GGAGAAGCTGTGTTGTCTTGACGGAAACGGGGCCTGTCCTCCTGAAGATTCCGGTGGGGTTCCCGTTTATGAGGAATGGCTGATAGCCTTGAAAGATTCGGGGCATCCCGAGCATGAGGAGGCTGTCGGGTTGCTGGGTGAGGGTTATGATCCGTCCCGGTTCGATTGTCAAAAAGTCAACAGGTCGTTGTCAGCTTTCAAATGATTACAGGAACTAACGGCAAATACTTGGCAGACAGAGCAAGTTCCCCACGGAGTCAGACAGATCGGGGTGCACGTGTTCGTTACGAGGAGTGCGATTTCTCTGTTCTGATGACGGTAAGTACCCGTATTCACTTACGTCCCCTATCCTCTCTCCCTGGTACAACAAAATGGGGGTGATTTATGCGTGCTACGGTGACAAAGATTGGTAATTCCACAGGCGTTATCCTGCCTAAGGCAGCGGTTGAGCGCCTTAAGGTAAAGCAAGGGGATGTTGTTTTTTTAACGGAAACACTGACGGGGTATGTGGTAACGCCCTATGATCCTGAATTTGCCGAGCAAATGGAGGCAGCCCGTCATGGGATGTCCGCATACAAGAATGCACTCCATGAGCTTGCTAAATGAGCTGGCGCTGGCTTCTGGATGGTGTGGTTATGGCTTTGGCGGGATGACTCCGGTTTTTCGAACTGGCTTAAAAACAATTCCTTTATTCTGAACGAACCATAGGGCTCACGTCCATTGAAGTCTTATGAGGAGTATATGAAATGAAGCTGGAGGATTTTAAACCGAATACCTCGGTTCGTGGCGTTATCCCTGATAGTGCTGTTACTGTCGTCAGTGTGCAGTGGTTTGGTTCCGATGCTCTGGAGCTTACCTACAAGACGTCTGATGGAAGAGTTGCCAATGAGTTGATCTATCGGGACGATGAGCAACGTCTTGAAATCGTTGAAAAGGGTCGGCCTTGGAGTTTTGATGGAGATGGCGAACTTTTCCGGTTGGTTTCCGAAGCCCAGCGTATTCGTCTGGCCCATCTCTTTGATCCGGTTCTGGCAGTGCATACCTCTAATGTCGAGCCTCTCCCGCACCAGATTACCGCCGTCTATGAATCAATGCTCCCTCGTCAACCATTGCGCTTTCTTCTGGCCGATGATCCAGGTGCCGGTAAAACCATCATGGCAGGCTTGCTTATCAAGGAGCTGGTAGCGCGAGGCGATCTGCAACGTTGTTTGATCGTCTGTCCCGGTGGCCTTGCCGAGCAGTGGCAGGATGAGCTTTACAGGCGCTTCAATCTTCCTTTCGAAATTCTTACCAACGACAAACTCGAAGCCGCCAGAACCGGAAACTGGTTCCTTGAAAAGAATCTTGTCATTGCTCGACTCGACAAGCTTTCGCGCAATGAAGATGTGCAGTTGAAGCTTCAGGCTCCAGATTGCCGGTGGGATTTGGTTGTTTGCGACGAAGCTCACAAAATGTCAGCCACGGTTTTCGGCGCTGAGACCAAATACACAAAGCGTTATCGGCTTGGTCAACTGCTTTCGACCTTGACACGCCATTTCCTGCTTATGTCGGCCACACCGCACAACGGAAAGGAGGCAGACTTTCAACTTTTCATGGCTCTGCTCGATGGCGACCGTTTTGAGGGACGTTTCCGCGATGGAGTTCACTCCACAGTGGTTTCCGATTTGATGCGAAGGATGGTCAAGGAAAATCTGCTGAAATTCGACGGAACGCCACTTTTTCCGCCTCGAATAGCCTATACGATTCCATATAAATTGTCTCCAACAGAAGAGGCTCTCTACAAGGCGGTTACCGACTATGTGCGTGAAGAATTCAATCGTGCTGAAGCCCTTCAGAACAACAAGCGTGCCGGTACAGTCGGTTTTGCGCTGACTATTTTGCAACGCAGGCTTGCGTCATCTCCGGAAGCTATTTACCAATCATTGCGCCGTCGTCGGGAAAAGCTTGAAAGCAGATTGCGGGAACTCGAAATGCTCCATCGCGCCGGTCAGGTTGAACCAGTGCTTTCTGACTCGATTCCAGCGTTCGACAATGAGGATTTCGACGATTTCGATGATTCGCCTGACAATGAAGTAGCAGCTATTGAGGAAACCATTCTTGACCAGGCCACAGCGGCAAGTACCATTGTCGAACTGAGACAGGAGATCGAAACCCTGAAGAAGCTCGAAGATAGTGCTCTTCAAGTTCGCCGGAGCGGGAATGACACCAAATGGACTCAGCTTTCTGCTCTTCTTGGTGAACTGTTCAGCCATGCCACAGCTGGCGGTGAGGTGGCAGAGAAGGCTGCAAACTATGGCTCCGGCCCGATTCCACCACCTAAACCATCGCCCCACCAGAAGCTGGTCATTTTTACCGAGCATCGTGATACGCTGAACTATTTGATGGATCGCATTTCTCGCTTCCTTGGGCGCAAGGATGCTGTAGTTATCATTCACGGTGGGGTCGGTCGTGAAGAACGACTAAAGGTTCAGGAGTCTTTCCGACATGATCCTGCGGTGCAAGTGCTGCTTGCTACCGATGCCGCAGGAGAAGGTATCAACCTGCAACGGGCGCACCTGATGGTGAATTATGATCTGCCCTGGAACCCCAACCGGCTTGAGCAACGCTTCGGACGCATACATCGTATCGGACAGACCGAGGTGTGCTACCTCTGGAATCTCGTTGCCGATGATACCCGCGAGGGAGATGTTTATCGCAGACTTCTTGAAAAGCTCGAACAGGCGCGGGAAGCACTTGGCGGACAGGTATTCGATGTGCTGGGCAAATTGGCATTCGAGGCGGATGGCAAGGTTATGTCGCTCCGCGACCTCTTGATAGAGGCTATTCGCTATGGAGAACGGCCAGAAGTGAAAGCGTTTCTCACAACGGTGCTTGACATCGCGCTCGATAGGGGGCACTTGCAGGATTTGCTTGATGAACGTGCACTGGCGCACGATGCCATGGATGCAAGCAGAGTGCAGAAGATCGGCGAAGAGATGGAGCGAGCTGAGGCACGTCGTTTACAGCCACACTATATCGAATCGTTTTTTCTCGAAGCGTTCAAACTGCTTGGTGGCAATGCCCGGCAGCGTGAATACCGCCGGTTCGAAATCACCCACGTTCCTGCCCCTGTCAGAAATCGAGACCGCTTGATTGGCATCGGAGAGCCTGTTCTGCCCCGATACGAGCGCATCGCTTTCGAGAAAAACCTGATTGCCCCGCAAGGACAGCCACTCGCAGCTTTCGTCTGTCCTGGTCACCCATTACTTGATGCGGTCATCGACCTGACTCTTGAGCGTCACCGCGATTTACTGAAACGGGGAGCCGTGCTGGTAGATGAGCGCGATCCGGGAACATTTCCCCGTGTGCTATTCTATCTTGAGCACGCCATTCAAGATGCAAGTCTTACTCGTGACGGTAGCCGCCGCGTAGTCTCAAAAAGGATGCTCTATATCGAAATGGATAATGCGGGAGAGACTCGCCATGTTCACTACGCCCCGTATCTAGACTTTCGCCCGTTGGCACCCGGTGAACTTGATGTCGATACCCTGCTTGAACGTCCGGAATGCCAATGGATCAATCGTGATATTGAACAGAAAGTCCAGGGCTATGCCATCGCCCATGTGGTGCCTGAACATCTTGCTGAGATCAAAGGCCGAAAGCTCGAACTGATCCAGAAAACTGAGGCTGCCGTCAAGGAGCGGCTGACCAAGGAAATTATGTACTGGGATTACCGTTCCGAGGAACTGAAGCTTCAGGAGCAGGCGGGTAAGCCTAATGCCCGTCTCAATTCAGGTGAAGCCCGAAAGCGAGCCAACCTCTTGGAGGGGCGCTTACAGAAGCGGCTTGATGAGTTGCGGCTTGAAGCCCAGCTCTCTCCATTGCCACCAGTGGTGCTCGGCGGTTTTTTGGTCATTCCGGCAGGTCTTGTGCGATCCATAACGGGGCAATCATCTCCGATAGCGACCAGTCCGGCAGATACCCAAGCGAGTGCTGGACGCGCTCGTGCTATCGTGATGGATATGGAGCGTGAACTTGGCTTCGAGCCTGTTGACCGGGAATTTGAAAAGCTTGGCTACGACATCGAAAGCCGTATTCCGGGAACCGGCAGGCTGCGATTCATCGAGGTGAAAGGACGGGTCTCCGGTGCGCCGACCATCACCGTCACGCGCAACGAAATACTCTATTCGCTCAACAAGCCGGACGACTTCATTCTTGCCATTGTCGAGTTTCTCGACGGAGAGCGCCACCGGTTGCACTATCTGCGCAGACCTTTCAACCAGGAGCCCGATTTCGGCGTATGCAGTGTAAATTATGATTTTACTGGTCTGCTTGCGCGAGCAGGTAAGCCTGAATAGATTGTCGTGCAAATACTCTCAACTCTGTTGAGAGTATTGACGATCGATAATCACCAACCATTACCAGGGAATGCCAATGAAGCTGGCAAAAATCGACATAACTTATTTTCGCTGCTTTGAATCGCTTAGAATAAGGCTCCAGCCCGACCTCAATGTGATTGTCGGCGCCAACGGTGCAGGCAAAAGCAGTATTCTTGATGCAATTGCCATAGCGCTTTTTGAACTTGTGTCAGCAAATGGCGGAGGCGGCAAAGGCCAGCGGCAGAGGCAAGGAGCTGCGTTACTGCCAACCGATATCCACATCGACGCTGCTGCTCCATATGGAGTTGCATGGGATGAGCAGAAGGACAGTTATGAGAGCTTTGTCGGCAGGAACCCGTTTGTCCAGATTCGGACCATGGCATCGGATTATTATTACATCGACGACAATTCGTTATCATCAGTCCTGGAAGAGGAGGCCGTTCTGGAGTGGACAGAGCATATTACTTACAAGCCACCAGCGACCTTCTCTTACGACACAGCCTCATCAACAAGGGTCTCGGAGCTGCACCGGTACGTGCAGCACCTTTGGGAAGAGATCAGGAAAAGTCCTCAGGCAAGCATTCCGCTGCCAGTTGTCGCCTACTATCGTGCGAACAGAAGAATGGGGACTATGCCTGAGCTTGGAGATATTTTCAAACTCAATTTTTCAAGAGATAAAGCCTTCGTTAACGCACTTGATGCGGCCAGTAACTTCACGGCGATGTGCCAGTGGTTCTATCTGCGTGAAAACGCGGAGTTGCGTGCAAAATTGAGCCCACAGAAAAGCGACAGTCAGGAATTTGCCGACCTGCGTGCCGTTCGACAAGCATTAGAAATGACGGTCGAAGGATTGGAACGGATCTGGTTCGATGGGAATCCCCCGCGAATGATGGTGGAAATCCGGGAAGGCGATGGAGCACTCCATGCCTATGAGTTGGCACAGTTGAGTGATGGATACCGGAACATGCTGGCCATCGTGCTCGACTTCGCACGCCGGCTTGCCATGGCAAATCCGTCATGGTCGAACCCGCTTGAAGCCCCAGGTATTCTGCTGATCGACGAGATCGAACTGCACCTTCACCCTCGTTGGCAGCAGCAGGTTATACCAGCTCTACGGAAAGCTTTTCCAAATACTCAGCTGATTGTTTCGACACACAGCCCAGCCGTGCTGACAACGGTAAAACGCGAGAACATTCTCCTGCTTGGAGCTGACCATCAGATAGAGTGTCTTCCGGCAGATGTGGGTACCTATGGTGCGGAGAACTCCCGTGTGCTTGTCGAGGTGTTTGGCGCTTATCCCCGCCCCCAGAATATCGAAACCGTTCAGATGTTGAGAGACTATCAGCGCATGATCGAAAACAGCCAGGGGGAAACCAGCGAAGCCAAAACAATGCGCGAAAAACTGGAAGCAGCATTGGGCACCAGCGATCCTGATCTTCAGCGTGCCGATCTTCGCATCAGACAGTTACAATTCCTGAAGCAGCGATGAAGACCATTCAGCGCGATAAGGCACCGGAGTGCCTTGCCAGACAACCGAAAAACCAGCTCTGGGACGATTTCGCAAGCACTCCATGCCATCCGGAAACCGGAAACAGCCTTGCCAGCGAGCAATCTGGTCTCTGCTGTTATTGTGAAAGCCAGATTGGCAAGCATGACAAGCACATAGAGCACATGGAACCCCGTAAGGTGAACATGAATCGAACCTACGATTACTCTAATCTTGCCTGTTCATGCGATGGAGGGAATGCACGACATTGTGGACATTTCAAGGATGCTCCGCATAACCATTTATTTTCATGGGATTCCGCAAAATTTTCCAGACCGCATGATTCGGAAACCTGCTTGCTGTTCAGTTACGACAACCTTGGGCACATAAACCCGACAGACATTGATCCGGACAAAGCTGGATATATGATCGGGTATCTTGGACTTGACTGTTCCCGACTTGTTGATCGACGGCATAGTCATGCATCTGCCTTGATAGATACACTGGGGCCGAAACCTGATCCTGCGATCGTAACCTATTTTCGTGATTATTATCTCAGTCCCGATGCAAATGGGACTTTGCAACCATATTATTCGCTTTCAAAAGCGATTCTGTATCCATGACCTACAAGAAAAAACTCATAGAGGTAGCGCTCCCGCTGGAGGCGATCAATGCGGCCAGCGCGCACGAAAAGCAACCGGGAATTGGTTCGCATCCGAGAGGTTTGCACCTGTGGTGGGCGCGGCGGCCATTGGCGGCGGCGCGGGCGGTGATTTTTGCGCAGATGGTCGATGACCCTTCGGCCCATCCCGACCTGTTTCCCACCGAAAAGAAGCAGGAGAAAGAGCGGCAGCGGCTGTTCCGCATTATCGAGGAGCTGGTTAAGTGGGAGAACACCACAAACGAAAAGGTGTTGCAGCAGGCTCGTGACGAGATATGGCAGAGCTGGCGCTACACCTGCGCCAAACATGCCGACCATCCGAGAGCTGCCGAACTCTTCGACCGTTACAAACTTCCTGCTTTTCACGACCCCTTTGCGGGCGGCGGTGCGCTACCGCTCGAAGCGCAGCGGCTTGGGCTGGAGAGCTACGCCAGCGATCTGAACCCGGTTGCCGTGCTCATCAACAAGGCGATGATCGAGATTCCGCCAAAGTTTGCCGGAAAGCTGCCGGTGAATCCTGCATGGCAGGAGAAGTCCGCGACGGCGAAGATGGGCGTTGAGTGGAAAGGGGCGCAGGGGCTTGCTGACGATGTGCGGTATTATGGCCAGTGGATGCGCGACGAAGCTGAAAAGCGCATCGGGTACCTCTACCCGAAAATTGAGGTCACGGAGGCGATGGCCGAAGAGCGGCCCGATCTGAAAAAGTACGTCGGCAGAAAGCTCACGGTGATTGCCTGGCTCTGGGCGCGAACGGTCAAAAGCCCCAACCCGGCCTTTGCCAATGTCGATGTGCCGCTTGCTTCGACCTTCATGCTTTCAACCAAGGCAGGCAAGGATGCGTATATCCAGCCGGTGATCGAGGATGGAGGGTATCGGTTCACGGTGAAAGTTGGGAAGCCAAGAGATGACGAGGCTGCGAAAAACGGCACAAAGCTGTCTCGGGGAGCGAATTTCAGGTGCTTGATGTCTGAATCTCCAATGACTGGCGACTACATAAAAAATGAAGGAAAAGCTGGTCGGATGGGCTCCAGATTGATGGCGATTGTTGCAGAAGGCGATCGTGGACGGGTGTACCTCTCGCCAACCACCGAGATGGAAGCAATAGCACTGGAAGCTAAACCGGAATGGAAACCGGAAATGCCTTTACCAGCGGATATGCGTTCGCATTGGACACCGCCTTATGGTTTGACAACTTACGCCGATCTCTTCACCCCGCGCCAGCTTGTGGCGTTGACGACCTTCTCCGATCTGGTGCAGGAGGCGCGTGAACAGGTCAAGCAGGATGCCATTAAGGCTGGTTTACCCGATGATGGCAAGCCTCTTGCGGAGCAGGGTACCGGTGCGGCCGCCTATGCCGATGCTGTGGCGGTGTATCTGGCGTTTGCCATTGATCGACTAACTGACTACAACAGCTCGATTGCAACCTGGAAGCCTTCTGGAGAACAGGTTATGCAAACTTACAAACGTCAGGCAATTCCAATGACTTGGGATTTTCCAGAGTCCAATGTGTTGGGTGAATCGGCTATTTGCTGGAAAAAAGCAGTTAAGTATTCTGCTGATAATCTATTAGCGACAGCAAGTCTTAATGTGGGTAATGCAGGTTTTGTCTATCAACAAGATGCGATGCGTCAAGCCTTATCAAATAAAAAAGTGGTTTCAACCGATCCACCGTACTATGACAATATTGGGTATGCCGACCTCTCCGATTTTTTCTATGTCTGGTTGCGCCGTTCGCTGAAGTCCGTTTTTCCCGAGCTGTTCGCCACGCTGGCCGTTCCGAAGGCTGAAGAATTGGTGGCGACACCCTACCGCCACGGCGGCAAGGAGAAGGCCGAAACATTCTTTCTGGACGGTATGACGCAGGCGATGCATCGCCTTGCGGAACAGGCTCATCCGGCATTTCCGGTAACGATCTATTACGCCTTCAAGCAGTCGGAAACAGGCAATGATGACGGTACGACCAATACCGGTTGGGACACCTTTCTTGCCGCCGTCATCAAAGCAGGATTTTCAATCAGCGGTACTTGGCCAATGAGAACGGAGTTGAGCAATCGCATGATCGGTTCAGGCACCAACGCCCTTGCATCCAGCATCGTGTTGGTCTGCCGCAAGCGTCCGGAAAACGCGCCAGTCGCAACCTTCCGCGAATTCGATACGGCACTCAAGTCTGAATTGCCACAGGCGCTGGCACAGTTGCAGGCGGGCAATATTGCGCCGGTTGACCTTGCGCAGGCGGCCATCGGCCCCGGCATGGCTGTCTATACCCGCTATGCAAGCGTGCTCGATGCCGAGGGCAAACCGCTCTCTGTTCGTGCGGCGCTTGCCCGGATCAACAAGGTGCTCGACGAAGCACTGGCCGAGCAGGAGGGGGATTTCGACGCCGATAGCCGCTGGGCGCTTGCCTGGTTCGAGCAGATGGGGTTCAACGACGGTGAGTTCGGTGTCGCCAATGTGCTGGCGCAAGCGAAGAATACGGCAGTAAACGGCATCGTGCAGGCAGGCATTGCGGTTTCTGGCCAAGGTAAAGTACGGCTACTCCGGCCGGCGGAGCTTCCTGCCGACTGGGATCCTGCCGCCGACAACCGGCTGACCGTCTGGGAGATGGTGCACCAACTCATCCGGGTGCTCGAAGCCGATGGCGAAACCGCGGCGGCGGCGATGGTGGGGAAACTTGGTAGCAAAGCCGAGACCGCCCGAGAGCTTTGCTACAGACTTTACACTCTGTGCGAACGAAAGAAGCGGGCGCATGAGGCGATCGCTTACAACGCTTTGGTGCAGAGTTGGCCCGAGATCACCCGGATGGCCGGCGAGATGCCTTCGGCATCTGCATACGGAAACTACAACCTTTTCGACCATGAGTGACCTATGGCAATGACCAATCATGAACGCGTCGGCAAGGGGCTGACTGTGCTGAAAGAGGGGCTCTCCCCGTTCGTGGAACGTGAAGTAGAGGCCGCTCTTACCAACAAGGTGATCACTGAACTGAGTCTCAAGAGCTTTATAGGAGATTCCATTCTCGCTAATAAACCTATTGGTGAATGGGATGCGTCGCCGTTGCTGAAGCTGATGTGGGATCTCTGGAATGAGGTGTTCCGCCGGACGCTCGGATTCGCTGAACGCAGTCTGGTGTCGGAGATTCGTGATTGCCGAAACAAGTGGGCGCATCAGGAGCCTTTTTCGAGCGACGACGCCTACCGGGCGCTCGATTCCATATCTCGACTGCTTGCCGCGGTTTCGGCTCCGCAGTCCGACGAGGTTGACCGGATGAAAAAAGAGCTGTTGCGTCTGCAATATGACGAGCAGGTACGGGGAGAACGGAGAAAGTCTGCGGGAGTTGCCGTCGAAAGCGGCGTGACGGGCCAGCTCAAGCCGTGGCGCGAGGTGGTGATGCCGCATGATGACGTGGCCAGCGGACGATACCAGCAGGCGGAGTTTGCCGCTGATCTCTGGCAGGTGCATCTCGGTGAGGGCTCAAAAGAGTACCGTGATTCGGTGGAGTTTTTCCGCCGCACCTTTCTGACCGACAGCCTGAAGGAGATGCTGGTCGGTGCCGTGCGCCGTCTGGGCAGCGGCTCAGGCGATCCGGTGGTGCAGTTGCAGACCAACTTCGGAGGCGGCAAAACCCACTCGATGCTGGCGCTCTACCATCTCTTTTCGGGCATAGCCCCGACAGAGCTTGCCGGTGTCGATGCCATCTTTTCCGATGCAGGTGTTCTCGAAGTGCCGAAGGTTCGGCGGGTGGTGCTGGTTGGCAACAAGATTTCTCCCGGCAATCCCTCTCTGAAGCCTGACGGAACCGTCGTGCGCACGCTCTGGGGTGAGCTTGCCTGGCAGCTTGGCGGTAAAGGCGCGTTCGAACGAATTGCCGCCGATGACGAGCGCGCCACCAGTCCCGGCGACGTGCTGCGCGAACTCTTCAACGACTACGGGCCCTGCATGATCCTGATCGACGAGTGGGTGGCTTATGCGCGCCAGCTTCACGACCAGAGCGATCTTCCGGCGGGGGGTTTCGAGACGCAGTTCACCTTCGCCCAGGTGCTGACCGAATCGGCCAAGCTTGCAAAGAACTGTCTGCTGGTCATCAGTCTTCCCGCTTCGGACACCACAGGCTCACCACACACACAGGCCGATGATGTGGAGGTCGGCGGAACCCGAGGACGCGAAGCGCTAGATCGCTTGCGCAACGTCGTCGGGCGCGTGGAGTCCTCATGGCGTCCGGCAAGCGCTGAAGAGGGGTTCGAGATTGTGCGGCGGCGTCTCTTCCAGCCGCTTGTCGATCCCGACCAGTTCAAGCAGCGTGATGTCGTTGCGCGCACCTTTGCCGATTTCTACCGAAGCCAGAAAGCGGAATTCCCGCCCGAAACGCAGGATGCCGAATATGAAAAACGCATTCGGGCAGCCTATCCAATCCATCCGGAAATCTTCGACCGTCTCTACACCGACTGGTCAACGCTGGTGAAGTTCCAGCGAACCAGAGGTGTGCTGCGCCTGATGGCCGCAGTGATTCACAGCCTTTGGGAAAAGGGTGACCGCAACCCGCTGATTCTGCCCGGCAACGTCGCCATCGACGATATGCGCGTTCAGTCCGAACTGACTCGCTATCTGCCCGATAACTGGGTGCCGGTGATCGAAAAGGATGTCGATGGTCCTAATTCGCTTTCGCTAAAAATCGATAGCGAGCAGAATAACCTTGGCAAGTATTCTGCCTGCCGCCGCGTGGCTCGTACGATCTACATGGGTTCTGCACCAACGACAGGAGCTGCGCACAAGGGCATCGAAGACAGGCGGGTGAAGCTTGGCTGCGTCATGCCCGGTGAATCAACGGCGGTTTTCGGTGACGCACTGCGCCGCATGGCAAGCACGGCCACCTATCTCTATCAGGATGGTAATAACTACTGGTACTCGACTCAACCCACCGTGACCAAGCTTGCTGATGACCGAGCCGAGCAGCTCAAACGTGAGCCGGACAAGGTGACTTCCGAAATAGAGAAGCGCTTGAAGCAGGCACTCGATAACCGAGGCGATTTCACCCGGATACATCTGGTGCCGCAAACCGGAGCCGATGTGCCAGACGATCTCGATACCCGTTTGGTGGTGCTTGGAGACAACCAACCATACAGTAAGGAGATCGGAAACCCGGCAGAGTTAACGGCTAAAGCCATATTGGAAAGCCGAGGAACAGTTCCTCGCCTCTATCGCAACACGCTTGTCTTCCTTGCTGCGGACAAAACCCGCTTGCAGGATATGGACGAGGCGGTCAGAAAATATCTGGCATGGCAATCGATCCTGAAGGATCAGCAAAGCCTCAATCTCACCCATTTCCAGGTGTCACAGGCTGAAACGCAGAAGAGAGCAGCAGAAGGTGCCATATCGGCACGTCTTCCCGAAAGCTGGCAGTGGCTGCTTGTTCCGATGCAGGACAAAACACAGAATACCGTAACCTGGGAGGTGAATCGTGTTACTGGTAGCGAGCCACTTGCAGTTCGAACCAGCAAGAAACTGCGATCCGATATGCTGCTACTGTCCAGCTATGCCCCGACAGTTCTGAAACTGGAACTGGATCGTGTGCCCCTTTGGCGCGGCAACCATGTGCCGATCAGGCAGCTTGTCGAAGACTTTGCCCGCTATCTTTACCTGCCGCGACTCAGAGAACCCTCGGTTCTGTTACAGGCCATAAGTAATGGTGTCAGCCTGTTGACCTGGGCTCAGGAGAGCTTCGGCATTGCTGAGAGCTTTGATGAAGAGAACGGGCGCTACCAAGGGTTACAGGGAGGCGTGGCCCTTACCTTGACCGATCCGTATTCCCCTGAGCTTCTGGTTAAGCCAGATGTGGCTTTTCACCAGCAGGAAGTTGATCTCAAAGCACGAACTGCGGCACAAAATGGTGAATCCGCTGAGGGGACAACAACCAGCCAGCCAGTTCCGGCTCAAACGAACCAAGGCCAATCGTCTGGCACCCAAACATCAGCCAGTCCAAAACGCTTCCATGGAACGGTCATCCTCGACACAACACGTGTGGGCCGCGATGCAGGAAAAATCGCCGAAGAGGTCATTGCCCACCTCGCAGGCATTGTAGGCTCAAAAGTAACCATCACACTTGAAATCGAAGCCGAAATGCCAGACGGTGTTCCGGAAAACATAGTACGGACGGTTACCGAAAACAGCCGGACACTACGGTTTACAAATCAGGGGTTTGAACTCGAATAGGAAGTCCCAAAACATCGGGAATATGACTGCAAACGAAATCAAGGAATTGCTCATCGAATTGGTCGCTGAGGTCAATGTCGCGAAGTTGCCAAACACTGGAGAACTGGCATTACATGAGCAACGGGTAACTGCCGGGAACCTATCCGTCTATCTGACGCAGGGTAGTGGGCGCATTTATGTTCAACCAAACAGTTCAGGATGCGACGTCTCTCTTTCCGGACAAGTCATCGAGGCAGAGATGTATCCGTTCATGCGTCAGCTTTTCGGGAAAGAATGCGACGGGTTCAAACAAAAGAACAGAAATAAAGGCTGGGAAAAGCAACCATTCTGGAGAACAGCCGATTTTGGGAAGGTCAGGGAGGCTATTCGGTATTATGCGCGGAATTATAGTGAAAAGTGAGCCATTGATGATGAATTTGATTTGCTAATAAGTATTTAAAATCTCTCAATATCCTCGCCTACTCCTTGTCCAATATTCCCGATTTTTTGTACATTAATTGAAGCAGTTCACGAGTAGTACCACTAGAATCAACAATGTTTATTCAACCTTATTCTCCTGAGATGACAGAAAAGAAACTCTACATCTGGCGCCTTGCTACTTTCCTTCATGCAAACTCCATGGTGATGTCGGGGGAGGAACTTGCCGACCACTTAAATAGGAATAATTTTTTGACGAATTATGGTACTACATATCAGGGGAAGCGTGGTACTTATCGGCTTATCCAAGAAACCTGGAAATGGCTCAATGATGACCTTGGACTTGATAGTGAGGCAGAGCACGTTGCGAAAGCTTTTGTGAAGTCTGATGGTTCATACGCATATACTTAAGAATAATCTCGAATCAATGAAGCCCGGTTTTGACTCCGGGCTTTGATTTTGGTGAGTTTGAACTATTAGGTCCACGTCTCTGGAATACGTTGCCAGAAAATGGCCAACTAAGTGCTTCATAATCATGCTGTCCTCCGCCCGTCCCTTGTCCTATCTTTGATTCTCCATACATTGAATAAACAAGTGTCTTGAGCAGTAGCTGTCTATCTTAAAATTTGGAGTCCATGTCAGAATTGAACATGCCTTATTTTGAAGATCTACGCGATCGAATCAATCAGCGTCTGGTGGATCTGCAAACGCCCCATCGGAATCATCAAATTCATCATTATTCATGGCTATATGGGGCGCTCGGTGCTGTTCCTTCAGACGTAATGTTTATCTGTGAAAACCCTAGCATTGCTGGATTGCGGCAAGCTCATATCGACACTATTGATGGGTTGACACCAGACATCGAAGCTCAATGGTGGGGTGGACATAAAAATCCAGCGGCCAAGCGTTTTCGAAGTATCCTATCGTTGACAGGGCTTAAGACAAATCGACCAAACGAGGTGGTTGGAATTGCTACATCACCAATATTGTGAAGGAGGCGAATGTCGCGGGTATAGATCAGCGAGCTAAAACTTCAGATGAACGTCGTGAGCAGGCTCGCACATGGGCTGATATTCTGCGTTGGGAGCTTGAAAACGTTCAACCTAAGCACGTATTTTGTGTCGGAGGCGCTTCCTTTGATTTGGTAAATCGTCTGCAATCTGAGCGTCTGTTACCTGGATTTTATCCCATATCCATATGTCATTACTCTGCACGTGGTCGGGAGCAGGATATCCTTGAGAAAATGCTTTTGCCTATTCAGAAAGTGATTGGTAGTGTCGTTTAAGATCATTAATAATTATGAACTCATTGGGGGATAGGGGACGTAAGTGAAACGGGGAAGTAAAGGAATTCTTTTTAGAATAAGGAAAGGCTCTGAGCGAGTTCATGATGGTAACCCTGGGGAGGAACTGATGCCGAGAGGCGCAAGGCCGGATGCGTCCGGAGGTGCTGTCGATGCGTCAGCGAGGAGAACGGCAGTACAGCGACGCGGGGATACTCGGGAGTGGAGATTGCAGGGCGTGAGTGCGATGAGCGGGGCATTTCGACAGCTATTCTGCAATCGGGTGGCAGGGGACGGGGGTATACCGAACTTCGATGGGTATGTTCCCGTAGGCTTGTAGATGATTTTGGATTGTCTCATGCTGATGTTGCGCGGATACTTGGCATTCCAGGGTCTGCTGTCAGTCTGATAAACGGGGGCACGTCCAAAGTACCACCAAAAATCCTGGATTTTACGATATCAATGTAGAGGTGGCTGGACAACAAAAACAAGAAAAGCCCTGATTTTACAGGGCTTTTCGGACCATATGAGACAGCTTGAAACTGTCATTCAGCGGCGCTGGTAGTCCGCGTATCACTTCTCTTTACCGCACAAATCCCTGGACATGAGCCCATATTTCTGAGCCAAAATGGTCTAGAAAATCGGGCTTACTGCGTATGGCCCCTTAATCGGTCAACCCAAAAGTAGAGATTTCGGCCTATTTTGTTGCAATGCAAGGAATTCAAGAGGGGTCAGACCACTCAAAGAA
>CAZSXF010000010.1:0-82500 GCA_964611215.1 uncultured Chlorobiaceae bacterium
CGCTCTGCACCCAACCCACCTCACTACAAGAGCCAGGCTGGAGCCTGGCGCTCCCGGGGAAAACCCCCCGCCACCGCCGTTCAAGGCGCACGATCGCCCCCCCTCGCTTCCAAGGAAGACCGCCCTACGGCAGCCGGGGCCGTTCACGTCACTGCTCCACTCCACTCCCCTTCGAAAACTCCCAATGCACCCCAACACCAACACACCCCCAACCTCGACCGGGAGCGCCGAGCTCCAGCTCGGCAATTCCTGCAATGTCCCCCCAACGCTCTGCACCCAACCCACCTCACTACAAGAGCCAGGCTGGAGCCTGGCGCTCCCAGGGAAGACCACCCACCACCGGTCAAGGCCATTCACGTCGCTGCTCCCTCGCTCCCGGGGAAAACCCCCGCCACCGCCGTTCAAGGCGCACGAACCAACACGCCTCGTGTCCAAGGAAGACCGCCCTACGGCAGCTTGATCTTACCGTTGGGCAAGCAGCGGAAACTTCGTAAAATGTAGGTGATACGTTTCGCGGCGCCAGCCCGCAATCGCCCCTGTAATGAATAGCTTATTGCCGCAGTGATCAGGAAAATCTCAAGGAAATTCTATTCAAAGCTTGTCGGCGGGTTCGACCCGACATCCTGCAGGATGGATATCCTCCGCTTGCAACCGGAAGACAAGCTCCTCATCGTATCGCCGCATCCGGACGACGAGTCGATCGGCTGCGGCGGCCTGCTGCTCAGGTATGGGGCGCAATGCGATGTCGTGCTGGTCACCAATGGGGAACGATGCCGGACTTCCGTATCAGAAGCGGAAATCGCAGAGCGGCGCCTCAATGAGTTCAACCGGGCAATGCGACAAGCCGGCGTGCATACCTGCATCAGGATGGGGGTTCCTGACGGCGAGGTAGAGCGGCATGCCGACAAGCTGCTCGGACTGGCTCTTGATGGATACTCGCATGTATTTATCCCCAATATCTTTGATTCGCACCCGGATCATTGCAATACAAGCTTGCAGGTGATTGACCGTATCGCCATGGTCAGCCATCGCCGAAGGCCGCGAATTTACCTTTATGAGGTATGGAGTACGCTCTGGTCCACCAATACATATGTAGATATTTCGGACCTGTACGAGGAAAAGAAAGCCCTGATCTCCGAGTATGCGTCACAACTGCACTACGTCAGATTCGATGAACGGATCTTGTCGCTCAACCATTACCGTGGCATGTCCGTGAATTGCCAGTACGCGGAATGTTATTTCGAACTGGACAACTACCACCAGTCATTGCTGGCCGGTCGCACGCTCCGGAAGTTCAAAAAGATAATCAGGGCCGTACAGGGGGAAGGAACTGAGGCCCGCCTCGCCCAACTCAGGGGCTGATTTACTGCCAAAGAGGCGCTTCTGCCCAATCCGAAGGAAAACCCATGGCCCTGATATCGATGTTAGGGTATTTGTCAAGCAGCGTCTGGAGTTTTTGCTTGAATGTGTGCCCGGGATTGACCGTCTGCAAAAGATACAGAATCATCGAAAGCACGATGTAGGCTCGATTATTCAGAAGGCGACAAGATGAACCCGCCGTCGATGTGTGGCAATTCAGCCAGGTTTTGCCTGGATTTTGAGGAATCCTTGGCGTTATACCAAACTCCCGGTTCCAAAATCGGGAATGATGTGCGCATATGTTCCTTATGTAAACGAAACAGTGCAGCCAAGAGGCCAATGTGGTATCGTCCAATCCAAAATGATCAGCAATGGCCCGCTTACTGCGACCACCTCTCAAGTCACTGTATAATGAGGAAATACGACCAAACGGGACCACTTCCATTATAATCCAGCAGGGGGGATAAGGATCGGTGTATTTTGTCTTGAAAGACGTAACAAAATCTTCCTTGCTTTGCCTGTAATCATCACAGAGCCGGGCAAGGGTGTTGGTGTGGTTGTTCCTGTGGTTGTTGAATCTTGAGGAGTCGGTATACCATGTCGCTCCAAATGCATGCGAAAGGACATGGATCATTTGGGATTTTACCGCAACCTCGATCTTTTCGATTTCACCAAGAACAAGCTGCCTGAGCTCTCTATCAAAACAATAGAGCTTGAATGCATTATTAAACGATGCACCCGCCTTGAACTGATGGACATCTTTCGGGGTTTGAAGGAGGCTGTACCAGTAGCCGCTTAACCGGTAATAGCCGATATGCTCAAGCAGATGAAGGGCCTTGGCCTCGTTTTCGACAGCTAATCCTCTGCTTTTCAATACGGCAAGCAGCTCGCGATATGAAAGGGGTAACTTATTATACTGAATGGGCATATGCAGCATAAAAAGAAAAAGCCCGCCCTGAGCGCGCTGATCTTACGGGAAGCGGGGCGAGCATATTGCATGAATTATACGACAATCAGATTCCAAATGCAAAAGATCGGCCCATAAAATCTTCGTCAGTTGTCAAGTATTCCTTGACAACTGACTCTGGCAGTAACTCCCCTTCCTCCAGGATATTCTTGATGTGCAGGCTGATGTTCTGCCTGGAGGTATCGAACAGCTCGGCCAGCTCGCTCTGATTCAGCCAAACGGAGCCATCCTGAGCCTGTAGCTGAACTTCCGTTTGGCCATCCTCGGTACGATAAACAATCAGCTCTCCCCGGTTCTCTGTGCTCATACCGTCACCTCCCGGAGCAGCGCGACGATTTCTCCTTCAAGCGCCCTGATGTCGGCCTCGATTGCCTCCTCCAGCCGGTCGGTCTTCGAGGTTTCGCGGTCGAGGAAATCGGCAATGGCGGTTTGTTCGGGAAGTGGGAGCACCGGGGTTTGAAAGTCTTTGCAGAATTCTGGCGGTACACGCTTCTGACCGCCAGCTCCATACATTTCCGATTCACCAGGCTTCCGATAACCATCGGTAATCGTCAGGAAAAACAAATATCGATTATCGAGTTTTTCAGAACGCAACATGTGCAGTGAACCTTTGATACCGGCTTCCTTGACAAGAGCATCGATGAGCATCGCGTTCAGTTGCCCACCGAGCTGCTTCTGCATCGCCTCCCACAATTCTGGCTGAGTAGCGGCGATAAAGTCGATAATCTCCTGAGGGAACAGCACCCGCTCCTGAGCCCGGCCGCTTACCGTGCCCTGCGTCCACCCTTTGGCCAGCAGCATCTGTTCAACGTAGGACTCAAAGGCTTTTTCTGTGGTTTGCTTCATAGGGGGTATCCTTTACTTAGCCTTTGGCCTGGTTAAGGAAACAGCACTTTCTTTAACCAGGCCGGTTACTCGTCCGCCTTATGTAGGGAGTGATCGGGCTTTGGGGGTATCGGCCATCGATCGTAACGACACGCACATCCTCGTTACAAACTTTACTTAACAAGTGGGTTAGTTAAAGAAAACGCCGCTTCTTTAACCAAAGAACAGATTAAGGTAACGATCAAACGAATACAACCGGCCTCGCTGCTGTCCGGTGATCTCGACAAGTATCTCTTGTTCGATCAATGCCTTGATAAGGGCGTTCGCTGTTGGGGTGCTTACCTGTAAGGTCTGCTCAAGATCAGAGGCTGATATTATTGGCTTCCGGTACAGAAGATTCAAGGCACGTCTGGCAGCAGGAGCACGCTTACCCATTGAAAGAATTGAATGTTCAACCTCAGTACGAAGAGAGAGAATCTGCCTGAATACGGCTTTACCTTTAATTGCGGTTTGAGCAACGCCACTGAGGAAAAAACGCACCCAGTGAATCAGATCATTGCTGACACGCACCCGCATAAGCGAGTCATAATAACTGGTACGATTTTTCTCAAAAAAGTCTGAAAGGTAAAGAGATGGCTTTTCCAGAATGCCATGACTTACCAGGTAAAGCGGTATCAGCAAACGCCCGATACGCCCATTGCCATCAAGAAAGGGGTGAATGGTCTCGAACTGGTAATGGCTGATGGCGATACGCACCAGATGAGGCACAACGATTTCAGAATTATGCCAGAATTTTTCGAGATCGCTCATCAACTCGGGAACGCCTTCCGGATGAGGAGGAATAAAAGTCGCATCGGTAAGGCTGGAGCCGCCAATCCAGTTCTGGCTGATCCTGAAATCACCCGGCTGCTTATGCTCCCCCCGCACTCCATCCATCAGGGTTGCATGAGTTTGCCTCAGTAAACGATTGGAAAGCGGCAACGCTTTCAGAGATACTATGGCATTGTTAACCGCCTCTATGTAATTTCGAACTTCACGCCAGTCGTCTCGTTTTTCTGGAAGAATCTGCTCTTCAGGCAATAAAGCCTCATCAATCCCTGTCTGGGTTCCCTCGATCTTGCTTGATGTCTGAGCCTCTTTGACCACGTGCATCTCGATAAACAAATCAATATCCGGCACAATCAGGGAAAAAGCATTCAATTCACCAAGAGCACGGGTCGCCTGCTCAAGAAGCATATTGATAGTAGGGTCTTCCCAAGTCCATTCATGATTAACAGTGGCAGGCTCGAAACTTTTGTACTGATAGCGAGCCTGCCATCGTCCAGCCTTGAAACTTTCAAATTTCATTGCACTATCCCCTCTCAGGTCATTCCGTTAATCTCGAATACTCGATACTTCAGCCACTTCACCTCCCAGCCCTCCGGCATGTTGCCGAACCACTGGACGCCGCTCTCTTTGTATACGGGGTAAGCCGGATGCCTCATACCGCGATCCTGATCCGCTCGTTACGCTGGCCTGACCGCTGATGGCGGGCTTCCATCAAACAACGATCAAACACTTATAAAATAATACCTTAACGACTAACCATACAACAGAAAACGCGCGCCAGTCAAACAACAGTCAAACAAACTTCATGCAAATACGCAGCAAAAAGCTCCCCCCATCCGCCGGATCACTTCCCGATGCAGAATCTACTTCGCTACGGATATCTATTTATATTTAAGCAACTTATAAGAACCGCACGCATCACCATTCGTCATATTAGCAACAATCTCGCAACAAGGAACATCAAAGAATGGTGGACGTGCCCCCGTTTAACAGACCACTTGTTTTTGGAAAGCTTCGGATTCCCGAGCACGAAATTCTTCAGGTGTCAGCCGACCGAGTCCGCTATGTGGTCTGACCGTATGGTAATCGTTGCGCCACGCTTCAATGACCTCACGAGCATGATCCAGACTCATGAACCAGTTCATATTCAGGCATTCATCCCGTAGCCTGCCA
The DNA here is from genome assembly GCA_964611215.1 of uncultured Chlorobiaceae bacterium. Taxonomy (GTDB): domain Bacteria; phylum Bacteroidota; class Chlorobiia; order Chlorobiales; family Chlorobiaceae; genus Chlorobaculum. The sequence continues at coordinate 5,153 of CAZSXF010000010.1, forward strand.
TTGAAACTTTCAATGTAGGTGTTGTCGACTGGTTTGCCTGGCCGGTTGAACACCAGTTTCACTCCGTGTCTATAAGCCCAGGCGTCGAGCGCCTTGCCGATGAATTCAGGGCCATTATCAACGGTAATGATCTCAGGCATACCATGGAACCAGACCAGACGATCCAGAACACCGCAAACCCGTTTGCCGGTGATTGACGTGTCAACTTCATAGCCCAGAAAATCCCGACTGTAACTATCCACAACATTCAACACCCGGAACCGACGGCCATGACTCAGGTTGTCACTCATGAAGTCCATCGCCCAACACTGGTTCCTGCGTTCCGGCGGTGGTGGCACCACCCGGCTTTCAGCAGCCATTTTCCTGCGCCGTTTGACCCGCAACATCAGGTTTTCTTCTCGGTACAACCGCTCTGTCCGCTTATGGTTGATCAGGAATCCTTCTCGCCGTAACAGGTAATGTAACCGCCGATAACCCCAGCGTTTCCGTTCATCGGCCAGTTCCCGTAACCTTTTTCTGATCGGTTCATCAGCATCCGGTTTTGCCTGGTAATGCCAGCTTGACCGGTTCATGCCGATCAGGGTACAGAGTTTTCTTATGCTACGCCCGAAGCTTGCATGCAAGTGCTCGACTGCCTTGCGCTTGGCTTCAGACGTTACCATTTTTTTGAGTTGATCTCCCTCAGCATCTGGATATCGAGGGCCTGATCAGCTACAAGTCTTTTCAGCCGACGGTTCTCCTCTTTAAGCTCCTTGAGCCGTTGCGCTTCACTGACCGACATGTTGCCATACTTCGATTTCCAATTGTAAATCGTCGCATCGCTGATACCATACTTCCGACAGAGATCCTTGACGGCCATACCCGCTTCTCCTTCTTTCAGGATGCCGATGATCTGTTCCGTGCTGTAACGCTTCGTTTTCATGCCTCATACCTCCTTGGTTGAGTTTACTCATTTTTCTTCAACCAAGTGGTCCGATTTTACGGGCTCACGTCCTGGTGAGTAATCGCATGATTTCGGGTGATGAAAATAGGCTTGTGACGGTGAATAGACTTTAGCTCTGGGCCTTTTGTGCCGCGGCGCGAAGCACCTTCTTCGAATAATCATCCCCCTTCCAGTGCGCATTAGCGATATCATACACTTCTGCCCATGATGTAAAGCGGAATTGTGATCGGTCCTTATCACTCAACCCTAACTTGCGGACCTTGACTGCTGGCTCGAATTCGAAGCCTAAATCCCTATAAAGTAGTTTGGCCCAAACATCACCAATTTTCGCTGTTCTCTCAAGCTGCCGTTCATCGAAAGACATCGTGTATTTGGCCTCATAGATGTATAGGGTATTGTCAACGCAGATGACAAGGTCTGGTTTTGCATTGAACATCCCTTGAAGAGCGGCGTAAACCTTGTGATCCCCAACCTTCATGAGGGAACCAAATTCGCGGAGCTTGTACGCAATCTGCTTAGGATGAGTATACCGTGGATTGCGAAGCACATCTGGTTTCAGTTCGGAAAATGGTGTGTAATTGTCGTTAACCTCTTCCTGTATCGCGATCAAGTTGCAGACATTGCTGAGAAACTCGTTTAGGTGAGCAAGTTTTTCTGAAACGATATCCTCCGCGTCATTCCTGGAGGGTTTTCTGGCTTGATAGGCATCCCTGAGTACAGCGGCTTCACAAAACAATTGTGGAGAACCCTTGAAATCTCTGTCGAGAAAATCTTTAAGTGGTTGCCAGTTTGGCTGATCTTCGAGAAGCAGTCGGAACAGGTGTGCACACAAATCCCGCTCTTCTCGGTTGTATAACTGATAATCAAAAGTCTCAGACATGACGGGATGTGCCTTTTTTGACTGACTTACTACCCTTTGATAAGTTTGAAGCTGACCTGATAGCGGTAGAAAGAAATGGACGGCACGGACATCAGGGCCCACTTTAAACGCTGATCATCCTCAAAAGCGATAATGACTCCCTCAACAATCTGGTCAGGCTCAGCAATCTGATCCTTGACGTACCCCATATAACGGAGAACTTGACCGACGACAACATCCGTGGCTCTGCCTTTTTTCAGTTCAACGACGAGCAGCTTTTTCTTATCTCTGCTGATTGCCAGAATATCGATCGTACCGGCATCGGTTTCATATTGCTGGCCTACCGGCTCACCTTCCTCTTCGAAAATAGAGTAGTCCTTGCTCAATTCTGTTTGGTTCCAGTTGGCCACAAGAAAGGCTTCGAGGTGTTTTTCCATAGCAAATGCGTATGGATCCTCGATGGTGTTATCGCCGGTTATGATCGAGACCGGAGCCTGAGCTCCAGCAATGAGCTTTTCGATTTCTTCTCGATAACTGGTAATCTCGCTGATAGTACCGATGGAGCCAGTGGAGTTCTGCAGAGCTTCGCTCATTGCTGAACGGTCAATAGTAGGCTCTAGCCAACGGACTTTCCGACGATGAGGAAGGTATTGCCCCTTCGCGTAGTAGTAGTCGCCAAGGACTTCGCCAAGCCTGTAAGTCCCAGAACCGTCGGGGCTCAACACGATATCGCTCTGCTTGATACCTTTCGCCACGGTCCAGAGCATCCCACAGGCAAGCCCAGCTCCGATCCTTGTCCTATCAGGATTGTTTAACAAGAACACCGGTATGTATTTCTGGTTAAAATCCCGCCATTGATCAGGTAAATTGCGTGAAAGATCTTCCTGGATGGTAAAATCGGCTCCAATACACCCGTCACGGAAACAATCCAAGGCAAAGGCACTTCCTCGCCCCAACATCACTCTGTAGTATTTTTTCATGATCGAGCTTGTCCTTTATTTTAAACCAAATACGAAGATTGGTTACCAGAACAATCACTCCTTCCCCATCACCTCGGGAATCGCATCGTAAATCACCCTTGAAAGCACGGCGAAAGCGGCATCTTCGAAGCTCTTGTCGTCCATGTAACGAGTTACAATCTTGTCGTTCTCGCTCATACGCTGGATCATCAGGTCTTCCAGCATTCTTCGGAGCCCAAGCTGGAACTTGTCGAAGGGGTTTGCCTGCCGAAGCCTCACCACCTCGGGGCTATTCGTTGCCCGCACCTTGATCTGCTCGAAGAACAGCCGGTCTTCGTCGGTAAAGTTGGTGCCGAACCTGTTGTTCAGCACCTCGATGATTTCAGACAGCGGGGCCTTTTCATCTTTGGCCTTACCGGTTCCCACATCGGTTGGGCTTTTCACCCCGTAATCGCCATCACCTTCACGCAGCTCGATTGCACCGGAGAATACACGCTGAAGGCGATAGTATTGCAAACCAACCTCATCGCCAAGCTTCACCGTACTGCCATCACGCTCAAGCGGCAGATGCGGGAGCAACAACCGCCCAAAGCTGTACAGAAGCTCCAGATCAGGATCGACGTAGGGCATGATCTGGCTGAGGAAGCTGTACACCTTTACATAGCTGCCCAGTTTGTCGCGGAATTCGCACCGTCGTTCATCATCATCCATCGACTTGAACCGATCGACTGATGGTTGCATGTGGCGCTGCATGTGCGCATGGTCGGCTGGATTCTGCTTGCCGGGAGTACGGTAGAAGATTCTGGCAAACGCCTCAACCTCGTTCCAATAGTAAACCTGGAAAGCGTCAAGCTCGTGCTTGAGCTGTTCGAGCTGGGCAGGGTCGGAACACTCCTGCAAGCTGGTGGCATCGTAGTAGGGCTTGAATGCCTTGTAAATGTCTTCGGCATCGTTGACAAAATCGAGCACGAACGGATTTTCCTTGCCGGGAACCATGCGATTGAGGCGAGAGAGGGTCTGCACCGCCTGCACCCCATCCAGCCGCTTGTCCACGTACATGGCCATCAAAAGCGGCTGATCGAATCCGGTCTGGTATTTGTTGGCCACCAGCAGCACCTGATAGTCCGGCGATGCGAACCGCTCCGGTAACTGCTTTTCACTGATGGGCTTGCCAGTGACCACATCGATATTCATCCCCGGCTCGGTGTAGTCGATTCCGGTTTCCGGATCGTGGACGGTGCCGCTGAATGCCACCAATGGGCGAATGTCATCATACCCTTTTTCAGCAAGGTAGCGCTGGAACGCCTGCATATATTTGACCGCCTGCAAACGGGAACCGGTCACCACCATCGCTTTGGCCCTGCCACCAAGGTGCGTTCGAACGTGGTTGCGAAAATGCTCGATGATCACCTCGGTCTTCTGGGAGATGTTGGTCGGGTGCATCACGAGGAATTTGGTCAGCGCCCTTGCGGCTTTTTTCTTGGGAAGATTGGGGTCATCCTCAACGGCTTTGAGCAGCTTGAAGTAAGTCGTGTAGGTCGTGTAATTCTTGACCACATCGAGAATAAAGCGCTCTTCGATAGCCTGACGCATACTGTAGATATGGAACGGCTCAGGCTTACCGCTGGCGCCGACCCACCCGAACAGTTCAAGAGTCTTTCCTTTCGGTGTGGCGGTGTAGGCAAAGAAGCTCAGATTGGGCTGACGGCCTCGTGATGCCATCACCTGATTGAGCCTATCCTCAAAGTCCGCTTCGTCATCGCCGCCGTTGTTGCTCATGCTGTTCGCGCCAAGAATCGACTTCAGCTCTCGCGCCGTTTCGCCGGTCTGTGAGGAATGCGCCTCATCGACGATCACCGCATAGCGCCGTTTGGCAATCTCCGCCTCCCAGCGTTTCGCCTGGGCTTTTGCTTCATCATCCGGTTCGTCGATCCGACCGGCCCCGGCGGCATGGAGCAGGCCCCGCAGCACGAACGGGAATTTTTGCAGCGTCGTTACCACAATGCGGGTGCCGTCGATGAGCGCTGCCGCCAACTGCTTCGAATCCTGATCGATGGCCTTTACAACCCCCTGGGCGTGTTCGATCTGGTAAATGGCGTCCTGTAACTGGCGGTCGAGCACCTGCCGGTCGGTAATGACGACCACACAGTCAAACACCTTGTGGTCGCTGGCGTCGTGCAGGCTGGCAAGCCGGTGCGAGAGCCACGAGATGGAGTTGGTCTTGCCACTGCCCGCCGAGTGCTGGATAAGGTAATATTGACCCGGCCCCTCGGCACGAGCAGCTGCAATCAGCTTGCGCGTGGCATCGAGTTGGTGATAGCGAGGAAAGATCATCGCTTCTCTGCCCACCATACGGCTCCCGCCTTTGCCGTCATCCACCTTTTCCTCTTTCTTCTCGATGAAGACGAAGTGTCCCAAAATGTCAAGAAAGCTTTCACGCTCAAGCACCTCTTCCCAGAAATACCCGGTACGGTAGCCCGACGGGTGTTGCGGATTGCCCGCCCCACACTGTACCTGGCCGGGATGGCTGCCTCGATTGAACGGCAGAAAGAAACTCTTTTTGCCAGCCAGCCGGGTCGTCATGTGCACCTCATCCGGATCGGCGGCAAAATGCACCAGGGCCCTCTGTTTGAATGCAAATAACGGAGCACCGGCGTTTCTGTCCTCCCTGTACTGGCGAACCGCGTTGCGCCAGCTCTGGCCCGTCCAGGGATTTTTCAGCTCACAGGTCGCCACCGGCAAGCCATTGACAGCAAACACCAGATCGACGGTGGCATGATCTCCCGGATGGCAGGGCACCTGCCGGGTGACGGTCAGGCGATTGGACGTGAAGTGCTCCAGTATCTCCGCATTCAGGCCATGCGCGGGCTTGAACCAAGCCAGCCTGAAGGTTTTACCATAAAACTTGAAGCCGTGACGCAACACGTGCAGTGAACCCTTGATGCCGAGTTCCTTGACAAGAACATCGATGAGCATCGCGTTCAGTTGCCCACCGAGCTGCTTCTGCATCGCCTCCCACAACTCCGGCTGGGTAGCGGCGATAAAGTCTGTAATCTCTTGCGGAAACAGCGCCAGCTCCTGATCCCAGCCGCTTACCGTGCCCTGCTGCCACCCTTTGGCCAGCAGCATCTCTTCGACGTAGGATTCAAAGGCTTTTTCTGTGGTTTGCGCCATAGGGGTTATCCTTTACTTAGCCGTTACCTTAGTTAAATATAAAGCGTTTTCCTTAACTAAGCCGGTTACAGTGTAAGCCTGATCGGCCAGGTTGGGTTTGTCTGGATGGCGAAGGCGTAATAAACCATGAGTAACCATAGGACTAAGGAAAGACACCTTATATGGTTACCTCTTTATTTAAGCCGTTGCTGCTGAAATAGTTGTCGCATCAATATCAAAGCCAACCTCCTTGAGGCGCTGGCACAACTTTGGGATCACCTCCCGGATATGGTCGTTATAACCCATTCTTATAATGCCTTGTAGGTCGGATGGAAGCTCGATGTGCCCTTTTACAACAAGAGCCATATGCTCACGTGTTAGAGAGGCGAGCAACATTCCTGTCTCAAGAATAACATTTTGCCTTGCCCTTGGTTCAATCTTTTCCTCACCATCTTTTTGTGCATAACCCATATCGTCAGGCGTCATCAGCACAATTCCAAAATCGGATATAAAATCTTTACCTATCTGTCCTTCCAATGCTTCAATAATCGTTTTTCCGCCACCGGATGTGTTCATCAGGATAAATGGTTCAAGCTCCAATCTACGAAGGGCTAACTCTAACTGATCTCGTGCATTGCTGTCATGTCCATGAACAATAAAAATATGCCTCTTAACAGATGCCGAAGATGTCGATTGACGTAAATATTGACCAGATTCAGAATCACACGAAAGAGCTAAACTTATCGCTTGTTCCAGTTCCGCCTTGGCTTTTTGAGCACCTTGAAATTGGAGCGTCCCATTAGATTCCCAAAAATTCATTATCCCACCATTTCTCGCACGAAATGAATGTTTTCCTGTTCCATCGTCCTGCCATTTACCAAGGATATTAGCCGTTTTTACAGAGTCTTTAAGCTCATCAATCGAACCGTGAAATTTATTAGCCATTTTTATCCTCCTTATTTCTTAAATCGATCTTGCCCGTCACGGCAGCGGTAATCAGCGCCGTGCGGTACTCCTGCAAACGGGCGATGGCCGCTTCGACCTTTTCCACCAGTTTGTCGATCTTGGCGGTTTCGCGGTCGAGGTAATTGGCTATGGCGGTTTGCTCGGGTAGAGACGGAGATGCCACTCTAATTGATCTGATTTTGTCCTGACTGATATTCGGCTGTCCGCCACCTGAAGCCAGCAAAATGACTTGTTCTCGGAATGCCTGAAACCAAAGGAACATAAAGCGTGAATTCAAAGCTCGCTCGCCGTACATAACGCAGCACGCCTGGTTCGTGGTAGCTGGTACTCCAAGAATCCCAAGACGCCCAATAGTTGCTCCATACATTGCAATGGCAAGAGAGCCTTCCGGGAAAATTTTGAGTGCGCTGAATGTTGCCACAGCATCTTCAGATACCTTTTTAGTGGTATCAAAAATGATCGACTCTCTGAGTTCAGAGGTAGTTACCCAAGGAATATCTCCATCGTACCAAGCATCATTATCAGATGGTGGCGTTGTACCGCTTCCTATGTTCTGAAAACCATGCGAGAGCTTCCAAATCGCCCACCCCACCGGCACTTCGCCGAGCCAGTCGATACCGGAATCCTTGAAGCAGGTGTGGGGTTCGAGGCCGAACTTGCGGGCGGTTTCGGCGGGCAGGCCGCGCGTCACGGTTTGGGAGATGAGCGCCGTCCGCTTCTCTCGGAGCAATTCGATCAACCGCCGCTTTTTCGCCACCAACTCATCAATTCGCCCCGTCTCTCGGTCGAGAAAATCGGCAATAGCAGTTTGTTCGGGGAGGGGGGGGATTGGCAGTTCAGCCTCACCGATTGACGATTTTGGCAATCCATAACGAGTGACGCCACTTGCAGCAATTTGAAACTGTTGATTCACTGCGCTTGATTGAAAGGCTCGAAGCAAATATCTCCCATCCAAGACACCTGGCGTAGGCGAAATGATCGCCAAATGATAACCACAAACCAAATCAGGTGACGTTGCCTCAACACGAGCCGGAATTGCAATATCACGCCAATCCTCAGAATCTTTGGTGATTATAACGTCATCGACTTCCAGATGAAACCTGCTGATCTCTTCAGGCGTAGCCGTTGCCTCCATCAGATTCATATCGGGCGTAATGTTGTCGTGGTAGTAAACGTCGGTGTAATTGCAGAGCCGAACTGATAATTCATCCTCTTTCGGGACTTTATCAACGTTACTGACCTTGTAAGTGGCAGAAGTTTTCAACCGTTTCACCTCCCAATGCTCCGGCACGTTGCCGAGCCATTGAACGCCGCTCTCTTTGTATTCGGGGTAAGCCGGATGCCTCATACCGCGCTCCTGATCATCTCTTTACGCTGGTCTGATCTCTGATGGCGGGGTTCCGTCAAACAACGATCAAACAAACAACCATTGATAAAAGAATACCTTAACGACTAACCATACGACAGAAGGCGCACGCCAGTCAAACAAATCGAACTGCGCATTGTTATGCCCACCACGGCAAATACCTTCTGGCGCGGTTGCCGACTGTTTCATCATGAGTTCGAATCAATCCAGCCTCAATGGCGTCCTTGCACGAACTGTCAAGGATTTCTTGACAGTTGCCACAGTTCCCATCTTCCAGTTGTAAAGAAATCCTTGACAACTGACGTTGGCGTTATGTTCTCCCCCTGGAATTCTCCCGATGCTCATGCCGTCACCTCCCGGAGCAACGCGACGATTTCGCCCTCCAGCTCCTTGATGTCGGCCTCGATTGCCTCCAGCTCGCGCGGCGGTTCGTAGCAGTAAAAGTGGCGATTGACCGGAATTTCGTAGCCCACCTTGGTCTTGCTGTGGTCGATCCATGCGTCGGGCACATGCGGCAGCACTTCGCGTTTGAAGTACTCCTCGATGCTCTCGTTCAGCGGCACGGTTTCAGTGTCGCGCAGGTCGGCGTCGGGCTCCGGCTGGCCGCTTCTGTCGCGGCAGATCTCCGCTGTTTCGTCGCGCTCGCCGAGGGCGGCCAGCACCGCTTTCAGCTCGGAGGTTGCAAGTTTCACATTCCTGCGGCGATCGAGTTCACGCAAGGCAAGCAGGAACTCCTTGCGATCCTTGAACAGCATTTCTCCATGCGCGTCGGCAAACGCTTTCAGCAACTCTCGAATAACATCCTGACGCGCCTTGCCCGCCTCGATCTCCTGCTGGCGAACGGTTTCGTTCTTCTTGTTGCTGCTGGCGAGGTTTTTGAACGCGGCCTGTTCCTCCAGCCGATCGATACGCTCGGTTGTGGCCTGAAAATTGAGACGCAAGGGACGCTCGACGGTAATTTTGTGGTACCCAAAATCCTCGTTGTCGAACACCTTACTGACGACCAGCTCCTTCTCTTTGCCGTCAATTGTGAAGGTGCGCATCTCGCCGTCGGTGAAGTTCCCGTAGATGCGGGTGATGTCGGCGATGTGATCGGGGTCTTTTTCCTTGTCCTGCGGATCACCGATGCGGCGGCGCTTGTTGCCGAGGGATTTCTCCATCTGCACCCAGAAGTTCCGGGCGTCAATCAGTTGCACCTTTCCTTTGCGCTCATCGTCCTTGCGGTTGGTAATCACCCAGATATAGGTTGAGATTCCCGTATTGTAGAAGAGCTGCTCCGGCAGAGCGACGATAGCCTCCAGCCAGTCGTTCTCGATGATCCAGCGGCGGATTTCGCTCTCACCGCTTCCCGCATCGCCAGTAAAGAGCGGCGAACCGTTGAAGACAATGCCAATCCGGCTGCCCCCAAGCTCCACCGGACGCATCTTGGAAATCATGTGTTGTAGAAAGAGCAGTGCACCGTCGTTGATGCGCGGCGTACCCGCGCCGAAACGTCCGGCAAAACCGAGCTTGTCGGCCTCGTCCTGAATATATTTCTGCTGTTGCTTCCACTCAACTCCAAAGGGCGGATTGGCCAGCATGTAGTCGAACATCCACTTGTTGCCCTCCTCATCCCGGTTGAAGCCATCACGGGTGAAGGTATCTTCACGAATGATATTGTCGGCATCCTCGCCCTTGATGAGCATGTCCGACTTGCAGACCGCCCATGCTTCGTCGTTCCAGTCCTGACCGTAGAGAAGAGGACGGGCCTCGCTGTTGAGCTGACGAATGTACTCTTCGGCCACCGAGAGCATACCACCGGTGCCGCAGGCGGGATCGTAGATGGTTTTCACCACGTGGCTTTTGCTCAGGTCATCTTCAGGCGCAAGCAACAGGTTGACCATCAGCTTGATGACCTCACGCGGAGTAAAGTGCTCTCCCGCCTCTTCGTTGGACTGCTCCGCACCGATCCGGATCAGCTCTTCGAACACATAGCCCATCTGCATCTGGTCAACCCGCTGGGGAGAAAGATCAACTGAGGAAAACGCCTTGATGACCTCGAACAGAATGTTCTTCTCCGCCATGTGGGCGATCTGGTCGCTGAACTTGAACTTCTCCATGATAGCCCGAACGTTGGCGGAGAAGGCATTGATGTAGCTGTTCAGGTTGGGCGCGAGGTTGTTCGGATCATCGAGCAGGGAGTGAATATCCTCGCCCGAAGGGGTGAACTGCAACTTCGAGAGATTATAAAACCGATAGCCGGAAACCGCCTGCAATCGCGCCTGCTGGATTCGCAGCGACTGGGTCTTTATTGACTGAAACTCGTCGAAAACCCCCTTGCGGGTCGGCTGAAGCAGGCACTCGAACCGGCGCAGAACCGTAAGTGGCAGAATCACCTTGCGATACTCATTGCGCTTGTACGGCCCTCTAAGCAAGTTGCAGATACTCCAGATAAAACCGGCTATCTGCTTATGTGTTTGCCCATTCATGAACAAGTCCCTTTGATATTTTTTTCAGGAGTGCCAAACAGCACTCTTTTCAGCAGGCCTACTGATTACCATCAATTTATCGTTAAAAGGCAAGGGGTAAGTCCGTCAGTCTGAACTACAAGCCAGGAACGCCAAGTGATTGCAAAATGCTCTGCTCGAATCACACTGTTCAGGCCCACATAAAATGTCCGTAAAAACAGCTATAAAAAAAAGTTTAACGCCTCATGAAATCAAATCGAAACCGATTATTTCCTTCAAACTTTTCTTCTGCTGCCTGAACAAGTTGTTCAGCAGCTTGGTCAGCTCTCGCTGCCTCTTCCACTCACCGCCCTTATCAGCGTTCTTTGCTGCGGTTGCTTTGCCGGACTCGGTTTTTGGACCTGTTGACTTTTCCCACGGCTTCCACTTTCTGATCATCTCGGCTTGTCGGGCTCGCCGTTCCAGTGTCCAACCTGACGATTTCCTCATGTGCGTTCAATAGTTCGTTTTGCTCGGTTTTAAAATTTTTCGGAGAAGTTGGTGGATTTTCCTCTCCATTGCTTGCCTGTGGTTGTGGCTGCTGTGTGAAGTTGTTATTGACCTGCTGAGGGCCATTCGAGATGTTCGCCTGCTTCATAAAAACCGTTTTTTGCGGATTCTTGATAGCCGCCAATGCCTCCAGAGTTGCACGGCTCTGATTCTGAGCTTTAAGTGCCAACCTCATGCAAAGTTCAAGCTGATCCATTCTGTTATTTAAGATCGCTTTCCGTGCCATATTGGTGAAAATGGCATCCAAGGCCAACGCTTGCCCGGTAAGTATCGCCTCTACACTCTTCAAATCCCCACCATGCACAGCCTTCGTTGTGTCTCGCAATGCTATCGCCCAATCAGAAAGACCTGCTGCATCGCCATACATACCACCGAGATACTCAGCTATAAGGACAGAGCTGTTTACCCCATTTTGGAACACCTTTTCGGCAAACACCTCCCCTTTCGGTTTGTTTGGGTCGTCAGTGTTCAGTGTTAATTCTCGTCTCTTACTCTCGCTCGCCATGCCATCTCCTATGATTTAGTGCTTTCATAATGCTCCCTCAACAAATAATCTGCCACATCCAGCCCTGCCGCTCGATCCTCAGCCGTCGCCCGTTGTTCGAGCAAGGGCGATACTTCCACGCCCGGCCACCCGGCGGCCTTTTCCGTCCACTTGTCGAACGCCCCCAAGTCAGGAAACAGGATGACCCGGCGACCGTGCAGCGGTTCGAGCATCGCCCGGTTTAGCGGGCCGCTGCCGCCCGTCGCCGTCCAGATGAATTCTGGCACGAACCCTGCGCCGATAATGGCACTCTTCTCGCTCTCCACGACGGCCACCGGCTTTGCACGATCCACCGCCGCGAGGTGGAGCCCGAAGAGGCAGGCCTCCGGCTTCCGGTCAGGCATTTTCAAAAGCCAATGAACTCCCGCTGCCATGTTGCCCGGCTCCTTGACTCGGCGGCCTGTTTCGGCGTTGTAGAGCATCACCTTCCCGCGCCGCACTTGCCCGGCTTCGTCGATCTGCCAGAACACCGCCGCGCCCGGCCAGTGCTTCGACGTGCCGATCCGATACGCAAGGGCAAGCTCAAGCGCCTTCGCCTCTCCGAACACGCTGCAAAGCCAGAGAGCGAAGTTATTCCGCTCGTATGCCGTGAAGCTGGCCCGCATCACCTCATCCGGGATAAATACAGGCTCCGGCTTTGGCGTCGCCACTCTACATACTGGCGCGGCAAACCTTGCCCTAACCTTGCCGTCATCGATCCCGAACAGCTCTTCAGCCCGCCGCGCCCTGTCCTTGAACTCTGGCAGTCCCTCGACCGTGCCGATCAAGTCCAACACATCGCCGCCGCGCCCGCATGAGAAGCAACGCCACCGATCCCCCTGCACCCGGAAGGCTCCCGACCGGTTCGGCCCGGTTCCCGATCCGCACAACGGACAAACCCAAAAACCGGCGCGGCTCTTGGTAGTAACGCTGCCAACGTACTCCGGTAATCGCTCCCGAATCGCCTGTAATGCTGCATCGGTCATCAGTCCCGAAAAAATGTTTTTGTTAGAGCTGCACCTTTGCACCTTTGCACCCTCTCCGATCAAAACGGTTCGGATGAACTTCTCACGAGAAACGCGCCGTGGCCGTACTTCATCTTTCTGACCTCATACCCTGCCGTCTGCAACCTCTTGGAAAAGTTTGTTTTTCCAAGCGCTCGAAATCCGTCATCAACGCAAAAACCTTTATAGTCCTTGTACAGGTCTCCAAGTGGTTCATGATGGTTTGGTGAGGGCTTGTAGCCGCGTTCATCAATGAACATGGCCACGCTGTCGGATTCTCTGCGGTACTGGCCTACGGCATCCTCAGCCGCCTTGCACTCGCTGAAACCAGACTGAGCGAGCAAACGCCGCAACCCACCAAACACCCAGTTGAGCACCCCCGGCAGTTCGTCGCGGATGATCTTCTCGGCAAGCTGCTTGTCCTGCTCGGCTTCCGGGATTGTCACGGTGAAAGGCACAATCAGGAATCGCCTGAAAAAAGCGTGGGTGTGCTCTACGTCACGGGGGAGTTCGTTCGCGTTGAAAATCAGTTTCGCGTAATCGGTCAGGATGAACGGCTTTTCGTAGGGCAACCGCGCCTCGACTGGCTCACCGGAAACCAACTGCTTGAACAGGTGCGCTTCCAATTTGCTGTGAATCTCTGACGTGTAGTTCACCAGTTTGTTGGCAAGCATCGCCCGATAGTAGCCATTCTTGCTATCGGTCAGGCTCGAAAGGCTATAACTGCTCGCGTTTTGGTCTCCAAGCAACGCCCGAAGAACATCAAAGAACACGCTCTTGCCGTTCGCGCCACCGCCGTAGAGCAACAAAGCCTTCTCCAGCTTCAGGCCACGAGTGAACACGTAGCCAACAAACTCAGCGAGAACCATCTGTGAGGCAATATCTGGGAGTACTCTGTTGAGAAATGCCTGAAACAGGTACGCCTGAGCGCCCGCTTGATAGGAGAACGGCAACACATGGGTGAGGAAATCGCCGCGTCGATACTCTCGCAAGCGTTGCGCATCGGGGGTAATCTCGAACGTGCCGTTTTGCAGGTTGATAAGTGTCACGTCGCGGCTGAACGACGGCTGTGTGAGGTGTGCTTCGCTGTGGAACTGCTTAAGCAGCTTCTCCCGGAACTCGTAATCATCTGCCCGAAATCTCGGCACACCTGAGCGCAAAGCGGCTTCGCCAAGAAACCCCTTCATATCATCCGACTCCACAACCTGCCAGTGAGCTCCGGTATAAACGTACACTGAACCGTTTCGCTTGCACAACCCCCAACCTTTCTTCTCGGCCAGCCGCACCACGTTCTTGACGGCATAAATCCGGTGGTGCACTGCTCGCGGGTCTTCGCCGCCAGTGTATTGAGTGAAATCGATTTCTTCGACCTCTTGAACAAGTTGTTCGAGAATTTGCTTCGGGTGCAAAGGTGCAGAAGTGCAGTTCTGAGAAAAACTTTTTTTCTCGGCGGACCGCGAGTTTGCCATAGCTTGCAGTTCCTCTCGAATCCCGCTCATCCTCCAGCCCTCCCATCGTTCAAAGCTCGAAGGCAACCATTCCGATCGACGTAATAGCTGAATCGAAGGCGCGCCGGAAATTGGCGTGACATCACAAAGGCATCAACCATCCTCCTCAGAATAGCTTTATTCTGGCGTTGAAAGTCAGGTAAGGAGGCAGTATATTTCCAGCGTGCCTGATCCCTCCGATCCGCACAATCCAACTGCTGCCCCATAGCTTGCCTCTGTGGGGCATCTTTTTTTATTCTCATCCTCTCACCTCCTGTTCATGGTGACATGAGAACATGCTGCTGCATCGATCTCTTCAACCGTCATCTTCCGTCCTCGAAGCATCCAAGCCTCAAGCTCTTCACGATTGAAGTAAATCGCTTTACCTGTAGGCTTGTAACAGGGAATGCCGCCTGTGCTGGTTAGCTTGTAAAGGTGAGAAATTGAAAGCCCTGTGAGAATTGCCGCCTCGCGCATATTGAGGACACTCTTGTTTGCCACAAGTAGCCCCTCAATACGTTGCAAGCGTTCGTTGATCTGTTCAAGTTCAGGAAGTCCCATAGCATCTCCTTTTTTTGTTGAGAAACCGGCTTGTGCCGTGTGCTATGGGAAGGATCGGAAATGAAAGAAAGGTGAAGAAGAAGTGAAATTCTCTTAATGTTCTCTTTTGCTTAAGGAAGCCTTTTACCTTTCAAATGACCATATCCATACCTGTCAAGTGCTGGATTTAATTTGCCTTGAGGGTCATCTCTGTACCGGTTATACCTTTTTTCCAGGGTACTTCCACCAAAAGAATGTGCCTTGGCGATCTCATCGAACACATGCTTTTTGTTTGTGTAATCTCTTTCCAGCAATCGATCGATGATAACCGGGAGAAAGTCTTTCTCGAACTTCTCCTCTGTTAATTTTTTCCGACCATCCGATTTCTTGCCTATGACAGCAGGCTCTGTCGCCTTGACCAATACACCTTCAGAAGAAGAAAACAGTTGCAATTTCAGCTCTTGAATGGCAAGCATTCGTAGCACCATTGCTCTCTCGTCAACGTCCTCCATCTCGGGTCCATGATGACCTCCAAGGAAATCACCCCATAAGCTGTTATCGGACATTTCAGGAACATCCTCACTGGTCACCTCATTTAAGGTGCTCACATGTTCATATCTCTCGTAAGGAGCCAGGTCACGCAACCTTGCCTTTGCTGCCATCCAGTAGCGATCCATAAGCTTTTTCAGCTTTTGACGACACACTCCGGGTGCCTCGTCAATCTCACTCATGATTGCTGAGAATGGCATATTCACCCATTCAACTGATGTCATCAGATGCTCGTCAAGGCTTTTTGACCAGTTGTTGTTGAAAGCTCCTTTCGTCATAAACTCCTTATACCAACCACGCGATCCCGAAGACTGGCTCCATTTATCATTCGCTCTCATCACGGCCGCTTCCCAATCCGTGCCACGAACACGACAGAGGATGTCTTTTAAATACTCCTCGTTTAGTTGACCTATATTCATATCCTAAAATATTTTAGCACAACACACCTCTGCCCATCAGCCGTTCAGACAAGCCCATTCAACTTTAAAGCCAGTTCCCCCGAAGTAAGCTCTTGACCATTCAAAATAAACCTACCATCCTTAGCCCTTTTCAATCCAAGTGCAATACCAATCGACTCCCCTTTTGCAATCAGTTCATCAAGACCGCTGGCCTTTGCGCCAGGAATCTTTATCCTGCTTGCGGCTTCACGTTTTTTGTGATCAGTTGCTTTAGCATACACCAGGGTCGTTTTCAATTCCGAATGCCCCAGCATATCACGAAGCGTCATGATATCCGTTCCGCTCTCAAGCTGGTTCATGGCATAGGTATGTCGAGCACAATGGAAGGTAATGTCCTTGGTAATGCCAGCCCGCAGCATCCACTGATGAAGAGCCGTATTCATGTATGCAGAATACTTGAGACCGATGAAAACCCGCTCATCCAGCTGACCATCCTTACCTAACAGCTCGCGTGCCTCATCCGAAATGTCATGGTACTGCAAGCCCTTTGTTTTTTGCTGATGAAACACCACTCGCCAGCCATCATCGAGCCGCTGCACTTCACGCCAAATCATTTTCTGGCAGTCACTCCACCTTAATCCAGTCAGGCAGGAAAACAGGAACGCATTTTTGAGTACCGGATAACGGCACTCCGTTTGGACAAGTTGACCAAGCTCTTTTAGCGTCAGCCACTCCCGTTTAGGAGTTATGGCCCTGGGAAGAGTGATGCCTTCGGATGGATTATGGTTGATAATCCGTTCTTTCACCGCCTGCTTCAAGCATGCTTTAAGTTTGGCGTAATAGCTGTTCTGGGAGGATGAGGAAAGCGCCATGCCGTTTACCGACTTGGCTTCGTTGTTAAGGTAGTCTTTAAAGCCTTGACAGAACTTGTCGTCGAGTTGCTTGAAGGTTATGCCCGGATGATAAGCATTGAGCACATAGGCAGTCAAATGCTTCAGAGCACTTCGCCAGTTTCCGACATTTCCATCACTCTGGCTCCGCTTTTCAGTCTCTGTCTTGAAGTATTCGAGTAACGGGGTGTCGGACTTAAAATCCGGAGTAAAGCCGAAAGCACCATTCTTAATCTCAAGCTCACGTTTCGCCTTTATTGATTTAGCCAGATTGAGCATTTGCTTGTTCTGAGCTTTCTCCAGGGTGGTTTTCGGCTTGTCGAGGAGATACAGGTTTAGGTACTCATAATCCCTCACCGGCCTCACCTTGCCTTCAGGTGATGTGGTGGTTCCCTTGTAAAACTCAAGGTAAAGGCTTACCCGCCCTTTTGAGGTCTGCTTCCTTTGGCGGAGATGTACGAATATGGCCACGACTTCAGAAGATTTGTTGCTATTTGCTGCTACTCACTTATAAGGTAGCACATTAACAACATTTTAAAGCCATATAACAACAAATTATCAGCATCGAACACAACAAAAAACAATCTTAACATCAATTAAATAAAGATATTAAATAAACAAAAGAAAATAACTTCACTTTCCGATGCAGAAGCGGGAAAAAATGGTATTGAGTATCTCTTCATTGACCACCTTGCCGGTGATTTCGCCGACGCTGGCAAGGGCGGAACGGAGTTCAAAGGCGATCAGTTCGGTTTCGGCATAGCCGTCAATGAGCCGGCGGGCGTTGGCAAGTGCCGCCGCGGCATTGCGCAGGGCTTCGTAGTGGCGAAGGCTGGTGACCAGCACGCTGGCCTCATGCAGCTTGTCCAGCTCCCGGGCAATCGCCCCCATCCGCTGCAGCAGTTCACCAACCCCCCTGCCGCCAAGGACGGAAATGCCGACCGTGTCGACACCTGAAGCGGCTGCGACGGCGGCGATGCGCTCCTCGGGGTCGGGGACGCGGTCGGTCTTGCTGGCGACGGCAATCAGGCGGGCCGAAGGATGGCTGGCGTGAATCCGTCGGATGTCGGCGGCCTCTTCATCGAGCTGTTCGCTGCCGAGGTCGACAAGGTACAGAATCAGGTCGGCTTCCGCCATCTTCACGCGGCTGCGACGGATGCCTTCGTGCTCAACCTCCGCGCCGGTTTCCCGCAGGCCTGCGGTGTCGATCAGCCGGAACAGCACGTTGTCATGCACAAAACCCTCTTCGATGTAGTCGCGGGTTGTGCCGGGCATCTGGCTGACAATGGCCCGCTCCTGGCCAAGCAGGGCGTTGAGCAGCGTTGACTTGCCGGCGTTCGGCCTGCCGGCGATGACGGTGGCGACACCTTCGCGGAGCAGGCGGCCGTGCCTGAAGGAGTCGGCGAGGCGGGCGACTTCACGGTAGAGGTCGTCAACCTGGGCAAGCAGTTCGTGACGGCTCTGGAATTCGACATCTTCTTCGGAAAAGTCGAGTTCGAGTTCCAGCAGGGCGCAGGAGCGAAGCAACTGCTCACGCAGGCCGTCGAGTTTGCGGGAAAGGTCGCCCTGCATCTGGCTGACCGCCGTGCGGTATGCAGATTCGGAACGGGCGTGGATCATTTCGCCGATGGCTTCGGCCTGCAGCAGGTCGATGCGCCCGTTGAGGAAAGCCCGCCGGGTGAATTCACCGGGCTCGGCGAGCCTGCAACCGTTGTCAAGCAGCAATTGCAGAACTTTCGTGACGACGACCGGACCACCGTGGCAGGTGAACTCGACCATGTCCTCGGCGGTGAAGGAACGCGGGGCACGGCAGACCAGGGCGACCACTTCATCGACAAGCGCATCCCCGTCGTACAGGCAACCGAAATGGGCGTGGAACCCGGGTGAGGCGGAAAGCACCCCCATCGCCGTCCCTCCGGGTTTGCGGAAAACCCGGTCACCGATGGCATGCGCCCCCAGGCCGCTGACACGGACGACCGCCAGAGCGCCGACGCCGACAGGCGTGGCAATGGCGGCTATCGGGTCTGCCTGTTGCGGAGTGTTGGTGGCATGCTGCCGGGTGTCGGGTTCCATGGTCTGGCGGTGTTGCTGGGTGGAGGTGTTCACGCCCAAAAGTACGGATTCCCGGAGGGAAATGGTAACTTTGCGGCAAGACAACCAGAAAACCGGACCATCATGCACGACAAGAACCTGTCGATCGACGAGCTTCGCAACACCGTCCTGAACCCTGGCGCGACGACGCCTGCAGAACATTTCGAACGGGTGGTGAACCTGGTGCGCGTACTGCGTGCCGAGTGCCCGTGGGACCGGAAGCAGACACCGGAGTCTCTCGCCCACCTGCTGCTCGAAGAGAGCTACGAGCTGGTGCATGCCATCGACGAGGGCGACCAGACGGAACTGAAAAAAGAGATCGGCGACCTGTTCCTGCACCTCTGTTTCCAGGTGCTGCTTGCCGAGGAATCGGGGAGGTTCAACTTCGTTGATGTCTTCGAGGCGCTCTGCCACAAGCTCATCACCCGCCATCCGCATGTATTTGCCGATGCGAAGGCCACAACCGAAGGTGAGGTGCTGGGCAAATGGGAGCAGATCAAGATGACGGAGGGGCGCAAAAGCCTCCTGGACGGGGTGCCGAAGGCGATGTCCGAACTGCTGCGGGCCTATCGCGTGCAGAAAAAGGTGGCCGGCGTGGGGTTCGACTGGCCTTGCGACGAGGGTGTGCTCGACAAACTTGCCGAGGAGATCGGCGAACTGCGCAACGCTGCGGATGAGCATGAGCGGGAAGAGGAGTTCGGGGACCTGCTGTTCACCATCGTGAACTACAGCCGGTTCATCGGCACCAACCCTGAAGATGCCTTGCGCAAATCGACAGACAAGTTCATGGCGCGGTTCCGGAAGGTGGAAGCCGCCGTGCTGGCTTCCGGGCGGGCATGGTCGGCGTATGCTGCCGAAGAGCTTGACCAGCTCTGGAACCAGGCCAAGCGGGAGAGCTGAAGCCCCGCTTGCCCCGAGGGAGGAATTATGCACGCCTGAACAGCTTGCATTGCTGCCGCGAAGTCGGGCCCCCCGCCGACTGCAGCTACCGCTGCCACAACCTGCGTAACAAACCAATCTTTCGAGGCAACCGTGCCGTGGTCGGGCTTTTGTGCCTTCGGCATCGAGTTGCCTGGAACAGGCCCGGCGTTCCCGACCCGGATGACAGGTAAATACCCTTCTTTTGGCCCCCCCTACGGTCGTTTTCCGAAAAAAAGTGCCTTAAAACGGCACTTTTTTACCATTCTTATGAACACCGGGCACATTTTATGAACATGCCTAACCTTTTATACAATATTCAGTTATGGCGACTGTGAACATCCTCTGTATCTTGCCCTTCAAATGCCCCTTTTTTTCGTCATCATTTGACATCCACCCCGGCCTGAAGGCCGGAGATTCCTGCCGCGTTCAGGGGAGGCCGAAGACCACCACTGACTCACCCCGGAGGGTTCCTGCTGCTGGCGACCGTACTGCATCGATCACTTGACAGGCGCAACGGGCGTGCCCCGCCCTGAGAACGATAAAAAGAAAAACAGCAATCGCAACAACGGCCGAAATAGTGATTTAAAATAATAGTTGCATTTCTGTATCCTATTAGATACACTGTGATCATGAACACGTTTATTCGATCATCTGATTTCGACGCTTGGTTGCTTGGCATCAAAGACCTCAAAGCTAAAGCACGAATCCTGGCCCGTCTTCAAAGTGCAATCCAGGGAAACTTCGGGGATTGCGAACCGGTTGGTGAAGGGGTTTCAGAAATGCGGATTCATGCAGGAGCAGGGTACCGGGTTTATTACACGCGAACAGGAAAGACCGTGTACTTCCTGCTTGCTGGCGGCGACAAGTCAACACAAAGCAAAGACATTGCTCATGCGAAGAAATTAGCCCGTGAACTCAAGGAAGAGAAACCATGAAAACGACGTATACAACACTGGATATAGCGGAATACCTCGACAACGACGAAGTGATTACCGAATACCTTTCTGCTGCCGCTGAAGACTCAAATCCTGATGTGTTCGTTGCCGCCCTTGGTGACGTGGCAAAAGCACGAGGCATGGCACAAATTGCGAAGGCTGCCGGTCTTGGCCGGGAAAGTCTCTACAAGGCCCTGAAGAAAGGAGCGCATCCCCGCTTTGAGACCATCAACGCCGTGCTGCATGCCCTTGGTGTGAAATTCACCGTGGTGAATGCGCATCCGTCGTAATTTCAGCGCAAAGAAAACAGGAAAAACCAGAAGCTCTGGAACCAGGCCAAGCGGGAGGGCTGAAGCCCCGCTTGCACCGATGGAGGGTTATCGGCAGGAAAGCTCCGCAAGGAACCTGCCTGCGGCAGCGGCCCACCCGGCCGTTGCCCGGTGGCCGCCCCGGAAAGTCGACGTTGCCGGTTCGATGCCTGCCGCACGAAGGCGCACGGCATCGCGCTCCATCTGCGCGGCGGTGTAGAGGTGGTCATGATCGCCCCGCGCAAGCTGGACGTACCGAAGCCGGTCAAGGCACGACAGCTCGGGCGGGATATCCCCGCCAAGCAGCATGGTGCCCGCAGCCTTGTGCCTGCCGAGCAGCGCTGTCCGGCAGGCCATTCCGGCCCCTTGTGAATATCCAAAGAGAACCAGCCGACCGGAAACAGGGTACTCCCTGGCAACCGCCTCAAGGACCCTGTCGACATAGGCGACGTTTTCCCGGATACGCTGTTCACGGTGCCGGGAGGTCATCCAGCTTGCCCCCTGCCCGCCATCCCGGTTGATGACTGGATGCAGGGCCTCGACGGAACAGCAGAGCCACTCCCCGCTTCCCGGAATGCTCCGGAGCAGCGCCATCTGGTCTTCTGCCGTCTGGCCGTAGCCGTGGAAACCGGCGAGTACCGGCAGCGGCCCGCCGCCCGGAGGCGCTTCGACAAGGAAGCGCCCGGTGACGGCTGCGGTGACATGGTGTTCCTGCTGCTGCATGGCAATGGCGTGGCCCGGCCGCCCGCTCAGGGGGCGGCCGTCCTGTTCCGGCGGCCTGTCAGGCGCCGATAAGGCGAAGGATACCGCCCATCGGGATGGGCGCCCATTCGGGTCGATTGTTCAGTTCGTAGTTCAGTTCGTAGACCGCCTTGTTCATGAGGTAGCTCCGCAGCAACAGTTCGCGCTGCCGGGGGGCTTCCGGGATGAGCCCTTTGCCCACCGTCCGTTCGGTGTAGACGTCGATGAAGTGCTGGCCGACATAGAAGCTCCACAGCTCCGCCCACGGGCGCAGCCGCTCGCGGTCTTCCTGGCGGAAGGCCTGGTGCCGGAGCAGGACGTTGAAGGCGGCATAGTCGAATGAACGGAGCATGCCTGCAAGGTCGCGATAGACCGAACGCTTGATCTTGCGTTCCGAAAGGGAGCGGGCCGGTTCGCCTTCGAAATCGAGGATCACGAAGTCGTTGCCGGTATAGAGCACCTGGCCGAGGTGGTAGTCACCGTGAATCCTGACCTTGACCGTTTCGATCTTCTCTTTCCTGATCGGTTCGAAACTGTCGAGGATATCAGCCTCCTTCGAAAGCAGGAGCCGGGCAAGGTCGCGTGAGGCTTCCGGCATGGCGCCGGGGTTTTCGCGCAGGGAAATCATCAGGCGTTTGACCTGTGCGGTCATGGCCTGGAAGATGGAGCGCTGGTACAGCGAGGTAAAGGGCTCCGGAGCGAATCCGGGATCGTCGCCGATGGAACCGAGCGCCGCATGCATGCCCGCCGTCCGTTCGGCAAGTTTTTCGATCATTTCAAGGTAGAACTCCCCGACCAGCTCGTGCATGATCGGCGGCAGCGACACCTTCGAGCCGGAGATGGCTGGAAGTTCAGGAGGCGTGAGGCCTTTCGGGAGCCGGGAGAGCAGGTCCTCGTAGTACCTGAGAACATGGTCAAGGCTGAGCTGCCAGCCATCCCCTTCGTTCCTGACGAAGTTCTGGAGCACGCCGAGCGAGCAGCGTTCACGATAGCTGCGGGCGAAGTCGAAGGAACCGAGGTAGAAGGGCAGGTTGCGGAACTCCGTCCTGTCGGTCAGCGTGCGGCACATTTCAATTTCGGGGGCGATGCCGACATCGACCTTGCGGTAGAGTTTCAGGCAGAGTCTGTCACCGAACTTCATGGAGGTGTTGCTCTGTTCCGTCCCGAGCAGTTCCGAAGGAAGTGACCTGAGGTCCGTCGTACACTGGAAGTCCTTGAGCCTGCTGCCGGGTTCACCGACGATCCGGCCGGAAGCACCCTTCCAGCTCCCCTTGTCGAGGATGAGCGAAAGCAGGCTGGAGCGGAACGCATGGTCGCAGACGGCGTCACACAGGTAGCCATCGATGCCGGCAAATTCGATCCTGGCGATCATGTGCGAGCGGAACTGCTCGTCACCGACAGGGACCTTTTCCGCGGGCACGAAGGTGAGCGGTACCTGGTAGCGTTCGTTCTCGCCGCTCGGGTAGTTGACTTCGGTAATGATGCACAGGGTTCCGTCCAGGCCGCCGACCGGCACACGGTCGAGTACCCTGATGCGGATGATGTTCCGGGCCTTGCCGCCGAACCAGCGGGCGGCCCTGAAAAATGCGGGCAGCAGGACGCTTTCGAGCCTGTCGAGGTTCCTGCCCCGGAAGAGCGCGTCCCAGCCGTCCGCCGCAAGGACAGGGCTGCTGAAACGTTCATTGTCGCCAGCGGACTCCTCCTTGCCGACAAGCCGGAGCCAGAAGTAGCCGTATGGCCCGAGCGCCACGACGTACGGGGTTGCCCGGATGGTCGGGAACCGGTTCATGCTGAACAGCTCTTCCGGCACACAACCTTCGTAGGCGGCAAGGTCGACGCTGATGGCCTGGGCGTTCCGGGAAAGATTGATGACCGAGAGAATGGTTTCGTCCCCGAACTTGCGGATAAACAGGAGCACCTTGGGGTTCGAGGAGTGCAGGAACTCGATGGTGCCGCGGCTGAATGCCTTGTAGCGCCGGGCGGTGGCCAGCGTATGGCGCATCCACCAGAGCAGGGAGTTCATGTTGGTCTCCTGCACTTCGACGTTGACCGCCTCGTAATGGTATTCGGGATCGATGATCACCGGCAGTTGCAGGCGCTGCGGGTTGGCCCGCGAGAAGCCTGCGTTGCGGTCGGCGTTCCACTGCATCGGCGTGCGGACGCCGTCACGGTCGCCGAGGTAGTAGTTGTCACCCATGCCGATTTCGTCGCCGTAATAGAGCACCGGCGTGCCTGGCAGGGAGAGCAGCATGATGTTCATCAGCTCGATCTTGCGGCGGTCGTTGCCCATGAGCGGCGCAAGGCGGCGGCGGATGCCGAGGTTGATCCTCGCCTTGGGATCGTTGGCATAGACGCGGCGCATGTAGTCCCGCTCCTCGTCGGTGACCATTTCGAGGGTCAGCTCGTCATGGTTGCGCAGGAAGGAGGCCCACTGGCAGGCTTCGGGAATGGCCGGCGTCTGGTCGAGAATGTCGATCAGGGGGAAGCGGTCTTCCATGGCGACGGCCATGTACATGCGAGGCATGAGCGGGAAATGGAAGTTCATGTGGCACATGTCGCCATTGCCCAGGTAGGCGGCGGAATCCTCCGGCCACTGGTTCGCCTCGGCGAGCAGCATCCGGTTGGGGTAGTTGGTGTCCACGTAGGAACGGAGCTTCCGGAGGAATTCGAAGGTCTTCGGCAGGTTCTCGCAGTTGGTGCCTTCGGCTTCGTAGAGATACGGCACCGCATCGAGACGCAGGCCATCGACCCCCATGCCGAGCCAGAAATCAAGCACGTCGAACAATGCCTTGTGGACGGCAGGATTCTCGAAGTTCAGGTCGGGCTGGTGGTGGTAGAAACGGTGCCAGTAATACTGCCCGGCAACCGGATCCCAGGTCCAGTTGGATGCTTCGAAGTCCTGGAAAATGATGCGGGTTTCGGCATACCGGTTCGGGTCGTCGCTCCAGACGTAGTAGTCGCGTTCGGGCGAGCCGGCAGGTGCCGTGCGGGCTTTTCTGAACCACTCGTGCTGGTCGGAGGTGTGGTTGACCACCAGTTCGGTGATCACCTTCATGCCCCTGCGGTGGGCTTCGTCAAGGAATTCCCGGAAATCGGCGATGGTCCCGTAATCGGGGTTCACGGACATGTAATCGGCGATATCGTACCCGTCGTCGCGCAGCGGCGAGGGGTAGAACGGCAGGATCCAGATTGCCGTGACCCCGAGGCTTTCGAGGTAGCCGAGCTTGCCTTTCAGGCCCTGGAAATCGCCGATGCCGTCGTTGTTGCTGTCACAGAAGGTCTTGACGTGAAGTTCATAAATAATTGCATCCTTGTACCAGAGGAGTTCCGGCTGGTAGCTGTTCACGGCTTTGGCTTTTGACATGGTGTTGATGATGGGTAATGTCAGGATGGCAGAATGACGTTGAAAATGTGCGCCGGGGATACGGCGGGGTTGAGTTCGACGAAGTTCCATTCGCCGTTCCAGGTATAGGTGCCGCCGGACAGGAGGTCTTCGACGGTGAACCGGGCGGTATGGGGCAACCCGAACAGCTCCAGCGGGAAACGGAGCCAGCCGCCATGGCTGTTCCGGTGGTCGAGGTTGACCACGGTGAGAATGATGTTGCCGCCGTCGGGAGAACGCTTGACATAGCCAAGCAACTGGTCATGTTCACGCCCCTCACTGCCGTCGATGCGCACAAACTCGATGTCCGCAGTCTGCTGCAGTGCCGGATTCTCCTTTCTGGCCCGGTTGACCCTGGTGATTTCGGAACGGATGTTGCCCGGCCGGTCGAGGTCCCAGCGCCGGATCTCATATTTCTCCGAATCGAGGTACTCCTCCTTGCCGCGGGCCACCGGTATACGTTCGCACAGTTCATAGGCAGGCCCGTACATACCGTAGTTGGAGGAGAGCGTGGCCGCCAGGACGAGCCGGATGACGAACCGGGAACGACCGCCCTCCTGCAGCTCTTCATGCAGGATGTCGGGGGTGTTTGGCCAGAAGTTGGGACGCATGAAGTCACGCAGTTCGGTGCGGGTCAGCTCGGTCAGGTACTCCTTCAGGTCATGGCTGGTATTGCGCCAGGTGAAGTAGGTGTAGGACTGGTTGAAGCCTGCCTTGGCAAGACGGGCCATGAGCTTCGGCCGGGTGAACGCCTCGGCAAGGAACACGGTGTCGGGATGCTGCCTGCGGAGAGAAGCGAGCGCCCATTCCCAGAAGCCGAACGCCTTGGTGTGCGGATTGTCGACACGGAAAATCCTGACACCCCGTTCGATCCAGAACAGGAACACGTCGCGCAACCCGAGCCAGAGGTTCTGCCAGTCCTTCGTTTCGAAATCGAGCGGCAGAATGTCTTCGTAGCGTTTCGGCGGGTTCTCGGCAAACTGCACGGTGCCATCCGGACGCCACCGGAACCACTGCGGATGCTCCTGCACCCACGGGTGGTCGGGAGAGCACTGAAAGGCGATGTCGAGGGCGACTGAAATACCATGCCGATCGGCCTCCGCGATGAAGGCATCAAAATCGTCAAGGGTGCCCAGCTCGGGATGAATGGCGGTATGGCCGCCTTCCGGGCTGCCGATCGCCCAGCAGCTGCCAGGGTCGTCCGGCCCTGCGTTGAGCGAATTGTTCCGTCCCTTGCGTTTGGTCAGGCCGATAGGATGCACCGGCGGCAGGTAGACGACGTCAAAGCCCATCCCGGCGATGCGCGGCAAGGCCTGGATGCAGTCCCTGAACGTGCCGTGCGTCCCGGGTTCCCCCCCCCACGAGCGCGGAAAAAATTCATACCAGGTGCTGAAGCCCGCCCGTTTCTGGTCGATCTGCATGAGCAGCACCTTGTCGTACCAGCTCGCGATGGACTTGTCGGGGCTCCGCTCCATTGCGGCCGTAAGCTCCTCGCCGAGCGCCGCCGCAATGGCGGCTTCGGCATCGCCGACGCTCAGCAGGCCGACATGATGGTGCAGCGTACCGGCATCCTGGTCTTTGGCCCTTGCCGCACCGAGTTCGACGATGGTCGCGCCGATCCTGAGGTCGAGCGAAACATCCTGGCCGGCATCGAGTTTCTTGCGGAGGCCCTTCTGCCAGGTCTGGAAATGGTCGACCCACGCCCTGACCGTGTATTCGCAGAGGCCTGGCGCACCAACCGGGAAACTTGCGGTCCAGAGGTCGTTGACCAGGGGGGTCATCGGCACGGAGGACCACGCCACCTCGCCAGGGCGACGGTAAAGGACTTCTGCCATGACGGTATCGGCACCGTCGGTGAAAATATCGGCCTCGACCCTGACAAGATCGCCTTCGATGCATTTTGCCGGGAACCTGCCACCATCGACTTCAGGGGAAACCCGATCAATGATGACCCGCCGTCTGCCGTCGAACGGCAGGGCTGTCCGAAGCGGTTCTGGCTGGAAAAACTCTGGAGTCATAAAAAATGTTCAGTAGTGCTTGCGGGAAGCCCCGCCATCGCCGGGGGCGTGGCGGCATGGCCTGTTTCCGTAAAAATATGAAATGTAGCGCTCTTTTGGTGCATATCTTTCTGCTCCATGCGGCCATGCCGTCGGCAAAGCCCTGGCAGGCAGCACGTTACGGCTACGGCAAATGCCGCAGTATGTGTATATTCAGTCCACCAGTCCCGGCTGCAGGCCGCATGAGCGCCGTGCATGCAGGGTTGCGAAGCCATCAATCACCTGAATGTTTACCGCCATGTTCGACGCTGAAAAAGACCGCCTGCACGCCATCAACCACCGCCTGAACCAGTTACGGGGGTATCTTTAACATCGACGAGCGAAAAGAGAAGGCCGAGGACCTTGAAAAGGTTTCAACCGCACCCGATTTCTGGAACGACCAGAAAAACGCGCATGCCGTACTCAAGGAGCTGAACGAGCACAAGTCGTGGACCGGGGCGTACGACGACGCAAAAAAGGCTGCGGACGCCGCGATTGAAGAGATCGCGATTGCCGAGGAGCTTGAGGACGAATCGCTGGTCAGGGACCTTGGCGCCCGGATCGATCGGATCGAACACGAAATTTCTTCGATGGAGTTCCGCAACATGCTGTCGGGCAAGGATGACGCCGGCAACGCCATGATCATCATCCACGCAGGGGCAGGCGGCACCGAAGCGCAGGACTGGGCGGAGATGCTCTACCGCATGTACATGCGCTGGGCGGAACGCAAGGGGTTCAAGGTGTTCACCGACGATTACCAGGAGGGCGAAGGCGCAGGCATCAAGACAGCGACGCTCGAAATCGAAGGGCCGTACGCCTACGGCTACCTCAAGGCTGAAAACGGCGTCCACCGGCTTGTCAGGGTTTCGCCGTATGACTCGAATGCACGGCGGCACACCTCGTTCGCCAGCGTGTTCACCTATCCGGAAGCACCGCCTGATGTTGAAATCGAGGTCAGGAAAGAGGACCTCGAACTGTCTACCTTCCGCAGCGGCGGCAAGGGCGGCCAGAACGTCAACAAGGTCGAAACGGCTGTCCGCATCAAGCATACCCCGTCGGGCATCGTCGTCAGTTGCCAGGAGGAGCGTTCGCAGTTCCAGAACCGCGAGCGGGCGATGAAGATGCTCATGGCGCAACTCTACCAGCGCCAGCGCGAAGAGGAGGAGGCAAAAAAACGCGAGATCGAGGGCAAGAAGAAAAAGATCGAGTGGGGCAGCCAGATCCGCAGCTACGTGCTGGACGACCGGCGCATCAAGGACCACCGCACCAATTACGAACGCTTCGACGTCGAAAATGTGCTGGACGGCGACCTCGACGAGTTCATGGAGCACTACCTCTCCGAATTCGGCGATTGAGCCCTTCAGCATGAACTCCCCGTCTCCGGACATCCACCTCCGGTTCGGCATCATCTCCGACATCCATTATTCGCCGGAGAATGCCGGGCAGGAGGAGGAGGTGGCGACTGCCCTGGGCCGCTGCCTCGACGACTGGGAAGCACAAGATGTGGCGTTCGTGCTGCAACTCGGCGACCTCATCAGCCGCGAGGGGCCTGAAGCCGAGGCGGACCTGATTGCCGTAACCGCAATGCTGGCAGGCGCCCCAGCCCTGCGGTTCGAGCACGTACCGGGCAACCACTGCCTTTCGGTCGGCCATGAACGGTTCTTCAGCCTCATGGGCATTCCGCCATGGCGCACCTTCAGCGCCGGCGGCATCCGGTTTGTCGTGCTGCACGGCATGGAGGTGTCGACGGCTGCCGAGCCGGACGATCCTGCCGACCGGCACCTGCTTGACTGGCACCACGGCGTGCAGCGCCAACCGTTCTATTGCGGCGCCGTCGGAAGCCGCCAGATGGCGTGGCTCAGGGAAACGCTTGACGACGCCCTGCGGCAGGGGGAACCCGTCATCGCGGTCTCCCACCTTCCCCTTCTGGAAGCAAGCAGCGACGAACGGCACGGCCTGCTCTGGAACCATGAAGCGGTTAGCGGGCTGCTCCTGCGTTATCCGAATGTCCGGGCATGCCTCTGCGGCCACTACCACCCAGGAAGCTACGCCCTCCGTTCAGGCACCCATTTTGTCGTTGTCCCGGGCTTCGTAACCCGCCGGGAACATCCTGCGTTCATGGCAGGCACCGTCGAAATTTCAGGCGGGCGCATGCGCATTCTGGGAACCGGCGGCACCCCCCTGCATGACCTCGCCTTCGGCTGACCAGACGGGCAGCGAGAGGCAGGCCACGGGCGCCTTCACCAGCGGCCGTGGTGGATGCGCTCCGGCTTGTACTTGTCGATCGGCGGCTTGATGGCGACCGGATAGCCGAGCGGCAGGACACACAGGGGCAACACCTCACGGGGAATACCCAGCACTGCGGCGACGTGCGCCATGCGATCATCATAAGGGTATGCGGCGACCCATACCGACCCGAGGCCGAGGGCTTCCGCCGCAAGGAGGATGTTCTGGCTCGCGCAGGTGGCGTCGACCACGGCAAGCTCGGGGCTCCGGTTGTTGGCAAGTTCGGGCATGGCGCATACCACGATTGCGGCCTGGGCTTTCGGCAGCATCTTGCCGAAAGGCAGCCCTTCGGCGAGCTGGTCCAGAGCCTGTCGCCCGGTGACGACGACGAACGACCACGGTTGCGTGTTCTTTGCCGTCGGAGCCGACATCCCCGCGCGGAGCAGCCGGTCGAGCAGCGCTTCCGAGACCGGTTCCGGGGTGTAATCGCGGACGCTGCGGCGGTTGAGGATAAGGTCGATCCGGCTGGCGTCGGACGGTTGCTGCTGATCACTCATCTTGCTGTCTCCCCTGGTTGTTTGTGTTCGGCGTTCTGTTTCCGGCAGGCCTCACCCTGCCTGTTCAAGTACCTCGGCGATCCGTTTGGCGGCCGCCCCGTCCCACTTTTCCGGGATCAGGGTCTTTCCGGCCGGCTTGCCGGAGAGGATTCCGGTCGCGTGTTCAAGGATTTCCGCCTCATCGAAACCGACAAGCACGTTGGTCCCCACTTCGACCGTCGATGGCCGTGCGGTGGTCTGGCGCATGGTCAGGCACGGGACGTTCATGACCGTCAGTTCCGATTCGTACTGGTCGGTGTCGGTCAGCACGAACGACGCCTCCTTGAGCAGCCGGAGCAGGTCGACCGGTGACGGGACCGCAACGATCCTGAGCTGCGGCACCTCGCGGAATGCCTCCTGCATGGTTGCTTCCGCACCTGGGGCAACCGGCAGCAGAAGGGTTGTCGCCGTACCGAGCGCGCCGGAAAGGGCGCCAAGCAGGGAAAGGAGGCCTGAAGCCTCCCCGGTGAACGGTGTGGAAAGGAGCAAGAGGGCGAACTGTTTCGGCTCGACGCCGAGGTCGGCGAGCACACCGGAACGGTTTGCACCGCCGATCATTTCGACAAGGCTGTCGATGGAGGTGTTACCGGCAAAGCGGATATGGTCGTCCCCGAACCCTTCGTTCATCAGGTTGTACACGCCGCTGTGCTCGCTGACGAAGTGCAGGGAGGCAAGCGCGTCGATGAGCAGGCGGTTGGCCTCTTCGGGGTCCGTGCGATCATAGCTGCGCAATCCGGCATCGATGCTGACGAGGGGAATGCCCATCCGCGTCGCCGTCAGGGCGGCGGCGACGGCGGCGTTGCCGAAACCACCGGGAACGACCAGATCGGGGCGCGTTGCGGTAAACAGCTCTTCCAGCGCGAGCATCAGGGCTGCGGTTTCCGCGACATCGGAGCCCGGTTCGACCGGAATGCGGCGAAGGCGTTCCTGCAGGCCAAGCGCCTCGGCGACGGCGTCTGCTTCTTCCCGTTCCTGCCCTGCGCGGACGGCGAGTACCGGAAGCGGCGAGACACGGCCTCCTGCCTCAAGCGCGGTGATGAGCGAGGCTATTTTCAGGAGCCCGAAACGGCCCTGTGCGATCAAGACGATTGTTTTCACGGCCGATAGCGTTTACTTTCGTACATTACAGTGACTTACAAGACTGGTTGACATCCCCGCGAGATTTCTCATGAAGGCAACTGCCAGAACAACCCTCATCTGCCTGCTCGGCATCCTTACGGTGCTGGCATGCTGCCCTCCCGGTCTGACGGAGTATACTGCCTGTGCGGAAAAAAAGAAAACGGTCCTTGAACATGCCGATCTGGTCGAGGGCGGACAGACTCCGGAATCTTCCGGGAAAGTTGAACCCTTCCGTTCGGCGACGGGCAGCGTCCTGTTCCGCCAGAATGACCTGAAGCTCTGGTGCGACCGCGCGATGGACTACCCCGAAAGCGCCCGCATCGACCTGGACGGCAACGTGCATATCAAGGGCGACGCGCTGGAGATCTATGGCGACAAGGGGGTCTACTATCCCGATGAGGAGGCAGGGGAACTTGTCGGCAACCTCAGGGCACGGATCGTCAGGGACGACCTCCGCGCAAGGGCGAAGCGGTCGGCGTTCAACCAGAAAAAAAATGAACTCTGGCTGTACGACGATGCCATCGCCTGGCAGCGCGGCCACCAGATCAGCGGCGATATCATCAGGGTGCACACGCGCGAGGTGCACGGCAGCAGGAAGGTCGACGAAATCCAGGTGCACGGCCATGCGTTTTTCGCCTCCAGGGATACGCTGTCGACCACAAAACCGCTGTTCGACCAGCTCAGCGGCGAACACATGCTCATCACGCTTGATGAAGCGTCGCGGCTGACCGGCGTGACGGTGACCACCGGCGCCCGAAGCCTCTACCACATCTACGACGACAAAAAACAGCCCTCCGGCGTGAATTTCACCGGCGGCGATGTGCTGCGCATGTTTTTCAAGGAGGGGAAACTGAGCCGGATCAGGGCAACCGGCAACGCGCTTGGCAAGCAGTACCCGAACGTCATCAGGGAAGACAAGGCGCTCGACCTGCCGGATTTCCGGTGGCGTGAAAGCGAACGGCCGGAATTCAGGTGACGCGCCGGAACCGGACGGTACGCCGATAACATGCTGAAAGCCTTCCGGACAGGAAGGCTTTCAGGTTTTCTATGCGGTCACCGGGGCCTTGCCGGCGCCGGGATCATTTCGCGTAGGGACAGCTTCCGCCTGAGCAGCCGCCTGCTTTTTCCGGCCCTTTTGCCGAAGAAGACTTGCTGCCGCAATAGTCGGTGCTGTAAAATCCCGAGCCTTTGAGGACGAACCCGCCTTCGGCGCTGATGACGCGCTCGAAGGTGTCCTTGCCGCACTTGGTGCAGGTTTTCAGGGCATCATCGCTCATCTTCTGAAAGACTTCGTACTCGAAACCGCAACTGCTGCAGCGATACTGATAGGTTGGCATTTCTCTTTTCCTCCGTTGTGAATCTCTTGCTGTCTGTTGATGTTTGGTCTCCGTTGTGGCCTGCCGGAAAGCAGGCCGGCACGTGAAGTTTTCGTATATACATAATTATTCAATGGCAAAAAAAAGTTTCCCGGATGATCATTACAACCAGAGCGGTGGTGCTCCGCGAGCTCAAGTACCGGGACCAGTCGAAAATCTGCCTGCTCATGACCAGGGAGTTCGGGCAGATGCCGGTGATCGTCAAAGCCGTGCGAAACCCGAAAAACCGGCTGTGCGGCCTGTTTTCGGCAGGCAATGTCATCGATGCGGTCATCTACCGGCGAACGACCCGTGACATCCAGCTCGCCAGCGATGCCGGGCTGGTATGCAGCCCGCTTGCCCATGAGCCAGACCTGGAGCGCTTCGGCGTGCTCTACCGGATACTCGACCTTGCCCGCAACGCTTCCGGACCCGAAGAAAAGAACCTGCCGCTGTTCACGCTGCTTGCCTCCACCATCGAACGCCTCTGTTCGACGGACGACGATTGCCGGCAACTGCTGGCGGCCTTCCTGCTGCGTCTGGTCGGCGTACTCGGCTTCGCGCCGTCGATCGAACGCTGCGTGTTCAGCGGCTGTGACCTTGCGGCGTCGGCTGACGGAATGCGGGAGCTTTTCTTCGTTCACGATCCCGGAGGATTCGCCCTGCCGGCGGCGACACCCGGAGCCGCCGTGGCCGCAAGGGCCGTGCCGGTGGAGCGCTACCGCATCCTCCGGGACATCGCCGCAAGCGGCGGCCGGGCACCGGACGTCCCCGACGAGGAGACCGCCGCAATCTGCGAGCTGTTGCAGGAATACTGCTCCAGGCACCTGGAACGGATGCCGCACCGCAAGCACCTTGACATCGTTTCCAGAATCATGACCGCCTGAGCCGGGCGTACCTGACGCACCACGAGCTTTCAATGTTCTGGAGTATTTTCTATCTTGACGGGATATTTTTTCACGCTTCACCTTTGCAACAATCCAAACCGATTGATCCGACATGCCTCAACTTACCCGATCTGCGGAGCTCTTCGAAAAAGCCAAGAAGTTCATTCCCGGTGGCGTCAACTCTCCGGTTCGCGCCTTTAAATCCGTCGGCGGCACGCCGATCTTCATGGCGACCGGCAACGGTGCCTATATGACCGATGTCGATGGCAACACCTATCTGGACTATGTCGGATCGTGGGGGCCGTTCATCCTCGGCAGCATGCATCCCCGCCTGACGGCAGCTATCGAATACACCCTGCGCAACATCGGCACCAGCTTCGGCACCCCGATCGAAATCGAAATCGAGATCGCCGAGCTGCTCTCCAAAATCGTCCCGTCGATCGACATGGTTCGTATGGTAAACAGCGGTACGGAAGCCACCATGTCGGCAGTCAGGCTCGCCCGCGGCTACACCGGACGGGACAAAATCATCAAGTTCGAGGGCTGCTACCACGGCCATGGCGACAGCTTCCTGATCAAGGCAGGCTCCGGCGTACTGACCCTCGGCGCACCGGACAGCCCTGGCGTCACCAAGGGAACGGCCAACGACACCCTGAACGCGACCTATAACGATATCGAATCGGTCAGAACCCTGGTCGACGAGAACCGTGGGAACATCGCCGCCATCATCATCGAGCCGGTTGCCGGCAATACGGGCGTCATCCCTTCCAAAAAGGAGTTCCTCGTCGCGCTCCGCGAGCTGTGCGACAAGGAAGATATCGTGCTGATCTTCGACGAAGTCATGTCCGGCTTCCGCGTGGCCCTCGGCGGTGCGCAGGAGCGTTACGGCGTGACCCCTGATCTGACCACCATGGGCAAGATCATCGGCGGCGGCCTCCCGGTCGGCGCGTTCGGCGGCAAACGCAAGATCATGGAGCATGTCGCTCCCCTCGGCTCGGTCTACCAGGCAGGAACGCTCTCCGGCAACCCGCTGGCCCTGACGGCCGGACTGGAAACCCTGAAAATCCTCATGGAAGAGAACCCGTATCCGGAACTCGAACGGAAAGCGGCGTTCCTCGAAGCAGGGTTCAGGGAAAACATGAACAAGCTCGGGCTCAACTACGTGCAGAATCGTGTCGGCTCGATGGCCTGCCTCTTCTTCACCGAAACTCCGGTTGTCGACTACAAGAGCGCCATCACCGCCGATTCGTCCAAATACGGCAAATATTTCCACTCGATGCTCGACCAGGGCATCTACCTGGCCCCGTCACAGTTCGAAGCCATGTTCACCAGCTTCGTGCACTCCGACGAGGACCTCGAAAAAACCGTGAAGGCGAACTACAACGCGCTCGTCGCAGCACACCAGTAACGCTGCGGCCACCTGCATGTCCGTCGGCCCTGTGGCCGTCGACGACGAAAGCCGCCCTCACCGGGGCGGCTTTCGCGTTTCCTGCAGGAGGCTGTTCAGGATTTCTTCCTTCCAGCAATCCACTGCCGCATGGCAAACCGGACATCTTCCTCCGACGATGCCTGCCGCATGGCAACGCGCCACTGGCTGTCGCCGGCCATCTCACTGATCAAGCCGAGCAGCCGCACATGGCTGTCTGGCCGGTGAACGGGAGAAAGCATGAGAAACATGAGCGTGGCGGTATCGCTCGAAGCGTGATCGTAAATGCCGAGCTTGCTGCTGCCGATGGCCAGCACGGATTCCTCGATACCATCCAGCCGGGCATGTGGTATGCACACCTCCTCACCGATAAAGGTCGGCCCCTGCCGTTCACGTTCAAGGATGGCCCGCAGTGCATAATCAAATGATATGGCCGGATGTCGCACGCATATCGCCTCAAGCAGCCGACGGATCGCCGTATCCTTTTCGAGCACCTCGTTCCAGAGCAGCACATCTGCCTGAACGACCACCGCCTCCCGGCTATCCGGCACCGCCTTGTGCCGGGAAAAAGCAGTCATGGCCGAAACAAAGGGAGATGTTGCACCTTGCCTCTGGCGAGGCTCGTCGTGACGGCGAAGATCGGCAATGACAAGCGTGATCCCGCGGCTTTCCGCCATGAGCCGTTCGAGCATCGTACCTCGCCTGAAAAAACGGGCAAAACGGGACTGACGCTCAGAGGAGTTCCCGATAACCAGATGACCGACCCGGTACTCTCTGGCAAACTGGAGTACCGTCGAAACAATGTCGTTTCCTTTGTAGATGAAAACGGTGGCACCAAGCTGCTGCGCAAGCGCAAGCGTATCGGACAGGCGTCGCTGCATGCCGGCGTCGGTCATTTCGGGGCTTTCGGAAAGCCTGCGGACGTAGACGGCATACCAGTTCCTGTTCAGTTTGCCTGCAATCCGGGAGGCATACCGCAAAAGCGCCGCGCTGTTCTCCGTGTCTGAACTGAGACAGACCATCACCTGGTCCGGACTTGTTTCAGGCACTTCCTGCAGTGGCCCTCGTCGGCTCGAATCAATCTGGGCGGCAACCTCGCGCAAGGTCAGTTCACGGAGCTGCTCAAGGTTCTCCTCTGTAAAAAAGTTGACAAGCGCCGATTCGGCTTTACCGGCAAGGTAGACCTTGCCATCCCTGAGGCGCTGTTGCAGATCGTCGGTCGCGATATCAACATTGACGAGCTGGTCAGCCTGCAGGACAACCCTGTCGGGAAGCCGTTCCTTGACCTTGACACCGGTCGCTTTTTCGACGGTTTCATAGAGGCTTTCAAGGTGCTGGACATTCAGTGTCGAAATGACATGAATACCGGCAGCAAGAATCTCCTCGACATCCTGATACCGTTTGGCATTCCGTGAACCCGGCACATTGGTGTGGGCCAGCTCATCAACCAGCACCGCCGCGGGTCTGCGGCGCATGATGGCATCAAGGTCCATCTCGCTGATTCCGATACCCCGGTACGTCAGCGTTTTCCTCGGAAGTATTTCGAGATGTTCAAGCAGCGCATCGGTCTCTTTCCTGCCGTGCGTCTCGACGATACCGACAATGACATCGATACCGGTTTCCCGAAGACGCCGGGCTTCGAGCAGCATCTGGAACGTCTTTCCGACACCGGCACAATACCCGAGGTAAATTTTCAGTTTTCCCCGCTGTGAACGCTGGATGAGGCGAAGAAAACTTTCAGCCCGGTTCTCTTCCATAAGACAGGTCTCCCGGTTTAGGGTCGGTGGCCATTGCGCCGTTGCGTTGCAGCATCAAGCTCCCGGTTCAGGACAAGGACGTTGACCAGCCCGGGGCCGGTCCAAAACGGACGATAACACCGGGCATTCCCGGCGACGGCACGCTGAACTTCGGCAAGAGAAATCCCCCTCGAAGCGGCAATCCTTGGCGCCTGATAGCGGGCTGCCGCAAGAGAAATATACGGATCAAGCCCGCTTCCTGACGCAGTGACAAGATCCGCGGGAAGCGGGTGCTGCGAATCGGCACCGAAAGCGGCAAGCGTTTTTTTTGCGCGGTCACGGATTTCCGGACCTGCTGGTGAAAGATTGCTGCCGCCCGCACTGGCTGCGTTCCAGGCGACCGCAGATGGACGCGGCCAGAAGTATCCTGCTGTCCTGAACTCCTGCGCAATAAGGGTACTGCCCACGGCCTTGCCTCTGGCATCAAAAATCAGCGAACCTGATGCGGCTCCCGGTGCGACAAACCGGGCCGCAATAGCCAGGGCCAACGGATAAAGACCTCCACAAACGACGATGGTTACCAGCGCGATCCTGAGAGATGCCGCCAGATCGGCAACCATATGCAGTTTTACACCTGTTTTCATGACGTTGTCCTCCATATTCAGAATAGTCCGGTGAGCGAAAGGAGCAGGTCGATCAGCTTGATGCCGACAAACGGCACCAGCACACCGCCAACCCCGTAGATGAGCAGATTTTTCCGAAGCAGGGCTTCGGCACCAAGCGGACGGTATCTGACCCCCTTGATGGCAATCGGAATCAGCAGCGGAATGATGATCGCATTGAATATCAGCGCCGAGAGAATCGCGCTCTCCGGTGTAGCGAGCCTCATGACGTTGAGCACTCGAAGACCTGGAATAGCCAGGAGAAACATGGCCGGAATGATGGCAAAGTACTTGGCGACATCGTTGGCGATGGAAAAGGTCGTCAGGGCACCACGGGTCATCAGGAGCTGTTTGCCGATTTCGATGATTTCAATGAGCTTTGTCGGATCGCTGTCAAGATCAACCATGTTCCCCGCTTCCTTTGCCGCCTGGGTACCGGAATTCATGGCAACGCCGATATCCGCCTGGGCAAGTGCCGGAGCATCGTTGGTGCCGTCCCCCATCATGGCGACCAACCGCCCTGCCTGCTGCTCCTTACAGATATAGGCCAGCTTGTCCTCCGGTTTTGCTTCGGCGATGTAGTCGTCAACCCCCGCCTGGCGGGCAATCTCT
This sequence comes from uncultured Chlorobiaceae bacterium, assembly GCA_964611215.1. Classification (GTDB taxonomy): domain Bacteria; phylum Bacteroidota; class Chlorobiia; order Chlorobiales; family Chlorobiaceae; genus Chlorobaculum. The sequence continues at coordinate 42,819 of CAZSXF010000010.1, forward strand.
GCGGCAGTCAGCGGGTTGTCGCCTGTGACCATCACGACCCGAAGGCCCATAGAACGCAAACGCCTGAACCTGTCGGTAATGCCTGCCTTGAGGACATCGGCAAGTTCAACCACGCCAAGCACACGGTTGTCCTCGGCAACGACAATCGGTGTCATGCCCCTGCGTGCCACCATGTCGATGGAGTCCTGCAATTCATCCGGGATTTCGCCGCCATTGCCGACGACATAGTTTCGGACCGCATCACCGGCGCCTTTACGCAACCGACGTCCGTTGGGAAGGTCAAGTCCGCTCAGGCGCGTCTGCGCAGAAAAAGGCACCACTTCCGCACCGGCGGTTTCGAGAGGCACCGGAACGCCGAGAAGCCGCTCGCCAAGGACAACAATCGAACGCCCTTCGGGAGTCTGGTCACCGAACGATGCTTCAACGGCTACCCGCAGCAGATGGCTGGAGTCAATGCCGCCGACAGGAATGAAGCCGGTCGCCTGGCGGTTCCCGATGGTTATCGTGCCGGTTTTGTCAAGAAGCAGGGTATCGACATCACCGGCAAGCTCAACCGCCTTGCCGCTCTTGGCAAGCACATTGGCCGACAGCGCCCGGTCCATGCCGGCAAGTCCTATTGCCGACAACAGGGCCCCAATGGTGGTGGGAATCAGGCAGACAAGAAGCGCAACCATTGTCGGGACGGGAATGACGATACCGAAGTATCTGCCGATCGGCCAGAGAGTTCCGGTGACCATCAGGAATGCAAGCGTCAGACCGGCAAGCGTTACGGTCAGGGCAAGCTCGTTCGGCGTCTTCTGGCGAACCGCGCCTTCAACCAGGGCGATCATCCTGTCAAGGAACGAGTTGCCTGCCGAAACCGTGATTTTCACCACAATGCGGTCGGAAATGACTCTGGTTCCGCCGACAACGCCTGAACGATCACCACCAGCCTCACGGACAACCGGCGCCGATTCTCCGGTAATGGCTGATTCGTCAACCATCGCCACGCCTTCGGCGACCTCACCATCGCCGGGAACCAGCTCTCCGGCAGCAACGACAACGAGATCGCCCTGCTGCAATTCATCGGAACCGACCTGCGTCACACGACCGTCTCGAAGCAGATTGGCAACCGTGTTCTGCCTCGTCCGTTTCAGAGAGTCGGCCTGGGCTTTGCCTCTCGCTTCCGCAAGCGATTCGGCAAAGTTCGAAAACAGCACGGTCAGCCAGAGCACGGCCAGCACCGACAGGCTGTACACCAGCCCCGGCTGCCGGGTAACCATGTCGAACCCCGTGATGATGGTCGTCAGAATCGCGCCGATTTCGGTGATGAACATCACCGGATTCCTTGCCATGACCATCGGATTGAGCATCCGGAAAGACTGCCCTGCAGCCGCTCTGACCAGCGGAATCGCAAAGATGGAGGCATTGCGGGTCCGGCGACGCTCGGTCTTTCCGGGCAAGGCATCCCCGGGCACGCTTTTCTGCGCACCGCATTCGGCCTGGTTATTCATGGTATTCGTTGTTTAGTGGTGAGAAATCGACAGGTAGTCCGCCACCGGACCGAGTACGGCCACCGGCATGAACAGCAGGGCGCCGATCAGGACAACACTGCCAAGGATCACGACAGCGAAAAGGGGCGTGTCGATCCGCAAGGTGCCTGTTGTTTCGGGAACCGCTTTCTTTGCAGCCATGGAACCTGCGATTGCTATCGGCAGGATGATCGGGATGAACCTGCCAAGCAACATGACCAGACCGCACGCCACATTCCACGGCACGGTTCCGTCACCGAGCCCTTCAAATCCGGACCCGTTGTTGGCTGCTGCAGAACTGAATTCATAGAGAATTTCCGAAAATCCGTGAGCGCCCTTGTTGAGTACTGTTGCCGCGCCCCAGGGGGTTGCGGCAAACAGTGCCGTCCCGGCGAGGATAAGCAATGGATGGACAAGCAGGGCAAGCAGCGCGAGCTTCATTTCATGAGTCTCCACCTTTTTTGCGCAGTATTCCGGCGTCCGGCCAACCATCATGCCGCAGATGAACACCCCGATGATGATGTAGATGAACATGTTGATAAGGCCGACACCAACCCCGCCGAATACGACGTTGAGCCACATGCCGACAAGGGGAACAAGACCTGTCAGGGGGTTCAGGCTGTCGTGCATGCAGTTGACCGATCCATTGCTGGTTGCCGTTGTCAGCGCGACCCATACCGGGCCGACGGCATCCGGCCCAAAACGAAGCTCCTTTCCCTCCAGATTCGGGGCGGTGACAACCGGCAAGCCCTGTAGCGATGCCGATGGCGCACATTCAAGCCATACCGCCAGGCCCGCTTTCACAACCAGCAACGACAACATGACGACAAAAATAACTGCGGCATGACGCATCCTTCCGGTTATGCGGCCGAACATCCACACCGATGCCATCGCTATGAGCGGAATGCTGATGCATTCGAGATAATTGGTCAGAAACGTGGGGTTTTCGAAAGGATGCGCGGAGTTTGGGCCGAAATAGCCGCCACCGTTTGTCCCAAGCTGCTTGATCGCCTCCATGGCAGCCACCGGGCCGCGGGCGATGGTCTGCGTTGCCCCCTCAAGCGTCCGGACGGCAACGGCCCCGTCGAAGGTCATGGGAACCCCGCCCATCACCAGCGACAGGGCAAGCATGATGGACAGCGGCAGAAGAATGAAGATGACCGAGCCGGACAGGTCCCGGTAGAAGTTACCCAGCATCGTCCTGCCGGCAAGCGCCCTTGCAAGCGCGGCAAGGCAGGCGATCCCCGTTCCCGCCGAAACAAACTGCAGCCAGGTCAGGGCAAACATCTGCGAAAAATAGCTCATTGTGACCTCTCCTGAATAATGCTGCTGGTTGGTGTTGGTCACAAACGAGGCTACCGTATGAAAAATCAGCGAGGGATCAAGCGCCCCTTTTCCATCCGGATTGAGCGGCAGCAACTGCTGTAATCCGAGTATGAGCGATGCGGCGACACTCATAACCACGTTAAACAGCAGCATCGAAACGAGATATCCTTTCCAGTCCTGTTCCCTGGAGAGAAATTCGCCTCCGGATTTCAGCACCAACGTCGACAACGCCCCGCCTCCACCAGCGCCGTTCCGGTCAAGAACGACCGCCATGTACCAGCCAAGAGGCCAGGAGAGTAGCGCGGGAACACCGAGAAACAGCAACAGCATGAGTATCGACATAACGACTCCGTTAGAATTTTTCCGGTGAAATGATGGCAACCAGGAGATATGCCGAACTGGCAATCAGTATTGGCAGCATGAAATATTCCATGTTATCCTCCGAAACAATGGTGAATGAAAACCGCAAGACCTGCGATGCACAAAAACAGCACAAGGCCGAGCAGGATGTAGTGGTAAACCCTCACCAACATCCGGCTCCCCCCTCCTGCATCCGAATGCCGTCGGCCCCGGGAAGGACAACGACAGGAAGCGTGAAACTGAATCGCGAGCCTTTGCCCTCCTGGCTCTGTGAAATGACTGTCCCGCCCTGGCTTTCGACAAGTTCCTTGACGATCGACAGGCCAAGACCTGCTCCGGAATGTTTATCCTGCCCCGGAACCCGGAAAAACTGCTCGAACAGATGCCCCAGATGTTCTGAGGCTATGCCGCTACCCGTGTCTTCGACATAAAACCTCACGAACCGGCCCTCAGGCATTGCACCAACCGTGACCGTACCGCCCGGCATTGTAAACCGTAAGGCATTAGAGACCAGATTGGCGAAAACGTGGCTAACGGCACCGATATCGGCAAGAACCTCAGGCAACCCGGGATCGGCAGCCGTCACCAGGTCGACATTCCTGTCGCGGGCGTCGGTCAGGAACGGAGCGAGCCCGTGCCTGACCAGCTGCAACGGCTGAAAAGGCTCAAGCCTGAAAGCCGCTTTTCCCGATCCGATCCGGTTCAGGTCAAGCAGATCGTCAATCATATCGACCAGCCGTTCACAATCCTCGCGGGCAGCGACAAGCAATTCGGTCTGCGGAACGTTCAACGCGCCGATATCTTCTTCGAGCAACAGATGGATGGACATGCGCAGCGAAGTCAATGGCGTCCGGAGCTGGTGGGAGACGACGGAAACCATACCGTGCTTCATCTGTTGCTGATCATGCAACAACGTGACATCGTTCAGTATCAGGATCACCCCGCCGATGTCACTGGCGTCAAACTCCGAGACGATGGGCACGGCTTCCGGCCTGAAGAAGTACTCCCTTGAACCGACAAACTGCTGGATAAAACTGTTCTCATCGAGCCGGGACGGTTTTCGGGCCGACATGGTGGCATCGACAAGTTCACGGAGCCACACGGGGGGCAAGTCTCTGACCGCCACACCGGCTTTCAGCCCGAAAATCCGCTCTGCAGGTTCCGTGGAAACCGTAACCGTTCCACCGGAATCAACGACCGCAGCCGCCACCGGCAATGCCCGGAAAAGCTCCTCGGTCAACCTGCGGCTCCTGACGAGATTCGCCATATCGCTGTGCCGTGACTGCCGAAGTGAAATCAGCATCGCATTGAACGATCGTGAAAGCCTGCCGATTTCGTCGTTCGATTCAGTCTGCAGGACAACGTCAAGATTCCCGCGCCGGATTTCGTCGGTTGTATCCATGAGGCTCCGAAGAGGATTGAATACCCATCGATGAATCTGGTAACTCAGCAGGGAGGCAAGCAGGAGGCTGACCAGACAGATCGTGACAATCCGCCAACGCGCGGAAACAGAAAGGCTGCTGGTCGCGTTTTTTTCGGAAATCATGTTGGACTGGTTCATCTCGAGGATTTCCTGCGCAACCAAGGAAACACTTGCGCCCAAGGGGACAAGCCGTTCGTGGTATACCTGCCGGCGAACGGATTCCGGAGTGGAACCAGCAGTGATCCTGGCAAGGGCCATGAAATATGCATCCGCAAGCGTATGAAGCTTTTCGGCCCGCTCCTGTTCCCCCGGCAGGGTGATATTATGCATTTCCACATCCAGCGCACGCTGGAACCTGGCCTGCTGGACAGCCACAGCACGCTCTCCATGCTGCCGCTGCTCCCCGGTGAATGTTTGCAGGATACCGATATTGATTTTGTCCATAGCGGACATCATATCCTGACAGGCAACAACGCTCAGGTAATTCTGCTTCAGCACAACTCCGAGCGAGCGGCCAAGCTCGTCAATCTGCCGAATGGTCGCGAGACCGATGACCGTCACAATGACCAGCAGGCCTCCAAGGCCAAAAAGAAGTTTCTGTCTGATTCCTGTGTTCATGGCATTCCGCTTTATTCTCGATAAGGCAAATGACGTGCCAGGCGAAAAACAGGTGAAAAGACGAGGGATCCGGCGGTCCGGACAGGGTGAGATGGTTTTATATTGCATGGCCTGGAAGGCGCCGGTATGCAAAATTCAACGCGCCGGGCAATGGCGTCACGTTTTCTGCAACCCTTGCATGAGGTAACGGTACCTGCGGCCACAGAAAAACGACAAAAGCCGGCATTGCGCCGGCCTGGTCAACACAAGGTGACTGATTCCGCTGAAGTTCTGGCCGGATGGCCTTGTTACAACCCCAGCTGTTTCCGCTTCCGCCACAGGGTAGCCTTATCGATGCCGAGGATATCCGAAGCCTCCTGCAGGGTGGCTGTATTGGCAAGTACGCGCCGGATATGCAACAACTCAAGTTCTTCGAGCTTTATCCTGTCGCCGATGCGCTCCTGCTGGCGTTCCGGGGAGTTCAGCGTTGCCGGCAGCAGTTCCTCGACAATTACCTGGGCAGTACACAGGATCACTGCCCGCTCAATGACGTTTCTCAATTCACGGATATTGCCCGGCCATGCATAGCCATGCAATATGCGCAGCACTCCGGCCGAAAACCCCTGAATGGTTTTGTGGTTCTGGGCGTTGAAAAACGTGAGCAGGTTCATGGCAAGCGCATCGATATCTTCAGCACGCTCGGCAAGCGATGGAAGGGTGATCTGGATAACGTTGATGCGGTAATAGAGATCCTCCCGGAACCGGCCGTTCCGGACTGCCGATTCAAGATCGGCATTGGTGGCAGCGATAATACGGATGTCCGACGTTCTGGTACGATAGTCACCGACCCGTTCGTATTGCCGATCCTGGATAAAACGAAGAAGTTTCGGCTGAATCGATGGTGGCAAGTCGCCGATTTCGTCAAGAAACAATGTCCCGCCCTCGCTGGCGGCAATACGTCCAGGATTGTCCCGGACAGCGCCGGTAAAGGCCCCCCGGACATGGCCGAACAGTTCGCTTTCGAGAAGCTCAGGATTCAGCGCCGGACAGGCAACCACGCTGAATGGCCTGCGGGCACGAGAACTCCAGGTGTGCATGAGCCGGGCCAGAACGGTTTTACCGGTGCCGCTCGGCCCTCGCAGCAGAACCATGGCATCCGAGTCGGCCACCTGTCTGGCAAGCGCGACCACCCGCTGCATGGTCGCATTGGCAGAAACAAGCGTCATGTCCGGTTCACTCCGGTGAAGCTCATCCTGAAAATGGCTGATCCGCTGTTCAAGTATGCGGATCGAAGCAAGCCGTTCCAGCACAAGTTTGAGCTGGCCGGGGGCAAACGGCTTGGGAAGGTAGTCGGCCGCACCCCGCTTCATCGCTTCGACAGCAGTATCGATCGACGCATATGCGGTGATAACGACAATCTTGAGCCAAGGCGACTCCGAAAGCAGCAATGACAAGAGGTCAAGCCCGCTTTCAACCCCGAGCCGGAGATCGACAAAAGCAAGATCAAACCGTTGCCGGGAAGCCTCAACGAGAGCCTCATCTGCGTTCGGAACCGTGACGACCCTGTGGTGGCGCAATTCGAAAAACATGGTCATCGTTTTGCGGATGTTGCTCTCATCATCGACAACCAGCACGTTCATCATCGCTGAAGAAGCTGAAACGTCAATCGGGTTCATGATCTTTCAGGCTGAAAAAGGTTCTGCGTTACTTCAGAAAATTCGCAGAATATTTCATGCAAAAACCTTGCCGAGGGTCGAACCTGGAAAAAAACGTTCAGGAAAACAGGCAAAGAGCCGTCAGGTGGTCCACTGGCGAACCGTCTCGCGGGTGATCAGCGCTGCCGCACCGGATTCGAGCAGGAGCGATTCAAGCGTGGGCAGAAAGCCGTCGATGTGTTCGGTGCTGTCGATGATTTCAACGACCATCGGCAGGTCTGCGGAGAGTTCAAGGAGCTTGGCCGCATGCACCTTGTGCTGCATACCGTAGGAGAGCAAGCCGCGGAACACGGTCGCCCCTGCCATGCCCTGCTCAAGGGCGGTGCTGACGAGCAGTTCGTAGACGGGTCGGTGGTGAAGCTTTTCCTGCTCCCCGACAAAGACCCGCAACAGTTCGCATTCGGTAAAGTGCATCATTGCAGAAGTTTTGCACAAAGAGTTCCGGAAAAGAGGCAGGCCATGCCGCCGGCAACACTTCCGGCGACATACATGGTGGCGTAAAGGGCCTGGCCGTCACGGGCAAGCCCCATGGTTTCGTTCATGGCGGTCGAAAAGGTGGTCAGGCCACCGCAGAACCCCGTTGTCAGCAGCAACCTTGTGCCGGGAGAGATCAGGGCTGTGGAAAACGCCAGTTCGCTGACGAAGCCGATGATGAACGATCCGGCGAGGTTGACGGCAAGGGTGGCGAATGGAAACCCGCCTGCCGTGAAGGGAAAGGCGAGGGCCACCAGGTAGCGCAGGACCGAACCGACGAAGCCGCCGATGCCGACCAGAAAAATACCTTTCATCGGCGTCTCAGCGTTCTTCGTGGTGGCTGGTCTGGCGGTCCTCGATCCGCTTGTGCGCACAGCACATTTCATCGTGGATGTTCAGCAGGATGTTGAACACGCCCATGCAGATGATCGTCGGTGCCCAGAGACCAATGAAAATCGCGATAAGCTGGCTGTTGGCCCCTGTCCCGAAAATGAACACGTAGATCGACAGCAGGATCGACAGGGCTGCGGCTATGATATAGTACAGCGGCTTCATAACACAGTCGTTTGCGTGAAGAGATTCCGTAACAACGAATGTAACAACATTTCCCCGGCATTACCGAATACCGGCGGCGGGCCGGGGTCGGCGGAGCTTTGCTGCGGCAAGCCGGAAGCTGCCCGCAAGAACGAACGTGAAGGCGGCGACAAGAATCACCGTCGCACCGGAAGCGATGTCGAAGACCCATGAGAGCCAGAGCCCGACGAGGTTGAACATGACGGCGAGCACAATGGCCAGCGCCATCATGCCGCGCAGCGTCCGGCTGAACATGCGTGCAACCGCGGCCGGAATGGTCAGGAGCGCAATAACCATCACGATACCGGCGACCCGCACCATGATCACGACGGTCAGGGCTATCAGGCAAAGCATCAGCAGATCGATGGCGATGGTCTTCATGCCTGAAACCCGCGCGTACTCCTCGTCGAACGCTATGGCAAGAAACTCCTTGCTGAAGAGCCAGACCAGGGCGGCAATCAGGATATCAAGAAAAAAAATGAGGCGAAGGTCACCGGCGGGCACGGTCAGGATATTGCCGAAAAGATAGCTGAAAAGGTTCGGAGCATAGCCCGGCGTCAGGCCGATAAGCACCACGCCGACCGCCATGCCGGTCGCCCAGAATGCGCCGATGGCCGTGTCTTCGGCGACCCTGGCCTTTCTGGTGAGCAGCCCGATGCCGATGGCCGCGACCAGGCTGAAGGGAATCACGCCCAGAAGCGGGTTCACACCCAGGAAATAGCCAAGCCCGATGCCGCCGAATGCGGTGTGGGCGATGCCGCCGCTGATCGAGCCAATTCTGCGCACGACGACGTACGAGCCGATCATGCCGCAGGCGATGCTGGACAAGAGCGCCGCAACCAGGGCGTTGCGCATGAATTCATACTGAAGCATGTCGGGCATGGTCATTCGTCCTGGAAAACGTTCATGAATGCGGCTGCCGGTCATGCCGGACGACCTCGACCGGATGACCGTAGATGCGTTCGAGTGCCGCAGCATCGAGCGTGGCCGCCGGTCCCTGCAGTTCATGGGTGCAGTTCAGGCAGACGATGCGCGACACGCTACGGACGACGGTGCCGGTGTCGTGGGTGACCAGCATGATCGTATGGGTGGCTTTCAGCCGGTCAAGCAGCTCGAAAATCGTGGTCTTCATCTCCGGATCGACGCTTGAGGTCGGCTCGTCGAAGAGGAGCAGCTCAGGCTCCCCTGCCAGCGCACGGGCGATAAGCGCCCGCTGGAGTTCACCTCCCGAGAGGGCGCCGATGCGACGATTGCGCAGGCGGGAAAGGCCGACCGTTTCCAGCGCCTCGTCGGCTTTCCGGCGGTCGGAGCGGCCGTACCGCTGCAGCAGCCGGAGGCGGGAGAGCCGCCCCATGAGCACCACATCGCGGACGCTGATCGGAAATTCCCGGTCGAAAAAAAGGCGTTGGGGGACATAACCGATCCTGCCGTCGTGCATGCCCGGCGGCTGGCCGAACACCGTCACCGTCCCGGAGGATGGCTGTTCGAGGCCGAGGATGACCCGGAGCAGGGTGGTTTTTCCGCCACCGTTCGGCCCGAGCACGGCAAGGTAGTCACCCTCTTGGACGACCAGGCTGAGACCATCGAGCACCGTCGTCCCGCCGAGCGTCACGCCGAGACGGTCGCACCGGATAACCTCCGCGCTCACTTTGCGCCTCCCGATATGGCTGCCGCCGCCTGGCGGAGGTTGTTCAGGTAATCCCTCGACAGCGGGTCGAGCCGTGCGCTCGATCCGCCGATATCCTGCGCAACGGCGTCTGCCTGCGCAGTGCTGAATTGGGGCGAAACGAACACGGTGCGGATACCCGAAGCCCTGGCGATCCGGATCACCCGCTCCATCTGTACGGGTGTGACGGTCTTGCCCTCCTGTTCGATGGCCACCTGCTCCAGCCCGTAGTCGTGGGCAAAATAGCCCCATGCAGGATGGAAGACGATGAACCTGCGGCCCGCCATACCGGAAAACGTCCGGCGAAGCTCCCCGTCCAACGCCTGCAGATCCCGGTCCAGCAGGGCGAGATTGTGTTCATACATCGTCCGGTTTGCAGGATCGACGGCGGCAAGCGAACGGGCGACGTTGGCGGCTATCAGCCGGGCGTTGGCCGGAGAGAGCCAGAAATGGGGATCGTAACGGCCATGGTGATGCCCGTCCCGGCCGTGCTCTTCGTGTTCGGATTCCGGCGACATCTGCAGCAGCCGCACCCCGGAGGAGGCGTCGCACACCGCCATTGCCTTGTTGAGGTCGAGCAGCCTCGGCATCCAGTCGAGTTCGAATTCGACACCGGACCCCGCCTTGACGAACAGCGCAGCGGAGCTGAGGCCCGCCATCTGGCGGGGCGTCGGCTCATAGCTGTGCGGGTCACCGCCCGGCGGCACCATGACCGTCACCGAAACATGTTCGCCGCCGATCCGCTGGATAAAGAAGGCCAGCGGCTCAATGGAGGTGGCAACCTGCAGCCTGTCCTTGTCACGAGAGGCCTGCGTAGCGCATGCCGAGAGCAACATGGCGCAAAGCAGCAGAAGGATCGGCAAAGCGGGAAGACGCCGGAAACGGCCCGAAGGACCGGCATATCGGATATGTTCACCCATGGTCTTGCGGGAATAGGTTCTTTTCCAAGATAGGGCGCAGAAGGAGATCGCAAAAACGGAAGGGATAAAAAAACGGGTCGCGCGGGCTACTGGTACCCGCACGACCCGCCGCCGGTTCACTGCAGACGGTTCAGGGCGCTGACAATCGCCTTGATCGACGCAAGGCTGATGTTCGAGTCTATGCCTGCGCCATAGGCAATGCGGCCATCCGAACAGGCAATCCGGATGAAGCCGATGGCGAGCGCATCCGAACGGTGGCCGATGGCATGCTCGGCATACTCGTCGACGTGGAAGTCAATGGCGGCATGGCTCGCCATGCCCCGGACGAAGGCGTCGAGCGGGCCGTTGCCGTTCGCCCTGAAGGAAAGTTCACCCTGCGGACCAAGCATCGAGCAGTTGATGATGGTGGCAACATCGTCATTAACGTCCGGCGTCTCGTCATCCCAGCTGATCTGGCATTTCCGGAGCGCGTAGGGCTCCCTGGTGCCGATATAGGTTTTCTGGAACAGCTCGTGGATCTGGCCGGGCGTCAGCTCTTCACCGGTCCGGTCGGTCACCTCCTGGACAACGTTGCCGAAATCCGGCTGCATCCATTTCGGGATCTGGATGCCGTACTCCTTGTCGAGAACGTAGGCGATGCCGCCCTTGCCCGACTGGCTGTTGATCCGGACGATCGCCTCGTAGTTGCAGCCGACATCCTGCGGGTCGATCGGCAGGTAGGGAACATCCCACAACCCCTCAGGCGAGAGAGCATGCACTTTCATGCCTTTGCTGATCGCATCCTGGTGCGACCCTGAAAATGCCGTGTAGACCAGCTCGCCGGCATAGGGATGGCGAGGATGGATATCCATGCGGGTACAGCGTCGGTAGGTGTCCCTGATGGCCGGCATGTCGGAAAAGTCGAGTTCGGGATCGACCCCCTGGGTCAGGAGGTTCAAGGCCATGATGACGATATCCATGTTCCCGCACCGCTCACCGTTGCCGAACAGCGCGCCCTCGATCCGGTCGGCACCGGCCAGGACCGCCAGCTCCGAGGTGGCTACCGCCGTTCCGCGGTCGTTGTGCGCATGGACACTGATGATGACCGCCTCGCGATCCCTGACGTTGCGGCAGAACCACTCGATCCGGTCGGCGTAGACATTCGGCATCGACAGTTCGACCGTCGAGGGCAGGTTCAGGATGATCCTGTTGGTTGCGGTCGCCCCCCAGGCATCCATGACCGCATGACAGACGTCGAGCGCGTAATCCAGCTCGGTGCCGGTGAAACTCTCGGGGCTGTATTCGAAACGGATGCCGGGGTTGCCGCTCGCGTCCGCCAGCTCCCTGACGAGCCGGGTGCCGGAAACGGCAATCCCCAGGATCTCCTCACGGCTCATGCGGAAGACCACGTCCCGCTGCTGGCGTGACGTCGAGTTGTACAGGTGGACGATGACGTTCTTCGCCCCGCGGACGGACTCGAACGTCCTGCGGATGAGGTGCTCGCGAGACTGGGTCAGCACCTGGATGGTCACATCGTCAGGAATCAGGCGGTCTTCAATCAGCTTGCGGACAAAGGCGAATTCCGTGGCGGACGCCGACGGGAAGCCGACTTCTATCTCCTTGAAACCGATGGAGACGAGCAGCTTGAACATGACGACCTTTTCGTCGACACTCATCGGAACGGGAAGCGACTGGTTGCCGTCGCGGAGGTCGACGCTGCTCCAGATCGGAGCCTTGGTGATCCGTTTGCCCGGCCAGGTCCGGTCGGCGATGTCGACTGCCGGATATGGCGCATATTTTCTGAAGTTCATCCCTTTCATGGTTGCTGCATCTCCTTTTGTCATCTTGAGAAAAAATAGCTGAAACGAAAAAAGCCACCTGACCTGAGTGGCCGGCGGCTTTGAAATAGCGATCCCTGCAGCTTATGCAATGCAACGCAACGCGCCCCCCCTCAGTGCCCAATGGCCACCAGGCCCCGATAGCAGAAGAAGATGGATGCTGTTGAACGTGCTCATACAGGTGATTAAACAGTGCCGGGCGATTCATTCGCCCTTACGGCAATATAGGAAATTCCCCCAAGAGTGCAACAGGATTGTCGCGCACCTGTGCCAGGCGCCCTATTACAGATATGGAGCGCCGCGTCAGGGCGTCCGGACAGCGACGAAATGGAGCAGGACGCTGCCCATGCGGTCGTAGAACCAGAGCTCCCGGCCCCGCACCTCCCAGGTTTCGGTCTTGCGCAGCGCAGCAATGAACGCCCGCTCCCTGAGGGCGACCGGAGAAGGACAGGATGACCTGGAAACGGCTATACGTCCGATGCGGATGATCCTGTCGGAGCGGACGAAGGCTGCGTCGATGCCACTGCAGCCGCCAGAACCGGCGAGGCGCCCCTGCCGCGAAAGCATGATGGAAAAGTCCATTTTCTGGCCGCGAAGGAAATCGGCGCGGGAACCGTCGATTTCAACAACCCGCCACCAGGTGGCAAGCAGCTGCTGGTTCGGGGCCGGGGCCCGGGCAATGCGTGGCGAGCAGGCCGCCAGCAGGCCCATGGAGATGATGAGAAGAATTCGAGAAACCGGTGTCATGCCACGAAGCCAATGGTTTTGTTCTGCCGCACAACATTGCACGAACGCCATCATTGCAAGAAAGGGGAACTTTCGTCTAAAAACAAAAAAAGGAAGTACAGCATACTCATGCACTTCCTTTTTATCAAGTTGACCAGGATCCGAACTGCATCCGACCAACTTTGCTCCGCGAGTAGGATTCGAACCTACAACCCTGCGGTTAACAGCCGCATGCTCTACCGTTGAGCTATCGCGGAATGGGCTTCCGTCGAAGGGATAGAAATATACACCTGTCCAAAATAATTCCAAACAGAAAAAACTGTTTTCAGTACCTTTTTGCGCAAAAGGGAGCGACCTGGAAGTTTCATTTTCGAAATTTATTTTTGTACATTGTCAGTCTTTTATGGAAACGAGGGAATTATGCCGAAGGAAAGAGCACTGATCGATATCCGCCTTGCAGGCCTTTCCCAGGGTGTCCATGAGTTCGATTTCACCTGCAATGCGAGTGATTTCAACGATTCCGCGCTTGAGGAAGCAGGATTCACCGCCGGCATCTCGGCAAGGGTCCTCCTCGAAAAAGGCGATAACGGCATCGCCGTCTCCCTGGAAACGGCGGCATCCGCAGTGTTGCCCTGCAACCTCTGCCTTGCCCCGGTCCACTGCGACCTGCACGGATCCTGGAGGGTATATTATACTTATGACCCGATACAGGAACCATCAGCAGAGAATGCGGAAGAGTACCGCGAGATCGACCGGAACACGGTTTCCCTCGACCTCACGGAAGATGTTCGGGAAACCCTGCTGCTCTCCGTACCCATGCGGGTGACCTGCACGGACAATCCCGGGTGCCATGTCTTCCAGAGTGAAAGCCATGATGCAGCCGACTCCGAACCGGACGGTTCCTGGCAGGAGTCGCTCGGGAAATTGAAGAACAAGTTTCGTTAACCGTTGATTTTAAACTGAACAGGTTATGGCCAATCCGAAAGCCAAAATGTCCAAGTCCAGAAGGGACAAACGGCGTGCACAGTTCAATGCCCGCACCAAAGCTGCAGTCACGGTCATCTGCCCGAACTGCGGCGAACCGACCCTGCCCCACCGCGCCTGCCGCCACTGCGGTCACTACCGCGGCCGCCAGGTGACCGGAAACGTGGTTGCCGGCTAACGAACAGTAACGCATAAACTTATACAGCACCGCCATGTTGACCATCGTCGTGGATGCTATGGGTGGCGACAATGCACCCGGGTGTGTTGTCGACGGGACGATTGAAGCGCTCAGAGAGAGCGGCAACCGGTTCGAACTCCTGCTCATCGGGCAGGAGGAACAGGTAAAACCTCTCCTGGAGCTGCATGATCTCGAAAACCTGAACCTCAGGTTCCTGCACGCACCGGAATACATCACGATGGAAGACGTTCCCGCAACGGCGGTAAAAGCCAAGCAGGAATCTTCACTGGTCAGAGGCCTGAAGCTCTGCAAGGCGAAAAAGGCGCATGCGTTCGTCAGTGCCGGCAATACCGGCGCACAGATGGCCGCATCGCTGTTCGTGCTCGGACGACTGCCAGGGGTGCTGCGCCCGACCATCTACGCGTACTTTCCGAGGCTTGGCGAAGGGCTGACGAACATCGTCGACGTCGGGGCCAATGTGGACTGCAAGCCGGAACACCTGGTGCAGTTCGCACAAATGCTCACGATTTACCAGAAGTACGCCGCGAAAATCGAGAACCCGACGGTCGGCCTGCTGAACATAGGTGAAGAAGAGGGCAAGGGTCCCGACTACCTGAAGCAGACCTGGAAGCTCCTGCAGAAAGCGCATCGTGAGGGAAAAATCAATTTCATCGGCAACATCGAAGGCCACGACATCCTTGGCGGCAAATCCACGATCGTCGTCTGCGACGGCCTTGTCGGCAACACCATTCTCAAGTTCGGCGAAAGCATCCCGCACTTCCTGTCGCAACTGCTGAAGCCGGCCATGACGAAACTGGTGACCGACGGCACCATCGACCACACCTCGGCAGCCGTTGCAGGCCAGGCCTTCAAAAGCATGTTCGAGCCGTTCGACGTCGAACGGTGGGGCGGCGTTCCGTTCCTCGGCGTCGATGGCATTTCGATCGTCGGCCACGGAAGATCGTCTTCCCGGGCCATCAAGAACATGATCTACATGGCAGAGCACATGATCGAGCAGCGGGTCAATGAGCGCATTGCCGAAGTTCTGTCCTGACCAGCATTTCCACGACAGACAGCGGCATGGCCGCCGTTTGCCTTCCCGTCCCGGACGTTTGGCAGCAGACGACGGGCCCGTTACATACCGGTTTTCCCGTTTTGCCACCTAATCTGTAACCATACCCATGAAAGCAGCCATAACGACGACCGCCAAGTACCTGCCTGAAGAGGTCATCACCAACGCCGATTTCGAGCGCATGCTTGACACAAGCGATGAGTGGATCCGGACACGCACCGGCATCAGGGAGCGCCGTATCCTCAAGGACCCGGCAAAAGCGACGTCGTACATGTGCACCAGGGTTGCCCGCCAGCTGCTTGAAAAACGGGGCATCTCCGCTGACGAGATCGACCTGATCATTGTGGCAACCATGTCCCCGGACATGATCTTCCCGTCCACGGCATGCCTGGTACAGGGTGAAATCCAGGCGACGAACGCCTGGGGCTTCGACCTCTCGGCAGCATGCTCCGGCTTCGTCTACGGCCTCTACACCGGGGCGCAGTTCATCGAGTCCGGCAACTGCCGCAAGGTGATGGTCATCGGAGCGGATAAAATGTCCTCCATCCTGGACTACACCGACAGGTCGACGGCGATCCTCTTCGGAGACGGCGCCGCGGGCGTCCTCCTGGAGCCGGCAAGCGCAGAGGGTTACGGCGTCCTTGACGCCCGGCTGTACACCGACGGCGCCAACGGCCGCGACCACCTCAAGATGCCTGCCGGCGGCAGCCTCCACCCGGCGAGCCACGAAACGGTGGACAAGAAGATGCATTGCATCCACCAGGACGGCAAACAGGTATTCAAGGCGGCGGTCACCTCGATGGCCGACGTGGCCGAGGAGATCATGCGGCGCAACGGCCTGACCAGCGAAAACATCGATTATCTGGTGCCGCACCAGGCGAACCAGCGCATCATCCAGGCAACCGCCGAACGCATGGGCATCGGTATGGACAAGGTGGTGATGAACATCGAGTTCTACGGCAACACGACCGCGGGCACCGTACCGATCTGCCTCGCAGAGCTGGACGAGCAGCAGAAGCTGCACACCGGTTCGAACCTTGTCCTCGCCAGTTTCGGCGCAGGATACACGTGGGGCGCCGTGTACGTCCGCTGGCAATGACCCGTCTCAACCATTCCCATCGCAAGGACACCTTATGAAAGCATTTGTTTTTCCTGGCCAGGGCTCCCAGTATTGCGGCATGGGCCGCGACCTGTATGAGCAGTTTCCCGAGGCCAGAGCGCTCATGGACCGGGCCGACAGCATCCTCGGCTATCCGATCACGGAGATCATGTTCAACGGCACCGAAGAGGTGCTCAAGCAGACCCGCTACACCCAGCTCGCCATCTTCCTGCACAGCTACGCTGCGGCTACGCTGCTCGGCAGGCAGGGAGTCGGCATGGCCGCAGGCCACAGCCTGGGCGAATATACCGCGCTCTGTTTCGCCGGTTCGATCGGTTTTGATGACGCCGTCAGGCTTGTGGCGCGGCGCGGCGAACTGATGCAGGAGGCCGGCCAGCGCAATCCCGGTACCATGGCGGCAATCATTGGCATGCCGGACGCCGCGCTCGACAGCCTGCTCGCAGAAGCGGGTACGGCAGGCGTGGTGCAGGCGGCGAACTTCAACTCTCCCGGCCAGATCGTGCTTTCCGGCGACATCGACGCCGTCAGGAAAGCGGTTGAGCTGGCTCCCGGCAAGGGCGCGCGAATGGCCAAGGAACTGGTCGTTTCCGGCGCGTTCCATTCCCCGCTCATGAAACCGGCCGAAAAAGAGCTTGCCGAAGCACTCAACGCCACGGAGATCAGGGATGCCGAAATCCCGGTCTGTATGAACGTCGTGGCCGGACCGGTCACCGAGGCCGCCGAAATCAGGGCGAACCTGATCCGCCAGCTCACCAGCTCCGTGCTCTGGAGCCAGTCCGTGCTGGCCATGGTGGAGGCAGGAGTCACCGAATTTGTGGAAGTCGGCCCGCAGAAAGTCCTGCAGGGGCTGATCAAACGAATCAGCAAGTCGGCGGCGACCGATGGCGTTGATACCGCCGAACAGGTAGCCGCCAAGCGTGAACACGTATCAACCCAGCAACCATAAGGAAACCAATCATGCTGAAAGGAAGAACCGCGGTCGTTACCGGGGCCGCACGAGGCATCGGCCAGGCTATCGCCCTTGAACTCGCCTCGAAAGGGGCCAACCTGGTCATCGGCGACGTCAAGGCCGAATGGCTGTCGGAAACGGAAGCTGCCCTCAAGGCAATGGGCGCCGGCGTCTCCTGCAAGGAGCTCGACGTCACCAACGGAGAGGCCTGCCAGAAGGCTTTTGACGAAATCGCCAAGGAGAACGGACGGATCGACATTCTGGTCAACAACGCCGGAATCACCCGCGACGGCCTGCTCATGCGCATGAGCGAAGAGGATTGGGACGCCGTGCTGACCGTCAACCTGAAGGGAACCTTCAACTGCACCAAGGCGGTGACCCGTACGATGATGAAGCAGCGCTCCGGCTCGATCATCAATATCGCCTCGGTCGTCGGCCTGATGGGCAACGCCGGCCAGGCCAACTACGCGGCATCGAAAGGCGGCGTCATCGCATTCACCAAGTCGATCGCCAAGGAGTTCTCCTCGCGCAACATCAGGGCGAACGCCATCGCACCGGGCTTCATCTCCTCAAAGATGACCGATGCCCTCTCCGATGAAGTCCGCCAGAAGATGCTCGACGCCATTCCGCTGAACCAGTTCGGCACGCCGCAGGATGTGGCCAACGCCGTAACGTTCCTGGCCAGCGACATGTCATCCTACATCACCGGACAGGTGATCAGCGTCAACGGCGGCATGCTGATGTGACCGGCCGCGTCCTGAAGAGATGGTGGCGGGGAACCCGTTTTGGCCCCGCTGTTTTTTCTTCGTATATTTCTAAACTCTTTTTTTTTCAAACAACGTCATCAATCAAAAACCTGGAGAAGAAGATGAGCGCAGATGCAATCAAAGACAAAGTGTACGATATCATCGTCAGCAAAATGGGTGTCAACAAGGATCAGATCAAGCCGGAATCCAAGTTTTCCGACGACCTTGGCGCAGACTCCCTCGACACCGTCGAACTGATCATGGAACTTGAGAACGAATTCGGCGTCCAGATCCCGGACGAAGATGCAGAGAAGATCGGCACCGTTCAGCAGGCCATCGACTACATCGTAGCAAAAAAGTAATCAGCAGTTTCAGGCAGGGACAACTCCCTGCCTGATTCACGTGTACGTAAATCAAAACATCCGCAGATGGGTCCCGAACTCAAAAGAATCGTCGTTACCGGTATCGGTGTGCTCGCGCCTATTGGCCTGAATGCCCCGGACTTCTGGAATTCGCTCGTCAACGGCAAAAGCGGCGCCGCTCCGATCACCTATTTCGATACGACGGACTTTGCAACCACGTTCGCATGCGAGCTCAAGGATTTCAAGGCCGAAACGTACATGGACCGGAAATCCGCCGACCGCATGGATCCGTATTGCCAGTACGGCGTCATCGCGGCAGAACAGGCACTGAAGGATTCCGGCCTGGACCTGCCCTCGCTCGACCTGACCAGGATCGGTGTCATCCACGGTTCCGGTATCGGCGGCATGACGACCTACGACCGCCAGTTCCGAACCTACATGGAACGTGGCCCCAGGCGGATCAGCCCGTTCTTCATCCCGATGCTGATCCCGGACATCGCCGCCGGGCAGATATCCATCAGGAACGGCCTCATGGGGCCGAACTACGCGACCTCCTCGGCATGCGCGACCTCGCTGCACGCGATCATGGATGCGTTCATGCTCCTGCAGATGGGCCTTGCCGACTACATGGTCTGCGGCGGCTCGGAAGCGACGATCACCCAGATGGGCATCGCCGGCTTCAACGCGGCCAAAGCCCTCTCGACGGCCAATGACCGTCCGGATCGGGCCTCACGCCCTTACGACATCGACCGTGACGGTTTCGTCATGGGCGAAGGCGCCGGTTCGCTGGTGCTCGAAACCTATGAATCCGCCGTCAGGCGCGGTGCGAAAATCTACGCCGAAATCGCAGGGGTTGGCGCATCGGCTGACGCCCACCACCTCACGGCACCCCATCCGGAAGGTATCGGCGCCCTTGCCGCGATGCACAGCGCCATGAAGATGGCCGGCATCACCCCGGACAAAATCGATTATGTCAACACCCACGGCACCTCGACACAGCTTGGCGACGTGGCGGAGATCGCCGCCATCCGGAAGGCCTTCGGCGACCATGCCTACCGGCTGAGCATCAGTTCGACCAAGTCCATGACCGGGCACCTTCTCGGTGCTGCCGGCGTCGTCGAATCGGTCGCATGCATCCTCGCCCTCCAGAACCAGACGGTTCCGCCGACGATCAACTGCGACAACCTCGATCCGCTGGTCGACCTCGATGTGACCCCGAATACGGCCAAAGCGCGCAACATCGAATACGCCCTGAACAACGGCTTCGGGTTCGGCGGCCACAACGGGTGCGTGATCTTCAAAAAAGCCCCGACCGTCTGAACCGACAAACTCACGACTGCCCCAATGTCACCACTGTGGCAAAAGCTGACCTCCCTGAATTTTCTCCGCAACGAGAGTTTCGGGGGGGAGGGAAATGGCCACAAACCCAACCAGCCACTCCTCGACCCTGCCGACATCGAATTCCTTGAAGGCCTCACCGGCAGGCCATGCCGAAGCCTTGCGATCTACCAGACTGCCCTGACGCACCGCTCCGTACTCCATGACCTTCCCCGCGACGCCGAACACCCGGACTCGAACCAGCGGCTTGAGTTCCTCGGCGATGCCGTGCTCGACCTGCTCGTTTCGGAACACCTCTTCAAGAAGTTTCCGGAAAGCGACGAAGGAGAGCTCTCCAACAACCGGTCAAAAATCGTCAACCGCAAGTCGCTGGCGACCTTCGCCCGTTCGCTTGGCCTCGGCGAACACCTCATCATCGGGGATTCGACGGACAAGCAGCGAATCAGGACAAGCGAATCCGCGCTGGCCGACGCGCTCGAAGCACTGATCGGCGCCATCTACCTTGATCAGGGTATTGCCGGGGCCGAGCGGTTCATCGCAAACCACGTCATCGCCAAGCTCGACCTGCACCGGATCGTCGAAGAGGAGTTCAATTACAAAAGCCGGCTGATCGAGTTTGCGCAGTCGCACCACCTCCCGCCACCCCTCTACTGCATCGTTGCCGAAGAGGGCGCCGAGCATGAAAAAACCTTCACCATAGAAGTCTCCTGCCGCGGCCTCGTCCTCGGCAAAGGCCGTGCGCCCCGAAAGAAAGATGCCGAACAGACCGCAGCACGGCAGGCAATGACGCTGCTGGAAACCGAAGACCCGTTCGGCCTTTCGAACGGCGAACAGTAACGGAGGCCTGCAGCAGGGCTCCTCACGGGAGCCGGGCCCGGTGTGCGGAAGGGACATTCCCTCCTTTATCCCCGAGCTGAAATGCGTATATTGGCGTTCAGAGGCGTCCTCCGGCTCACGTCGAGGCCGTCTTGCAGCCAGTTTCCGGAGCTCTGCGGGCGGTTGCCGCCGAACGGCGCGCCGCCCCGTCAACCAACGTATGCAATGCTTGAACAACTGATCTTCGACCTTTCCCGCAGTGGCCGCAAAGGCTACAGCTTCTCGCCGCTTGACATTCCCGGGCGTCCGGCCGGTGAACTTCTGCCGTCCAGGTTCCTCAGGAAGGAACAGGCTGCGCTGCCGGAAGTCCCGGAAAGCGAAGTCGTCAGGCACTTTATCCGCCTGTCGAACCTCAACTACCACGTCGACAAGAACATGTACCCGCTCGGAAGCTGTACCATGAAGTACAATCCGAAGATCAACGACGTAACCAGTGAACTGGCCGGGTTTGCTGCGCTGCACCCGATGCAGCCGGAAGCGACCGTGCAGGGAGCGCTGCAACTGATGTACGAGCTCTCGGGCATGCTCGCCGAAATCGCCGGCATGGCCGCCGTTTCGCTGCAACCTGCCGCCGGTGCCCATGGTGAACTCACCGGCATCCTGATCATGAAGAAATACCATGAGCTGCAGGGCAAGCCCCGCCACAAGTTGCTCGTGGTCGATTCCGCCCATGGCACCAATCCGGCATCCGCAGCACTCGGAGGATTCCAGACGATCTCGGTGAAAAACAACGCCGATGGGTGCACGGACCTGGACGACCTCCGGGCAAAGCTCGACGACGATGTGGCAGCACTGATGCTGACCAATCCGAACACCCTCGGCATTTTCGAATCGGAGATCACGGCAATTGCCGGAATGATCCACGATAACGGCAGCCTGCTCTACATGGACGGCGCGAACATGAACGCCCTGCTCGGCCTGACCCGGCCCGGCGACATGGGCTTCGACGTCGTGCACTACAACCTGCACAAGAGCTTTTCGACCCCGCATGGCGGTGGCGGTCCCGGCAGCGGCCCCGTCGGGGTAAGCCGGAAACTCACCGGGCTCCTGCCGGGGCCGACGGTCGAGCGCTACGAGGCTGACGGGCAGACCCGCTACCGGCTGCAGGCCGGCAGCCAGGAGAGCATCGGGCGGATGCTGAACTTCTACGGCAACTTCTCGGTACTCGTCCGCGCCTACACCTATATCCGCATGCTCGGCGCGGAGGGCCTGCGACGGGTTTCGGAAAACGCGATCATCAACGCGAATTACCTGCTCTGCAAGCTGATCGACCAGTTCCTGCTGCCGTACCCCAGGCCGGTCATGCATGAGTTCTGCCTGTCCGGCGACCGGCAGAAGAAAGCGTACCACGTCAGGACGCTCGACATCGCCAAACGCCTGCTTGACTACGGCTACCATGCGCCAACCGTCTATTTCCCGCTGATCGTCAGCGAAGCGCTGATGATCGAACCGACCGAAACCGAGACAAAGGAAACGCTCGACGCATTTGCCGACGCCCTGATCGCCATTGCCAGGGAGGCGGAAACGAACCCGGATGTGGTCCTGAACGCCCCGGAAACCACCCCGGCGAAGCGACTGGACGATGCGCTCGCATCTCGCCAGCTGAATATCTGCTGCACGATCTGACCTCGTCATGCCTCATGGAACAGCGCTGCCGTCAGGCGGCGCTGCCCAGCGACCCCTGAATCCCGGAAAAGACCCTGGCGATTGCCGACCAGGAGATATTTCATAGATTGCCTCACCGATGCGACTGTTGATGAACCGAACGACCCGATCAGCCGGAACTGCCACTATGCGTAAACGAATTCTGGCCATTGCCCTGGCACTGCTCCCGTTTTTATGCCTCTCCGCAACCATTGCCGATGCCAAAAAAAGGGCGCTCCCGAATACCGCCCAGGCTGTGTTTTCGACAAATTCGGCATGGATCGACAGAACGATGAAGCGAATGAGCCTCTCCGAGAAGGTTGGGCAGATGATCGTGGCCAACCTCGAAGGGCAGTACCGCGGTGACGACAACCAGGACTACCAGCTTCTGACCAGGCTTGCCACCGAAGGGAAAATCGGCGGCATCATGTTCCTCAAAGGCGATATCCTCGGCGCAAGCATGCTGGTGAACCATTTCCAGCTTGTTTCGAACCTCCCCCTGCTGATCAGCGCCGATATGGAACGAGGACTGGCCATGCGGCTGGAGGGCGCCACCGAATTCCCGCCAAGCATGGCCGTCGCGGCAACGGGAGATCCTGAACTGGCACGGGCAATGGCAAAAACAATCGCCAGAGAGGCTCGCGCAGTCGGCATCAGCCAGGATTACGCACCAACCGTCGACCTGAACATCAACCCGGCCAACCCGGTCATCAACACCCGTTCGTTCGGAGACAGGATCCAGGTTGCCGACACCATGTCGACCGCGATCATCGAAGGGCTGCAATCCAGCAACGTTGCGGCGACCGCCAAGCATTTCCCCGGCCACGGCGATGTGACCGTGGACAGCCATCTCGCCCTTCCGATACTTGCCGGTGACCGGCAACGCCTTGAAAACTATGAACTCAAACCCTTCCGGGCCGCCGTCAGCCAGGGTGTGATGAGCGTCATGGTCGGGCACCTTGCCGTCCCGAAGCTGACAGGAAACCTTGAGCCGGCCTCCCTTTCAAAAAGCATCGTCACCGATCTTCTCCGCCGGGACATCGGCTTCAGCGGCCTGATCATCACCGATGCGCTGAACATGAAGGCATTGCGCGACATCGGCACACCATCGGAAATCGCGGTCCGGGCCGTCCAGGCCGGCAACGACCTGCTGCTTTTTCCTCCCGACCCGGAGCTTGCCCACGACGCCGTCGTGGATGCCGTGCGGAACGGCACCATCCCGGAACGGCGAATCGACGAGTCGGTACGCAGGATACTCCAGCTCAAGCAGTGGCTCGGCCTTGACCGCAACCGTATGGTGGACCTGTCCCGTTTGCACGAAGCAGTCGGCCTGCCCGAGTCGAGACAGCTCGCCGAACGGATCGCCGAGCAATCCGTGACGCTTGTCAGGGACCGCAACCACCTCCTGCCGCTGCACCCCTCGCCGTCGGGCCCGGTGCTCAACATCGTGCTCCAGGACAAGCCAGGAGAAGAGCATGTCAGGACCTTCCGGAAAAAGCTCAGCGAGCACTGGCGGGTCCTCCACGTCCGCCTTGACCCATCAACCAGGGAAAAGTCCTACCGGGAAACCCTGCGGCTCGCCGAACAGGCCTCGGCAGTGATCCTGACGACCGACATACAGGCGGTTCCCGCCAACGGCCTCGCCAAACAGGGCGAGCGCCAGCTTGCATTTGTCCGCAGCCTTCCCGGAAGGGTACCTGCGACAACCCCGCTCATCTTCGTTTCGTTCGGAACCCCCTACCTGCTCGACCACGTCCCGGAAATCGGAACGGCACTGTGTGCATACAGCGCGGGTGACCCGGCGGAAAGTTCCGTCATGCGGGTGCTGCTCGGCGAGCTTGTCCCGCCGGGCAAGCTTCCGGTGTCGCTCCAGGAGAACCGGCCTTGAACTTTATGGCCATTATTGCGTAGATTCAGAGTCATCCGGCCGTCACCGGCCACTATCGCCGAACCAAGCCCTGACCCTGCTGTACCGACCATGGCAAGAACCATCCGGGACGAATCGACTGCCAGCGCCTACTGGGCCGCAGTCAACACCTTCTGTTCGCTCAACGATGTCCACGTCGTTGCCGATGCGCCTGTTGGCTGCTATAACCTCGCCGGTGTCGCCGTGCTCGACTACACCGACGCGGTCCCGTTCCTCGACAACCTGACGCCGACCAGCCTCACCGAAAAAGAGATTGCCTCTAACGGCAGTTCCGAAGCCGTACAGTCGGTCCTTGACCAGCTCACCGGCAGCGACAGGCAGCTGATCCTGGTCTCGAGCGCCGAAAGTGAAATGATCGGCAGCGACCACCAGCGCCTGTTGGAGATGAAATACCCCTCGGTGCAGTTCTTCCCCTCCAATTCACTTGGTGAAAACGAATGGCAGGGACGCGACCGGGCCCTCACCTGGCTGCTCGACCGATTCGACGATGGCAGGCCTGCCGAGGTCGAACCCGGCACGGTCAGCATCATCGGGCCGACCTACGGCTGTTTCAACAGCCCTTCGGACCTCTGCGAAATCAAGCGCCTCATCACAGGCACCGGAGCCACGCTCCGCCACGTCTACCCCTTCGAAGCGAATGTCCGGGACATTGCGGAACTGAAGCGTGCCGAGGTCATCGTCGTCATGTACCGTGAGTTCGGTACCGCGCTTGCGGAACGGCTTGGCCGCCCGGTACTGGCAGCGCCGTTCGGGCTTGAGGAAACCGGACAGTTCATCCGCACCCTCGGCGAACTGACCGGAAACCGTGAACAGGCTGAACGGTTCATCGAAGCGGAAAAGCGCTCAACCCTGAAACCGCTCTGGGATCTGTGGCGCGGACCGCAATCCGAGTGGTTTCCGACCATCCGTTTCGGTGTTGCGGCTTCGGCGACGTACGCCCACGGCATTCCGACGGTACTGGCCGGCGAACTGGGCATGCACTGCCTGTTCAGCCATGATTCGGTGACCGCGGACAACTCGCTCGTCCGGAACGACATCCTGCAGCAGCAACCCCAGTTCCTGTTCGGCCGCATGCCGGACAAGATCTACCTGGCGGAGATCGATGCCAAAACCCGCTTTATCCCTGCCGCTTTCCCCGGCCCGATCGTCTGCCGCGCGCTCGGCACCCCGTTCATGGGCCACAGCGGCGTCATCTGGCTGGTCCAGCAGATCGTCAACGCCCTCTACGACACCCTGTTCACCTTCCTGCCCATCACCAGGCGTCAGCAACAGGGGGCACCACCCGTCCAGGCAGCCCTCGCCTGGACCCCCGAGGCCAACGCCGTCCTGGAGGAGATCGTCGGCAAGGCCCCCTTCATCAGCCAGATATCGTTCGGCCGAGAGCTGAAACAGAAGGCCGAGGCACATGCTGCACGGCTCGGCAAGGATACCGTGACGCCGGAGATCCTCAGAGCGATTTCCTGATTTGGAATTCCCGCTTTTTTTTTGCAATATGCTGATCTTCCTATCGGTCCGGGGATTACCGGGCACCGCGAACAGCCGTAACGGCCTCGCCTGCCTGAACAGCCCTCCCGGCCGGCGAACTCTAACTGAAAGCGGCTGTTTTGAATGCTCCCCGGGGGAGCACAGAATCGGGAGGTCATCACCCCCGTTCTGACAACAAGACTTATGGATAGAATTTCCCATGTCTGACGCAATGGATTGCCTGAAGCAGGTGGTCATCACCCTGCCTGACGGCACAGAAAAAACATTCCCGTCCGGAACGACCGGCCTCGAAATCGCAGCCTCCATCGGCCGCAGGCTCGCCCAGGACGCGCTCGGCATTGTCATTGACGGCAAGCCGGCAGACCTTTCCACACCCATCGTCGACGACGCCCGTGTGGAAATCCTCACCTTCGACAGCCCTGCCGGCAAGGAGATCTTCTGGCACAGTTCGAGCCACCTGATGGCCCAGGCCATCGAAGAGCTGTTCCCCGGCGCGAAGTTCGGCGCAGGACCGGCAATCGAACAGGGCTTTTACTACGATATTGCCTATCACGAGCGCTTCAACGAAGCGGACCTGCGCAACATCGAAGCACGGATGCTTGAAATCAGCACGCGCAACGAGCCGATCGTCCGTGAAGAGATGCCGCGCCAGCAGGCCATCGACTATTTCAGCCAGGTGCGCAAGGATCCCTACAAGGTCGAAATCCTCGAAGATACCCTGAAGGATGTCGGAACGGTTTCGGTTTACCACCAGGGGGAGTTCGCCGACCTGTGCAGCGGCCCGCACCTCCCTGCAACCGGCAGAATCCGGGCGGTCCTCCTGACCAATATTTCAGCCTCCTACTGGCGTGGCGACGCCAACCGGGAATCGATGCAGCGCATCTACGGCATCACGTTCCCCTCCGACAAGCTCCTCAAGGAGCATGCCGCACGGATTGAAGAGGCCCGCAAGCGCGACCATCGCAAGATCGGGGCGGAACTCGGCCTGTTCATGCTGACTCCGGAGGTCGGCAGCGGCCTGCCGATCTGGCTGCCCAAAGGCGCCATCATCCGCAATGAGCTGGAGACTTTCCTGAAAGCCGAGCAGCGGAAACGCGGCTATCTGCCCGTGTACACGCCGCATATCGGCAACATCGAGCTCTACAAGCGTTCGGGCCATTACCCGTACTACAGCGACTCGCAGTTCCCGCCGCTCACCTACAAGGATGAGACCGGCCGTGAGGAGCAGTATCTGCTCAAACCGATGAACTGCCCGCACCATCACCTGATCTACAGTTC
Organism: uncultured Chlorobiaceae bacterium; assembly: GCA_964611215.1. Taxonomy (GTDB): domain Bacteria; phylum Bacteroidota; class Chlorobiia; order Chlorobiales; family Chlorobiaceae; genus Chlorobaculum. The sequence continues at coordinate 69,886 of CAZSXF010000010.1, forward strand.
GGACCTCCGCAGCTACCGTGACCTGCCGATCCGCCTGACGGAGTTCGGCACCGTCTACCGGCATGAACAGTCCGGGGAGCTCAACGGCCTTGTCCGCGCACGGGGCTTCACCCAGGACGATTCGCATATCTACTGCCGCCCGGACCAGCTTGTCGATGAAATCTGCAACGCCATCGACCTGACCAGGTTCGTCTTCAGCACCCTCGGGTTCGAGGATGTGGAGACCCGCCTTTCCCTGCATGATCCGGAAAACCAGTCCAAGTACGGCGGGACGGCCGATGTCTGGGAACAGGCGGAAAAAGATGTGCGTGAAGCTGCAGAGCGCATGGGCATCAAGTATTTCATCGGTATCGGCGAAGCCAGTTTCTACGGGCCGAAAATAGATTTCATCGTTCGCGACGCCATCGGCAGAAAATGGCAGCTCGGCACCGTACAGGTCGATTATGTCATGCCGGAACGCTTTGACCTCAGCTACATCGGCAGCGATGGGCAGAAGCATCGGCCGGTGGTCATCCACCGCGCGCCGTTCGGCTCGATGGAACGGTTCATCGGCGTCCTGATCGAGCATACGGCCGGCAATTTCCCGCTCTGGCTCGCACCGGTGCAGGCCGTTGTCCTGCCGATAGCCGAAGATGTGCACGATTACGCACTCCAGGTCTGCAAGACCCTGCAGGATGCCGGAATCCGGACAAAAATCGACCTCGGCAGCGAAAAGATCGGCAAGAAAATCCGCGAATCGGAACTCGCCAAGATCCCCTGCATGCTTGTCATCGGCAGAAACGAACAGGAGACTGGCGAAGTCTCGCTGCGGCGGCGGCACAAGGGTGACGAAGGTCGCCTCTCCGTCGGGGAGCTTGTCGAAAAACTCAGTGATGAAATCTCAAGAAGAGCCTGATCAGTTGACCGGCAGGCATACCGATCCTTTCAACCAACACAGATCGAATGAAAAAACAAAAGACATCCGGCCAGAAACCGAAACTCTCCTACAGGATCAACGACCAGATCCGCGTTCCTGAAGTCAGGGTGGTCTTCCCCGACGGCGCCATGCAGGTCATGCGCACCAGTGAAGCCCGGAGAGCAGCCGAGGAACGAGATCTCGACCTGATCGAAGTTCAGCCGAATGCCCAGCCGCCGGTGTGCAAGCTTGAGAACTACGGCAAGCTGATCTACAAGATGGACAAGAAGGACAAGGACCTCAAGAAAAAGCAGAAAACCACGACGCTCAAGGAGCTCCGCTTCCATCCGAACACCGACAAGCACGATTTCGATTTCAAGACGGCACACCTTGAGGAGTTCCTCCGTAAAGGCAACCGTGTCCGCGCCACCATCGTCTTCCTCGGCCGTTCCATCATCTACAAGGACAGAGGCCTCGAACTCGCAAACCGCCTGACCGAAAGGCTCAGTACGGTCGCAAACCGCGACGGCGATCCGAAGTTCGAGGGCAAGAAGCTGTTCGTCTATTTCGAGCCGGACAAAAAGAAGATCGAACAGTTCGAGAAACGAAGGGTGAAATCGGAGCCGCTGCCGCCGTTGCCGCCGCTTTCGGCAGAGCTCGAAGATGATGATGATTCAGAATAACCCAGTTGCGTCGATAATCGACATTTATCATTTAAACCGACGACCATGCCTAAAATGAAATCACACCGCGGTGCCTGCAAAAGGTTCAAGGCAACCGCTTCCGGGAAAATCAAGCGCGAGCGCATGAACGGTTCCCACAACCTCGAACACAAGAACAGGAAGCGCACCCGCCGCCTGCACCAGTCCGCTCTGGTCGATTCGACCCGCGCGAACCAGATCAAGCGGATGATCCTTGCCTGACAGGGTCCGCCAAATTGCGATAACACATTAACAAGACACAACGATGCCTAAAGCAAATAACGCGGTCGCCTCAAGGGCCAGAAGGAAAAGGATTCTCAATAAGGCGAAGGGGTTCTGGGGTTCGCGCGGCAACGTGCTGACCGTCGTCAAGCACGCCGTCGACAAGGCCGAGCAGTATGCCTATCGCGATCGCCGCGCCAAGAAGCGGAATTTCCGTTCGCTCTGGATCACCCGCATCAATGCGGCTGCACGCCTGAACGGCGTTTCCTATTCGCGCCTGATGGACGCAATCCACAAGAAAAACATTCAGATCGACCGCAAGGCACTTGCCGAAATCGCCGTGAAGGACCCAGAAGCCTTTACCGTGATCGTCAAGACCGCGCTCGATTAATCATCCCCGTCTACGACCCTATGGAGAACAGCATCCGGCAACTGCAACAGGAAATTGACGACTACCGCATCAGCAACAGCAGTGAACTTGAGGCCTTCCGGCTTGAGTTCACCGTACGGAAAGGGCGAATCGCCGCCCTTTTCTCGCAACTGAAAGGAGTCGATCCTGCAGACCGGCCGCGCATAGGGCAATTGCTGAACGCGCTGAAAGTCTCTGCAGAACAGAAAGCTGCCGATGCCGAAGCGCGTTTTGCCCAGTCCGTCGCGTCATCGCATCCGTCCATCGACATTTCGCTCCCTGGTCGCCGGGCCTTTTGCGGCTCGGAACACCCGGTACAGAAAGTGCTTGGTGACATGAAACGGATATTCTCCGCGATGGGCTTCAGCATCGCAACCGGCCCCGAACTTGAGATTGACGAGTACAACTTCGACCGGCTGAACTTCCCGCCGAACCATCCGGCCAGAGACATGCAGGATACCTTTTTCGTGACCAGAGGCCACGGCAAGGGCGACGTCCTGCTCCGTACCCATACCTCCCCGGTGCAGGTACGAGTCATGCTTGACCAGAAACCGCCGATCAGGGTGATCTGCCCGGGCAAGGTCTACCGCAACGAGGCGATCAGCGCAAGAAGCTATTGCGTCTTCCATCAGCTCGAAGGGCTGTATATCGACCGGAAGGTTTCGTTTGCCGACCTCAAGGCGACGATCTACTCGTTTGCGCGCCAGATGTTCGGCTCCGATGTCCAGCTCCGTTTCCGACCGAGCTTCTTCCCGTTCACCGAGCCTTCGGCCGAGGTGGACGTGACCTGCTACCTCTGCGGTGGAAAAGGTTGCCGGGTATGCAAGAAATCAGGCTGGCTTGAAATCATGGGGTGCGGCATGGTGCACCCGAACGTCATGCGCAACTGCGGCATCGATCCCGAGGTTTGGACCGGCTACGCATTCGGCATGGGCGTCGACCGCACGGCCCTGCTCCGGTACAAGATTGACGATATACGCCTGCTCTTTGAGAACGATGTGCGTATGCTCGGCCAGTTCATGGCCTGAAGCTGCGACCGGCGAAGCATCGCAAACCCCCGAAACGAACAACCCCCAGGTGGCCCGACGGCAACCTGGGGGTTCTCTTTTGCAGGAAATCCGGAAATCACTGGTCTTTCAAAGCGAGGGTCCAGGACTCCATCGCCTCGTTTGCCGCGGGATTCGGGGCTTCAAGGAAACTGATGACAAAACTGTCGGCCATTTCAGCGATGCCAATCGATTTTGGCCGTATGGCGAGGACTTTCGGGTTCATGATCTCCTTGCCGAAACAGAACACGATGTTCTTTGCCGCCCAGATATTCTCACTGATCTCGCCTTCCGGCAAGGCAGAGGTATGCCCATAGTGGTCGAAAACACCAATGCAGGTTGCAACGGGATGTGCATCAATTTTTTGCCCGTAATAGGAAACGATGTCGTCGACGCTCCGGCAGCTGGTCTCCGACTTGCTGAGCTCCAGAATGTAAATGGGGTATTTCTCATGAAGAAGCGTTTGGTTCATGATGCACTCCCGATTATGGTTTTGTGGTAACAACGTAAGACTGAGGCGGTACAAAGGGGCCGGGGTCCCTCTCAACAAATTCTACTCACGAATCGAAAAATTTCCAACTTGCAAATAAAAAAGCCCCGAAACCATTGCTGGTTGCGGGGCTTGGCTCCTGCCTGACAGCCTGAATCTGCCGGAAATGCCCTGGGCAGCGTTATTCTGCGGCGGTACCTTCGGCTTCGACCTCGATGCTGAGCTTGGCAATGATATCCATGAACAGCTTCGCTTCGGCTTCGAATTTGCCGAGCGACTTGATCGGAGCCTCAAGCGTGATTTTCCTGCGGTCGATCTCGACGCCCTGCACCTTGAGCGCGTCGGCAATGTCACCTGCGGTGATCGTGCCGAAGAGCTTGCCGGATTCACCAGCTTTCGCATGCACCTTGACGGGCGTCTGCTCAAGCTTCACAGCCAGTTCACGAGCGGTCTTGCGCTGCAGTTCAATCTTTCTTGCCTGCTGCTTCTTTTCGGTTTCAAGCGCCTTGATGGTCCCTTCGGTAGCCCGGATGGCATACCCCTGCGGGATCAGGTAGTTATTGGCATATCCATTCTTGACGGTAACGACTTCACCCGCATCGCCAAGGGTTGCCACATCCTTTCTTAAAATTATTTTCACGGCCTGTTTCCTCGTTCTGAATAATTAAAATTGTGCAACCACTTATTTGTATTCGTCGGCGACATACGGAATGATGGCCAGGAACCGTGCCCACTTGATGGAGTGGGTCAGCAGGCTCTGCTCTTTTGCCGACAGACCGGTGATGCGACGGGGAATGATTTTGCCCTGGTCGTTGATGAACCGTTTCAGCTTGCGCTCGTCCCGATAGTCAAAGAAGACCACCTGGTTCTTGGAAACTTTCTTTTTAGAGGCAAGGGCGTTACCAAGAGATTTGCTGCCCTGCGCCTGTGCTGGTTTGTGTCTCATTTTCATTCTTCAGTATTAAACTTTGTTTCCTACTCAGTCGGAAGTGAGGTACTTGTACTCGTACATGTGCCCATCCTCGTCGATGCCGCCATGATGCAATTCATGCGTATCGTCCTCGATGAAGCCCTCTTCGTCCTCCTCTCCGTTTTTCTTCCTCTTGTTGAGGAACTGGATCCTTCTGGCCTTGATTTCGACCACGGTCCTTGAGGTGCCATCCTGGGCTTTCCAGGTACGGCTCTGCAACTCGCCATCGACCAGCACGGCCGAGCTTTTCTTCAGGTTGTCCCTGCAGCTCTCGGCAAGCTTGTTCCAGGCGACGACGCCGACATAGCAGACGTCCTCCTGCCACTGGTGGTTGCTGTCCCTGAACCTGCGGTTACACGCGATCGAGAAATTGACGACTGGCGTCCCGCCTGAATTCGTCTGTCTGAAAACCGGGTCCTTGGTAAGGTTGCCAGCAATAATGACACTGTTGATCTCAGGCATTTTCAGTTCCGCCATGACATCTTCTCCTTTTTGTTCACAATTGGGATCATTTCATCGTCCATCTCCAACCCGACATACCCGCGCTCAGTTCTTCGCTGCAGCGGTATCGCCTTCGGTCTGATCTTCAGGGCTGCCAAGCACAACGCTGTACTTTTCGACGCGCTTGCGCATCTCGAGCAGCGGGGAGCTCAGCTGGATGATAAGAAAACGCAGGATGTTGTCTTCGTATCGGAATACGCGCTCGATATCGGCGATGGCAGCGGGGACCGCATCAAACTCGACATGTGCGTAGTAGCCAACGGAAGCCTTGCCGATGAGGTAGGCCATTTTTCTTCTTCCGACTTCCAGGACGTTGTTGATCACGCCACCCTTGCCGGTGATCGTGGTCCTGACAAGCTCCATCGCCGCAGCGATGGCGTCATCCTGAAGGCCGCCGTCGATAATGACGGTACATTCGTACTGTTTCAGTGTGTTCATGGCGCAATGGTTCTGGTATGAAAAGAAACTGTGCACATGGCGGAAAGCAGGTATTGCGCAATCCCTGCCCCACGGCTTCATGGCGAACCATGAACACCATCTGCAATTTTGAACCTCAAAGGTATGATTTTTTCTTTTTTTTTCCAACGCCCCTGCATGCTGATTCGCAGCAGCCGGAAAAGGAGGCGAAAAAGCCCGTCAGGCAATGGTGACCATGACCGGCGCATGGTCTGAACTTTGCTCCCCGACGTCAACGATGGCATCGGTCACCCCCGCGGCGAGCCCTGCGGAAAGATAGCAGCAATCGATCCTCCAGCCGAGGTTACGCTCTCGGGCGAAACGCCAGTTGGGCCACCAGGTGAACAGGTCCGTCCGCTCAGGATTACGCTCACGCATGACGTCGTGGAGACCGGTCGCAAGGCATGCGTCAATGGCCGCACGCTCCCCGTCCCGCAGTCCGGTTGCACCAGGCTTGTTCTGGGAGCGATGCACGTCGATGTCCCTGCGGGCGACGTTCAGGTCGCCAGCCAGGACGACCTCCCTGCCGGCGGAGAGCAGGCCGGCAAGATAATCCCGCAGATCCGCCAGGTACTGCAGCTTGACGGCGTAGTGCTCCTGGCCGTCGCCTCGCGGGACGTAGGTGCCCACCAGGGAAATCGGACCGGCATGGAGGACAACCGTCCGGTTCTCGACGTCGAAGGGGGGAATTTCCAGGGAGGGCTCCGCACAAACATCTTCCCGGAAGAGTATGCCGACGCCGCTGTACCCCTTCCTGAACGACGAAGCGTTCCAGAACTTCCGGTAGCCGCCGATGCCGGTTATCGTTGGAGGAATGTCCGCCTCCGCGGCCTTGACCTCCTGCAGGACGACAATGTCGGGCGAGTTCTGTTCAATCCAGAGCCGAAGCGAGTCCTGGCGGGCCCTGATGCCGTTGATGTTCCATGTGGCGATCTTCATGCGTCGGCCGGCTTGAGCAGTTCAGTGATACGTGCCGCCACCCTGGCGGGATCGATGTCCCTCATGCAGCGAAAATGGCCTTTCGGGCAGGTGTCACGCCCGATATGGGAACAGGGGCGGCAACTGAGGCCGCCTACTTCGAACAGGTCGAACGGCGCCGCCCAGGGCAGAAACCCGAATTCACGGACCGAAGAGCCGAACAGCACCAGCAGATGCCTGCCGAATGCCGATGCCATGTGCATGAGCCCGGTGTCGTTGGTCAGCACCAGGTCAACCCGTTCCAGGAGCGCAGCTCCCTGCATGAGAGTGGTGCGCCCAGCCATCAGACGGACACGGCCTTTCACTTCCGTCGGCAAGGCGTCGATGATCCGGTTCCCTGCGGCCACATCTTCCGCCCCGCCAAGCAGCAGCACCTGAAGGTCACGCTCGGAGGCGACCCTCGCCAGCACGGCGGCGAAAGCGGTTTCCGGATATCGCTTGGTCATGTGGTTGGCGCCGAAACAGACGGCAAGAAGCGGCGCGGAGCTTTTGCCGACGACCGAGTCGGCAAAGGCCCGGTCCTCTTTCGACGGATAGAGTGCGCAGGGGGAGGCACAGGAGGGAACCAGGCTGCCGAGCGCTGCCCGGTACCGCTCGACGACGGAATGGTAACCGGAACCGTGGAGGTTGATTCTGCAGCGGACCAGGAGCAGCTTCTTCCAGTTCCGCTTGTGATAGCGGCGGACCTCCCTGATGCCGAGGCTCCTGACCAGCGCACGAGAACGGCGGCTGTTCTGGAGGTCGACAGCCAGGTCGTACGGGATATCCGGAATCCGGTCCGGCGTGACCACGGTCGTGATCGCAGGGTTGCCGTCGAGCAGGGTCGTAAACTGCGGCCTGGTGCAGAAATCGATCCGCGCACCGGGGCATGCCTTGCGCAGTTCAGCCACAACCGGCGTCGTCAGGATGATGTCGCCGATGGAACTGAGGCGGACAACCAGGATATTCCGCACCGGAACGCCGGGCTTCACGACCAGAACTCCCACCAGGCTTTATAGCCTGCAGGTTTTTCAGGCGCAACCATACGACCAAGCGTTGCCATGCGTTCGGTGGCAACGGCAAGGAGTTCCTCCTTCCCGGGGGTCTCGGCCTGACGTTCGGCAACCATTTCGGCAGCCTTGCGGAATTCCACCAGAGCATCACGCCGACACCCAAGCCCGTCGAGCGCAAGCGCCCGGCCGAAGACCGCTCCGATCCAGAGCTTTCCTTCATCCTGGTTGAGTTCACCCCGCCGGTTGAAATAGCGCAAGGCAAGGTCGGCGGAGGAAAGGGCATCGTCATACTGGCCAAGCCGGGCAAGCGCGCCCGCAAGGACCGCATGGCAGAACGACGAGAATCCCTCATGGTCAAACGCCTCTTCGGCGGGAATAGAACCGGCGGCCTGGATGGCCCTGCGGGCGCTGGCTGCTGCGGCCTCGATGTCGCCGGAAAGCAGTTGCCGGTCAGCATCGGCAAGGGCCGCGTAGGACACGGCGACCTCTCTGAGTGGTTTCATACGGCAGAAGTTATGGGCTCTGTCGAAAGCAGGCTGCAACAGCGGCCCGCACTGCCGGAAAAATAGCAGATACCGGCCATTCGGCAAAGCATATCCGCCCGGCGAGCAGGTTCATCATTTGGGCTGCACCATGTGGCACGCCAGCTCTTCGGGGATTTCCGGCCGGCCACGGCCGTTGAGCGCGGTACCGATGATCTTTGCGCGGACAACCGGCTTCAGGTCCGGCAGGCGGAGAATGTCCTGGTAGAAGGCAAATTTCAGCGGGGACTCGCGAACCATGTCGATGCCGACCACAAAGCGGTCACCGCTGCGCAGCGGCGAGCGGTAATCCAGTTCAGCACGCACGACCACCATGTCGATGCCACGCTCGGTGAACACCCTGAAATCAATCCCTATCGTCTTCAGGAACAGGTGGCGGGTGTGTTCGAGGTAGTTCTGGTACACACTGTTGTTGACGATTCCCTGCATGTCGAGCTCATAGTCTCGAACCTCCATCTCATGCGAAAAGGTGTAGTTGTCCAGGCTCATGTTCCAACTGGCGGATTGACGGTTATCTTCGGAGCTTCCGGCAAAAAGATACACCAGACAGACCGGAACAGAAAACCCGGTACGAAAAAACAGCAGACGACCAGCCCGGCGTCACAACCTGGCGATCAGTTCGGGGAGGAACTCGTTCAGGTCTGCAACGACCAGCAGGTCTGCAATCTCACCGATGGGAGCATCACGGTCGGTATTGACAGCAACGATATACCCGGAACCTTTCATGCCGGCAAGGTGCTGTACCGCCCCGGAAATACCGCAGGCGATATAGATTGCCGGCGACACGGTCTGGCCGGTCGTACCGATCTGCCGGCCATGCGCAACCCATCCGGCGTCGACGGCAGGGCGGCTTGCGCCGACCTGGCCGCCCAGCATCCCGGCGAGCGTCTCCACCCGGGCGACCTGCTCTTTGCCGCCAATCCCGCGGCCTGCGGCAACGATGACCTGCGCCCTGCCGAGATCGATTTCCGCATCGACCGGCTCCTGCAGACCAAGCCACTCGACTGACGAGGAGCGCCCCGGCGCCGCAAGCCGATGCACCGCCGGGACGCCTGACGGCTCCCGTGCGGGGAAGGCTCCCGGCTGCAGGGTCAGCATGACCATCGGGGTCGTCGGCCTGACCGTGCGCCGCAGCTTGCCGTTGCAGCTGGCAACGAGATATCCGTCACCGGAATCAGGGAGGGCGATGACATCCGACACCTGGGCGGCCCGGCACGATGCCGCCAGCCTTGGGGCAAGGTCCCAGCCCCAGGAGGTATGCATGAAGGCGACGACATCCGGCCGGACGGCGTCGATCACCTGCAGAAGCTGGTGTTTGTGCAGATCCGGCGCATAGCGGGCCGGGCCGCCGTCACCGGCCAGAAAAAGCTCCCCGTCGAATGCCGGCGCCACGGCGGCCTCGCCGAACCAGGCAACGGCAACCTCCGCACCGGTCAGCCCGGCAAAACCAAACAGTTCGCCACATGCCGTCACATGCTGCCCCTGCCGGGCATCGGGAACGAGCAGAACCTTCATCGTGCACCTCCTTCGACGGCTGACCCCAGGCGAAACCGCAACGCCTCGGCAACCCTGTCGGCAAGCTCCCCGACCGGCCCTTCGAGCACCTCCCCGGAACCGGTCCGGACAGTCGGCCGGGCCTCTGCGCCCACCGCAAAGGGGGGACAAAGGCCGACGGAATCGGGGTTCAGAACGGTAACTTGCGCTTTTTTCGATTTCATGATTCCGGGAAGAGTCGGGTAGCGGGGCGAATTGAGGCCAAGCTGGCAGGTCACCAGTGCGGGCAGGGCAAACCTGACCCGCTCGTGTGCACCCCCTTCGAGTTCCCGGTCGGCGGTGAGCACGCGACCTGCAAGCGAAAGGCCGACAGCGGCCGACACGCCCGTAATGCCCAGAAGCTCGGCCACCAGCAGGCCGACCTGGGCAGAACCGCGGTCACTCGACTGCATGCCCGTCAGGAGCAGGTCAAAGCTTTGCGAAGCCGCAAAGCCCGCGATCATTGCGGCAATCTGCCACGGCTCGCGCTCGTCGGCCACGGGGTCGAGGATATGCACCCCATGGTCGGCGCCCATGGCGATCGCCTTCAGGATCACCTCGCGTGTCCTCTGCGGGCCAATCGAAAGCACGGTCACATCGGTCGCCTGGCCTCCTGTCGACTCCCGGATGCGCAACGCGGCTTCCACGGCGAATGCATCGTATTCGTTCATGCGGAACACCATGCCCGATTCGTCGAACCAGCTACCGTCGGCATTCGGCACAAATTTCGCTTCAAGGTCGGGCACCTGCTTGACGCACACCAGGATGTTCATGGGCGGCTCCCCGGTATGGTGACGATGTCGTCGGGAAGCATGCTCAATCGCTCACCCCCCGATTCCGTAACCACGAAGGTGTTCTCGATGCCAATTGCCCCTTTGCCCGGAATGACAAATTTCGGTTCGACGGCAACCACCTGCCCGGCACGTAACGGCACGGCAAACCCTTGGGCGAGCACCGGCAGCTCGTCGAGTTCCAGCCCAACGCCATGGCCGACGAACCGGGATTGCTCGCCGGGCATGCCCATGAAGGAGTCGCCGAGCCCTTCGCTTTCGGCAAGCGCTGCGGCCGCCTGGTAGATCTGCTCGCAAACAGCCCCCGGCACCATCGCCGCCCGAACCAGCTCCTGGATCCGCAGGGACAGCCGGAATGCCCGAAGGAGTTCGGGATCGAGCGTCCCAATGACGAACATCCGGGTCATATCGACGATGTAGCCACAAGAGACTCCGGCAAAATCGACAAGCACCGGCTCGTTTTCGCGGATGGGAGCAACCGAAGCCCCCTGCGGGGAGGCTGCAGAAAGCCCCCTGCCGGTCACCGCACCGTCAAAGTAGCCATACGCGGCGGCACCTCCAGCGACGGCAAGCCCCCCGGACAGTTCCTGGTTGAACGCCCGCATGCGCACCAGCCCTTCATGCCCTGACCGGCGCAGCCGGTACTCCATTTCCGCGGCAAGGTCAACCTCCCGCATCCCGGCCTTCAGAAATGCGGGAACCTCGGCAAAAACCGAGGAGAGCATCGCAGCGGCGTTACGGAGTTCGACAAGTTCGTATGGCGTCTTTACGGAGCGGAGCTCTCTGAGCGGCGCTGAAATATCGACAAAACTCCTGCCCGGCAGGACCCTGGCATAAAACTGCTGCTGTTGCACCGGTACGGCGTCGAAGGTCATGCCGATGCGATCCATGGCTTCGCCGAGCACGGCGGACAGCTCCTTGCTTGGCGGAAATGGGCGTATATCCGCAAGCGGGCTCTCTTCCTTTGCCCTGGAAAAGCTTTTGCGGACCAGCAGCATGGGACTGCCGTCGGTCGGGATCCAGAGGACCGCATTCTGCCGTGTGCCGGTGAAGTAATAGATATCGACCGGCATCAGCAGCAGGGCACCGGAAACCGGAACACTCCTGAGCAACTCCTGAAAACTGCTGATGCGACTGCGTGATTCCTGTTCTGTAAGCATACGTCCAAAAAATAAGGTGTTGCAAAGAAGGAACAGGCCCGGCAGAGCCAGATCAGGACTGCCGCCCTGCAAGGCGTGATGCGGCGAGCTCGGCCACATCCAGCACGCGCAGCTTCCCTGCCGAAGGGAGACTCGGCACCGCATCCTCAAGCATGGAGAGGCAGAAAGGGCAGGCCGTAACCAGGAGGGAGGCCCCTGTTCGGGACGCCATCCCAACCCTGTCGACATTGACTCGGCGGCCTGAACGATCTTCCGCGAAAAAACGTCCGCCGCCGCCACCGCAGCAGAACCCATCCCTGCCGGACAGGGACATTTCCCTCAGCGTACCACCGGTCCTGCGCAGAAGCTCGCGCGGCTCACGGAAGACACCGGCACACCTGCCGAGATTGCATGGATCATGGAACGTCAGTTCGAACGGATTCGTTGCAAACGACAGGCGCCCTTCGCTTGCCATCCGGGCAAGGGCGACGGTATGGTGCTCGACAGGCACGGTATAGCCAAGGTCACGATACACCGAACCGATCGTCCGGCTGCAATGCGGGCAAGCCGTCACGATACGCTTGACGTCGTGCCGCCGGAACGCCTCGATGTTCTTTCGTGCCGTCTCCTGGAAAAGATACTCATTGCCGAGCATCCGCAGCGGTTCACCGCAGCAGTACTCTCCGGAACCAAGGATGGTGACCCGGAGACCAGCCGAGGCGCAAAGCCTGACGAAACTTTCGGCAACCTTCCGGTTCCGCGGATCATATGCCGCCTGGCAGCCGACGAAGTAGAGCAGGTCAACCTTGCCCCCCGAGGAGACGATATCGACCGGCAAACCAGCAGCCCATGCCCCCCGGGCCGCCCTTGCCATCCCGAAAGGGTTGCCATTCGTCTCGATGGCCTCGACGGCCTTCCTTGACGCAGCATCGGCAAACTCGCCGGACATC
>CAZSXF010000011.1:0-72264 GCA_964611215.1 uncultured Chlorobiaceae bacterium
CCTGAACAGGCGGCCTGGCATTTTCCACCCGTTTTCCATCACGACTACCGCTTTGTCTCAAAATGTCGCATCAATGCGACACCCGTTCTGGAAGTACGCAAGAAAGGCATCTCCTCGAAATCAGGTAGCAGGCTCCCAAGCAGTTACCGGAAGCAATTTTATCGCAAAATTCACAATGCACGCACCGCACAGCGACAAATACTGGCACGCTTATTGTATAGCAAATGATGTATTTATTTCTCCGATACATTATTCCCCGAATTCTGCAGCAGTACGATCATGGACAAGCAATACAACAACATACCCGAAACGCCTGAGCAGGAACTGCCAGCAGCAGGAACAGGCATTGCGCCGGAAAACAACCCGTTTGAACCAATCCAGAAAGCACCCGGAATGACCGTGGTTTTCCTGGATGAAGAACAGCCGCAGCATGGTACCCCGCACCAGGCGGCAAATCCGAAGTAAACCGGACAGCATGGAAAATAGCCCTCAGCTTGAGATGACGATGTAGCGTTTTGCACTATCAGCTGAGAGGAACAGGATAAAGGAGAGGTTTGACCAGAACAGCCATCCCGCCCACAGGTACTTCAAAGTAAAGCAGATACGGGATGGCGAATACAGAAAAAAAACCATTGGCACACAATTTGAGCATTTATCGATGAAGTAACCAGGGAACCATAACCACTGAATCCAGCCCCGGACTGACGTAAAATCCGAAAGCCCGGTAACCCTCAAAAAGACACGACCATGAAAATGAGCACCTACACCACGGAAAGGATGCTTGACATCCTGAACACTACCGAAACCACCATGAAGGTGGACCAGCAGCGCAGCACGAGGAAGCTTGAAGAGGAGATCCGCCGTCTGAAGCTGCAGATCGCCGAACTTTCGGCAAATAACCGCGCACTCAGGGAAACCATCCTCTCATGCTGGTAAACCATCATGCAGATAACGCGGACACCAGGCAGCACTGGGAAACGGTCTATGCGTCACAGCCGGTGGAAAAGCTGGACTGGTACGTACCACACCTGACCGAATCGCTCCAGCTGATCGAGTCTGCAGCTCCGGACAAAGCCGCCACGATCATCGACGTCGGCGCCGGAGCTGCAACGCTGGCGGAAGACCTGCTCCTGAGGGGCTACCGCAGCATCTCGATCCTGGATATTTCAGCCAGGGCACTCGACCAGACACGCCGGCGACTTGAAGATACGGCGTCCAGCTTCGAATGGATCGCCGGAGACATCCTGGAATCGGTATTTCCGGAACAGACGTTCGACATCTGGCATGACCGGGCCCTCTTCCATTTCCTGACAACCGAAGCGCAACGGGACGCCTATGTGCGCCGCGCCGTGAATGCCCTGAAACCCGGCGGGCATATCGTCATCGGCGTATTCGGGACTGACGGACCGCTGAAATGCAGCGGCCTTGAAGTCATGAACTATTCAACCGAGTCGCTGCTGGCAGCATTCGGGCCTACGGTCGAACTGCACCGGGTACAAAAAAACCTGCACGTCACGCCGTCAGGAATCCACCAGCCCTACCTGTTCTGCCTCCTCCGGAAAGCATCCTGAACCAACGGTTTCAATTCCTCGTTGTACATTACCTGCATGGGTGGTCGCCCCGGGCGCATGGTGCGCCGGAACGCCGATGCACCTGTTCCAATGCAAGGAGGATACCATGCAATTTGATTTCCAGAACCCGACCCGGCTGATCTTCGGGGCCGGCTCCATACACAAGCTCGGCCAGGTTGCCAGGACATATGGCCACAAGGCGCTCCTCGTCACCGGAGGCGGAAGCGTCAGGCGGAGCGGCGCATACGACCGGGCGACGGCAAGCCTCGCAAAGGCTGGCGTCGAATTCGCCGAGTGCAGCGGCATTGAACCGAATCCGCGCATTTCCTCGGTTATCCGGGGTGCTGCGACGGCCGTCGCAGAGCAGTGTGACCTCATCGTGGCGCTTGGCGGCGGCAGCGTCATGGATGCCGCGAAAGTGATCGCCGCCACCGTCTTCTACGATGGCGACCCCTGGGGCATGCTCGCCCACGGCCAGGCTGACCGGAAACTGCCGACGAAGGCGTTGCCGGTCATCACCGTACCGACCCTTGCGGCAACCGGCTCGGAAATGAACAGCGGAGCGGTCATCACCAACGAAGCGACAAAGGAAAAATCGGTTGTGGGCGCCCCCTGCCTCTTCCCGAAAGCCGCGGTCGTCGATCCCGAGCTGACCCTGAGCGTCCCGGCGAACCAGACCGCCTTCGGCGTCTGCGACCTGATCACCCACGTGACCGAATCCTATTTCAACGGCGTCGACGGCACTCCCCTCCAGGACAGGATTACGGAAGGGGTCATCCAGACCGCCATGGAATGGGGCCCGAAAGCGGTCGCCGACGGCAGCGACATCGAAGCACGCTCGCAGGTCCAGTGGGCGTCGATCGTCGCACTCAACGGCTGGGCACAGGTCGGCACCCTTTCGCCGTTCCCTGTCCACATGATCGAACATGTCCTTTCAGCCCACCACGACATTGCGCACGGTGCTGGCCTCGCCATCCTGAATCCCGCATGGATGCGCTTCGCCGCCCGGACCCGTCCGGCGAAATTCGTCCAGTTCGCCGGACGGGTGTTCGGCATAGCAGCAGCACATCTCGAGGACCAGGAGGCTGCCGGCGCAGGTATCGACGCCTTCGAGTCGTTCCTGAAGGCAATCGGCTGCCCGACCCGCCTGTCTGAGGTCGGCATCGGCGAAGAGCTGTTCGAACGATATGCCGAAGACACCGTGCGGATCACACACGACGCACGTGGCCGGCTCCCCGGACGTCCGGCACTGGGCAAAGAGGAGATCGTCGACATTCTCCGCACCGCACGCTAACCAGAACGAAAAAAAGCTGCACCATGGAACAACGCAAACTTGGAACCAGCGGCCTTGAAGTTTCCGCACTCGGACTGGGCTGCATGGGTATGAGCTTTTCATTCGGGCCGCCCGCCGACCATCGGGAAATGGTCGACCTGCTCCGCACCGCCGTCGAACGCGGCATCAATTTTTTCGATACAGCCGAGGTTTACGGACCATTCGCCAACGAAGAACTGCTTGGCGAAGCGCTCGCCCCGGTTCGTGACCGGGTACGCATCGCCACAAAATTCGGATTCGATATCGCCCCGAACCGTGACCCGAGAGGCATGAACGGCAGCCCCGGACTGAACAGCCGCCCTGAACACATCCGCGAGGTCGCCGAAGCATCGCTCAAACGCCTGAAAACCGACCGTATCGACCTGTTCTACCAGCACCGGGTCGATCCCGACGTGCCGATCGAAGAGGTGGCCGGCGCAGTCCGCCGGCTCGTCGACGAAGGCAAGGTGCTGCATTTCGGCCTGTCGGAGGCCGGGGTGAGCACCATACGCCGGGCACATGCCGTGCTGCCGATCACCGCGGTCCAGAGCGAATATTCGCTCTGGACCCGAGATCCCGAACGGGAATTGCTGGCCGTGCTTGAAGAGCTGGGAATCGGTTTCGTCCCGTTCAGCCCGCTCGGCAAAGGGTACCTGACCGGCAGAATCGACGAACGCACCACCTTCCATACAACCGATTTCAGGAACATCCTGCCCCGGTTCACCGCCGAGGCACGACACGCCAACATGGCGCTTATCGACCTGCTCGACCGTATCGGCAAGCGCAGGAAGGCAACCCCGGCCCAGGTCGCCCTTGCCTGGCTTCTTGCACAAAAGCCATGGATCGTCCCGATCCCCGGCACGACAAAGCTGCGTCGCCTTGACGAGAATATCGCCTCCACGAGCCTCATCCTCTCCGGAGAGGACCTTGAGGAGATCGATCGTGCCGCGGAAGGCATCTCGATCCTCGGCGACCGCTACCCCGAAGAACTGCTCCGCATGACCAACCTCTGAGCCGCATCGTCACCGGGTGCGGATTTTGCACTGAACCGTGCAGAATCCGCACCTCCTGCACCGATACGTCAAAAAAGCACCTTACGCCACCAGCATAACGCTGCGCAAAACAAGAAACGTGTCGTCTTTTTTAATTTTTAGATCAAGTTATCCTAATAACTTTAACTCTATATTTTACTTTGCCTTAAATTTTTAAAAACACAGCGACCACTCCCACCTGCAGCCGCATACCTCCCCCGCACCTCCCGGACGACACGATTCTGGCACAATTCTTGAGCAACGTTATGTAGTTCCATGCATAACGAAGAAAATCGGCAGGAACTGTTCCAAAACAACAAAACAGCGATCACCATGAAGAAAATAGCCATTTACGGAAAGGGAGGCATAGGCAAGTCGACGACGCAGCAGAACACCGCAGCGGCAATGGCCCACTTCCACGGCAAAAAGGTATTCATCCACGGTTGCGACCCGAAAGCCGACTCTACCAGGATGATCCTGGGCGGCATGAACCAGGCGACGATCATGGACATGCTTCGCGACGAAGGTGCCGAAAAAATCAGTGACAAGATGGTGATGTCCGGCTTCGGCGGCATCCGTTGCGTCGAATCCGGCGGACCGGAACCCGGCGTCGGCTGTGCCGGCCGTGGCGTCATCACCGCCATCGACCTCATGGAACAGAGCGGCTCCTATACCGAAGACCTTGACTACGTGTTCTACGATGTGCTTGGTGACGTGGTGTGCGGCGGGTTTGCCATGCCGATCCGCGACGGCAAGGCCCAGGAGGTCTACATCGTCGCTTCCGGCGAAATGATGGCCGTCTATGCCGCCAACAACATCGCCAAAGGCCTGGTCAAGTACGCCAAGCAGAGCGGCGTTCGCCTCGGCGGCATCATCTGCAACAGCAGAAAGGTCGACAAGGAGCAGGACCTGATCGAAGAGTTCGCCGCTGCACTCGGTACCCAGATGATCCACTTCGTGCCCCGCGACAACATCGTCCAGAAGGCCGAGTTCAACCGCAAGACGGTCATCGAGTTCGCACCTGACTCGAACCAGGCGCACGAGTACAGCGAGCTGGCCCGCAAGATCATCGAGAACAAGATGCTGGTGATTCCGAAGCCGCTCACCATCAACGAGCTGGAATCGATGGTGGTCAAATACGGTCTGGTCGATTAACACAATTACAACCAAGGGAGAATGCCAATGAAAATGGTGCGAGCAATGCTGCGTCCTGAAATCGCGGATGCGGTAACCGACAGCCTGGCTGAAGCCGGCTTCATTTCAATGACCAAAATGAACGTCTTCGGCAGGGGCAAGCAGAAGGGTATCAAGATCGGCGATATCCATTACGACGAACTGCCGAAGGTGATGATCCTTCTGGTCGTTGACGAGGAAGATGTCGACGATGTCGTTGCCGTCATGAAATCGAAAGCATACACCGGCAACTATGGCGACGGCAAGATTTTCATAACCCCTGTGGACGCCGCCTACACCGTGCGCACGGGCGAAGCAGGCATCTGAGGAGAACCGACGATGAAAGAAATCATAGCAATCCTCCGGCCGAAACAGGTCGGAAAAACCAAGGATATCCTTGAAAAGCTCGGATTTCCGGGCCTGACCGCCGTCCCGGTCCTTGGACGGGGCAAACAGCGGGGCATCGCAGGCGAAGTGACCTGCGAACTCCCCTCCGATCTGCACGGGGCTCCGGGCGGCATGAAATACATCCCGAAACGCATGGTGTCGATCGTGGTGCCCGAGCCCGACGTCGACCTGGCAGTCAAGGCGATCATCAAGGTCAACCAGACCAAACAGTTCGGCGACGGCAGGATATTCGTCTGCCCGGTCGAGAATGTGGTGAGGATCAGGACGAACGAAGAGGGCGTGGATGCAATCAAGTAAGCAACAGTCAATAAAAAAGAGAGGATACCAACATGCCATATCATGAATTCGAGTGTAGCAAGTGTATTCCGGAAAGGAAAAAGCATGCTGTGGTAAAAGGTCCGGAGGACGACTTGACCAAAGCGCTTCCTCTCGGATACCTGAACACGATCCCCGGATCGATCTCCGAACGCGGCTGCGCCTATTGCGGCGCCAAGCACGTGATCGGCACCCCGATGAAGGACGTCATCCATATCAGCCACGGCCCTGTCGGCTGCACCTACGACACCTGGCAGACCAAGCGTTACATCAGCGATAACGGCAATTTCCAGCTGAAGCGCACCTTCGCGACGGACGTGAAAGAGAAGCACATCGTGTTCGGTGCCGAAAAAGTGCTCAAGCAGAACATCATCGAAGCGTTCAAGGCATTCCCTGACATCAAGCGCATGACCATCTACCAGACCTGCGCGACGGCCCTGATCGGCGATGATATCGATGCCGTGGCCCAGGAGGTGATGGATGAAATGCCCGATGTGGACATCTTCGTCTGCAACTCCCCCGGATTCGGCGGGCCGAGCCAGTCCGGCGGCCACCACAAGATCAACATCGCCTGGATCAACCAGAAGGTCGGCAATGTCGAACCGAAGATCACCAGCGACTACGTGATCAACTATGTCGGCGAATACAACATCCAGGGCGACCAGGAGGTGATGCTCGACTACTTCAAGCGCATGGGCATCCAGGTGCTGTCGACCTTCACGGGCAACGGCTCCTATGACGACCTGCGTGCCATGCACCGCGCGCATCTCAATGTGCTCGAATGCGCCCGTTCCGCAGAATACATCTGCAACGAACTGCGCGTCCGCTATGGCATCCCGCGCCTCGACATCGACGGGTTCGGCTTCGAGCCGCTGTCGTCTTCGCTGATGAAAGTGGCCAAGTTCTTCGGCATCGAGGAGCGCGCCCAGAAGATCATCGACGAGGAGACCGCACGCTGGAAACCGGAACTCGACTGGTACAAGGAGCGCCTGAAAGGCAAAAAAGTGTGCCTGTGGCCGGGAGGTTCGAAACTGTGGCACTGGGCGAACGTCATCCACGAAGAGATGGGTGTCGAGGTGGTCTCGGTCTACACGAAATTCGGCCACCAGGGCGACATGGAGAAAGGCATCGCGCGGTGCGAGGTCGGTGCGCTGGCCATCGACGACCCGAACGAACTGGAAGGCCTTGAGGCGATGTACAAACTGAAACCCGACGTGATCTTCACGGGCAAGCGCCCTGGCGAAGTCGCCAAGAAGATCCGGGTGCCGTACCTCAACGCCCACGCGTACCACAACGGCCCCTACAAGGGCTATGAAGGCTGGGTCCGCTTCGCCCGCGACATTTACAACGCGATCTATTCGCCGATTCACCAGCTCGCTCTCCTCGATATCAGCAAGGACGAGATTCCGGAAGAGGGCGGCTTCAGGACGCAGCGCATGATGTCGGATACCGGCCTGAGCGAGGAGGTGCGCCAGTCGAAGCACCTGAGGGAGTATACCGGCAAGTATGACATCATCGCACCGCTCCGGCAGAAAACCTATCCAGAATTCAACAAGTAACCGCGAGGGAAGATTCATGGCAGATATGAACGAAAAGATCGCCCAGCTTGAGAACTTCATCATGAAGAAATGCCTCTGGCAGTTTCACTCTCGGGCCTGGGACAGGAAACGGCAAAACGAGAACATCCTGAGGATGACGGCCGAGCTGCTCTGCGGCGAACAGGTTGACACGTCGAACCCGGAAGATAAATGCTACTGGGTGGATGCCACCTACCTTGCCGATTCGTACCGGGAAAAGTTCGACTGGCTTGCCGCAATGAGCAAGGAGGAGATCAAGGCCCTCTTCGTGGGCCTGAGGGAACGGCTCGACTTCGTCCTCGTCGATGGCTCGCTCAACGAAGAGCTCACCGACCCGCGCTACTGAGCGGCGCGACGATCGAAACACTATGGACAATCTTTTAACCGACTGAACTATGAACTGTGAACTCAAAACCAAAGAACGGGCAGGTGTGATCAACCCGATCTTTACCTGCCAGCCTGCCGGCGCCCAGTTCGCCAGCATCGGCATCAAGGACTGTATCGGCATCGTGCACGGTGGCCAGGGCTGCGTCATGTTCGTCAGGCTGCTGATTTCGCAGCACCTGAAGGAAAGCTTCGAAATCGCATCGTCCTCCGTACACGAGGACGGCGCGGTCTTCGGCGCGCTCAACCGTGTCGAAGAGGCCGTTGACGTCCTCCTGATGCGCTACCCTGATGTCAAGGTCATTCCGATCATCACCACCTGTTCGACCGAGGTGATCGGCGATGACGTCGACGGCGTGGTGATCAAGCTGAACGAAGAGCTGCTCCAGGAAAAATATGCGGGCCGTGAAGTCCACCTCATCCCGATACACTGCCCGAGCTTCGTCGGCAGCATGATCCACGGCTACGACACTGCCGTGAGGGACTTCGTGAAGTACTTCGCCGAAAAAGGCGAACCGAACGGCAAGATCAACCTGCTGACGGGCTGGGTGAACCCCGGCGATGTGACGGCCCTGAAACACCTCCTTGCGGAGATGCAGGTCGACGCCACCGTGCTGTTCGAGATCGAAAACTTCGACTCGCCGCTCATGCCGGACGGCAACCACGTGTCGCATGGCAACACGACCATCGACGACCTCAAGGATACGGCCAACGCCATCGGCACCATCGCCCTGAACCGGTATGAAGGCACAAAAGCCGCGAAGTACCTGGAGCAGAAGTTCGGTGTCCCGGCAATCATCGGCCCGACACCGATCGGCATCAGGAATACCGATATTTTCCTGAAGAACCTGAGCAGGATGACCGGCAAGCCGATTCCGGAGTCGCTGGTACGTGAGCGCGGCATTGCGATCGACGCCATCACCGACCTTGCGCACATGTTCCTTGCCGACAAGCGGGTGGCGCTCTTCGGCAACCCCGACCTGATCATCGGCCTGGCGGAGTTCTGCCTTGACCTCGAAATGAAGCCGAAACTGCTCCTGCTTGGCGACGACAACCTCGCATACGCTGAAGATCCGCGCATCAAGGCATTGCAGGAGAACGTAGATTACGACATGGAGATTGTCATGAATGCCGACCTCTGGGACCTCGAAGGCCGGATCAAGGATGGGCTGGAACTCGACCTCATCCTCGGCCATTCGAAGGGGCGTTTCGTGGCAATCGACCACAACATCCCGATGGTGCGCGTCGGCTTCCCGACCTATGACCGGGCAGGCCTCTACCGCCATCCGGTCGTGGGCTACGCAGGAGCGACCTGGCTTGCCGAAGAGATGGCCAACGCCCTGTTCACCGACATGGAGTACAAGCGCAACAAGGAGTGGGTGCTCAACGTCTGGTAACCATGACAGAAACTGCCGGATTTTCCCCGGGAATCCGGCAGGCTTCGGGACAGGCAACCGGGAAAGACCAGTAACCATCACGAAACCATCATGACCAGCAGCAACAGCACAGCACACCCGCATGGACCTATGCGTCGGAAAGAACGGGAAATCAGGAGCCGGGAGGAGATCGACAACGTCATCAGCTCGACCAACATCCTCAACCTTGCGCTCGCCGATGGAGAGAGCCCGTTCACCGTTCCGCTCTTCTACGCCTACGACGGTACGGCACTCTATTTCCACTCCGCCTATGCAGGCACCAAGATGGAGATTCTCCGCCGCAATAACCGGGTCTGCTTCAGCATCTCGGTCGACCAGGGATTTATCGAAAGCGACCAGGCCTGCGACTTCGAAGCCCGTCACCGGACGGTGATCGGTTTCGGCACAGCCGCCATCGTCGAAGATGACGCCGAGAAAACCAGGATCCTCGACCTGATCGTCGCCGGTTTCTCGGACAGGAAATTCACCTATCCGAAAAGCAACCTCGACCACACTGCGGTCATCCGGATCGACATCGAATCGATCAAAGGCAAAAAACACGGGTTCTGAGCCAACCCGAACACTCGCGAACAAGATCTGGGAGTTACCATGTATATAGCAGCGATAGTCGATGGCGACGGCAAGGCCGTCCCTTTTGGCGAACCGGCGACGGTCATGCTTTTCAGCCATGAGGATGACGGCTGGTATGTCGTCGATTCGTTCGACTTCAACCTCAGGGAGCACTACGGGCTGAACGAACTGAAGGCCGCCGTCCAGTCCCTTTCCGGCAAACTCGGCGAATGCAGGGCGCTGCTCGTGCGTGACGTGAGCGGCTACCCCCGTACAATGCTCCTGGAACTCGGTTTCACCCTCTGGTCCATCGAGGGCAGGCCGGAACCCTACCTCGACCGCATCCGGCAACTGATCGCCGAGGCCGCAGACGCGACTGCCGCGGTCGTGCAGGCCAACACACCGGCCGAGCTGGAGGCGCTGCCCGTCCCCAGGCTCCTGGACGGAAGCTGCTCAGGCGTCTACACCATAGATATCAGCAAGGCGCAGGTATGCGATGGCGGCCATAACAGCAGGGAGATCCTGATCCCCTTTTTCATGACGACCCAGTTCAGCAGGATCGACATCCTCTGCGATCACGTCCCGAAATGGTTCTCCACCGAACTTGCCGCCATGAAGCTGAACTACTCCACCGAGCTGGTCACCAACGGCCGATGGCTGGTCTCCGTCCGCTCCCACCTGCATCGCAACGGGCACCGATCGGGATGTTCATCATGCGGATGATACCGCGGCGGCGGATAATCCGCCAACGAACCTAAATGCCATTATGCATCCACTCTGATTTATGCAAGGCGGTGCCTATGTTACCAAATACTGAAAACCATCCGTGCTTCAACAGCGCGGCGAGCCATACCTACGGGCGCATTCACCTTCCCGTCGCGCCAAGGTGCAACATCCAGTGCAACTACTGCAACCGGAAATTCGATTGCGTCAGTGAAAACCGCCCAGGCGTCACCAGCAAGGTACTGTCGCCGCAGGAAGCCATTCTTTACCTGGATCACGCCCTGCAACGCATGCCGAATATCGCCGTTGTCGGCATCGCCGGTCCGGGCGACCCGTTCGCCAACCCAGACAAAACCATGGCGACCCTCAGAATGGTCCGGGAACGCTATCCCGAGATGCTGCTGTGCATCAGCACCAACGGCCTCGACCTGCTGCCCTGCATTGACGAACTGGCAGAAATGAACGTCAGCCACGTCACCATCACCATCAATGCCGTCGATCCTGCGATCGGCGCGGAAATCTACTCCTGGGTGCGGATCGGCAACCGCCTGCTCAGGGAACTCGAAGGCGCTGCGGCCCTCATCGGACGGCAGCTGCAGGCCCTTGAACAGCTGCACCGGAAGGGAATCACCGTCAAGGTCAACACCGTGGTCATCCCGGGTATCAACGATCACCACGTCGTCGAGGTCGCCACTGTGGCCAGGAGGCTGGGCGCGACGATGCTGAACTGCCTGCCCTTCTGCAGGACTCCGGAAACCCTGTTCGAAAACATTGCGGAGCCTGAAGCAGGGCACCTGCAGGAGATCAGGGCCGCAGCCGCCGGAATCCTTCCCCAGATGAGCCACTGCAAGCGATGCCGTGCAGACGCCGCCGGCCTGCTCGGGGCACCGGGCAGCCAGGAAAGCCTGCTGCGCTTCATCGGCTCCACGTCGCTCTGGAACCGGTTTGAAGGCAACCGCCCCTACATCGCCGTCGCAAGCCGTGAAGGAACCCTGGTCAACCAGCATCTGGGCGAAGCCGGCAGACTGCTGATCTACGGCATGGATTACCTGAACAACTCCTGCATGCTGATCGACTCCCGGAACGTACCCCCTCCGGAAACCGGTCGACATCGGTGGCAACAGCTCGGCGAACTCCTGGAGGACTGCCGCATTCTCCTGGTCAGCGGGGCGGGCAACCACCCGGCAGGTGAACTCGAATCAAGCGGCATCTCGGTCATGGTCTGCGATGGGAGCGTCAAGGAGGCGACCGAACGGCTCTTCCATGGCGAACGAGTGCAGGAACACAACACCCCGAAAACACCTTTTTCCTGCGGCAGCGCCTGTTCGGGAAACGGCGGAGGGTGCCGGTAGCAAACGCCGGGAAGTGCAACGTTTTTTTTTGTTGCATCGTTATGTATCTTGATTCATAACGATGCAACAGAAACCACGATGTTCCGGTGGTCGGCATGCACATGTACAACAGACAACACAGGCCAGCGCGACGCCCCCGAAGCCAGCCAAATCCCGGAAACGCTCCGGGTCAGGACCGATTCCGCCCAGACATCCGCACCGGTTCGCCCCAGGCGGCCAGACGGATACCCGACACGATCACACGTCACGCCGTAACACGCACAGACACGATGCCTGAAACCGTTCACCCGGCTTCAGAACCAGGCCAAAAGGACACGAAACCATGACAACCAGGAAATCCCTCTACTTCTGCACCTCAAGAGAGTGCGTCAAGTCCCGCAGGAACGAATGCACCATCTGCCGGGCAAAAATCCTCTCATCACTCTTCCACATCAGCCAGGCGGTCGTCGATTCACTGGACCTGTCCGAAACGCTCGCCCTGCTCCTGAAAATCATGAAGGAGGAGATGGGCGTGGTCCGCGGCATGGTCAGCCTCCTGAACGGACGCACGGGAAAGATCTTCATCCATGACAGCATCGGCCTGACCAGAGAGGAAGAGACCAGGGGCGTCTATTCCCTGGGGGAAGGCATCACCGGCAAGGTGGTCGAAACCGGGAAAAAAATCATCGTTCCGGTCATCGGCAAAGAGCCGAATTTCCTGAACAGGACCAGAAGCCTCTCACAGGATGACCGGGAGCTTTCGTTCGTCTGCATTCCCATCCTGCGCGGCCAAAAGGTACTCGGGGCCATCAGCGTCGAACGCGTCTGCGACGACTACGAAGTGCTCGATTTCGACGTGGAGCTGCTCGGAATCGTCGCGGCCATGATCGCCCAGGCAGTTGAGCTGTACCTGCTCGAAAACGAAGACAAACACTACCTCCGGCTGGAAAACGAACGCCTGCAGAATGCGCTGAAAGAGAAGTTCCACCCGTCGAACATCATCGGCAACTCCAAACCGATGCTTGAGGTCTACGCCCTCATCGACAAGATCGTCCGCACGCGTTCGACCGTCCTGATCCTCGGTGAGAGCGGCGTCGGCAAGGAGCTGGTGGCCAGCGCCATACACTACAACAGCAATGAGGCCGACAAACCGTTCGTCACCTTCAACTGCGCCGCACTCCCCGAAAGCGTGATTGAAAGCGAACTGTTCGGCCATGAAAAGGGAGCGTTCACCGGTGCCGACCGGTCGAGGAAGGGACGATTCGAAGAGGCTGACGGCGGAACGATCTTCCTTGACGAAATCGGTGAAATGTCACTCCACCTCCAGGCCAAGCTGCTTCGCGTTCTGCAGGAGCGCACCATCGAACGGGTCGGCGGAAACCAGTCCATGAAAATAAATATCCGGGTCATCGCCGCCACCAACAGGGACCTGACGGAAATGGTCGCCGAAGGAAAGTTCCGTGAAGACCTCTATTACCGGCTGAACGTCTTTCCGATCGTCATCCCGCCGCTCAGGGAACGCAACAGCGACATCATCACCCTCGCCGAATTTTTCCTGGCACGCTTCGGGCAGAAATTCAAAAAAGATATCACGGGCATTTCGACCTCGGTGCAGCAACTGCTGCTGGCGCACCTGTGGCCGGGAAACGTCAGGGAACTGGAAAATGTCATGGAACGGGCCGTCATCATCGCCGATGACAAGGTCATCCACAGCTACGACCTCCCGCTGTACCTGCAAACCCCGTCGATATCGAACAACCCGACACCTGACGGCCTTGAGGCAAAAGTCAGTTCCATAGAATATGAGATGATCGTCAATGCGCTGACGGCATGCAGGGGCAACGTCTCCGCCGCCTCGGAAAAGCTCGGCCTGACCCGCAGGACACTCAGCCTGAAAATGCAGAAGCTGGGCCTGAGCTACAAGAAATTCCGGTAACCGGCAAGCAACAGCCATGGAAAACGATGGAATCCGGCACACGGTTATTGACCTGAACAGGCTATCTTTCAGTCTGGACACCGAACAACCGCCTGTCGGCGGGGGGCCATGCAATTCATGCCCTGCCGGCAACCATCGAATCACCGCCATGAACCAGACCATAGCCACGATCCTCAAACGTCGCAGCGTACGGGCGTTCCTGCAGGACCCGATCGGCCAGAATGAAGTCGGACAGATCCTCGAGGCCGGCCGTTACGCACCGTCGGCGATGAACCAGCAACCCTGGCACTTTACGGTCGTCCGGGACCGTGAAGTGCTCGACAGGCTCGAAACGACCTGCCGGAACGCGTTCGTCGCCTCCGAGCACCAGGCGCTGCGAAGCCTTGCCGACAACCCGGACTTCAGCGTCCTGTACCAGGCCCCGATGCTGATCATCGTTTCAGGAAGCCGCACGGCGATGGCAGCACAGTACGACTGCACGCTGGCCATGGAAAACATGATGATCGCCGCCACATCGCTCCACATCGGAAGCTGCTGGACCCATGCGATCATGATGACCCATGCCGCCGAAAGCGGTAAAACCGCCATCAACAGCCTCGGGCTTGACTTCCCCGACGGATTCCAGCCCTATGCCGCCGCGGTTTTCGGCTACCCTGCCGGCCCCTGGCCAGCAGCCCCGGCACGAAGGAATGACTGCATCAGCTTTATCGGATGAGCCCTCGGGGGCCGCAGGCGGCCCCGTGCATATGCCGTCGGCTGGCGCACGCCAGCCGACGACGCATGCCGTTCCGCAAGGTTCCGGTTGTCCCGGCAGCGGCCAACGCCTATATTGTGCCGTTTCCAGAATCACGGCAACCTCATCAGGCCTGAAATGCTTCCCCGGAACCGACGCAACCTGCCGACGCTCATCTGCGCCATCATCATCCTCTCAACTGCCCGTGCCGGAGCCGCAGAAACGCTGGTCATGGACAACGGGGACCACCTCTCCGGCAAACTGATACAGATGGTCGACAACTGCATAGAGTTTGAAACCGATTACGCCGGAACCATCAAGGTCAACTGGCGCAACGTCCGCCAGATCGTCTCGGACAGGACCTTCCAGGTGCTTCTCGGAAATGGCGAGGTCAGGGAGACGCACGCGCTCCAGCGCCAGGAGAACCGGATCACCCTGGACGGAGCGGAACTGACGGACGACCAGATACGGAAATTCAATCCCGCCGCCTGGGAACTCGGCCGGGAAGCCCTGCTTGCGGGTGAAATCAACGGAGCATTCAAGCTGGAGCGGGGCAACACACACGTCAACAGCACCGACATCACCGGCAAGCTGGAGTGGAAAAAGACACGGCACCGGATACGGGCGGCAGGCGAGGTCGAATACGGCACCTCCGACGGCACCCTGAGCAGCAACCGCTGGTCGGCTGAAACCGCCTACGACACTTCGAACGCGACGCAATTCTATTACGGAGCCCGGACTTCGCTCAAATCGGACAAGCTCGCGGACCTCAACCTCCGCTGGACCCTCGGACCACACCTCGGCTACCGCTTCATCGACACGGAGCGCTCAAAGCTGTATGTGGAAAACGGCCTCGAATACACATCCGAAAATTTCGGCCAGCACGCCACCAACCTCTATCTGGCCGACTCGTGGCGCATCGAGCTCAGCCACTTCCTCATCCCCGGCAAACTTGAGGCATACCACATCGCACGCGGGCTGGCAAGCCTCGGCAGCATCGGCGGTGTTTCGTATGAAACCTGGAACGGCTTCAAGGTGCCGATAACCGGGAAACTGAGCACCAGCGCCGAACTGAAGACCTCGTACACCGGCGACGCCCCGGCCGAAGCCACGAAATGGGACATGATCTACCAGGTCAAGCTCGGCTACCAGTGGTAACCGGCCGGGCGATGCCGTTCACGGTGTGCGCCACCCGTTCGGGGTCAGCACCAGCATGGCCTCATGTTCGCTCCGCAACGACGCATCGAGGTACCCCCCGAGGCGGGACGACCAGTCCGGGACATCCGCAAGCCGGGCACGGAAACGGACGCTCGTGATCTTCGTCCCGTTGGAAACCCGCGGCTCAACCCACCCGAGAATCCGGTCGACAACCGGCCGACCGCAGAAAAACGCATAACCGGTCTGCCCGGCCTGCCTGACCGGCCTGGCATAGCGAAGCCCGGCGGCCTTGAACAGATAGATGTCGACGGGCCGGTCGAAAAGGCCCTGGCCGGTATAATACGACTGCATCCACGGAATCAGCACCCCATGCCGGACAAGGTCGTCAAGAAACAGTTCCATCCGGCTGTCGGCGATCAGGGATTTCGGGACTTTCAGGTAGTGGTCGCCCGGTTCGAAGCGTTGCTCGAGTTTCGACAGCCGACGACCTCCATGTCCACCGTTGAAGGCCGCTACCGGAAGTTCGTCAAGGTTGATGAAAATCGAATCGGCAATCGAACGGTTAATTGCTTCGGTGAAATTCTTCCGGTTCGGGGCATCGGGCCCGGCACACCCGCCGAGCAGCGCAACAAGAAGAAAAAGGAGGAAATACGGCAGGCTTGGCCTGCCGGCCGGCCCCTTTCCGGCCACCGCGTGGAGTGGATTCATGATGGTCATCGTTCCGTTGACGGAAAGCGCGATACCGACGCCTGTTGACGAAGTATACCACAATCGGCGGCAGCCGGCAAGCGTGCGGGGGCCGGGGAGCGGTAACGGATTCTGCCCTATGAATTTCCTGACAGCCAGGATTTCGGGGGCGAGGGAAATATGACTATCTTTTCAGGCATGAGTGTACCCGAAGAACCTAAGCAATCCCACGACATGACCGGACACGAAGCCATCGTCGAAAACCTGAAGTCTGTCCAGGCCGCCAGCAGGAGCATCGTCACCCTCGGCAGCGGAGCCATCAACCGAGCGCTCCTTGCGCTTGCCGACAGCATCCCCGGCGCAGCGTCCAAACTCCTCGAAGCGAACCGCAGGGACCTGGAACGTATGGATCCGAAAGATCCGCGATACGACCGCCTGCTCCTGAACGAAGCCCGTCTTGCGGGCATCGCTTCGGACATCAGGAACGTTGCCGCGCTCCCCTCGCCCCTCGACCAGGTGCTTGAAGAGCGCACCTTGCCGAACGGGCTCGATATCAGGAAGGTCACCGTTCCGCTCGGCGTGGTTGGCATCATCTATGAATCACGCCCCAACGTCACCTTCGACGTCTTCTCGCTCTGTCTGAAATCCGGCAATGCGACGGTGCTGAAAGGCGGCAGTGATGCGGCATATTCGAACATCGCCATCGTGGAGCTGATCCACTCGGTGCTGGAACGGCAGGGCATCGATCCGAACAGCATCTACCTCATGCCCGCGGAACGCGAAGCGGCCCAGGTCATGCTCAATGCGGTCGGCTTCATCGACGTGATCATCCCCAGGGGAAGCCAGCAGCTCATCGATTTCACAAGAAAGCATTCGACCGTCCCGGTCATCGAGACCGGCGCCGGCATCGTGCACACCTATTTCGACCGGAGCGGCGACCTGGAGATGGGCAAGGCGATCGTCTTCAACTCGAAGACACGGCGGCCAAGCGTCTGCAACGCGCTGGACACCCTGCTGGTGCATCGTGACAGGATCGATGACCTGCCGCTCCTGGTCGAACCCCTGGAAACGAAGCTGGTGGAGATTTTCGCCGACGAAGCCGCCTTCGACAAGCTCTCGGGAAGATACCCCGCCGAACTGCTCCACCAGGCGAGCCCCGAGCATTTCGGCACGGAGTTCCTTTCCCTGAAACTCTCCGTACGGACGGTGGAAGACTTCGAAGAGGCACTTGACCACATTGCACGGTTCAGCTCGAAACACAGTGAAGCGATCATCTCGACCGACCCGGCGGCAATCGACGAATTCATGCAGCGTGTGGATGCCGCCGCCGTCTACGCCAATGCGTCGACGGCCTTCACCGACGGTGCCCAGTTCGGCCTCGGCGCGGAAATCGGCATCAGCACCCAGAAACTGCACGCCCGCGGCCCCATGGCGCTGAAAGAACTGTGCAGCTACAAATGGCTGATAACCGGCAATGGACAAGTGAGGCCTGCCTGACATGCTTGAAGCACGGAAACTGATCAAATCGTATGCGCTGCCCGGACAGCAGCCGATCCGCATCCTGAACGGCATCGACCTGTCGGTGATGCCCGGCGAAATGGTGACGATCGTCGGGGCGTCCGGCAGCGGAAAGACAACCCTTCTGAACCTCCTGGGAACCCTCGACACCCCTGACGGGGGAGAGTTGCGCTTCGAGGGCAAGCCGATCTTCAGGGGCAGTGACTGCATTCTCTCCAAACGTGACCTCGCCCGGTTCCGGAACCGGAAAATCGGCTTCGTTTTCCAGTTCCACCACCTGCTTTCGGATTTCACGGCGCTCGAAAACGTCGCCATGGCGGAGTTCATCGCCACAGGAAAGCTCAAGCCGGCAAAGGAGCATGCCGCACGCCTGCTCGACAGCCTCGGCCTGTCCGGAAGGCTCGACCACCTGCCTTCCGAACTTTCGGGCGGCGAACAACAGCGGGTGGCCATCGCCAGAGCCCTCATGAACGACCCGGCGCTGGTGCTTGCCGACGAGCCGAGCGGCAACCTTGACAGCAGGAACAGCCGGAACCTGTACGAACTGATCGCCTCGCTCTGCAAGGAGCGGAAAACCTCGTTCGTGATCGTCACCCATAACGAAGAGTTCGCTGCAAGCGCAGACCGTTGTCTGCACATGCAGGACGGCCTGTTGCAGGCACAGCCGGACGCATCGTCCGGTGCCGCCGCGCAGACCTGAAAAGCCGACCGTCCGCGCAGTTCCCCGGTTGACCTGCCGGAAGCGGCAGCCGCGAACGCCACGCTGAAAACCTGAAGCGAACCCGCCACAGCATAGACGAAAAAACGCACCATTTCCGATGACCGCCAACGAACCCGTCACCAGAATAGGCCCGCTGGAGTTCGCACCGACCGTGCGAAGGAAACACGGCTGGGCGTTCCTGGCCATTTCGTTCTTTTCGATCAGCATGATCACGTTCGTTTCGATCGGCCAGGCCTACATCCTGAACCAGAACCTCGGCATACCACCCCACCTGCAGGGCACGATCAGCGGCGACCTGGTTTTCTGGACCGAAATCGTGACGCTCCTGCTCTTCGGCCCGGCGGGGACCCTGATGGACCGCATCGGGCGGAAACCGGTCTATGCCGCAGGGTTCGCAGTCCTTGCGGTGGCCTACCTGCTCTACCCGTTCGCGACGAACATCGGAGAGCTGACGATATTCAGGATGATCTACGCCGTCGGGGTCGTTGCCGTGACGGGCGGACTGGCAACCGTACTGGCCGACTACCCTGCGGAGCGCTCAAGAGGCAAGCTCATCGCCATCGTCGGGTTCCTCAGCGGACTTGGCATCGTCGTGCTGAACCAGTATTTCGGCAGCCTCCCGCACCGGCTCGTCGTCAATGGCTTCAGCGGCAGGTCGGCAGGGTTGCTGACCCATGCGGCAGTGGCCGGCGTCTGCCTGCTCATGGCCGTCGTGGTTCTCGCCGGGCTGAAGGGGGCGGCGCCGACGGCACCGCATACGGAAAAACGCTCCCTGTTCGAGCAGCTCACCAGTGGACTCCGTTACGCCAGGAACCCCCGGATACTGCTCTCCTACGCCGCAGCCTTCGTGGCCAGGGGGGACCAGTCGATCATCGGCACGTTCGTGCCGTTGTGGGGAACCACCGCCGGTATCGCCATGGGCATGGATCCTGCCGAAGCGGTACGGCGGGGAACGATGATGTTCGTCATTTCACAGATTGCCGCGCTGCTCTGGTCACCGGTCATCGGCATCCTTATCGACCGGTGGAACCGCGTGACGGCGCTGACGGTGAGCATGGGGCTTGCCGCTGCCGGTTATCTTTCACTGGTGCTGATCGGCAATCCGCTGGACGCATGGTCAACCATCTTCTTCATCCTGCTTGGCATTGGCCAGATCAGCGCCTTTCTCGGCTCGCAATCGCTTATCGGCCAGGAAGCGCCGAAGGAAGAACGGGGATCGGTGATCGGCGCATTCAACATCAGCGGCGCAATCGGCATCCTGCTCATCACCCTGGCCGGAGGACGCCTGTTCGACGGCATGAGCCCCAAGGCACCGTTCCTGATCGTCGGAGCCATCAACCTCGTGGTGATGACGGGCGGGCTCTTCGTCCGTTCAAGGGAGCGAAGGCCCGCATCGGCCTGAGGGGCGGGCGAAGAAGGCGTCAGGCGCCGAGCAGCACCTGGCAGATCCGGTCAATCTCCCCTTCCTTGAGGTAGGGATGCATCGGCAGCGAAAAGACCCGCGAGCTGAAGTCCTCGGCGACCGGGAAATCTCCCGCCTGGTAACCAAGACCCTCATAGGCCTTCTGGAGGTGCAGCGGAATGCGGTAGTAGATCATCGACGGAATGCCTTCGTTGCGAAGCGCCACCATGAAACGCTCTCGATCCTCGCCGGAAGAGGCAAGCACCGAATACTGCGCCCAGGAGGAGCTGTAACCTGCCGGAAGTTCCGGCACCTGGAGCAATCCCCGGAGGCGGCTGGAATAGGCGTCGGCAACCCGCTGCCGTTCGACAAGCTCGTCATCGAAAATGGTCAGCTTCTCAAGGACGACGGCGGCCTGGATGGAATCAAGTCTGCCGTTGATGCCGATGCGGACGTTCTGGTACTTGTCATCGCCATCACCCTGCCCGTGCACCCGGACCGAACGGAGCAGCCGGTCGAGTTCGTCATCGTCGGTGAAGACCGCCCCGCCGTCGCCGTAGCAGCCGAGCGGCTTTGCCGGAAAGAAGGAGGTTGCGCCCACACGGCCGAAGCTCCCGGCACGCCGACCGTCGATTGCCCCCCCGAAACCCTGTGCGGCATCTTCGAGAATCCACAGCCCCAACCCGGCGGCGAGACGCTCAAGCTCGGGGTAATCGGCAGGCAGGCCGAACAGATCGACCGGAATGATCCCTTTCGGCACGAGACCCTTGCTGCGGGCTTCGGCGGCGGCTTGCGCCACCAGCCCGGGATTGATGTTGAAGGTCCCCGGCAGCACATCCACAAAAACAGGCGTCGCGCCGACAAGACTGATCACTTCGGCAGTGGCGACAAAGGTGAACGGCGTGGTCAGCACGGCGTCACCGGGCCCGACGCCCATGGCCATGAGCGGCATGAGCAGCGCATCGGTGCCCGAGGAGCAGGAAACGCAGTGGCGGGTGCCGACGTAGGCAGCCAGCTCCTGTTCCAGTTCGCGGACCTCCGGCCCCATGATGTACTGGCCATGATCGACGATGGCCTCGATGCGCTGCATCAGGCTCTGGCGGATACGATTTTTCTGCGAGATCAGGTCGATGAACTGCATGGCTTCGGCAAAGGTGGTGTTGGCAAGAGATAACTGTGCGTAAAATACATATTCCATCGCGGATTACCGCATTGCATGGGCGTCAGGCCCGGAGTTTTGCCCTGCCTGTGATTTTGCGTACTATTAGAACTGGCAACCAGTAACCAACCCGTTCCCTTGCGCTCATGAGCTCTATCTACTTCATCGGCATCGGCGGTACGGCAATGGCCTCGGTGGCCGTTGCACTCTCCCGCATGGGCCACGCTGTCACCGGTTCCGACACGCAGCTCTACCCGCCGATGAGCACGTTTCTCGAAGCCCACAATATCCGTTACTTCAACGGCTTCTCCGGCGAAAACCTCAGGATGTCCACCCCCGATTTCGTCGTCGTCGGCAACGCCGTCAGCCGGGGCAACCCGGAACTCGAATATGCGCTCGACCACAAGCTGGAGCTGGTCTCCATGCCGGACCTGGTGTGCCGTGAACTGATCGGGAAAAACAGATCGATCGTGGTGGCGGGAACACACGGCAAGACGACAACCACTGCGCTGACGGCATGGCTTCTTGAGGCAGGCGGGCGCGAACCCGGCTTTCTTGTCGGCGGCATCCCCGAAAACTTCGGCATCGGATGCAGGCCGTCCGGTCTGCAGGACGACGGCTGCTTCGTCACCGAAGGGGACGAGTACGATTCGGCGTTTTTCGACAAGCGGAGCAAGTTCCTGCTCTACCGCCCGGATATCGCCATCATCAACAACGTCGAGTTTGACCACGCCGACATATTCGGCAGCCTTGACGATATCAAGCGGAGTTTCCGGCTCCTGGTGAACCTGGTGCCGCAAAGCGGCCTCCTCCTGGTCAACGGCGACGACGCGAACGCACTTGAGGTTTCCCGGAAGGCATTCTGCCCTGTCGAACGATTCTCACTTTCACCGGACGCCGAATGGAGCGCCACCGATATCGCAACCGGCCCTGAGGGCACCACCTTCACGATG
The DNA here is from genome assembly GCA_964611215.1 of uncultured Chlorobiaceae bacterium. Classification (GTDB taxonomy): domain Bacteria; phylum Bacteroidota; class Chlorobiia; order Chlorobiales; family Chlorobiaceae; genus Chlorobaculum. The sequence continues at coordinate 22,078 of CAZSXF010000011.1, forward strand.
CTCCGCACCGGCAGGGAACTCGGGCGCGTCTTCGTCCCGCTGTTCGGTAACTACAACGTCATGAACACCCTTGCCGCAACTGCGGCAGCGATGCACGATGGCGTCGGATTCGATGCCGTCATCAAGGGGCTTGCCTCCTTCCAGAGGCCGAAACGCAGGATGGAACTGCTGGGTGAATTCCACGGGGGCATCACCCTGATGGAAGATTTCGCACACCACCCGACGGCGATACGGGTCACCCTGGAGGCTATCGCGGGCATGTACCCGTCAAGGAGAATCATCGCCTGTTTCGAACCACGCTCGAACACGACCAGCAGAAACATCTTCCAGCACGAGCTTGCCCGATGCTTCGACGATGCCTCGGTGGTGGTGCTGGGCAAGGTGAACCGGCCGGAGCGCTATGCCCCGGAAGAACGCCTCGACACGGATCTGCTCTCCAGGGAGCTCAAAGAAAGAGGTGTCACGGTATTCGAAGCGGCAAGAAGCGAGATCCCCTACCCGCATGACATCGTCGCCTTCCTTGAACGCGAAGTCACCGGCGGAGATGTCGTCGTGCTGCTGAGCAACGGCAGTTTCAGCGGCCTCCGGGAACTGCTGCTGGAACATTTCAATGGCAGGAGCTGACAATTTCTCTTCCGATTCTCCTTATTCTGACATAACTTCCCGTTAGCATACGGGAAGTTCCGTCACAACATTACATCAGTTGTTTTTACCTAACATATCACGAACCAACGCATCATGGCGAAAGTTAAAGTAGGCATCAACGGCTTCGGCCGCATCGGACGCCTGGTCTTCAGGCAGGCCCTGGAGAACCCGAATTTCGAAATCGTCGGCATCAACGACCTCACCGACGTCAAGACCCTTGCATATCTCCTGAAATATGACACGACCCACAAGAAATTCAAGGGTGAAGTCAGCATCGAAGGTGATAACCTCGTTGTCAACGGCAGGAAAATCGCCATCTCCGCACAGCGCGATCCTGCACAGCTCCCATGGACATCGCTGGGAGCGAACCTGGTCGTCGAATCAACCGGTATCTTCACCAGCCGCGAAGCTGCAGCCAAGCACCTGGCAGCCGGCGCAAAGAAAGTGGTGATCTCCGCTCCTGCGAAGGACAAGGTCGACGCAACCATCGTTTTCGGCGTCAACGAAAAGCAGATCACCGGCAAGGAGGAGATCGTCTCCAACGCAAGCTGCACCACCAACTGCCTTGCACCGATGGTCAAGGTGCTGCAGGATAACTTCGGCATCGTGAAAGGTTTCATGACCACGGTCCACGCCTACACCAACGATCAGAACATCCTCGACCTTCCGCACAAGGATCTTCGCCGTGCACGTGCAGCCGCAGCATCGATCATCCCGACCTCGACCGGCGCAGCCAAGGCAATCGGCGAAGTGCTGCCCGAACTTGCCGGAAAGCTTGACGGCTTTGCCATGCGGGTTCCGGTTCCGGACGGCTCGGTAACCGACCTGACCGTCATCCTCGAAAAGAACGCGACGAAAGAGGAGATCAACACTGCCGTCAAGGCCGCTGCAGACAGCGATCTGAAAGGCATCCTCGAGTACAGCGTCGACCCGATCGTCTCGTCGGACATCGTCGGCAACCCCCACTCCTGCATCTTCGACGCGCCGCTGACGATGAGCTCCGGCAATCTGGTCAAGGTGGTCGGCTGGTACGATAACGAACTCGGCTATTCAACCCGCGTGGTCGACCTGCTCAGCATCTTCTCGCAGTACGTCTGAACCCGACAACTGCAGTGAAACCATCCGGAGGGTGCCCCGTAAAGGCACCCTCCGGCAGTTTCGGCGGCCTGGATTTCCCCTTTTCCCGCATTGGGTTTTAGCCGTTAATGTCTTATCATGTGCTATTGCCGGTTTTAGCCGTACCGTTACAACCAGAAGACGCTGCGCATGGCCACGAACCTCACCAGGCCCATGAAGGCCATCATCCTCTACGACAGCAAATCGGTCGGCGGTTCCACCGACAGGTTCATTGACGCCCTCGGCAGCAGCCTTGCCGAAGCCGGGGCCTATGTGGAAAAGGCAAGGTGCAGGGAAAACGGCGATTACCGTTTTGTCGACGAGTTCGACGTCGTCGTGCTCGGGGCACCGATCTATTACCTCCTCGTCTCTTCACAGCTCCTCGGCGCTCTCTCCAGAAGCAACCTCAGAAGTGCACTGAGCGGCAAGAAGGTGGCGCTCTTCGTCGCCTGCGGCAGCCCTGAGCCGATGGCGCAGCTCCTCTACCTCCCGCAGCTCAGGATGCACCTGGAAAACCCGGTGCTCCTTGCCGAACAGGTGTTTTCACCTGAACAACTGAACGATCCGGCGGCAGCGGCAGGCTTCGCCAACCGGATCATCGACGCCTACGGGCAGACATCCTAACCATCAACCTACGACATGAGCCGTACCGAACAGGCCCCGATGCGGGCCATTATCCTCTACGACAGCAAAACGACGGGTGGAGCAACCGACCGGCTGATCGACGCGATCGGCAGGGAACTGGTGGAAAGCGGCGCCTATGTCGAAAAAGCCAGGTGCCGGGCAACTGCAGACTACAGCTTTGTCCGTGATTTTGACCTGATCATCCTGGGCGCACCGGTCTACTACCTGGTCGTCTCTTCGCAGCTTCTCGGCGCACTGGTGCAGAGCAACCTCAAGAAGAACCTGCGGGGCAAGAAAGTCGCCCTCTTCGTCACCTGCGGCAGCCCTGAGCCACTGGCCCTGACCCTCTACCTGCCCCAGCTCAAGGTGCATCTCGTCAGGAACAGGATCCTTGCTGAAAAGGTCTTCGGGCCAAACCAGATGGACAACCCGGAAGCCATCGAAGCCTTTGCCGGGGAAATGCTTGAAGAGTACCAGAAGGCATCCCGACCGCGTCCGGTAGCCGGTGAACTGCAGTGGGACGACGAGGCACTGGAAATGATCGATTCGATGCCATCCTTCATCAGCAGTAAAATCAGGGCGACCCTCGAACAGTATGCCGCGATGAACGGCATCAAGGTCATCACGCTTGAAGTGCTCGACGAGGCACGCTCCAGTCCCATGGGATTCTGAAGCGTTGCCGCCACCCTCCTTTCGAAAAAAAGGATGAACAGGAAAGGCCGGTGTCGCGTGACACCGGCCTTTTTTCATTGTATGTCCGGCACGGTCAGCTGAAGATGTCCTTTGCCCGTTCGAAAAAGCTCTTTTCATTCTCCGGGTCACCGGGAACCGGCGTAATGGACGAAGAAGCACGCAACTCCCGAAGCAGTTCCCTGTCCTTGCCCGAGAGGTCTTTGGGCACATGGACGTTCACCCGGACATACTGGTCGCCGGTACCACCGCCCTTCAGGTGGCCAATGCCCTTGCCCGGGATACGCAGCATGGTATTCGGCTGCGTTGCCGCCGGAATGGTCAGCTTCACCTGGCCGTCAAGCGTCGGCACGTCGACCTTGGTCCCGAGCACCAGGTCGGGAAAGCCAAGCGCCAGATCGTAAATCACATCATCGCCGTTACGGATAAACCGGCTGTGCGGCTTCTCCTCGATGATGACGATCAGGTCCCCGCTCGCACCGCCACGCGGCCCGGCGTTCCCCTGGCCGCGCAGGGTCAGGTAGTTCCCGTCCGAAACGCCTGCCGGAACCGACACCTTGACGGTCACCTCACCCTGCTTGATGCCTTCGCCATAGCACGACGGGCAGCGGTCCTTGACCACATGGCCTTCACCGCCGCACGTCGGGCAGGCGGCAATGTTGACAAACTGGCCGAACATGGTCTTCGATGCCTGGCGAACCTCGCCGGTACCATGGCAGGTCTGGCAGGGTTCTGTCTTGCCGCTCTTCGAACCGGTACCGTGGCACTCCTTGCAGATAACCTGCTTCTTGATCTTCAGGGTCTTTTCCACACCCTTGGCGATCTCCTCAAGGGTGAGCTTGAGGCGAATCTTGAGATCGGTCCCCTGAATGCCTGCCGATGCACGGCTCCTCCGGCCCCCGGCGCTTCCGAACATATCCTCGAAACCGAACGGAGAACTCCCGCCGCGGGTCCTGGCACCACCGCCCCCACCACCGAACATATCGTTGAAGGCGCTGAAGATATCGTTGAAATCGGCATACCCGCCCGCACCATATGCACCCGCAGCACCACCTTCCGAAGCTGCCGACGAACCGACGCCCGCATGGCCGAACTGGTCGTAGCGACGCCGCTTGTCATCATTGCTCAACACCTCGTAGGCTTCGTTGGCCTCCTTGAACTTCTCCTCAGCCTCCTTGTTGTCCGGATTTTTGTCCGGATGGTATTTCAGAGCCAGTTTCCTGTACGCCTTCTTGATCTCGTCCTTGTCGGCAGACCTGCCGACACCGAGAATCTCGTAATAATCTCGCTTCATATGCACTTCCTGTGTCTATCGATCTGATAATAGCTGCTTCGCGCCGCTCATTTGGCGACAATGACCTTGGCATGCCTGATGACCCGGTCACCAAGCGTGTACCCCGCCTGGTATTCGTCGACGATCGTATCGGATTCGGCATCCGGATGGTCGATCTGGGTGATGGCCTCGTGGAAATTGACATCGAGCTTCTGTCCACGGGCATCGATCTCCCTGACTCCTTTGCTTTCGAGCCACGAGACAAAGTTTTTCCTGATAAGTTCAACGCCGGCGATGAACGGTTTTGCCTCCTCGCTGGCCTGCAGGCCCTCGGGGATATGGTGCATCAGCCGCTTGAGATCGTCAAGCAGGGGCAACAGGTCCCTGACGGTATTTTCAAGGGAACGGGTCGCCGTCTGTGCTGCTTCACGCTCCTTCTGTTTCCTGAAATTCTCGAATTCCGCAGCCCTCCGGACAAGCTCTTCACGAAGCCGGGCGATCTGCGCGTTGAGTTCGTCAGCTTGCGACTGCCCCGACGCCGCCTCCGCAGGTTCCCGGGAAAGCCCCGCTTCCGGCTGAACGGCATTCTGGCCCACAGCCGGTTCTGCCTGCTGCGGCTCGGGTACCGCCTCTCCGTTTTGTACTGGTTTTCTGGTCATTGCAATGCGTTCAAGATAATTGATTGTTGTCGGACAGGGCCGCCGACAGGCACCCCGCCATATAGTTGACCACGCGAACCGCGTGTTCGTAATCCATCCGTTTCGGCCCGAGCACACCGACCTTGCCCACCATCTTGCCGGCATAGAACGGCGAGGAGACGATCGTCAGATCCTCGGCTTCGGGCCGCCGGTTTTCAGTACCGATGCTGATAAGGACATCGCTCCCGTTGCCCGCCTGGCCCGACAGGCCGCCCATATCGTCGACAAGCCGGGCGATGCCGAACTTGTCCTCGATCATGGTGATGATGCCGCGCACCTTCTGCGGCTGGCTGAACTCCGGCTGGTCGACAATATACTCCGCTCCCGAAACATACAGGCGATCAAGAATCGCCGACTCGTCAAAAAGGGTGTCGGCCGACTCGACGATGCTGTCCATCAGGCAGGTATCGCCCTTGCAGTCGGAAAGCCGCATGGCGATGGTCGAGCGGATTTCATCGAGCGTCAGCCCCGCCAGCCGTTCGTTCAGGATATCGACGACCTCGTCGATCTTGTGCCTGGGCAACGCGACCGCAAGCTCCATGACGATGGTTTTGACGAACATGGACTGGATGGCGATGACCACCATGATTCTCGTCGAACTGAGCAGCACGATATCGAGCCGCTCGAAAATCGCGTTGGAAAACCGCGGCGGCAGAACGACGCTGAGCTGACGCGAAATGCTGCCAAGCACCTTGGCAGCCGTACCGAGCACCTCGCCCGAGGTCCCCGGACGCTCCGGACCGAAAAGCCCGAGATTGTGGTCGATCACCCGTTTTTCATCCTCATCGATGCGGCTGACCTGCATGATCAGGTCAACGTAGTATCGGTAGCCCTTGTCGGTCGGCACACGCCCGGCCGATGTATGGGGCTGGCTGATATATCCCGCCGCCTCGAGGTCCGCCATCACATTGCGGATGGTGGCGTCCGAAAGGCCGAGGTCGTAATTCCTTGCAATGGTGCGAGAGCCTACAGGAGCCGCCGTGACGACATAGGACTGGATGATGATACCCAGCACCTGACGCTCACGCAAGGTCAATTCCCTATGGTTCATATCCGGTACACAGCTTTCTGAACTGGCGACACCGTCAGCGACTGCCAGACGACGCTGGCGCTTCAAGGCCACAGCCGTTCATGTTATTCACCTGTCTAAACAATCTGGACATGCAGATAGTTGCGACATGCAATCCCTTCAACAGTAACAACTTAGATGTGCCTGAGGCACATCGGCGCCCTCAGACCGGAGGCTCTGGCAGCCACCGGCACGCCTGATGAGTAAATAATATAATAAAACCGACCTATTCAAGGCCGGTTTGCCATAATCCGATTTTTTCCTAATTTCGGAATACCGATATTTTCCACCATTAAACGCGCACAGTCATGGCTTCGACACCATCAGGCACCATCGGTGCACGGATCAGGGCGATCAGGAAACACTTCGCCCTGAAGCAGGAGGAGTTCGGACGAAAGATCGGGATGTCCGGTAATCGGATTTCCGAAATCGAAAACAACAAGGGCGGCGCGGGGGCCGGGGTGCTGGTCGCGATCTGCAGGGAATTCCCGGTCAGCCAGGAGTGGATGGTTTCCGGAACCGGCCCGATGCTGAAACCCGTGTCAGGAGGTGGTGCGGCAGCGGCCGACAGGCTCCAGGAGCGCCTCTGCGAACTGGAGCATACGGTACGCCTGATCCTCCTGGAGCGTTCCGACGAAGGATCACCGATCCTGCAGGTTCCGCTCTATGCGGATGCCGTAGCGGCGGGAATGCCGGTGCCTGCAACAACGGATATCGAAGACTCCATCGAAATCCCCGCATCATGGTCGCATGGCAAGAAAAACGTCTATGCTGTCAGGGTTCAGGGGGAGAGCATGCTGGACGCGGGCATCATGCCGGGCGACCAGCTCCTTGTCGAAGCGACCCAGTCCGCCAGGGACCAGCAGATCGTCATCGCCAGCGTCGATGGCGAACTAACCGTCAAGAAACTCTGCATCGACCGTGACGGCACCATCTGGCTCGAACCGAAGAACAGTGCCTACGAACCGATCCTCATTTCCACGGAGATGGATTTCAGGATCATCGGCATCGTCCTTGCCGCAATACGGCACTACTGACCGGACCCGGGCCTACGTACGCGACACGGCAATCATTTCCTGACGCAGGAGAGGACGCGGTCGAGCTTCCCATAGTCCTGCTGCAGCGTGATGTCGCCAAAAGCGGATTCCACCAGTGTACGCACACCCGCCGCGCCATCGGCGTGCAGTTCGAAGCAGAGCACGCCCCCCTGGCGAACCAGTTGCGGCCCCATTCCGGCAATGGCCTGGTAACATTCAAAGCCTTCAGGGGTGACAAGGGCGAGCTTCGGCTCGAAGTCCCGGACCTCACCCTGCAGCCCGGCCCATTCCGATTCAGGAATGTACGGGGGGTTGGAAAGCACCAGGTCGAACGGCCCATCGACGGCCTCCGTAAATCCGGGAGCAAAGAGATCTGCCTGAACGAAGCGGATGCGGTCTGCGACACCGAGTTCCGCAGCATTGGCACGAGCGACCTCGAGCGCACCCGCCGAAACATCGACCGCCGTGACCCGTGCCCCCGGCAGCATCCTGGCGAGCGTCACGGCAATGCAGCCGCTGCCGGTTCCGATGTCGAGCACCGCCGGCACACCGCTTCCGGCCAGAAGAGATGCGGAAAACCGCTCAAGGGCATGCTCGACGACCAGCTCGGTCTCGGGCCTCGGGATGAGCACCCGCTCATCGACGAGGTACCTGTTGCCGTAAAAGAAAGCCTCTCCGGCGATGTACTGGACCGGACGGCCCTGCAGGCGCTGCCTGCAGCACTCCCTGAATGCGGCGAGTTCCTGCCCGGAGACCGGCCGTTCATGGTTCAGGTAGAGGTCGAGCCGTTTCAGGCCGAGCACCTGGCCAAGCAGCAGTTCTGCGGAGAGGCGAGCTTCTCCGACTCCTTTTTCCGTGAAGAAATCCATCGTCGTCCTGAGCAGGTCGACGACATTCCACTCCTTTTCTATAGCCATGGCGTGCACAGGTCTGCATTGCGAATCGGTCAGTATACGATCTTTTTCCCATTCGGGTGACAGGATGTCTGCCAAAAAGCGTCGAACCCTGCGGGTGGAGCGGGCGATTACCGCATCCCCCGTTTTTTTTCGATATTCCGGTATACCGGCAAAGGGGCCACCGAACCCGACCGGCAGCTTTTGAACCATTTACTCTGGATCGATGAAACTGCGATTTTTCTCCTTCGCCCTCCTCCTGCTCACCATATGCGCTCTTCCGTCAAGCGCCTCCGCTGCCTTTACCGGGCAGATGGACATGGTCCTGAAAATGCCGAACGGCACGGCGGACATCACCTACCTCTTCGGCAGGGGCGCCCAGCGTATGGACATGGACATGCGCGTCGACCGCATCCCCGAGCCACTGAAAACCACCGTCATCACCAGGACCGCCCGCCCCGATGAAGCGACCATCATCAACCACAGGACCAGAAGCTGGAGCCCCGTGAACCTGCGGAGCGCAGCCGAAAGCGCCACACTGCTCGACTTTGACAGCAACTACACGCTCGAACGCATCGGAACTGAACAACTCAAAGGGTACCGCTGCGAACACATCCGACTGACAAGCAGCACCGAACAGCTGGACCTCTGGATGTCGAAGGGCCTGGCCGACTTCTCGACCTTCAGGCTCCTGCAGTCGCAGAACCCGCGGCTCTCGAACACGGCACTTTCGAGGACCATTTCGAAAGCCGGCATCGAAGGATTCCCGGTCAGGATCGTCCAGAAAAACAAAAACGGCCTCTATGTGATGGAAATCAGGCGAACCACGCAAAAAGCTGTTCCCGCCTCGGCGTTCGCCGTCCCGACAGGCTACGTCCGGACCGATGATGTGCAGAAAGCGGTAAACAGCCAGCAAAAGCAGCACCTGCGCAACCTTATGGAAAAAATGAAGGATTTTGAACGGTAGTCGCTATATTTTGCCTCCTATCCCGTAACCAATCAACCAGAGAGACCTTACCGTGGCGGAAAAAATCACCTCGAGGCAGCAGGACTATTCACAGTGGTACATCGACCTTGTCCGGTCAGCGAAACTTGCCGATTACTCAGACGTGCGGGGATGCATGGTCATCCGTCCGAACGGGTACGCCATCTGGGAGAAAATGCAGGCGGCGCTCGACGGCATGTTCAAGGCGACCGGCCACGTCAACGCTTACTTCCCACTGTTCATCCCGGAGAGTTTCATCGCCAAGGAGGCGGAACATATTGAAGGATTCGCCCCGGAATGCGCCGTCGTCACCCATGGAGGCGGCGAGGAACTGGCCGAGAAACTCTATGTCCGCCCGACCTCGGAGACCATCATCTGGTCATCCTACAAGAAATGGATCCAGTCCTACCGCGACCTGCCGATGCTGATCAACCAGTGGGCAAACGTCGTCCGCTGGGAAATGCGCACCCGGCTCTTCCTCAGGACCGCCGAGTTCCTGTGGCAGGAGGGGCATACCGCGCATGCCACCCCTGAAGAGGCACAGGAAGAGGTGATCCGCATGATCAACATCTATCGCAGTTTTGCCGAAGAGTACATGGCACTGCCGGTCATCGTGGGCAGGAAATCGGAGAGCGAGAAATTCGCCGGCGCCGACGCCACCTACTGCATCGAAGCGATGATGCAGGACGGCAAGGCCCTGCAGGCTGGCACCTCCCACAACCTCGGCCAGAACTTCGCGAAAGCGTTCGACTGTCAGTTCCAGACCAAGGGCGGCGGACTCGAATACGTCTGGGCGACAAGCTGGGGCGTTTCGACCAGGCTGATCGGAGCCCTGATCATGGCGCATTCCGACGACCGGGGCCTGGTACTGCCGCCGAAACTTGCCGCACGGCAGGTCGTCATCATTCCGATCCTGAAGGGTGACAAGGAGCAGGTCGCCGCACACGCAAGGTTCATTGCCAGGGCGCTGAACCACCATGGCATCCCGACCTTCGTCGACGACAGCGAGCAGAACTCTCCCGGATGGAAGTTTGCCGAATATGAACTGCAGGGCATCCCGGTCCGCATTGAACTTGGCCCCCGCGACATCGAAAACGGCAAATGCGTCGCCGCCCGTCGCGACACCCTCGAAAAAACCGAGGTACTGCTCGACGAAACGCTGCCTTCGGTGATCGAGGAGATCCTGAACAATATCCAGCAGAACCTTTTCGACCGGGCACTCCAGTTCAGGACGGACCATACGGTAGAGGTGTCGAGCTGGGATGAATTCAAGGCAAACATCGGCAGCGGGTTCGTCATCGCGCACTGGGATGGGACCGCTGAAACCGAAGCGCTGATCAAGGAAGAGACCAAGGCGACCATCAGGGTCATCCCGACCGACGAGGACTTCCTGTCACGCTATGACATGGAAAACCCGGGCACCTGCATCCGCTCAGGCAAGCCCGCTGCGCGGAAAGTCGTGTTCGCGAAGGCCTACTGAACGGAAACAGTGATGGCTACCCGGCGAAACTGCCACCAGGTAGCCATCACTGACCATTCCCGTCGACAGACGGGCACCACCATCACTCTGCGAAATAGGCCTTCAATCCCTCTTCGGTCGGCTTCATGCTCCGGTCACCCTTGTTCCAGTTCGCCGGGCACACCTCGCCGAACTCCTCGGTAAACTGCAGGGCATCGACCAGCCGCAGCACTTCGTCGACATTCCTGCCAAGTCCGAGGTCGTTGACAACCTGGTGCTTCACGACACCTTCACGATCGATCAGGAACAGCCCCCTGAGCGCGACGCCTGCATCCTCGACAAGCACATCGTAATCCCTTGAAATCGTCTTGTTGATGTCCGACAGGATCGGGTAGGTCACCCCCTGGATACCACCCCTGCCGCGTGGCGTATTGAGCCATGCCAGGTGGGAAAACTTGGAATCGACCGAACAGGCGAGCACCTCGACGTTCCGTTTCTGGAACTCCCCGAGTTTCTCCTGGAACGCATGCAACTCCGTCGGACAGACGAAGGTGAAATCGAGCGGATAGAAAAACAGCACGACATACTTTCCCCTGAATGAGGAAAGCTGGCAGGAATCGACAAAGGTGTTGCCGTTGACGACTGCCGGCGCATTGAAATCGGGTGCCTTTCGGCCTACGAGAACGCTCATGATTCAGCTCCTTGTTTGGATAGTGGTGGTGATCTTAATTAAGACTTATTTAGTCCAATATAAACAACCGAAGCAAATCGACCAAATAAAGTCCTGTTTTTATCCGGAAAAAGCGTCCCGCCAAGCCTGTCGCCGGTCGGGGGCAGATGCAAAATCCTTCGACATTATTATTATCTTGCAGCAGGCAAACATCTTGTGCTTCAACCAGGCACCGCCCATGCGAACTTTTTTCGAATTTGACAGGCTGCGTACCGGGTACCGGCAGGAACTTGTCGCGGGAATCACCACCTTTTTCACGCTCGCCTATATCATCGTCGTCAACCCGGCCATTCTTGCCGCCGCGGGCATCCCCCGCCAGGCATCGATGACCGCAACCATCCTGACGGCGATCTTCGGAACCCTCCTGATGGCCGTCTACGCCAGGCGCCCCTTCGCCGTCGCTCCGTACATGGGCGAAAACGCCTTTATCGCCTACACGGTCGTCAAGACGCTGGGGTACTCGTGGCAGACCGCGCTGGGAGCGATCCTCATCAGCGGCATCCTGTTCACCGTCATCACCCTCACCGGGCTTCGCCGGTGGATGGCGGAAGCCATACCTGGTTCGCTGAAGCAGAGTTTTTCCTGCGGCATAGGCCTGTTCCTGGCATTCCTCGGGCTGAACAGTATGGGCGTGGTCGCCATGGGCGTCCCTGACGCTCCGGTACGGCTCGCCAACATTACCGCCCCGGCAACGCTGTGCGGACTGGCAGGCCTTGCCGTAACGACGGCCCTGCTGTCGCGGCGCATCAACGGAGCCCTCGTCATCGGCATGGCCCTGACGACGGCATGCATGGTCGGCATCGGCCTGGTACCGTTGCCCGAAACCGTGTTCAGCCTCCCCCCCTCCCTTGCGCCGCTCTTCCTGCAGCTTGACGTCAGGGGAGCGCTCACCTGGGGGTTCATCGGCGTCGTCACGAGCGTCCTGGTCATGGATTTCGTGGATACGATGGGCTCACTCATCGGCCTTTCGGCCCGGGCGGGGCTCCTGGACAGAAACGGCAACCTCCCGGAAATAGAGAAACCGATGCTGGTCGACGCCCTGTCAACGATTGCCGCCGCACTCCTGGGGACCACGACGGCGGGGGTCTTCATCGAGTCGGCCGCCGGTATCGAACAGGGCGGAAGGACCGGGCTGACGGCGCTTGTCGTGGCGGCAATGTTCGCGCTCTCGCTCTTCTTCTCGCCGCTCCTGACCATCGTACCGCCGCAGGCTTACGGCCCGGTACTTGTCGTGGTGGGCATGTTCATGCTCGAATCGGCGGGAAAACTCGATTTCAGCGACTACACGGAGCTGATGCCCGCATTCATGACCATCGTCATGATGCTCTTCACGTTCAACATCGGCGTCGGAATCACCAGCGGCTTCATCAGCTGGGTGCTGCTCAAGACGATCTCCGGCAGGATCGCCGAAATCAACGGCGGCATGGTGGCGCTGGCGGCGCTCTCCCTGACCTTCTATCTTTTCTATCCCTACCATTAAGAACCGACCGCGATGCTCAAGCCCACCCTTCGAATCGTGCAGAGCGACTGCACGCTTGCCAATTTCGACGAAAACCTAGCAAGGCATGTCGCCGCCATCGAACAGGCCATCCGTGATGGTGTCGACGCCATCGCCTTCCCGGAACTCTCCCTGACCGGCTACAATGTCCAGGATGCAGCACAGGATCTGGCCATGCATATCGACGACCCCAGACTGGCACCGTTACGCGAGCTTGGCAGGCGCATCTGCATCATCTGCGGCGGCATCGAGCTGAGCGACGATTACGGGGTGTACAACGCGGCGTTCATGTTTGAAGACGGGTGCGCCAGAAGCGTGCACCGGAAGATCTACCTGCCGACCTACGGCATGTTCGAAGAGCTTCGGTACTTCTCGGCGGGACGGCATGTGGAAACGGTCGACAGCAAACGGCTCGGGCGTTTCGGCGTCGCCATCTGCGAGGACTTCTGGCACGTTTCAGTGCCCTACCTGCTCGCGCAGCAGGGTGCGAAACTGCTCCTCGTACTGATGTCAAGCCCGCTGCGCCTCTCCCCCGGAAGCGGCGCACCTGCCATCGTCTCGCAATGGCAGACCATCGCCTCAACCTGCGCCTTCCTGTTCAGTTGCCACGTCGCCTGTGTCAACCGCATCGGCACCGAAGACAGCTTCACCTTCTGGGGCAACTCTTCGGTCACCGGGCCGGACGGTTCCGCGACGGCTGTGGCCCCGATGTTCACGGAACAGGCGCTGGACACCGTGGTCGACTACCTGGCGGTCAAGCGGGCCCGCCTCCAGTCATCCCACTTTCTCGACGAAGACCCGAAACTGTTCGCATCCGAGCTGAAAGCCATCGTCAAGAGGCGCAGGAAAGACTGAGGGGGCTCGCCCGCGGCGTCAGTCCATCCGGAAACCGGGAGGCGTGAGGTTTACGCGACCGTATGCCGCCAGCCGTTCCGCAGCGGCGGACGCTGTCGCCGCATCACCGAAAAGTCCGTAGACTGCCGAGCCGCTGCCGGACAGCGAGGCGAATACCGCACCTGAGTCAAGGAGTTCCCCATATGCCTGGCTGACCACCGGATAGGAGGAGAACACGACCGGTGCGAAGTCATTTTCGAAGGCAGCAAGGACACCGGTATCGCGATCATTGCACAACCGCCGCACCAGCTGTTTCAGGTCCGGTACCCGGCGGTCGAACCTTGGCTTGAAATTCCGGTATGCCCAGACCGTGGAGACCTGCACTTCAGGAAACACGGTCACCACATGCCATGGCAGGGCAAGAGCAAGGTCCTCAAGCTCCTCGCCAATACCCGAAGCATACGCAAGCCCCTTCATCTCAAGGAAATAGGGAACGTCCGCACCGAGTTTCACGGCAATCCGGTGCAGCTCTTCCGATGAGGCGCCAACCCCCCAGAGCCGGTTGAGGACCCTGAGGGTTGCGGCAGCATCGCTGCTGCCGCCGCCGAGGCCCGCCCCAAACGGCACCCGCTTGACAAGTTCTATCTGCACGCCCGCCGATATGCCGGCATGGTCGCGCAACGCCTTTGCCGCCCTGATGCAGAGGTTGCCGTCATCTGCGGGCAGGTCGAGGTTGGAACAGCTCATGCCGATGGTGTCGGCCAGCGTGAAATCAAGCGTGTCAAACCAGTTTACCGGAGCGAAAACGGTCTCCAGCGTATGGTAGCCATCCGCGCGGCGGCCGGTGATGAGCAGGCCGACATTGATCTTCGCGCAGGCCCTGACCGATACGTTACCCATAGATTCCGATTGAATTTATCGTGATATTTTTCTCATATTCACTGAATGGCCGGCCAACCGGCCCCTCGCCGCCCCACGGCGTCGATCTCCGAACCTCTGACCAGCAGCGTCCATGCGACAGGCCCGAAACCACATTCTTCCAATCATCATCGCCGCCGGCTGCAGCTTCTGCTGCCCCGTCCCAGGCCATGCTTCCACCGCTTCAGCGACCTCCTATGCAGCTGAAATCATGAAGGACGTGAGGGAAGATAAGGTTTATTTGCTGGAAAATATTCGCAGGAAGGTGACAAAACCGTCTGAAAAAGCGATCATCGAAGCGCTGCTGTGCGAAGACGGGCCAAAGGCAGCAAAGCTCTACAGGAAACAGCTTTCCGAATGCCCCGACCCGAAACTCGACGACATCAGCCGCTCAAGGCTGGCCGCCTACGACCGTGCGGTCGGAGCGACGCCGAAGCCGGTGCTGGCTGCCTCGAAATCGGCTGGCCGCAACAAGACGACGCCAAACACGGCAGCGGCACCAGGACGGGCGGACTCCTCGGTATCACGCCGGGATTCCATCCCCTCCGCCACGATTGCCGCTCCAGGAATACCGGTCGTCCGGAAAACGGACTCCACCCGCCAGCAGCCAAAGGCACCTGCAGCAAAGCCTGCCGCCGCAGCCAAAGCCCTGCCTGAAAGCAAACCCTCGCCTGCAGTCACCCCTGCAGCAGTGGTGACACCCGCGACGCCCGCACCGGCGAAACCGGCTGGCACGGCCGCACCGAAACCTGCTGCCGCAGGAGGCAACTACACGCTGCAGTTCGGTAGCTTCGACAGCGTCACCAACGCGGACCAGCTTGCGGCCCAGCTTCCGCCGAATGCCCCGGCGGCAGTCGTTGAGATCGGCAGCATTTACAAGGTCCGGCTGAAAAAGGGTTTCGCGACGCGCGAGGAGGCCGTGGCGTTCGGCAAGACGCTCCCCATCGAATCGTTCGTCGTGCCCGTCCGCCCTTGACGCACCGCATCACAGCATCTGCCCTCACGCCAGCATGAACCGGAGCATCGACATCCTCGGGCGATCACCCGGCATCCTCCGGCTCAGGGAACTCGCCCTGCAGGTCGCCGTCACCGACGTGACCGTACTCATCACCGGCGAAACCGGCTCAGGCAAGGAGGTGCTTGCACGGTTCATCCACGAACACAGCCTC
Organism: uncultured Chlorobiaceae bacterium; assembly: GCA_964611215.1. Lineage (GTDB taxonomy): Bacteria > Bacteroidota > Chlorobiia > Chlorobiales > Chlorobiaceae > Chlorobaculum. Next base: position 37,716 of record CAZSXF010000011.1, read on the forward strand.
CGCAACGGCAGGAACTTCATCCCGGTCAACTGCGGCGCCATCCCGTCGGGAATCCTCGAATCCGAGCTGTTCGGACACGAAAAAGGGGCCTTCACCGGTGCCCTGCAGGCAAGAAAGGGGTATTTTGAAAGTGCCGACCGGGGCTCGATCTTCCTCGACGAAATCGGCGAAATGCCGCTCGAAACCCAGGTCAAGCTCCTGCGGGTGATTGAAACCGGTGAGTTCCAGCGGGTAGGCTCGTCGGAAACCGTCGCAACGGACACCAGGATCATCGCAGCCACCAACCGAAACCTGCATCAGGAGGTCGCCGACGGCAATTTCCGTGAAGACCTGTACTACCGCCTGCGAAGCGTCGAACTCTATATCCCGCCGCTCCGGGAACGCGGCGGGGACATCCTGCTCCTGGCTGAACATTTCGTCCGGGAATTCGAACGGAAACACGGCATCAACTTCGAAGGGTTCACCCCGGAGTCGACAGAAATCCTGCTCCGCTACCCCTGGCCGGGCAACGTCAGGGAACTGCGCAACCTCATCGAATCGCTGCTCATCCTTGAACGGGACCGGCAGATCACCCCGGACATGCTTGAACACCATCTGCTCCAGCGGAACAGGAACAAAAGCCTGGTGCATGACCCGTCGAAAACGGAGAAAAACGAGCTGAACCTCATTTACGGCAGTATCATCCAGCTCAGGCAGGAGATCGCCGAAATCCGCCAGATACTGCAGCAGCTCATGCCGACAACCCGTACCGCCTCGCCGCAGTTCCTCCTGCCCGGCCCTGCGGGCCAGGCGACACCCAGAGCACTGCCGGCACAACCGGCGGCTGCCGGTGCCGAGCCAGAACAACCGACCATACCGCTTGGGGAACTTGAAAAGCGAAGCATCTCCGAAGCCCTGCACAAGTTCGGCGGCAACAAGCGGAAGACAGCCCAGGCACTCGGCATCAACGAACGAACCCTTTACCGGAAAATCAGGGAATACGGCCTGTAGAAACCCCATGGGCCGCGGCCACCGCCAGGCGCACTACGGCGCCGACCTTCTGAAGAGAGCCCCGAGCAGCAGCAGCAACGCCACCCCAAGGGCGGCCTTCGCCACCGCGTCGGGATGTGCCGTATACCAGGTAAGCCCCCCTTCCAGCGGAACCTCGGCGATCAGGACGTCACGCTGCCACCACGGCACCTCGGCGGTCGTCCTGCCGAAACGGTCGTAGCAGAGCGTCACCCCGGTGTTGGCGCACCGCGCCATAGCCCTCCGGTTCTCGATGCAGCGAAGTCGGCCAATCGCGGCATGCTGCCAGGGCCCGTAAGAGGTGCCGTACCAGCCATCGTTGGTCACCAGCGTCAGAAGCTGGGCCCCTCGCGAAACGAACTGCGCGACCTGGCCCGGAAAAATGGATTCGTAGCAGATGATATTGGCAATCCTGAACCGCCCCGATGCGCCGCCGTCCACCGAAAGGACGGTCGCATCACGGCCACGGTCCCAGCTCGAAATACCCGAAAGTGAAAAGCTGAACTGTTCAAGGAACGGAAGCATATCCGAATAGGGCACACGTTCGCCGAAAGGCACCAGCCGCATCTTCCGGTAAATCTGGTCCGCCGCCCCCGGCTGGACGAGCATGGATGCGTTATAGGAACGGAGCACGCCCTGCCTGCCCCCCCCGCCTGCCGCAGCCGATGCCGAGGCCCCGAAACCTGAAGGCGACGGCTGCAGCACCAGTTCCCGGTCGGGAAAACCGGTCAGGAGCGGCGTCCGCCACTGGTCGACCTCCTGCCGGAGCCGGCTCATCCAGACGGCATTCTCTGCATCCCTGATGGTGAACGGTACTGCGGTCTCCGGCCAGAGCACCAGGTCGACACGGTCGGTGGCGATTTTGCGCCCCGTCAGGCGAAACAGGAGCTGCATGGTTTCATCACGGCTCAGCCCGGCCCATTTGAGATGCGGGTCGATATCGGGCTGTACCAGGGCCACGCGCACCGTCCTGCGGTTCTGGCCTGAATCGCCGAAGGAGAGCCATGCATATGCAAGCGGAGCGAGCACCATGAGCAGCATGGCGACAACGATCGACAGCGAGCGGGCCGCCGACCAGCGCCGCTGGCTGACCAGGAGAAAGGCCAGCACGTTGAAGACCAGCAGCCAGAAGCTGATTCCCCAGACGCCGGTGATGTCCGCATACTGGACCATCCAGAGCAGGTTTGCCTGCGAGTTGCCGAGGGTCAGCCAGCCAAAGGAAAGATCCTGCTGCATGTACGCCCACTCCCAGCCGGTCCAGATGAACGGCAGGGACAGGAGCGCATAACCGACGCCTGCCCGTTTCCTGGCCAGGAAAAACAGGAGCAGCGGCACCGTGGAGAACAGCGACTGGACGACGACCGTCAGGAGGCCGCCGGCAAGGGTCGCCAGACATACCCACCACAGGCTGATAAGGCAGGCAACGAAGGTGGTCGTCCAGACCTTGCGGAAGAACCCGCCGAAGCGCTGCTCGGCCTCTACCGAAACCAGCAGCGGCACAAGCGCAACCCAGGCGAGCAACTCAAGATGGACGCCTGGCCAGGTAGGAAAAGAGGAGCCGAGAAGCAAACCGCTCAGGAGCGGGAGAACGATGTCGCCGTAGGCGTTCCGAAAAGGGGTCGTATTGCTGTTGTGGTTCATGTCCGGGTATAACGCCACCCTGCTTTAACACGTTATCATGAAAGAAGATCCTGATGCAGTCAAGATATATTCGGCAGGAGTTCCCGGCAACGCCGAAGAGAGGCCGGAAGCGGCAAAATTTCTTTAATTATTAATATTTATTCTGTAAATTTGTTACAAGCTGTTATTTAACAGGAAGCAACCGAGTGTTTTTCCTGATAATACCATTTTAAACGCCACCAGAAAAAGGAGAATCATTATGGCTCTTTTCGGCTCAACCGACACGACAACCGCCCATTCCGATTACGAAATCGTACTTGAGGGTGGATCCAGCTCCTGGGGAAAGGTAAAAGCCCGGGCTAAGGTTAATGTACCTCCTGCAAGTCCGTTGCTTCCGGCCGACTGCAACGTCAAGCTGAATGTCAAACCGCTGGACCCGGCAAAAGGTTTCGTGCGGATTTCGGCGGTGATCGAGTCGATCGTCGACAGCACCAAGAACAAGCTGACGATCGAGGCCGACATTGCCAACGAGACCAAGGAAAGAAGGATTTCGGTCGGTGAAGGTACGGTGTCTGTCGGTGACTTCAGCCATTCGTTCTCCTTTGAAGGTTCCGTCGTGAACCTGTTCTATTACAAATCGGACGCCGTCCGCCGCAACGTCCCGAACCCGGTCTACATGCAGGGCCGTCAGTTCCACGACATCCTCATGAAGGTCCCGCTCGACAACAACGACCTCATCGACACCTGGGAAGGCACCGTGAAGGCAGTCCAGAGCACCGGTGCATTCAACGACTGGATCCGCGAGTTCTGGTTCATCGGTCCTGCTTTCACCGCGCTGAACGAAGGCGGTCAGAGGATTTCCAAGATCGAAGTCAACAGCATCGGCACCCAGAGCGGCGAAAAAGGCCCGGTCGGTGTTTCCCGCTGGCGCTTCTCGCACGGCGGTTCCGGTATGGTCGACTCCATCTCCCGCTGGGCTGAGCTCTTCCCGGCCGACAAACTGACCCGCCCTGCACAGGTCGAGGCTGGGTTCCGTTCCGACTCGCAGGGTATCGAAGTCAAGGTCGACGGCGAGTTCCCCGGTGTTTCCGTCGACGCTGGCGGCGGCCTCCGCAGGGTTCTGAACCACCCGCTCATCCCGCTCATTCACCACGGTATGGTCGGCAAGTTCAACGATTTCCGCGTTGATGCACAGCTCAAGCTCGTGCTTCCGAAAGGCTACAAGGTCCGCTATGCAGCACCCCAGTTCCGTTCGCAGAACCTGGAGGAGTATCGCTGGAGCGGTGGCGCTTATGCCCGCTGGGTCGAACACGTCTGCAAAGGCGGCGTTGGCCAGTTCGAAATCCTGTACGCACAGTAATCGGCGTGACAACTGCTTCGCGCAACAGAAAAGACCGGCAATCGCCGGTCTTTTCTGTTGGTACCCGTTATGCTGAAACAGCCCTGCCCTTCCTGGAGCAGCCTTACCCGAGCAGCTGCAGAATATCCTCGATTTCGTCCTGGATTTCCCGAAGCAGCATCCGCCGGCGATCATCGGTTATTTCAAACTCCTTCTGCTCCCTGCCGAGCTGCTTCTGCAATTTGAGGATCTCGTTGGTCTTGTGATCCGCACCCTCATCCAGCTCCCCACCCTTGCCGACCAGCTGGCTCGCTTTGTTCAGCTTGTAGCCTTTTTCGTACACAAGCTCCTTGATATTCAAAACCATGGCGATGTCGCGGTTGGTATACCTCCGGTTGCCCCGAGTATCCCTGGCTGGCGCCAGCTCGCTGAAAAACTCCTCCCAATAGCGCAGCAGGTAGGCCGGAATACCGGAAATGCGGCTGACTTCGCCGATCGAATAGTAGCTTTTGCTTGACTCGAAGGCCATGGGGAGTGTCGGTTTGGTTTTGTGTCCTGATAGTATACATTACAAACTCACACCAAAAAAGCACGGATGAAAAATCTGCTTGCCCTGAAACCATACCTTTTCCGGTACCGGAAGCTGCTGATCCGGGGCATACTCTGCGTCATCGCAACCAACTTCTTCGCCGTGGCGGGCCCCCGTTTCCTGGGTGAGGCCATCGATCTGATGGCCAAAAAGGTGCCTCTGGCGACCATATCGAAGAACGTAGGCATATACCTGTTTTTTTCGGCATGCAGCGGCATCACGCTCTACCTGGTCCGGCAACTGATCATCGTCACGTCGAGGAAAATCGAGTACGATCTGAAAAACGATTATTATGCACACCTGCAGACACTCTCGACAGGGTTCTACGACCGTACGGGAGCCGGTGAACTGATCTCACGCGGAACCAACGACCTGAACGCTGTACGCGACTTCCTCGGCCCCGGCATCATGTATTCGGTCAACACGCTCTTCCGGCTGCTGTTCGCCATTGCGGCAATGATCTCCATTTCGCCGTCGCTGACCCTGTACGCCCTCATTCCGGCACCATTCCTCAGCTTTTCGGTCTACCGTACCGGCAAATCGATCCAGAAACGTTCGAGGAAAATCCAGGAGAACTATGCGGCCATCACCAACCTTGTCCAGGAAAACATCTCGGGTATCCGGATTGTCCGCAACTACAACAGGGAGTCGGTCGAAACCGAACGGTTCGAGTCGCTCAACCGCACCTATTACGGCAACAATCTCGCATTGACCCGCACCCAGTCGATCTTCATGGCTATCCTGACCTCGCTGACCGCCCTTTCGCTCATTCCCGTGGTCTGGGCAGGCGGCGTAAACGTCGTGCGCGGCACCATGACCATCGGCGGCATCGCCCAGTTTGTCATGTACGTCACCATGCTGAGCTGGCCGATGATCTCGATCGGCTGGGTAACCAATATCGTCCAGAGGGCTGCGGCAGCTCAGGCGAGGCTCCTGGAGATCTTCAATGCCCGGCCCGAACTCTCCGATACGCCGGCCGGAACGCCGGAAATGCAGGACGAACCGTTGCGTGGCCCGCTCCGGTTCGAACACGTCAGCTTCACCTACCCTTCCCAGCCGGACCGGGCGGTGCTTCGGGATATCTCGTTCACGATCACTGCCGGAACCAAGGTGGCGATCGTCGGCGCCACAGGAGCAGGCAAATCAACCCTGGTCAATCTGCTGCCGAGACTCTACGATCCCGATGGCGGACGCATCACCATCGGCGGCACCGACATCAGGGAGGTACCGATGGCTCGCCTCCGGCGGACCATCGGCTTCGTGCCCCAGACGAACTTCCTCTTCTCGGACACCATCAGGAACAATATCGATTTCGGCAGCGGGCTCCACCGCGGCGGCTACGACGTCATCGAAGCAAGCCGGATCGCCATGCTGTATGATGACGTGCAGGAGTTCCCCGACGGCTTCGACACCATGCTCGGCGAAAAAGGCATCAACCTGTCTGGCGGGCAGAAACAGCGGGCCTGCATCGCCAGGGCACTCTGCTGGAATCCGTCGCTCCTGGTGCTGGATGATGCGCTCTCGGCGGTCGATACGGCAACCGAAGCCAGAATTTTCGACGGCCTGCTCGAAAAACTCCCCGACACCACGGTGGTGCTGATCAGCCACAGGATATCAACCATCAGGAACTGCGACCGGATCATCGTGCTCCATGCAGGCTCGATTGCCGAGAGCGGAACCCATGACGAGCTCCTGAAAAACGGCAGCTATTACGCAGACCTCTATACCCGCCAGCTGCTGGAAGAGGAGATCAGCGCGCTGAGCTGAAAGCCGCCGCCTGCGCCTGGCCGATCAGGAACCTGCCGACTGCCGGAGCTGACGGCGAAGGTCGCGCCGCGACAGGCCGTACATCGAGACATACAGAGCGTTGAACATCAGAACCGCCGAACGGAGCGTTGGTGCCCGAAGTGCCCGTTCTACGGCATTGCGCAGGGTGAACACCCGAGAGGTGAGCCCGGTGTAGCTCGGCACGAACACATTGAGCGGCATCAGCTTGGGAAGGTAGAGCATCTCCTGGGCCCAGGAGAACCTGAAAGCCTCATGATCGTCCCTGTCGTGAAGCAGGCGCCCCTCATCGGCCAGGCGCTCGAAAACAGGCGTACCGGGAATCGGCCGGAGCAGGTTGACCCCCGGCACGTCGATGCCGGTATCGGCGATGAATGCCTCGATCCTTTCGGCCATTGCGGGCGTATCGCCATCCAGCCCATAGATAAAACTGCCGTAGACACAGATGCCGGCATCCCGTATAGCCTTGATGCACCGCGCCTGCCGGGCCGCCGGATTGTGGAACTTGTGATGTGCCTGGTTGCTTTCATCGGCGAGGCTCTCGATACCGACCAGCAGCGCTCCACACCCGGAACGGGCAAAAATTTCAAGCAGTGCCGGATTTTCACCAAGCGAAGTCGTCGACTGGCCGACCCAGCGGATCCCAAGCGGCGCAAGGGCCGAAAACAGCTCGGTGGCATAGGCCTCGTCGGCATTGACCGTATCGTCGAGGAAAAAAAAGATGCGCCGGTCCTGTTCCAGAAAACGCTCGACCTGCCGGACGACCGAGCCGACCGGGCGGTGCCGGAGGCGATGCCCGTTCATGACGTGCACGCTGCAGAAATCACAGCTGAAGGGGCATCCGCGCGTGGTCTGCACGACGTTGGTCGTAAAGTAGCTCCCGATGTCGAGCATCGACTTGTTCAGCGGCCGATCGAGCGAAAGGTCGGGAAATGCCTCCTGACGGTATTCCGGTTTCAGGGTACCCGCGGCAAGATCCGCCAGCACCGCCTTCCAGAGGTCGTCGGCTTCGCCGATCACCAGGACGTCGGCATGCTCACGGCACCGTTCGGGAAAAATAGTGACATACGGGCCGCCAAGCACCACGGTCGTGCCCTCCCGGCGGAAACGCTCGGCAAGCTCGAAGGCCGGACGGGCCGCACCGGTCTGGACGCCGATGCCGACCATGTCCCAGTGGCGATCGAGCGGCAGGCGCTCGAAACGCAGATCGCAGAACTCCTGCGTGACTCCGGGATGCTCGATCGAGGCAAGGATCATCAGCGAAAGCGGAGGAATGGCAAACTGCGCGCGTTTGATGATGCCGCCGACCAGCCGTTCCCTGAAAAGTGCAAGCAGCCCCTTCGATGCAGCGGCATCGAGCGAGGCTGTCCCGTCGACGCCGCCTGAGGCCTGGACAAATACCAGAAGAACCGAGGCCTGCCGTACGCTCAATGCCCCCCCCTGCCGTCTGCGATCTCCTGCAGGCGCCGGAGCTCGACGAGGGCGTCGATCGGCGTGATGGTGTTCAGGTCAAGCGCGGCGATCTCCTTGCGCAGCACGCTCTCCTCCTCTTCGAACAGGGATATCTGCCTGGCCTGCAATGCCCTTGGCGGCGGTGGCCCCGGGATTTCCACATCCCGCTTCTCCATGCCGGCAAGGATCTCTCTGGCCCTGCTGATCACTTCGGCAGGCATGCCGGCCATCCTGGCGACCTCGATGCCGTAACTGTTGTCCGAAGAACCTCGCACGATCTTACGGAGAAAAATGACCTTCTCTGCGGTCTCGACCACGGTGGCGTTGAAATTGGCCACACGTTCGAGCCGCCCTTCAAGCTCGGCAAGCTCATGGTAATGGGTGGCAAACAGGGTGCGCGCACGCACATGGTCATGAATGTACTCGCTCATGGCCCAGGCGATCGACATTCCGTCGAAGGTGCTCGTGCCCCTGCCGATCTCGTCGAACAGCAAGAGGCTGCGGGAAGTGGCGTTGTTCAGGATGCAGGCTGCCTCGTTCATCTCGACCAGAAAGGTGCTTTCACCTGACGTAAGGTTGTCGGAGGCGCCGACCCTGGTAAAAATCCGGTCGACAATGCCGATTTCCGCCTCGTCGGCAGGCACAAAACTCCCAACCTGTGCAAGCAGCACGATCAGACCGGTCTGGCGCAGGAAAGAGCTTTTACCGGCCATGTTCGGGCCGGTGATGATCAGCAGCTGGCTGGTGCCGCCGATCTGGCAATCGTTGGCGACATAGGGATCGTCGTCACCCATGAGGCGTTCAAGCACGGGATGGCGGCCAGCCCTGATCGACAGCTCCTCGCTGTCGGTAAGGCACGGCCTGCAGTAACGGTACTCGACGGCACACCATGCGAACGAAGCCAGGCAATCCAGCTCCGCAAGCGCGGCGGCGCTCTTCTGGATGGACGAGGCGACGGAAGCGGTTCTGGCGCAAAGTTCCTGAAAAAGCTGGTGTTCGAGCAGGAGGCTCTTTTCCTCCGCCGTCAGGATTTTTTCTTCGTACTCCTTCAGCGACGGAATCGTATAGCGCTCGGCGTTGACCAGGGTCTGCTTCTTCTCATAATAGTCGGGAACCTTGTCGCTGTTTGCGCGGCTGACCTCGATATAGTAGCCGAATACCTTGTTGTACTGGACCTTGAGCGTGGAAATGGAGGTCTTGCGACGCTCATCCTGCTGGATTTCGAGCAGACGGTCGCGGGCCCCTGAAGAGATCGCGCGGAGCTCATCCAGCTCGGCGTTGTAACCGCTCCTGATGTACCCGCCGTCCCGAAGTGCCCCGGACGCTTCAGGATCAAGCGCACACGCTATCGCCCCGGCAAGTTCCGGAAGCTCCTCGATCTCCGCCGCAAGCTGCTGCAGGCGTGACGACGAAACGGATGACAACAGGGAACGAACCTGGGGAAGCACGGCGAGCGAAGCACCGAGAAGACGCACTTCGCGAGGCATCGCCCTCTGGGTGGCGACCCTGGACAGCGCACGCTCAAGGTCGATGATTCCTGCAAGGAGTTCCCTGAGGCCGTCGCGGAGTTGCGGATCGTCGACGAATTCGCCGACAGCCTCATGGCGCCGCTCCAAAGGCTCCCTGCGCTTGAGGGGATGCAGAAGCCAGCGCCTGAGCATCCTTGCCCCCATCGGGTTCCTGGTACGGTCGATCACTTCGAGCAGGCTCCCGTTGATCGTCCCATCCTGCATCGAAGAAATGATTTCGAGGTTCCGCCTCGTCTGATCATCAAGCATCATGGTCTCCGCGCTCGCAACCATGCTGATGCCGGTCAGGTACTGCAGGCTCGCCTGCCGCGTCTCGGCAAGGTACTGCAGCACGGCGCCTGCGGCTATCCGTCCCGCCGTCACCCCCTCGATGCCGAAACCCTTGAGAGAATGGGTACGGAAATGGCCGGACAGTACCTGCTCTGCCTGCTCCGGTGAAAACATCCACTCTTCGAGTTCCGTGAACAGTGCCTCGGCGAAGAGGGAGCGCTGCAGCGACTCCCTGAGGGCGCGCTCCCTGGAGGAGATGAGGATTTCTGCCGGGCGAAGCGACTGCAGAAAGTCCCGCAGCCCGTCTGGGGGAAGTTCGGCCATCCGGAACTCGGCAGTCGTCACGTCGACATAAGCCACACCGGCCAGGCGCTCCCGGCCCCGCCCCGAAACGGAGACGGCACAGAGGTAGTTGTTGTGGCGATCATCGAGGAGTTTGTCGCTGTAGATGACCCCGGGCGTGACGATATCGGTGATCTCACGGCGGACGATGCCCTTGGCCGCCGCCGGGTCCTCAACCTGGTCGCACACGGCGACCTTGTAGCCCTTTTTGATCAGTCTGGCGATATACCCTTCGCTGGCATGGTGCGGAAACCCTGCCATGGGGACCTCCGAGGCGCCCCCGTTCGAGCGCCGGGTAAGCACGATGTTCAGGGCCGAAGCGACGGAAAGTGCATCGTCGTAAAAGGTCTCGTAAAAATCCCCAACCCGGAACAGCAGCAGGAATTCGGGATACCGGTCCTTGACGTCGAGGTACTGGCGCATCATCGGGGTAGCCTCTTTCTTGCGGGCTGCAGCGTCAGGAGTGGCCATATCCTCTTCGATCTGTTCGGGTTAGGTGAGTCTGTATCCGGTGCAAGGTCAAGCTAAATCAGGACGGCAAAAAAAGCAAACGTGTGAGGCTCCCCGTCTTGACATCGAGATGCCGACTCGATATCTTACCCACATGACGGCGCCTCTTTCAACAGCAACCACCTTCGAGATGGATTTCCACGCCCTCCTCCGCCTGGTGCACCTCACCGCTTTCGCCGCATGGTTCGGGACCATCTTCGCCTCGATATTTCTGCTCAGAGCCCTCGAACCCGGCATGACCGGCGGTGAGGCGGCAAAAGCCGGAGAACACAAGGCCCTGCTCATGCGGTTCATCGCACTGGAAACCAGGGTGGCCGACGTCGCCGTTGTGGCTGTCCTTCTCTCCGGGTTGCTCCTGGCGCAGTTCTATCACGGCTGGACGCTCTGGGTAGGTGTCAAAATCGCCCTCCTGTTCGTCCAGATAGCAGTGACCATGGGCTACATCGTCAGGAAAATACAACCGATGGTCTATCCCTGCCAGCCGGCGCAGTTCGCCTCCTGGTACCGGCTTTTTGCCATCTCGCTCGCCATGTTCGGCATGGTACTCGCCATAGCATTTTTCGCGCTCTGAAGCACCCCTGAAGAGGGGTTTGCATCTGTTTTGAAAAATGGAGAACATCCATTATATTCAAGCTCTTTATCACTAAACTATTGACTATGATGCAGGCGCTGATCGTGATTTCCGACAAACAGTATCTGGTAAAGCAGGGCGACAAGCTCTTTGTGCCCCGACAGTATGCCGCCGCTGGCGATGTTATTGAAGTGAAGCCTCTCATGCATGTTGACCAGGCGCAGTCTTCCCTGCAGCCGGCCGGCACGGTCAAGGTCAAGGTGCTTGATCACGTCAGGGACGAAACCGTGGTCGTGTTCAGGAAGAGCCGCCGCAAACGGTTCCAGAAGCGTAACGGCCACAGGCAGCACATGACGCAGGTCGAAGTGCTTTCGATCTGAGCATCGGGATATTCACAACACTAATTTCTTCTTACCATGGCTCATAAAAAAGGTGGCGGTTCAACCAAAAACGGCCGCGACAGCAATCCGAAATACCTCGGCGTCAAAGCCGCAGGCGGTTCCTGCGTCAATGCCGGCACAATCATCCTCCGCCAGCGCGGTACGGTGATCAAGCCGGGTGACAACGCCGGTATCGGCAGAGATCACACGATCTTCGCCCTTGTCGATGGAACTGTCAAGTTCAGGAACGGCCGTAACAACAAGAAGCAGGTCGACATCATTCCGGACTGATTCTTGTCCTGACATGCATTTTCGCGTATATTCATGCAAGCCGACCTCCATTCAAGGCCGGCTTGTTTTTTTTCTGCCTTTGCCTCTCGCTCCGTACCCTGACGGCATGCCGGTTTCCGGGTACACATTCAATTCACTCTAAATCCATGACTGCCTTATGAAAATCACGGTTATCGGTGCAGGCAACGTCGGCGCCACCGCGGCCTTCAGGCTTGCTGAGAAACAGTTTGCACGGGATCTGGTCCTGCTTGACGTCGTTGAGGGAATTCCCCAGGGCAAAGGCCTCGACATGTTCCAGACCGGCCCTGTCGGCCCGTTCGACACCCAGATCCTCGGCACCAACGATTACAAGGATACCGCAGGATCGGATATCGTCCTCATCACCGCCGGCCTGCCGAGAAAGCCCGGGATGACCCGTGAAGACCTTCTGCTGAAAAACGCAGGCATCGTCAAGGATGTCACCGACAATATCCTGAAGTACTCGGAAAACCCGATCATCATCGTGGTTTCCAACCCGCTCGATATCATGACCCACGTCGCCTACGTCAGAAGCCGCCTCCCCAAGGAGCGCGTAATCGGTATGGCCGGCGTGCTCGATGCAGCCCGTTTCCGTGCATTCATCTCCATGGAACTCGGCGTTTCGATGCAGGACATCAACGCCTGCGTGCTTGGCGGCCACGGCGATTCCATGGTGCCTGTCGTGAAGTACACGACCGTCTCCGGCATCCCGATCTCCGAGCTGATGTCCCAGGAACGCGTTGACGCCCTCGTCGAGCGCACCCGTAACGGCGGTGCAGAAATCGTCAACTTCCTGAAAACCGGTTCGGCATTCTACGCCCCGGCTTCATCCGCCGTCGACATGATCGAATCGATCGTGCTTGACCGCAAGCGCGTCCTGCCCTGCTCCGTTCAGCTCAACGGCCAGTATGGCATCAGCGGCACCTTCGTCGGTGTCCCGGTCAAGCTCGGCAAAAACGGTGTCGAACAGATCTTCGAAATCGACCTTTCCGACACAGACCTCAAGGCGCTGCAGGATTCCGCAGCCATCGTCGACGAGAACGTGGCCCTGCTCAAGGAGCTTCTCGCCTGAACCATTTCCGGCACTGGCGGCCGTTCACCCGGCCGCCAGCCAACAAAAAAAGCGGCTGATGCCGCTTTTTTTGTTGAACAGGTGGCCCCCATTCCACCTGCCCGATTCCACTCGCGTGGAACATGCTCTTTTTATGTGCCATCCCGATACAGCCGGTCCGGCAAAGGGTCATCGGCCTGCAGGAGAAAGCGGCATGGCGCCGCTTTCACGTGGCGAGGCGCCCCCATTCGCCCCGCCCCATTCCGGACCAGCCGGAACTCCTGTACAGACCAGCAATCATTAAACAACATCCATGCCAGAACAGGCAACAGATCGCATTTTCAGGCAAAACACTGCAGGCACAAGGGTTTCCGGGGATGGCCCCTGACAGGGGAGATCGGCACCATCTGTCTCAGTCGGCCGGAATTGTCCGGAATTGCGACGACCTTATCGTAAAAAATGAGACAGCAGGAGCAATTGCGACAAACCATGATCTGTCCCCGCACCTGGTGAACCCTATGGAACGGCAGCAGCTCCGGCAGGAAACAAAAAAAGCAGCTTGCGCCGCTTTTTTTGTGAGCAGGTGTCCCCCATTTCACCTACTCCATCCCGCTTGCACGGGACATCCTTATATATATCCGCTCAGCTTCAGTTGCCTGCCTTGCGGCTCGTAATCTCACTACAGTGATGAAGCACCATGTGGCTCCATCGAAAAAGGCGGTCTGCAGGAAAAAGCAGCTTGCGCCACCTTTTGGTGAGCAAGTGTCCCCCATTTCACTTGCTCTGCCTTGCTTGCACAAGACATGACCGTGCAGACCGATGATATTTTATCAATTCCTGTGCCAAACTCAAACAAAAACCTCAAACATATACGTAAAACTATACATATCATATAGTTAAATAAAATCATCAGGAGCGACAGGATCAATTTTCATCGTGAGACATTTTCTCATGATGAGATAAATTGTCTCATCATGAGAAAAACTATCGCAAAATGAAACACATATTCTCACCAAACCCAAAAAAAAGCCACACGGGACGCTGGTCACAATGCAGGTTCTTCGTGCGTCACGCAGTGGATCGCGCCAAGCCCCCAGATAAGGTCACTGCAATCGATGCCGACAACCTCACGTCCGGGAAAACAACAACGGAGCGTCTCGATCGCCTCCTGGTCCCGGCTGCAGCGATAGGTAGGCACAAGCACCGCCGTATTGGCGATATAGAAGTTCGCATAGCTCGCCGGAAGGCGCTCACCGTCGAACCAGACCGGCTCGGGCATCGGCAGCGTAACGATTTCAAGCGGCATTCCGTCAAGGTCGGTGAAGCCGCGGAGGCGTTCAAGATTTTGCTGGAGCACCTGGTAATTTTCGTCTTCCGGATCATCTTCGACAACCGTGACCACAGTGGATGGCCCGACGAAACGGGTCATATCGTCCACATGCCCGTCGGTATCGTCACCGGCGATACCGTCCCCGAGCCAGAGCACCTTGCGGATGCCGAGGTAACGGCCGAGCATGGCCTCGATCGAGGCACGGTCCATTGTCGGGTTCCTGTTCGGATTGAGCAGGCAGGCCTCGGTCGTCAGCAGCAAGCCGGCGCCATTGACATCGATCGCCCCCCCTTCGAGCACCATGCCCGGAGCAATCCGGTTGAACCCCTGCAGCTCAGCCACCCTCGCGGGAACGGCATCGTCGTCGTCATAGGGTTCGTACTTGCCACCCCATGCATTGTACTTCCAGTCAATGATCACCTTGTCACGATGGCCACCGTTCTCACGGAACACATAGTTCGGCCCGTGGTCACGGCACCAGGCATCGTTGGTCCGGATGCGGTGGAACCTGATACGACCGGTAAACCGACCATCCGGGTCCTTTTCCTGCAGCAGGCGGCGGGCATCAGCTTCCATCGCCTCGTCCAGCACATTGATATTGACGGGTTCGGAACGGCTTAGCTGGTAAGCCAGCTCTGCGAAGACGGCAGGAACCGGCTCGAATTTGCCGGGCCAGGACTCAAGCTTGTGCGGCCATGACAACCAGGTGGAGCGATGGAACGCCCACTCAGGAGGCATGAAATAGCTGGTGCCAGACATCGAAGGGACTCCTCTTGGACTGGGTGATTCGTTAATGATGGGCGGCAGCTGCGTCTGCCTCGATACGAAGGATCCGCTGGAGAACCGGCGGATGCGAATAGTTCAGAAACACATAGAACGGATGCGGGGTGAGGTTCGACAGGTTCGAACGCGACAACTTTTTCAACGCGGAGGCAAGCGCAGCGCCGTCCGGGCAGGTCACCACGGCGAAATGGTCCGCCTGGAACTCGTGCCGACGCGACAGCACCTGCAGAAGAACCGAAAGCACGAACTCAACCGGTGTGTACAGCAGCATGAAAAACAGCAGACTGCCATAGACCGAGGTCTCCTGCATGAAGAATGCATCGAACAGCCCCCGGTTGTTCATGAACAGGGAGAGCAGCCAGAAAACCATCGCAAGGTTCAGCATGCTGAAAACCATTGAAACGAGAATATGCCGTTTCTTGTAATGGCCGATTTCATGGGCAAGCACGGCAAGCAGCTCTCCGGTCGTATGGTTCGAAATCAGCGTATCGAACAGGGCGATCCGCTTGTTCCTGCCGAACCCGGTGAAAAAAGCGTTGGCTTTGGCAGAGCGTTTCGAACCGTCGATGACGAAAATGCCTGAAAGCGGAAAACGGACGCTTGCGGCATAATTGAGAATCGCGGATTTAAGGGGGCCATCCTCAAGTGGGACAAACCTGTTGAACAGCGGCATGATGAGCGTCGGCGCCATGTACTGAAGCAGCAGGCTGAAGAGCGACACGCCACCCCATGCCCACAACCAGGCAAAAGCACCGCCACGTTCGAAAAACCACAGAATGAGTGCAATGACGGGAATCCCGAAGAGGACAGCGAGCAGGAGGGTCCTGGCGAGGTCTGCCACAAACACGCCCGGGGTGGTTTTGTTGAACCCGAAGCGCTCCTCGATGCCAAAGGTCCTGAACAGCTGGAACGGCAGGCTCATGAGCGATTGCAGCAAAAGGAGCGCCCCGATGTACAGCACGCCGGTCACCACGCTGCCATAGCCGAAGCCACGGAGCAGCTGGTCAAGGGCGTTGAATCCGCCGGCAAACCAGAAAACGAGCAGCAGCATCAGATCCACCGTGGACTCCATCCGGGAAAGGCGGGTGTTGGCGCCGAGGTACTCCTGGGAACGACGGTATGCATCCGGCTCGAAAACGTCCGCAAACGCCTCCGGAACGGAGGGGTTCGCCGCACGGAGATTCAGGTAGTCGGCAAGCAGCCTGATGAGAAAGGTGCCGACGAGGGCAACGAGAACGACAAGACCATAACTGTTCATACCTGTTACTCCTTACTCCCCGATCCATCGCCTGGTGAGCTCGCCGAAGGAATCCACCCGGCGGTCGCGCATGAACGGCCAGTGGGAGCGGTAGAAGTCGATTCGGGAAAGGTCGCAATCAGCAAACAGGATCTCCTCCCGCTGATGGGGCGCTTCGGCAAGCACCTGCCCGAAAGGGTCGGAAACAAAGCTGTTGCCCCAGAACTCAAGTTCACCCTCGACGCCGCACCGGTTCACGGCTGCGACAAAAACACCGTTGGCAACGGCATGGCCAAGCTGTACGGCTTTCCATGCATGGCATTGCGAAGCCCTGACCTCACCGGAGGTTTCTGTGGCTGCCCAGCCGATAGCTGTCGGATAGAAGATGATATCCGCTCCACGCAAAGCGGTCAGGCGCGCCGCTTCAGGGTACCACTGGTCCCAGCAGATAAGGACGCCGATGTTGCCGTAGCTGGTGCGGAACACCCGGTAACCGAGGTCTCCGGGCGAAAAATAAAACTTCTCGTAAAAGCCGGGATCGTCCGGGATGTGCATCTTGCGGTATTTGCCGAGATAGGTGCCATCGGCGTCAATGACCGCCGTTGTATTGAAGTGCATGCCCCTTGCCTGTTTTTCGAACAGCGATGCGACAATCACCACGGAAAGCTCACGAGCAAGCTCCTGCAGCACTCCCGTCGTCGGCCCGGGAATGGCTTCAGCGTAACCGAACGGCTCGTAGGCCTCGGTCTGGCAGAAGTAGAGGGTCGAAAACAGCTCCTGCAGGCAGATGATGCGGGCACCACCGGCCGCCGCCTCGCGTATGCGGGCAATGGCCTTTTCAAGGTTGTCGGCAGGAGCCTCACTGCAGGACATCTGCACGAGCGCAAGTCTGACGGATGTGGTCATGGCTTCGGAATAAAAAGATTGAAGATCAGGCCCGCGGAAAAAAGAAGGCCGTGAACGGTCAGGAGCCTGCCCGTTCCGGCAAGGACCAGATTGAATGCACGCCCCTCAGCACGGTAGAGCTGCCGGACCATGCCGATGGCAAGAGGCAGGCTGAGCAGGGCGAGAAGCGACCAGACCGGATATCCGAAGCCGACCATGAACAGCGGCACCACATAGGCAAGCACAGTCAGCACGACATAGAGTACCCGTGCGGCAGGAGCGCCGATGCGCGCCGGCAGGGTCATCTTTCCCACCTTGCGATCGGTCTCGATATCGCGGATGTTGTTGGCCAGAAGGATATTGACCGAAAATGCCCCCGGAGCCGAAGCCGCAACCAGCACCGGCACGTTCAGAAGATGCGCCTGGACGTAGTAGGTTCCGCCAACGGCAACAAGGCCGAAAAAGACAAACACGAACACATCGCCAAGGCCGGAGTAGGCGATGGGAAACGGTCCGCCGGTGTATGCCCATGCAAAAAGGAGGGAAAGCAGGCCGACCAGGAGAATCGGCCATCCGCCGATGGCGACCAGGTAAAGACCAAGCAGGAAGACCGCGACCATCAGCACGGCGGCGACGCGAATCATGGTCCGTTCGGTGATGATGCCCGCCGCGACGGTCCTGGTCGGGCCAAGCCGTTCGCTGGTGTCGGCGCCCTTGCGGAAATCGTAAATCTCGTTGATGAAGTTCGTCGCTATCTGGATGCCGAGGGCGCAGACCAGGGCCACGAGCGCAGGAACCAGGCGGAATTTACCGTCTGCGGCAGCAAGCGCTGAGGCCAGAAGCACCGGCACTGCGCCGGCAGGAAGGGTTTTCGGCCTGACGGCAAGCAGCCAGGCCTCAAGGGTCGAGTGGGTTGGGACACTTTCCTGGGACATGAACGGATCAGATCGTCTTGTTGGGTTTTGCCATCCTGACGCTGCTGAAAACCGTCCGGATCTTCTCCCCTGGCTTGATATAGGAGAGGCTGTGGCGGACAGCCATGGTGGCTTCGCTCAGACCGGTCTGGATGATTTTCAGCTTGCCCGGATAGAATGCGATGTCACCTGCCGCATACAGGCCGTCAACGGAGGTCTTCATGTGGGAATCGACGACGAGGGCGTTGTCGGCAAGTTCAAGGTCCCAGCCGGCCAGTGGGCCAAGGTTGGACTTGAAGCCGATCAGGATGAGCAGACGCTCGGCCTCGACCGTCGTCTCCCTGCCGTTGCGCGACAGAAAATGCAATCGTTTCAGCACGCCCGCCTCCTCGTCGAGCCGCCGGACCTCGGTGTCAAGAAAAACCTCGATGCGTCCGGCATCGCGCGCTTCAAGGACTTCACGGGCAGTCTTGCCGTGGCCCTGGAATTCGTGGCCTCGATGAACAAGAGTCACCGAGCGTGCGGTATTGAGCAGGCCGGCTGTCCAGTCAAGCGCAGAATCCCCGCCACCGACAACGACGACGTTCCTGTCCTGAAAATCGCTGACCGATTTGACGGCATAGAAAACCGACGAGCCGACAAGATGGCTGATATCGCCCAGCTGCGGCAGGGTTCTCGGCTCGAACGCACCGAGGCCGGCGGCAATGAGCAGGGCCCTGGAACGGTAGACCTCTCCGCCCGACGTTTCGGTTTCGAAGGAGCCGTCCTCAAGCTTGCGGTACCTCGTCACGGTCTCGCCAAGCACGACATCCGGCTTGTACCGTTCCGCCTGCTTCCACAGGCTTTCGACCAGGCTGATGGCCGGAACTTCAGGGAATCCGGCGACATCGTAAATATGTTTTTCAGGGTAGAGGGCGGCAAGCTGCCCCCCGAGCTGGGACATGCTCTCGATGATCCGGCACGTGATATTGTTCATGCCGCACTGAAACGCCGCGAATATGCCGGTAGGCCCACCGCCGATAATCGTCAGGTCCCGGATATCGTGATGATCGTTCGTCTCGTTATGAATGTCGAGCATGGTGAGTGGTTAACCTTGAGAATATTCGCGCCTGGCGCGAGGCATCAGCTGCCCCGGTCAGACTGTTTCAGATAGATCATCCCTTCGGGATCGACCATACCGTAAAGAATGGCGATCAGGTGGCCGCTCTGGTCGTGTTCGTGGATTTCGACGTGGCGTGCGTCCTGCTTGCAGACCTGGTCTCCCGCATCATTCTTGAAGATGAAGAGCGCCCGAACGCCGCCGTGTGGCGTCCGGCCGAGGAATTCATAGGTGCCGTCGCCGAGGTCGCCGAGCGCACATCCCGGATTTTTGGGGTCGATCGGACAGCTGGCGCACTGGGAGTAGAACCCTTCCTCAGAATCGGCGTAATCGCAAACGGGAAATTTCATGGTTCATGCGTCTTTAAAACGTGGCTGCAACGAAAACGGGGCACAGAGGGCGGAACCGGGGGCCGGGTACACACAATCGCCGGCGGTACTCATGGCCGGAACGCCCCTGAACGGGGCCTAATATAACACCTGTAATATATTGTTGCAGATTCAAAGTTTTGTGATTTCTTAAGGACATGCTATTCTGTCAGCTGACAGATACCGATCACCTAACCGATACATGATGCTCGCCAAAAGGATCATCCCATGCCTGGACGTCAGGAACGGACGCGTCGTCAAGGGAATCAACTTCGAAGGACTGCGTGACGCAGGCTCCATCCTCGAACAGGCACGGTTCTACAACGCCGAAATGGCAGATGAACTGGTGTTCCTGGACATTTCCGCATCCATCGAATCCCGAAGGACAACGCTTGAAGAGGTACTCAAAGTTTCCGGCGAGGTATTCATCCCGCTGACGGTCGGCGGGGGCATCAATTCGGTCGAACGTGCCCGTGACGCATTCCTGCACGGCGCCGACAAGGTTTCGGTCAACACCGCTGCCGTCAATGATCCCGAGCTGATCTCACGGATCGCCGAAAAATTCGGTTCGCAGGCGGTGGTCGTGGCAATCGACGTCAAGAAGATCGGCAACGACTTCATCGTGCACACGCACTCCGGCAAGACCTCGACCGGTATCGACGCCATCGCCTGGGCACATCGCGTCCAGGAACTGGGCGCAGGCGAAATCCTGCTTACCAGCATGGACAGGGATGGCACGAAGGAGGGCTACGACAACGAAATCCTCAGCATGATCTCCACCACGGTGCACATCCCGGTCATCGCCTCCGGCGGCGCGGGAACGCTCGAACACCTCTACGAAGGATTCACGGAGGGCCATGCCGATGCCGCACTGGCCGCATCGATCTTCCATTTCCGGCAGTACTCCATCAGGGAGGCGAAAACCTACCTGCGGGAACGGGGAATCTCCGTCAGGCTCTGACCTCCAACGCCGCCGCAAAACAAAGTTCACGCCCGGAAAAGCGTGCTCAGTACCACTTCCTTGACCGGTAAAACCACACCATACCGATGATGATCAGCACCATCACCAGCGTGACGGCCCCGGTCCCCCACGGCGACTCCAGCCCCGGTATGTAGCGGAAATTCATGCCGTAAAACCCGGTGATGAACGACAGGGGCATGAAAATGGTGGCAATCATGGTCAGGAACTTCATCACCTCGTTCATGCGGTTGTTCACCGCGGCCAGGTAGGTCTCCTGCATGCCGGTCACGATGTCCCTGAACACCTCGACGGTGTCGATCACCAGAATGATATGGTCGTACACATCCCGGAAATAGGGTTCAACCGCCTCGCCGACCACCTTGAACTCGTCCCGCATCAGGCTGCCGACCGCCTCACGGAGCGGCCAGACCGATTTGCGGAGAATGATCAGCTCGCGTTTCAGGGAATAGATCGCCCCGAACGTGTCGCGGTCGTAGTTGTCGAGCAAGCCGTCCTCAAGACGGTCGATGGTGTTCTCGACCCCTTCGAGAATCTCCAGGCAGTGGTCGACGACCGCGTCAACGAGCGCGTAGGCGAGAAAATCCGCGCCAAGCCGACGAGCCCGGCTCAACGGGTTGGAAAGTCGCTGGCGCAGGGCGTCGAAACTGCTCCCCGGTTTTTCCTGGAAGGTCACCACAAGCCCGTCAGCAAGGACGAGACTGAGCTGGTCGCGGCCGATTCCCTCGTCGCCGACCTGGTAATCGAGCATTTGCAGCACCAGGTACAGGTACTTTTCGAAATCCTCCACCTTGGCACGCTGGCCGGTATGGAGAACATCTTCGAGCGTCAGCGAATCGATGCCGAACACTGCACCGGCACGGGCAATGAGCGTCACATCATGCAGGCCGACGATGCTGACCCACACCACCCGGTACCGATCGCGATAGGGAAGGCTTTCAGCCGGATCGGCAAGCGTCCGCTCGATCACCTCCTCTTCGTTCCAGGCGATCATGGTGACCAACGGTTGCTCAACCTTGCGCTCGCCGACATGGATCAACGTACCGGGCGGCTTGCCGATAGCCCCTGAGCGCCGCTTCAGCACCTTGCCACCACCATCGATTCTGCGGCGCTCTTTACGGCCGGCGCGCCCACCGGCGGACTTCTGCTTCATGGTGAAACATCCTGTGTTGTCAATGCACGCATGCAACTGCAAAATACGCAATCCTGAACTTCCCGGCGACCGGAACTCCTGATGGCCCAGGCGGGTTCTCTTGGGGTAAGGGTTCGAGGCAGCGACGAAGGATTTTTCCGAATCTGACGTCGAACGTAGCAATACACCCGCTGGAAAAGGAAACCAAAACCACCAGGAGACCATGCCATGCGATTCCGCTCATTACTCTTCTCGCTCGTTGCACTGCTGACCCTTGCCGGCTGTTCATCCTACTCGGTTGTCAGCGACTACGATCCGACCATCCACTTCGGCCAGTACAAGACCTATGCCTGGTCAGACGAAGGCGCATCGAGAATCAGCGACGATGTGCTTGCCAAGAACCCCATGATTTACAAACACATCCGCGCTGCAGTCGACAGGGAGCTCCAGGCCAAGGGCTTCGTGCTCCAGGAAAAAGGCAACGTCGATTTCGTCGTCTCGACCCATGCCGGCATCAGGGAACGACTCGCCGTCGCGCCGTCGCCGGTCGTCGTCTCCTACCGCTACGGCTATTACCACCACCGCGGACCCGGACGGTACGCGGTCTGGTATGATCCTTACGGCCCGTACCCCAACTACACCTGGTATGAGGAGGGAACGCTCATCATCGACATCATCGACGGCAAAAGCAACGATATCGCATGGCGTGGCGTGGCCAATGGCATCCTGAAGGACTACGATTCGTCAACCGAGATGCGCAGGGACATCGACACCGCCGTCACCAAGGTACTCGACAGGTTCCCGCCACTGGTCAAAAGGTAAGCGCCCCTCTGACCGGTAACCCGGAAACGGAAAGGCCCCGGACGAACAATCCGGGGCCTTTCCGTTTCCGGGGATGCAGGGCGGTGCGGACCGCCCCTTCCCTCATGAACCGTGCATCCATCTCCAGTCACGAATCTCCGGCATATCCTCCCCGTACTTCCGGATATACTCCTTGTGCTCGATCAGCCGGTCACGGACGTACTGTTTGACATAGGCCGCCTGGTTGCGCAGACGCGGCACACGGTCAACGACATCGGCGACGAGATGGAAACGGTCAAGCTCGTTCATCACCACCATGTCGAACGGCGTCGTCGTCGTCCCCTCCTCCTTGTAACCACGCACATGCAGATTGTGGTGGTTCGTACGCCGGTAGGTCAGCCGGTGGATCAGCCATGGGTAACCATGGTAAGCGAAAATCACCGGCTTGTCCACGGTGAACAGGTCATCGAAATCACGGTCGCTCAGGCCGTGCGGATGCTCCTCCTTCGGCTGGAGGGTCATCAGGTCGACGACGTTGACCACCCTGATCTTCAGGTCCGGTTCGAGATCGCGCAGCAGATCGACGGCCGCAAGCGTTTCAAGCGTCGGGACATCCCCTGCACACGCCATGACGACATCCGGTTCACCATCCTTGCCGTCGCTCGAAGCCCACTCCCAGATGCCGATACCGCTGGTACAGTGCCGCACGGCGGACTCCATGTCAAGCCACTGCCATTCAGGCTGCTTGCCGGCGACGATGACGTTGATGTAGTTCCTCGACCTGAGGCAATGATCGGTGACCGACAGCAGCGTATTGGCATCCGGCGGCAGATAGACACGGATCACATCTGCCTTTTTGTTGACGACATGGTCGATGAAACCGGGATCCTGATGCGAAAATCCGTTGTGGTCCTGACGCCAGACGTGGGAGGTCAGGAAATAGTTCAGCGACGCTATCGGACGGCGCCACGGTATCTTCGACTTGGTCACCTTCAGCCATTTGGCATGCTGGTTGAACATCGAATCGACAATGTGGATGAAAGCCTCGTAGCAGGAGAAAAAGCCGTGGCGACCCGTCAGCAGGTACCCTTCAAGCCACCCCTGGCAGGTATGCTCGGAAAGAATCTCCATCACCCGCCCGTCAGGCGAAAGATGGTCGTCGGTCGGCAGGGTTTCGGCCATCCAGCTGCGCCCGGTCTCCTCAAAAAGGTCCCCAAGCCGGTTCGAGGCTGTTTCGTCTGGACCGAACACCCTGAAATTCGCACTTGTCTCGTTCAGCTTCATCACATCCCGCAGGAAACGCCCCATCGGTTTCGGCGTCTCGACCTGTACCGCCCCGGGTACGGGGACATCCACGGCATAGTCCCTGAAATCCGGCATGCGCAGCTCGCGGAGCAGGAGGCCGCCGTTGGCGTTCGGGTTGTCGCCCATGCGTTTGTGGCCTTTCGGGGCAAGCTCCTGAAGCTCCGGCTTCAGCGCCCCGGAAGGCGTGAACAGCTCTTCCGGCCGGTAACTGCGCAACCACGACTCAAGGAGCTGAAGATGCCCCGGATTTTGCCGCACCTCGCTGAACGGAACCTGATGCGAACGCCAGCTCCCCTCCGCCGGCTTCCCGTCAACCAGTTTCGGGCCTGTCCACCCTTTCGGTGAACGCAGGACGATCATCGGCCAGCGAGGACGTTCCGGAGCCGCCCCACCTTCGCGGGCCTCGCGCTGTATCGCCGCAATCCGGTCGAAACATCGGTCAAACGTCGCGGCCATCGCCTGATGCATCGATTCGGGATCGTCACCCTCGACGAAATAGGGCTCGTACCCATAGCCGGTCATGAGGCTTTCCAGCTCCTCATGAGGAATGCGGGCCAGGACGGTCGGATTGGCGATCTTGTAGCCGTTCAGATGCAGGATCGGCAGCACCGCGCCGTCACGAGCCGGGTTCAGGAATTTGTTGCCGTGCCAGGAGGTGGCCAGGGGGCCTGTTTCCGATTCGCCGTCGCCGACCACGCAGACCGTGATCAGGTCCGGGTTGTCAAAGACCGCGCCGAACGCGTGGGAAAGGGCGTAACCAAGCTCGCCCCCCTCGTGGATCGATCCCGGCGTCTCCGGGGCGACGTGGCTCGGAATGCCGCCGGGAAACGAAAACTGGCGGAAAAGCCGTTTCATGCCGCCAGCATCGAACGAAACATCCGGATAATACTCGCTGTACGTCCCTTCAAGCCAGACATTGGCGACCAGTGCAGGGCCGCCATGTCCGGGCCCGGCGATATAGACGATATCAAGATCCCGCTTCCTGATAATGCGGTTCAGGTGCAGATAGATGAAGTTCAGGCCCGGGGTCGTACCCCAGTGACCGAGCAGGCGGGGCTTGACATGCTCGGGCTTGAGCGGCTCTTTCAGGAGCGGATTGTCGAGCAGGTAGATCTGGCCGACGGAGAGATAGTTCGCCGCACGCCAGTAGGCGTGCATGAGATCGAGTTCATCGCGGGAAAGCGGAAGTTCCGGTATGGTCGTCTGCATCGTGTGCTGTTTTTGGTTGGTAACGTGCGCGGGCCCGGCAAAAGCCTTGAGGTCAGCGCGTTTCGAGAATCCTCCGGGTCTGCCGGATAATGCTCAGTTCCTCATTGGTCTTCATAACCCTGACGTCGACCGGCGCGGAATCCGGCGAAATGACTCCGGAACCATTCAGGTTCCTGTCCCGATCGATGGTGATACCGAGGTAGTCGAGGCCGCTGCAGATGCGTCGGCGGATTTCAGGGGCATGTTCGCCGATGCCGCCGGTGAAGACGAGCATGTCGATGCCGCCAAGCACGGCCGACAGGGCACCGAGATGCTTGCGCGCCTGGTAGCAGAAAAGTTCGATGGCATCATGGGCGAGAGGATGCGACGATTCGTGTTCCAGCAGATCGCGCATGTCGTCACTCAACCCCGAAACACCGAGCATGCCCGATTTCCGGTTGAACAGGTCCCGCAGCGCCCCCGAACCGAGCCGGTCCTGGTGGACAAGGAACAGGATCACACCGGGATCAAGGTCGCCGGTCCTGGTGCCCATGACCAGGCCGCCTGCGGGTGAGAACCCCATCGTCGTCTCGACGCTCGCCCCGTCACGCACGGCCACCATGCTGGCGCCATGGCCGAGGTGCGCGATGACGAGCCTGCCACGCCTGGCGACAGGTTCACGCACGGCCGAAAGTTCGCCGAGGATGTACTCGTAAGACAGGCCATGGAACCCATACCGCCGAATCCCCTCGCTGCGATAGGGCTCCGGAAGGGCATACAGGGTCGCCACCGGAGGCAGGGTCGAATGGAATGCGGTATCGAAACAGGCGACCTGGAAAATGCCGGGAAACATCACCGCCGCATGCTGGACGGCGTTAAGAGCCTGGGGAAGATGCTCCGGAGCATAGGGCACGAGCTGCTCGACCGAAGCGAGCAACTCCGGGGATACCTGTTCCGGCATGGTATGACGTGGGCCGCCATGCACAAACCGGTGCCCGATGGCATCCGGCATCGACTGGCCTCGATTGCGTATCCAGCTGAACACATACTGGCAGGCCGATGGATGGTCGGGCACCTCGGCACGGCAGCATTCAATGAAATGCCCTTCCGCATCGGTCACCGAAAACCGGGCGGACGGCATGCCGATCCTGGTCAGGCTTCCCGAAAACAGAAGTTCTTCGGCGGAACCGCTCTCGTACATCGAAAACTTGATGCTCGAAGAGCCGGTATTGACGGCAAGGATACTCATCGAAGGCCTCATGACAACAACCCCCACAGATAATCGTGAACCCGGGTGCCACCATGACGGACAGCAGCTTCCGGCAGACAGAACGCTCCTGCATACCAACGACGAACCGGGTGACTTACGTTCCCGGGAAAAAATCGGTAAATTTCCTGAAAGGATCACGCCATGCAACACCAAACGATGCGGACACTTATCCCCGCCGATCGGATCCGGCAACGGGTTGCCGAGCTGGGCGAAGCCATCAGCCGTGATTTTGCAGGTGAAACCGAACTCGTCGTCATCAGCGTCCTTGACGGCGCGTTCATGTTCACGGCCGACCTTGTCAGACACCTCGCCCTTCCCTGCCGCATCGCATTCATCCGCGCATCGAGCTACGGGTCCGGACGCCATTCATCCGGAACGGTGCTCCTGCAGCATGATCTGGCGATCGGCGGCGCGGCGGCGCTGCTTGTCGAAGACATCGTCGATACCGGCCTGACCCTCTCCAGGATCACCGAAACCCTGTTGCAGCTCGGGCCAAAAACCGTGCGGTGCTGCTGCCTCCTCGACAAGCCTTCCCGCAGGAGCCTCCCGCTGGAACCGGATTACATCGGCTTCACCATTCCGGATCTCTTCGTCGTCGGCTACGGCATGGACCTTGCCGGCAGGTACCGGGAACTCCCCGATATCTGCGTTCCGGATCTCTGAATGGCCGGATTGACCCGGAATCCCCCGGACCACGCCCCCATGGCGCAAAACTACCTATTCGTCTGAATTCAAAGAACCTTGTTCTTTTTTGTCCTAATAATTTTAGGAAGTTTTTTATATTGGCCTTAATTACAGATAAGAATATAGTTATCTGCCACCATGACTTCAAAAATACCCGAGCCGGCCGGAACGACACGAGGCCCCTGGATCATCGACACGACGCTCAGGGACGGAGAGCAGGCCCCGGGCGTCGTGTTCCGGCGTGCTGAAAAGCTGCGGATTGCGGAGCTGCTTGCCGGAACCGGCATTCAGGAAATCGAGGTCGGCTATCCGGCTATCGGCGAATCAGAGCGCGAGGCGATCAGGGAGATAGCCGCCATGCAGCTCCCGGTCAGGCTGACGTCGTGGGCGAGAGCGAACCGCAATGACATCGAACTGGCCGCCACCTGCGGCACTCCGGCCATCCACATCAGCTTTCCGCTCTCTGCGATGTACCTTTCGCTGATGCAGAAAAACTACGACTGGGTGCAGGAACAGCTGCATGCTCTGGTCGCGTTTGCCCGTGAACGGTTCGATATCGTGAGCGTAGGCGGACAGGATGCGACCAGGGCCGAACGCCTGCTGGTTGAACGCTTCATTGATGACGCGACCGCCGCGGGTGCGGATCGGGTGCGGCTTGCCGACACCGTCGGCATCTCGACGCCGCTGTCGATCATCAGCATGGCGACGGCGCTCCGCCCGAGGTCGCCGATAGCACTTGAATTCCATGCCCACAACGACCTTGGCATGGCGACGGCCAACGCCTGCACGGCACTTGCCGCCGGATTCGAAGCGACCAGCGTCTCGGTGACCGGGCTCGGCGAACGGGCCGGCAACGCGGCACTCGAAGAACTGCTGGTGGCACTGGCCCTGTCGTCGGATTCGGCGGGCCCGTTCAACACAACGTGCCTCGCGGAACTCTGTGATGTCGTCGCCGCGGCAGCCGGCCGCCCGATTCAACCGCAGAAACCCATCGTCGGCAAATCCGCATTCCAGCACGAATCGGGAATCCATTGCGCTGCGCTGCTCAGGGAACCGCTCTCCTTCCAGCCGTTCCTGCCTGACCAGGTCGGGCGGGAACACGTCGAACTGGTCATCGGCAAGCACTCGGGCACGGCAGCCATAAAAAACCACTTCCAGCAACAGGGAATCACCCTTTCGAGAGAGGAAGCGTTCGCCATCCTCGACCTTGTCCGCACTGCGGCAGATGCACATAAACGGGCCCTGAAAACCGAAGAACTCGACGCGATTTACCGACAGTATCGTAACCAGCGCACCAACTCACCCCTGTAGTCATGTTATTACCACATCAGCAGGAACAAAGCAGCATCAGCCTTCTGGCTGAAGTGAGCAGGACCGTCAACAATGCCGAAGACATCAGCAAGGTGCTTCGCCTCGTCCTGTTCATCCTGTCAGAACATATGAACATGCTCCGCGGGATGATCACCATCCTGAACCGCGACACCAACGAAATCGTCATCAACGAGTCGTTCGGGCTGACGGAAACCGAAAGCCAGAGAGGGCGTTACCAGATTGGCGAAGGCATCATCGGCAAAGTCGTCAAGAGCGGCAAGCCGGCCATCGTCCCCAGGATCAACGAGGAACCGCTGTTCCTGGACCGGACAGGCTCCCGCGCCAGGGAAAAGAAAGAGGAGTTGTGCTTCATCTGCGTGCCGATCAAGGCGGGTACCGAAGTGATCGGCACCCTGAGTGCGGACCGGCGGCTTTCGGCACCGGCCGACGGGGTGTCCCAGCGGAAAAGCAAGGCTGAAGAGGCCAAAAAGGATACGCTCCAGTACTACGTCGACCTGCTCTCGATCATCGCCGCCATGATTTCACAGGCTGTGCGGCTCAAACAGCTTGCCGCAGAACAGAAAAGCGGCATACCGCAAAAACCTGCTGACAGCGGCGCACCGCAAACCGGAGGAGCCACCGACGCGGATGAAGAAAACGAAGCCAAAGCCCCCGAGCGTCCGGCGAACATCATCGGCAACTCAAAGCCGATGCTCTCGCTCTTCAGGATGATCGACAAAATCGCAGGGACCAGCGCCACGGCGCTGATCCTCGGTGAAAGCGGCGTCGGCAAGGAGCTGGTCGCCAACGCCATTCACTTCAAAAGCCATCGTGCCGACAAGCCGTTCATCAAATTCAACTGTGCCGCGCTGCCGGAAAATATCGTCGAAAGCGAGCTGTTCGGCCACGAAAGAGGCGCGTTCACCGGCGCTGCCGCACAGCGCCAGGGCCGTTTCGAACTGGCCAACGGAGGCTCGATCTTTCTCGACGAAGTCGGCGAGCTGAGCCTGACCGTGCAGGCGAAACTGCTCAGGATCATCCAGGAAAAAGAGTTCGAACGACTGGGCGGGACCAAGACGATCAAGACCGATGTGCGGATCATCGCGGCAACGAACCGCAACCTCGAAGAGCTGATACGCACCGGCGCGTTCCGCGAAGACCTGTACTACCGGCTCAACATCTTCCCGATCACCGTGCCAGCACTCCGGGAACGGAAAACCGACATCATGCTCCTGGCCGATTATTTCGTCGAGAAGTTCAACACCGTCAACCGCAAGGGAATACGCCGCATTTCGACGACAGCCATCGACATGCTGATGCGTTACCACTGGCCAGGCAACGTCAGGGAACTGCAGAACTGCATCGAACGGGCGGTCATCCTGAGCGAAGACAACGTCATCCACGGCTACCACCTGCCGCCATCGCTCCAGACAGCGGAATCAAGCGGCACGCCCTATACCGGTTCGTTGCAGCAGAAGCTCGACTCGATCGAAAACGAGATGATCATCGAAGCGCTCAAACGGACCAAAGGCAACATGTCGCGGGCAGCCTCACAGCTCGGCCTCTCCGACAGGATCATGGGGCTCAGGATGAAAAAATTCGGCATCGACTACCGGAAATTCCGCACCTGATCGGCAACGGGGAGAATTCGCCGGCATTACCGCAACCCGAAGCTGTGTACATCAGTTTTTTTCCGTATACTAAAGAGTTCGGCAACGCGCTTTTCCAGGCATTTCCGCCGGACAGCATCCGGATCAGTTCCTCCCCCTGACGGGCTGCAACGGGTGCTGTTGCCAAGCATTGTTCCATCCACCCCACTGCCCCTATGGATCTGAGGATTCACGAAAGCCTGCCGCATGCGCTCAGTTACGGAGAGATCGAGTTCCGACCGGAATGGCGTATCGAAAACCATGACACCGGCTTCACCTATCAGAGCGGCGTCATCAGCGGCAAACTCCTTTTCACGACCATCTCCGGCCTCGGAAACCAGAGCGATGTCGAGCTCGCAATCAGCACGCTCTCGTCCGTATTCACCGATGGCAACCTGGCCAACTGCCGGTACGTCAGGATCGTCGACTACCAGAATGTCATCCAGCCCCCCCTCCAGATCAGAATCCAGTATGCCAACGCGCTGAACCGACTGAACCGCCGGTTCAATTCCTGGCCGGAAATCACCTACATCTGCGGCGCCTCCCCGCTGCTCAAGACCACGCTCCGCCTCTTCGCACTCTATGTCAAACAACGGTTCATCTTCGTCAGGAGCGTGAGCGAAGCCTTTGCAGACTACAACAGGACTCCCGACCCGGAAAACGGACAGGAACCTGCGGAAGCCATCGGCCTTTCGCCGAAGGAGGTCGATGACTTCGCCGCCCATTGCGGCCAGCTCATCTACGAACAGGAGACACCGATTCCAGTCACCAGGCCGGAATCGCAAAACAGGGCCATCGACGAGCTTTTTGAAATCCTGACCGTGCTCAACGCCGATCTCAGGGAGCTCATGGACAAGGAGAAGCTCCAGAAACAGCAGACCTTCGAAGCCCTCGAACAGGCACGGCAGCTCAACGAGAAGCTCATGACCGAAAAACGGCTGGTCGAGCTCAAGGAATCGGAGCTGCAGGCCATGGTGCTTGAACTCAAGGCAGCCCGGAGCCAGGCGGAAAGCGCCAGCAAGGCTAAAACCGAGTTCCTGGCGAACATGTCGCACGAAATCAGGACTCCGCTGAATGCCGTCATCGGCATGTGCGAACTGCTGCTCGCGTCGAACCTCGACCGGGAGCCCCGGTTCTTCGCCGAAACGGCGCACAACAGCGCCAAGCTCCTCCTGAAGCTGATCAACGACATCCTTGACTTCAGCCGGATCGAATCCGGGCACATCGACCAGAAAGCCGAGGAGTTCGACCTCAGGAGCGTCCTCAGGGAGCTGCAGAACATGATGCTGGCAATTACCGCCAGCAAGGGCCTTGAGCTGACCAGCACCGTCGACCCGGTGATCCCGGAGAAAATGTTCGGCCACCCGATGTACCTGCGGCAGATACTGATCAACCTCGTCCAGAACGCCATCAAGTTCACGGAACGCGGCAGCATATCCGTCTCGGCCGCTGCGGTCGCCGTCACCCCGAAATCGGCGAGGATCAGGTTCGGCGTCCGGGATACCGGTATCGGCATCCCCGATGAAAAGCAGGAGCTGGTATTCCAGCGCTTCACCCGCCTCGACGCCGAAGAGGCCCGCAAAGAAAGCGGTACCGGCCTTGGCCTCTCGATTGCCTCGAAACTGGTGCGCTTCATGGGGGGACGCATCGAACTGAACAGCAAGGTGCACGAGGGTTCGGAATTCCACTTCACGATCGAACTCAGCCTGCCGGAACCGGAAACCATACGGGACGACGGAACCGCCCGCACCTTGAACACCATCACCCAGGGTGTTTTCGATTCAGAGCAACGGAGCGGGAGAATACTGCTGGTCGAAGACAACCTGACCAGCCAGAGCGTGGCGACGGCGATGCTGAAAAAACTCGGGCTTGCCGTCGACATTGCGGGAAACGGCAGGGAAGCCATCGAAAAACTCCGTACCGCACGCTATGACCTCGTGTTCATGGACCTGCAGATGCCGGTGATGAACGGACTCGAAGCGACAGAAATCATCAGGAGCCACTCGGAGCAACTGCTGGACGACCAGGTTCCCATCGTCGCCATGACCGCCAACGCCATGGACGAGGACCGCAGGCAATGCCTTGCGGCAGGCATGAACGACTACACCTCCAAACCGATCACCATCCGGGCGATCACCGAACTGGTCCAGCGATGGCTGCCCGAACATCATCCGGGCTGAAGCCTCGGGCCTGAAGCAGGCCCAGGGCAGCATCTACAAATTTCCTACCGAATTGTAGATTTACGCCAAAACAGGCCAATCAGACCGGTACGGAACCACGCACATGAGCCATGCGCCTCCCCCAAAAAGGGGATATCCGCAGCTACCACACCCGATTCCCGCAGACCTCACCCCCGATTTCACCGACGAAAATGTAGATTCTCCGGATTTCCTACAGAAATGTAGGCACAATTCCCCGCAGACCACCCGAAAAGCCCCGTGAACGTTATTCCCGACGCTACATAACGCAATAAAAAAAAACGACATAACCCACTTCCTGAAAAAGGGTTAGCGGGTATCAGGGATTATTCCCGTAAAAAAACAGGTCGCATACGATCAATGGCACAGGAATTGTTACAGAAACATTAATTATTCAGGAAATGAGCCGTAATCACCTGAATATTTTCAAACAACAAATCAGTAATCCTAAACCGGACACAATCATGAGAAAAGTTGCGATCTATGGAAAAGGCGGCATCGGAAAGTCGACGACGACCCAGAATACAGTGGCAGGCCTTGCCGAAGCCGGCAAGAAGGTAATGGTTGTCGGTTGCGACCCGAAGGCTGACTCCACCCGCCTTCTGCTTGGCGGCCTCCAGCAGAAAACCGTGCTCGACACCCTGCGTGAGGAGGGCGAAGAAGTCGAACTCGAAGACATCATCAAAGAGGGCTACAGAAATACCCGTTGCACCGAATCCGGCGGTCCTGAGCCCGGCGTCGGCTGCGCTGGCCGCGGCATCATCACCTCGGTCAACCTGCTTGAACAGCTTGGTGCCTATGATGACGAGTGGGAACTGGACTATGTCTTCTACGACGTGCTTGGTGACGTTGTGTGCGGTGGCTTCGCCATGCCGATCCGCGACGGAAAAGCCGAAGAGATCTACATCGTCTGCTCCGGTGAAATGATGGCCATGTACGCTGCCAACAACATCTGCAAAGGTATCCTGAAGTATGCCGATGCAGGCGGTGTGCGCCTCGGCGGCCTGATCTGCAACAGCCGCAAGGTCGACAACGAGCGTGAGATGATCGAAGAGCTGGCCCGCAGGATCGGCACCCAGATGATCCATTTCGTGCCCCGCGACAACATGGTCCAGCGCGCCGAAATCAACAGGAAGACCGTTATCGACTTCGATCCGACGCATCCCCAGGCCGACGAGTACCGCACCCTGGCCAAAAAGATCGACGAGAACAAGATGTTCGTCATCCCGAACCCGCTGACCATCGACGAGCTGGAATCGCTGCTGATCGAATTCGGTATCGCCAACTAATCAAGAACATTCTAACAAGGAGAACACGCACATGTTAATGATCAGAACAATCGTCAGGCCGGAGAAAGTCCACGAAGTCATGCAGGGCCTGCTCGATGCCGGATATCCAGCAGTCACCAAAATTTCGGTTGTCGGCCGCGGCAAGCAGCGCGGCCTGCGTGTCGGCGACGTGGTCTATGACGAACTCCCCAAAGAGATGCTGTTCGTGGTCGTCCCCGACGCCGACAAGGATTTCGTGATCAGGGCGATCCTCGACCATGCAAAGACCGGTGAAGGCAAGTTCGGCGATGGCAAGATCTTCGTGTCGGCCGTCGAAGAGGTCTACACCATCAGCTCCGGAACCCAGGAAAGCGAAACGCTGGCTGCAGCAGAGGAGGCCTGATGAAAGAGATCATTTCAGTCATCCGCATCAACAAGGTCAACGAGACCAAAAAAGCGCTCGTCGACGCCGGTATCCCGGCATTCACGGCCACCGGCAGGGTGATGGGACGAGGCAAGGGGCAGGTTCATTTCGACATTCTCCACGGTGCCGAAGAGGGTCATCCGGAAGCCATCGCCCAGCTCGGCAATGCACCGAGGCTGGTGGCAAAGAGGATCCTGACCGTGGTCGTCCCCGACGATCTGTGCCAGCTGGCAGTCGACACGATCATCAGGACGAACCAGACCGGCAAGCCTGGTGACGGCAAAATCTTCGTCACGCCGATCCTCGAAACCATCAGGGTCAGGACAGAAGAAGAAGGCGACGAAGCACTGAACTGACGAGAACAAACAATCAAGGTGTAAACGGAGAACGTTACCATGGAGGCGAATACTCATTTACCAGATCCTTCTTCCATCAAGGAGGTTCTGATCAGCAAATATCCGACGAAGGTTGCAAAGAAGCGCAATAAATCGATCGTGATCAATGACCCGGAAACGATCCCTGAAGTTCAGGCGAACGTCCGTACCGTTCCGGGCATCATCACCCAGCGCGGCTGCTCCTACGCCGGATGCAAGGGCGTGGTCCTCGGGCCTACCCGCGACATCGTCAACATCACGCACGGACCTATCGGCTGCAGCTTCTACAGCTGGCTGACCCGACGCAACCAGACGCGTCCCGAAAGCCCGGAGCATGAAAACTTTATCACCTACTGCTTCTCGACCGACATGCAGGACGAGCATGTGGTGTTCGGCGGCGAGAAAAAACTCAAGCAGGCGATCCAGGAAGCTTACGACATCTTCCATCCGAAAGCCATCGCGATCTTCTCGACCTGCCCGGTCGGCCTTATCGGTGATGACGTGCACGCCGCAGCGCGTGAAATGAAGGAGAAGCTCGGCGATTGCAACGTCTTCGGCTTCAGCTGCGAAGGCTACCGCGGCGTCAGCCAGTCGG
>CAZSXF010000012.1:0-68936 GCA_964611215.1 uncultured Chlorobiaceae bacterium
ATTACCCTGCCGAGGGCCCTCTACAGCCTCGACATGGACAAGTTCATCCGCGAGGACAACCTACTCAAGGTGGTTTTTCTCGAAAATGCCGTCGAGCAGGAGGAGATGGAGCTGAACGTCAACAAGAACGTGCTCGACAAACTGCGTTCCATGCGTCGGCTCAAACTTTGACGCGCCGTTCAGGCTGCCCGGGGCGTCGTCCCCGGCCGGCCGGCATCCGCTGAATGAGAAAATTGCCGCCGGATGTTTAAGTTTTCTCAGGAAACTTGTATTTTGACAGCTTCATACGACCTATCAAACGGGTGGCATACCCCTATTTCCGAAAAGAACCGCATATATCCATGTCCGAGAAAGCGCACTATGGTCTTTTGAAAGGGAAGAAAGGAATCATTTTCGGACCTCTCGATGAAAGCAGCATCGGCTGGCAAATAGCCCTGCATGCGTATCGTGAAGGTGCTCAGATTGCCATTTCCAACATTGCCACGGCTATCCGTTTCGGCAACCTCCAGGAGCTTGCCGACGCTTGCGGCAACGCCCCGGTCCTGATCTGCGACGCATCCAGAAACGAAGATGTCGACAACTGCTTCAAAGAGCTGAAGGAGCAGCTGGGAACCGTCGACTTCATCGTGCACTCGATCGGCATGTCCCAGAATATCCGCAAGCAGCTGCCGTACGAAGACCTGAACTACGAGTGGTTCATGAGGACGCTCGACGTCTCAGGCGTTTCGTTCCATCGTCTGGTTGCCTATGCGCTGAAGAACGAGGCCATCAATCCGGGAGGGAGCATCGTCGCCCTCTCCTACATCGCCTCGCAGCGCAATTACTGGACCTACTCCGATATGGGCGACGCCAAGTCGCTCCTTGAATCGATCGCCAGGAGCTTCGGCCCCAGGCTGGCGACCCGAGGCATCCGCATCAACACGATTTCCCAGAGCCCGACCTATACCAAGGCCGGCAGCGGCATCCCCGGGTTTGAGAAAATGTACGAGTACAGCGACCTGATGTCCCCCCTGGGGAACGCCAGCGCCGAGGAGTGTGCCGAGTACACCATGACCATCCTCAGCGACCTGTCCCGCAAGGTGACCATGCAGAACCTGTTCCACGATGGAGGGTACAGTTCCATGGGCGCGACGATCCCCATGATCAAGCTCGCCCATGAAGTGCTGCATGACAAGGATCTTGCAGACAGGGTTGGCCTCGATGAGTTTTATCCATCCCGATGAGGATTCCCGGCAGAGCGGCTGTTGCCGGTCTGCCGGATCATTTCCACCCATACTTTCCGCATCGGCCCGCATGCATGCGGGCCGGACGGTGATTGTGCGCCCGGCATCACTTTTTAACGGGGGTCAGGCGCAGGCCTTTTTTCTGTGCGCCCGAACCTGCCCGCCCGCCTTGCCTCAGGTGGACGGCCTGGCCGCACTGTATCCGGCCGGTCGGATCGGCCCTCCCCGGTACCGGTATGGCCGGAGGCCGGCATCTTCCCGGTTTTCCATTTCTTCCGCATCTCCATCGTTGCTCAACAAGACCTAAACCACTATCGATATGGCAAACAAGTCGACCATCATCTACACCAGAATCGATGAAGCACCAGCTCTGGCGACCTACTCGCTGCTTCCGATCATAAAGGCGTTCACCCGTGGTACCGGTATCGAATTCGAAACCAGCGATATCTCGCTCGCAGGGCGCATTATCGCCAATTTTCCCGAAAACCTGACCGAAGCGCAGCGCATTCCCGATTACCTCGCCGCGCTTGGTGAACTTGCGCTCAAGCCTGAGGCGAACATTATCAAGCTGCCGAACATCAGCGCGACGATTCCCCAGCTCAAGGCAGCCATCCGTGAACTTCAGGAGCATGGTTACCAGGTGCCGGATTATCCCGAATCCCCGGTGACCGATGCCGAGCGGGCACTGCATGCCCGGTATGCCAAGGTGCTGGGCAGCGCGGTCAACCCGGTGCTGCGCGAAGGCAACTCCGATCGGCGTGCACCGCTTTCGGTCAAGGCGTACGCCCGCAAGCATCCGCACAAGATGTCGGCATGGAGCAGCGATTCGAAGGCGCACGTCGTGCACATGACCGACGGCGATTTTTATGGAAGCGAAACCTCCGTCACCGTGCCGAAGGCGACCACCGTCAGGATCGAATATGCCGGTGCC
The DNA here is from genome assembly GCA_964611215.1 of uncultured Chlorobiaceae bacterium. Classification (GTDB taxonomy): domain Bacteria; phylum Bacteroidota; class Chlorobiia; order Chlorobiales; family Chlorobiaceae; genus Chlorobaculum. The sequence continues at coordinate 2,155 of CAZSXF010000012.1, forward strand.
GATGGCGGCATCGTCGTCCTGAAGGAAAAGACCCCGCTCAAGGATGGTGAGGTGATCGACTCGACGGTCATGAACATCAGGAAGCTGCGCGAGTTCTATGCGGCCCAGATCGAGGATGCCAAACAGTCCGGCGTGCTGCTGTCGCTGCATCTGAAGGCGACCATGATGAAGGTTTCCGACCCCGTCATGTTCGGCCACGCGGTTTCGGTGTTTTTCCAGGATGCTCTTGACAAGCATGCGGCGACCCTGGCCGAGCTCGGCGTCAACCTCAACAACGGTCTCGGCGACCTGTATGCGAAAATCCGGACGCTTCCCGAGGCAACCCGCGCCATGATCGAGGCGGATATCCAGGAGGTGTATCGCAACCGTCCTGCCCTGGCGATGGTCGATTCCGACAAGGGGATCACCAACCTGCATGTGCCGAACGATATCATCATCGACGCCTCCATGCCGGTCGTCGTGCGTGATGGCGGCAAAATGTGGGGGCCTGACGGCAAGCTGCACGATACCAAGGCGATGATCCCCGACCGTTGCTATGCCACCATGTACCGGGAAATCATCGACGACTGCCGCCGTAACGGGGCGTTCGACCCCGCCACCATCGGCAGCGTCCCGAATGTCGGCCTCATGGCCCAGAAGGCAGAGGAGTACGGTTCGCACGACAAGACCTTCATGGCGCCCGGCAACGGAGTCATCCGCATCGTTGACGCTGACGGCACGGTGTTGCTGCAGCAGCAGGTCGAAGCGGGAGACATCTTCAGGATGTGCCAGGCGAAGGAGGCCCCGATCCGCGACTGGGTGAAACTTGCCGTCCGTCGTGCACGACTGACCGGTGCCCCTGCCGTCTTCTGGCTTGACGAGGCGCGTGCCCATGATCGCGAAATCATCGCCAAGGTAAAGGCCTTCCTCAGGGAGAACGATACTGAAGGCCTGGATATCAGGATCCTTGACCCGGTTGCCGCGATGCAATTCACCCTTGGCCGTTTCCGGGCGGGGCAGGATACGATTTCAGTGACCGGCAACGTGCTTCGCGACTATCTGACCGACCTGTTTCCGATCATCGAACTCGGCACCAGCGCCAAGATGCTTTCGATCGTTCCCCTGCTCAACGGTGGCGGCCTTTTTGAGACCGGTGCAGGCGGTTCCGCACCGAAGCACGTCCAGCAGTTCCAGAGCGAAGGCTATCTTCGCTGGGATTCACTCGGTGAATTCTCGGCGCTTGCCGCATCCCTGGAGCATCTTGCCCAGAGTTTCGGCAACAGCAAGGCACAGGTGCTTGCGGAGACACTCGACGTCGCCATCGGCAAGTTTCTCGACAACCAGAAATCACCTGCCCGCAAGGTCGGCCAGATCGATAACCGTGGAAGCCACTACTATCTGGCCCTTTACTGGGCCGAGGCGCTTGCCGCCCAGGATGGTGACCAGGAGCTGAAGGCGAGGTTTGCCGGTGTGGCCAGTGCCCTGGCTGACAAGGAGCAGCAGATTTCCGCCGAACTGATCGCGGCTCAGGGCAAGCCGGTCGATATGGGGGGCTACTACCAGCCTGATGACGTGAAAACCGGAGCGGCCATGCGTCCGAGCGCAACGTTCAATGCGATCATCGACGCGATGTGAGTTGTTCATCGCATTTCGGAGTCAACGAAAAGCCGCAGTGTCCCTGCGGCTTTTCCATTGTCGGGAGGGGCGGCTTTATCGCGTCCGGTTCGCCGGAGCCACTTGTTGCAGCGGGCTCCATGCGTAGATGAACCCGTTGCTTCCAAGCAACCGGACCACCTCGTCAAGGTCCTCGTCGGCGACGACGAAGCATCCGGAGCTGCGGCCGATGCGGGGACCGTTGCCGGTCAGCAGGTTCCAGAAAATCCAGGGGATCGACACGTAGTCGGCGGCATGCAGCACAATGTCGCGGTCGGCTGCCTTACCGTTCCTGAGGGAGTCCAGTCCCTCCAGGCGCAGCGAGACGCCGTGGATGCCGCGGTAAATCCTGGTGACCCTGAACAGGCCGAGGCTGCTCATGTTCGATTCCGGTACGTTGGAAAACCTGGTCGCATACCCTTCACCGCTCCTGCTGCCGTGGGCGACGAGGAACGACCGTCTCCGGTCGGTGTTCAGGTCGATGACGGTCATGCGTTTCCGGAACGACGGTTTCGAGTAATCGACCACGGCAAGGCTGGCGGCCTGCTGTTCCGGATGGCCGGCAAGGTAACGTGAGAGTTCGCTTCTGGCATTGCTGACGGCAACGCCGGATACCGCTCCCTCATCGCGCAGGAGCGCGGCGAAACAGAGGGGCAGGAGCACGGCCGCCAGGCAGCAGATGGCCAGGATGGGTGTGGTCAGCAGTGATCGTCGCATGCCTGAAATATAGCAATCGTCGCGCCTTTCTGTCGAAAAGCCATGGAGGCGTTTCCAATATGGCAATATGACCTCCATTGCGTACTTTACGGTCTGTCCCCTTTGCCCATCACCACGATTTTCAGCCTATAACCATGTCGAAAACCGCAACCATACTTTTTATCGGCGACGTCGTCGGAAACCCCGGGCTGCAGATCGTGAGCCGCATGCTCAAGGGGTTCATCTCCAAGCACGGTGTCGATTTCGTGATCTGCAACGGTGAAAACGCCCATAACGGCAAGGGGATGAGCCTGGAAGCACTGAACCTGCTCACCGAAGCCGGCGTCGATGTGGTGACCGGCGGCAACCATATCTGGAACAACTTCAATTTCTTCGATACCCTCAAGACCAGCGATCGGGTGCTGCGTCCCCAGAACTATCCCAAAGGGGCGTACGGGAAAGGGTTCGGCACCTACCGGCTTCCCGACGGCCTTGGCAGCATTGTCGTGCTCAACCTTCAGGGCCGGACCTTCATGAACCCGATTGACTGCCCGTTCAGGACCGCCGACTGGGTCATCAAGCAGGTCCGGGAGCAGACGCCGATGATCGTCGTCGATTTTCATGCCGAGGCGACAGCAGAGAAGCTTGGCCTTGGCTGGTACCTTGACGGCAGGGTTTCCGCGGTGATCGGTACCCATACCCATGTGCAGACCGCCGATGAGCGGATTCTGCCGAAAGGCACCGGTTACCTTACCGATGTCGGCATGACCGGGCCCTACCAGTCCGTTATCGGCATGCAGGTCAAGTCCGCAGTCGACCGGATGCTGTACCAGACGCCGCACAAATACGAGTGTGCGACCGATGATGTTCATGTCGCCGCCGTGTTGCTGAAACTCGACACGTCGACCGGCAGGACGGTGGAGATGCAGCGTATTTTTTATCCCGAATTCGGAAGCTGAGCCAGAAGAGGCGTCGTCAGTCGACTGCGGGGGGGATGGCTGCGAGGATTGTGGTCAGGAACTTCCAGAACCTGCCGACTGAGGCGATGTCGACTTTTTCGTCCGGCGAGTGCGGGTGGCGGATGGTCGGGCCGAACGAGATCATGTCCAGCCACGGGCAGGTGGCGCCGATGATGCCGCATTCAAGTCCGGCATGTACGGCACGGACCTTCGGCGGCACGCCGAACAGCTCCGTATACCGCTGGCGCATGAGGTTCAGGATCGGTGACTCAGGGTCGGGTTGCCAGCCGGGGTAGCCGCCGTGGAACCTGGCTGCTGCTCCGGCAAGTTCAGCGATGCTCCCGATCATGCGGGCGAGGTCTTCCTGTGCCGATGCGACCGGGCTTCGCAGCAGGCACTCCACGAGGATCGATTCCGGTCCCGATGTCACCATCGCCAGGTTGTTCGAGGTCTCGACAAGCCCTTCCATAGTGTCGCTCATCCGCATGACGCCGTTCGGGCATGCCTGGACGGCGTTGAGCAGGCGTCCAGTCGTTTCCCTGTCGGACAGCTGTTCAGGCAGTTCTGCAGGTGTTGCCGCAATCCGGAGGGCCGGTTCGGTTGCCGCAAGCTCCCTGGCGATCTCGTCGGCGAGTTTCCGGACCTCGCGGAGGAAGTCCTCAAGGTTTGCTTCGGGCAGTGCTGCGCTTGCGAATGATTCCCGCGGGATGGCGTTTCTGAGGCTGCCGCCACTGATCGGGCCGAGCAGCAGGCCATACCTGGCATAACCTGCCAGCAGGAGCCGGTTCATGACCTTGTTGGCATTGCCCCGGCCGAGGCCGATGTCCATGCCGCTGTGGCCACCCTGCAGGCCGGTGACGGCGATATGCACGCCGCAGAACCCCACGGGTGCCTGCGGGAGCTGTTGCAGCGGAATGGTCATCGTCGCGTTCAACCCGCCGGCACAGCCGATGAAAAGTTCGCCTTCGTCCTCGGAATCGAGATTCATGAGGATGGAACCCCGGAGCAGCTCCGGCCGGAGCCCGATGGCTCCGGTCATGCCGGTCTCCTCCTCCCGGGTGAAAAGCGCCTCGAGCGGCCCGTGCGGGATGGCTGTCGATTCGAGTACCGCCATGGCCGCCGCCACGCCGATGCCGTTGTCGGCGCCGAGCGTGGTGCCGGAGGCCATGAGCCAGTCGCCGGCGAGCCGGGGTACGATCGGATCACGGGTGAAATCGTGGATTGCATCGATGGATTTCTGGGGCACCATATCCAGGTGCGCCTGCAGGATCACCCCCGGACGGTCTGCCATGCCGGGCGTCGCCGGCTTGCGGACCAGGACGTTGCCGACGCCGTCGATCACGGTTTCAAGCCCAAGGTCGCGGCCGAATCCGGCGACGAACGCCCGCACCTGCTCCTCATGCCCCGAAGGGCGGGGAATCCGCGCCAGGCTGAAGAAGTGCTTCCAGACTTCGCCGGGAGCAAGCGTCAGCAGGTCTTGCACGATGCGTCGCCTCCGTTCAGCGTTCGTTGTTCTCGAATGCTTCCGCCGTCAGCACGTCGTTGGTGGAGCCGATGAAGAGCGGGGTGCGCTGGTGGAGTTCCTCCGGCCTGATATCCAGGATTCTCCGCTTGCCGTCCGTCGCCCGTCCGCCGGCCTGTTCGCAGATGAACGCCAGCGGATTGGCTTCGTACATCAGGCGAAGCTTGCCGTGCTTGTGTTTCCGGGTTGCCGGGTAGACGAAGACGCCGCCGGTCAGCAGGTTCCGGTGGAAATCGGCGACGAGCGAGCCGATGTAACGGGTGCTGTACGGCCTGCCGGTCGCTTCATCCTCTTCCTTGAGGTATTCGATGAAGCGTTTGGTGCCGTCATGGAATTGTGCCCAGGAGCCTTCATTGACCGAATAGTATTTGCCGCGGGCGGGGGTCGTGATGTTTTCGTGCGAAAGCAGGAACTCGCCGATGTTCGGATCGTAGGTGAAGCCGTGGACGCCGTGACCGGTCGTGTAGACCATCACGACGGAAGAGCCGTAGATGACGTAGCCGGCGGCTACCTGGTCTGCGCCGCTCTGCAGGCAGTCGGCGAGGCTTGCCTTGCCGGGGTCGCTGGACTTCAGGTTGTAGATGGAAAAGATGGTCCCGACGCTGACGTTCACGTCGATGTTCGAGGAGCCGTCAAGCGGGTCGAACAGCAGCGCATAGTTGCCGGTTTCGTTCTTGGGGGGGATGATGACGCTTTCGTTTTCTTCGGAACCCATGATGGCGAACCGGCCATGCTGCCCGATGGCGTTGATGATCTGCTCGTTGGCGAACAGGTCGAGCTTCTTGACCTCCTCACCCTGCACGTTGGTGGTCCCGGCCATGCCGAGGATGTCGGAAAGGCCGGCGCGAATAACCTTTTGCCGTACCAGTTTTGCCGCCAGGGCGACGTCATGCAGGAGGTCGGTCACTTCTGCGTTCACCTCAGGGTACAGCTTCTGCTGCTGGAGAAAATGGCTTTCGATGGTAGTCAGTTTGTTCATCGTCCGGGTCCGTTGCAAGGGTGTTGTTGGAAAAGAGAACGAATACAAAATCTATGGTATTTTTCGGCGTGAGCCAAGTCTGCGGTCCCGGCTTTGTTGCTCCTGCCGTTTTTTTCGTACCGAAAGGGCACGAGAATCCGTACATTCACCGATCCATATTCCATTTCACCATTCTGTTGCAATGAAGCGTTACCGATGGACCCGCCTTGAACCCGATGCCGATGCGGTCAGGGAGCTTGCAGCGGCAATCAACGTCAGCGATCCCCTTGCTGCGGCTCTCTGCAACCGCGGCATTTCGACGTTCGAGGATGCGCGGCGCTTTTTCCGCCCAACCCTTGACGAGGTGCCATCGCCCTTCCTGTTCAGGGAGATGGACAAGGCGGTGGACCGGGTCCTGAAGGCGGTCGGCGATGGTGAGCGGATCATGGTCTACGGCGATTACGATGTTGACGGCACCACCGGTACGGCCATGCTTTCGATGTTTCTGGCCGAGAGGGGTGCTGCGGTCAGCCACTATATCAACGACCGCTTCCGGGAAGGCTACGGGCTTTCGGATGAGGGGATAGCCCGGGCGGTCGAATCCGGCGTGACCCTGGTCATCACGGTCGATTGCGGTATCCGGGCGATCGAACAGATCGGCGCATGCGTGGCGCAGGGCATCGATGTCATCATCTGCGACCATCACGAGGCCGACGGGTTGCCTCCCGCCTGCGCCATCCTTGATCCGAAGGTCGAGGGATGCTCCTATCCGTTTCGCGAGCTTTGCGGTTGCGGCGTCGCGCTCAAGCTCATCCAGGCGGTGGTCGAGCGGGAAGGGGGGCCCCGCGAGGCGTGGGCGCAATACCTTGACCTTGTCGCCATTGCATCGGCGGCGGACATGGTGTCGCTGCTCCAGGAGAACCGTGCCTACCTCGTCGAAGGCCTCCAGCGAATCAGAACCACGCCGAGGGTATGCCTCAGCGCGATGGCGGAGCTGATGCATGTCAGGCCCGAGGCCATTACCATGACCAATATCGCCTTTGGCATCGCTCCGCGCATCAATGCGGCCGGCAGGATGGCATCGGCGAGCACGGCCATGCAATGGCTGCTGGCGGCGACGCCGTCCGAAGCGCATCGGTACGCCGTGGAACTCGAAGCGCTGAACACCCGGCGTCGCGAGATCGACGCCGGCATCATGTCCCGCGCCGAAACGATGGTTGCAGGCCATTGCGCCAGCTACTGCTCCTCGATAGTCCTGTACGACGAGGAGTGGCACCTCGGGGTTCTGGGCATCGTCGCCTCGAAGCTGCTCGACAAGTACGCTCTGCCGACCGTGATCATGGGCCGGATGAACGGCCTGATCAAAGGCTCGGTCAGGAGCATCGGCAACCTCAACATCTACGACGTCCTCCAGGAGTGCAGTCAGCACCTGGAACAGTTCGGCGGCCACCACCAGGCGGCCGGGCTGACGCTCAGGCCGGAAAACCTTTCGGCTTTCCGCAAGCGTTTCGACGAGGTCTGCCGTGAAGCCCTGCCTCCGGAGCAGCGGCAGCGCGAGATCTTCATTGACGCGCAACTTGGTCTCAACGAGATCACGACGAAGTTGCTCAAGGTGCTCGATCAGTTTTCTCCATTCGGGTTCGGCAACCGCGAACCGGTGTTCGTGTCCGACGAGTGCCAGCTTTCCGGCAGGCCCAGGCTGCTCAAGGAGCGGCATGTGAAGTTTGCCGTCAAGGTTGGCCGTATGACACCGGTCGAGGTTATCGCCTTTGACCGGAGGGATATCTTCGAGGAGCTGGAAAAATATGAGGGAATGCCCCGCCTGCAGCTCGCCTACGTCCCTGAACTCAAGCAGTGGAACGGCAGGGAGTACCTCCAGCTGCGCATCCGTGACGTTTTCGTCAGCTGAACCCCGGGCGTTCAGGCTGCCGTGTCGCGGCCGGGCTCCGTTGCCGTTGCATTCCTGACCCGCGCGAACACGCCGATGAACGAGGATGCCGCGGAAATCACGAAGAAGATCAGCGACAGGGCGATACCGGTGTTGATATCGAGCCCGAGGTGCCGGAGGGCGTAGAAGAAGGTCACCTCCCTGGCGCCTGCACCGCCGATGGTCAGCGGGAGGATGGTCGCAACCGATGAGATGAGGAAAATCGTCAGGTAGTCGATCTGGTTGGTCGTGGCGGAAATCGCCAGCAAAATGAACCACGCGGAGACGACCTGCGTCGCCTGCACGAGGAGCGACTCTATCGCCGTGGGCACGAAAACCGGCAGGAACTGGCGGTACATGAGCCTGGTGAGCAGCAGGGAGAGCGGGTAGGCTGCGATGGCGATCGCCCAGGCAATGCGGATCTGTCCAGGATACATGACGGCGAAGCCGCTTCCGGCAAGGAGCAGGGCAGAGAGGAACAGCAGCGCGAAGATGCCGCTGACACGGTCCCAGAACACCGCGTTGAATGCGTTGATCACCTTCATGCCGTGGTCTTTCTGCAGGATATAGATCTTGTAGCCGTCACCGCCGATTCCTCCGGGGAGGAAGAGGTTGTAGAACATCCCCAGGTAGTAGAGCTTGATGTTATACCATTCCGGCAAGCTGAGCCCGATGGCGCGGAAGAAACGGTTCAGCCGCACCGCGTTGATGAGCTTGGAGATGTTGAAACAGATGACCGCTGCCACCAGATACCACGGGTTTGCATGGCTGACAGCCATGGCCAGCCGGCCAAGGTCGATTTTGCCAAGGACAATGTACAGGGCCGCTGCCGTGACAGCCGCCTGAAGCAGTACCTTGAGCAGTTTGCCGCTGAGGCGCTTACTCTTTGCCAACGATTTTTTTGATGATATAGGGTTTCTTGTTCTGCGACTCGTAGTAGGTCCGCATGATGAATTCGGCGATGAAACCCGTCGTGATGAGCTGGATGCCGCTGAAAGTCAGGATTACGCCGAGGGTGAGCAGCGGCCGTCCCCCGATCTCCTGGCCAAGGATCTTGACCGCCACCAGGTAGAGGTCGACCATCAGGCCGATGAACAGGGCGATGAAGCCGAGGGCCCCGAACAGGTGCATCGGTTTCTGGCCCCATTTCTGGAAAAAGACCATGAAAAGCAGGTCGCTCATCACCTTGGTGGTGCGGCCGATGCCGTATTTCGAGCTGCCGAATTTCCTCGCGTGGTGCCGCACATCGACCTCTTCCATCTTCGCTCCGTAGAGCTGGACCAGCACCGGGATGAACCGGTGCAGTTCACCGTACAGGCCAAGGTTCCGGGCGACCTCGCTGCGAAACACCTTGAGGGTGCATCCGTAATCCCTGATATGCACGTTGGTCAGTTTCCTGATCAGCGCGTTGGCGATCTTGCTGGGGATCTTGCGCAGGATCATGCCGTCTTTCCTGCCCGCCCGTCGCCCGACCACCACGTCGAGCTGTTTTTCTTCAAGGTGCCGGATCATCATCGGGATGTCGGCGGGGTCGTTCTGGAGGTCGCCGTCCATTGTGGCGATCAGTTCTCCACGTGCCTCGTCGATGCCTGCGGCCATGGCGGTGGTCTGTCCGTAGTTCTTGTTCAGGACGACAAGCCTCGCATTCGGAGGAGCCAGGCGGGTGATTTCGGCAACCGTCGAATCCGTCGAACCGTCATCGACCAGGACGATTTCATGTTCAATGTCGGCAAGGCCGGCAGCAAGCGCCTCGAACAGCGGCTTGATGCTTTCGGCCTCGTTCATGACCGGAATGACGACGGAGAGTTTCATCGCGATGCGGGTTGTTTTCCAGGCAGTTTCGCCAGGATGATGCCATATTTCTCATACAGGCGCCTGGTGGCACCAAGCTTGCCGATGTTGTCCGCATTGGTCAGGACGACCTCGCCCGGCTTCGGGGCGCGGCGTTCGGCAAGCGATTCCGAATATACGAAAAACGACGGGTAATAGACTTCCCACATGACGATTTTCAGCCCGGAGCGCCGGGCGAACCGGGCCGCATCCCTGACCGGTTCCTGCATGACCTTCGCGATATCGGGCATGATGACGAAGTTTGCCATCAGCGTCAGCATCGCGCCGCCAAGGATGAATCGCAGCGCCGGCGGCAGCACGGGGATGGCCTGGAGCAGCAGGCAGCCGCATGCGGCTGCAGCCATGACGGTGCTGAAGTGCCCGGCGGCCATGAGCCCGGCAAGCCCGTGAAGCTGCGCCCTGATGAAGGGCGAGGTGATATCAGGGAGCAGGTGCCCGATGAGCTGCGGCACCAGTGCGAAAGCGGCCAGGACCAGCGCCGGTGTGATGGCGTGGAGCCATGGGCGGGGTGAGCGTGCCAGTTGCGATCCCATGATGATGAACAGCGGCGTGTAGCCGTAGATCATGTAATGGGGCAGTTTGGTGCCGGAAAAGGTGAACAGGAGCAGGACAAAACCGGCCCAGATGAGCCCGAACCTCGACAGAGGGTCGTCCAGGAGGGATTTCAGTCTGCCGAAGGCGGCAATGAGCAGGGTCGTGGAGGGCAGGAGCCCGACGAGGATGACCGGGATGTAGTAGAAGAGCGAACCGGAATGGCCTTCCATCGACCCGTTGAACCTGCCGACATTGTGCTTCATGATGAATCCGTCGATGAACGCCTGGCCCTGGTCGAGGTATTCGAGCGTGTACCATGGCAGGACGATGACGAGGAACAGGGCGATGGCCGTCGGGTTCAGAATGGCGCGGAACCATGCCTTCGGTTCCTTTTCAAGCAGGAAGAACAGGAACGACGGCACCAGCGGGATGAGGACGGCGACCGGTCCCTTGTCGAGCATGCCCAGCGCCATGGCTGCTGCGGCGACATAGATGTGACTCCGCCGCTTGTCACGCCAGAACCGGAATATGGCGAACATGCTCACTGCGAGGCAGCAGTTGAGCAGGGCGTCGGCGATGGCCGCCTTGGCGATGATCGAAACCTGCAGGGAGAGCGCCAGGAGGGCGGTAGACAGGATCGCCTCGGTTTCCCCCCGCTCCTTCCTGACGAACAGGAAGGTCGCCAGAGCCCAGATGGTGGCGGAAATGGCCGATGGCAACCTGAAGGCGAATTCCGAAATGCCGAACGCTTTTACCGAAACGAGCTGGAGCCAGTAGATGAGGATCGGCTTGTCGAAGCGCGGTGCACCGTTCAGGTAGGTGGTCAGGTAGTTTTTCGAGGCGAGCATCTCCCGGGTCGCTTCGCTGAAGGCTCCTTCGTCGACATCGAAAAGCGGCCCGGAGCCGATGCCGGCAAGGAAGCTGAGAAATACCAGCAGGGCAAGCCCGCCGAGCAGGAGGTTGCGGTTCAGGTCAGCGGATTGTTGCTTCATCGAGTGCATTGCGGAAATATCGTTGGTAAAGGATGATCGTCGTTGCTGCGCCAAGCATCGAACCGGCAAGCACGTCGCTCAGGTAGTGCTGGGTCAGGATGACACGACTCGCCGCGACGGCAAGGCCGAAAACCAGGAACAGCGGCCTGAAACGCGGCTGCAGCAGCGAAAGGGTTATGGCGACGCTCAGGCCTGTCGCCGAGTGACCCGACGGGAACGAGGTCCATGCGTGTTCGTAGCGGAAGCCGGCGCAGCCGAACAGGCCCTGGTCGAACAGGAGCAACGGCCGCGCCCTGCCGAAGATGAATTTCAGCAGGTCGGCGACAAGTCCCGATACGGCGACGGCCGAGAACAGGAACAGACCGGAAACGGCCGTATGCCGGTGTTTCCGGTACAGTATCGCAAAGATTGCCAGACCGCCGACGAGGTACCACTCGGACTGGCCGGCCAACGTCACCGAATCCCAGAACGTCCGCCACCCGGTTCCGTCAAGCTGCCTGAAATAGCGGGCCAGGCGGATATCGAACCAGGCCCACGACCCCGTGCAGAGGGCAATGGCCGTGAGCAGTTGCACTGGGCCCGTATACGGTCGTTTCATCTCGGTTTGCGGTGGTGATGGCTGATTTTCTTCCGGGGGCGGCCCGGTACGGGCCTCCGGAAACATCGTCATGACGTCGAGCCTAAAATAACAAAAAAGGGGCTGGACTTTTCCGGCCTTTTTTCATGTGGGCCCCCGCATCGTCCCGTTGCTGCACGAGCCCGGTTGACCGGTTCCGGGATGTTTTCCGTACCTTGTTTACGGGAGGAAAAATACCGGATCGGCGGGATGTGCCGGCCCGTTTTCCTTGCTGATATTATACCTGTCGCGGGGATATGACCAGTTTTCCGGCCCTGCTCCTCCCGCCGGAATTCCTGGTCCCGTCCCTGTGGCAGTTTACGGATGTTGTGATGGTTGTTCTTTGTGCTTTGGAACAGGCGGCAGGGGAGCCAGGGACGGCTCCCCTGCCGTTTTCCGATACCATGCACGCCGGATGGATGTGCCTGTCGCTGCTGCGCAGGCGACCTGTAACGATCAAGACCCGAATCTGATATGTCTACTGCCGAACCGAACCCGCAACCGCTTTCCTGGCCAGATCCCGAATTGCTCGAAGACCTTGCCGCCCTCCGGCGGAAGGCGCCGCTGGTGCACTGCATCACCAACGATGTCGTCACGAATTTCACCGCCAACGTCCTGCTTGCCGTCGGCGCATCCCCCGCAATGGTGGTCGCTCCGGAAGAGGTCGCGCAGTTCGTCGGGATCGCCGATTCGCTCCTGGTCAATGTCGGCACGGTCACCAGGTCTGCAGCAGAGGCGATGATCGTTGCCGCAGAAGCTGCCCGGGACACCGGTACGCCATGGGTGCTCGACCCGGTCGCCGTCGGCGTTCTCGCCTATCGCACGTCGGTCGTCGAAACGCTGCTCGGATTCCGGCCGACGGTCATCAGGGGCAATGCTTCGGAAATTCTTGCTCTCAACGGGCTTGGCGGTGGAGCCAGGGGGGTGGAGAGCACCGCCGCGTCCTCCGAGGCCCTGCCGGCAGCCATCGGCCTGGCCCGGAGGATCGGTACCGTCGTCGCTCTCAGCGGTGAGGTCGATTACGTGACTGACGGCACCCAGGTGCTCAGCATTGCCGGGGGAGATGAAATCATGACCAGAGTCACCGGCACCGGTTGCACGCTTGGCGCACTTGTCGCCGCGTTCCTTCCGGTGACCGGCACACCGCTCAGGGCAGCCGCGGTCGCTTCGGCCATCTATGCCGCCGCAGGAGAGCGGGCGGCGTGGAAGGCCCGTGGACCGGGAAGTTTTGCCGTCGCGTTCCTGGACAGGCTGTCGGTGATCGGTGAGCCGTAACTTCCGTCACCGTAGGGGTCCGGAGGTTCAGGAGAAGGTCGGGGGTTGCCCGGGTCGGCCGGAAATTGTTATTTTCGGGTCGATCAACTATCCAGGGACAACCCATGACCCCCATACCGAACCAAAACGCCGGCCGCACGGCCATCCTCCTGCTCTCCTGCCAGGACCGGGTCGGCCTTGTCGCCCGCATCGCCCACTTCATCTACGAACGGGGCGGCAACATCCTTGACCTCGACGAACATGTCGATGTCGAAGAGCGGCACTTTTTCCTTCGCGTCTCCTGGAGCCTGGAGCAGTTCACCATACCTGCCGCTGAGCTCGACGATGCCTTCGCGCCCCTTGCCAGGGAGTTCGGGGCTTCCTGGAAGATCAGGCTTTCGGGCCTTCGCGACCGCACGGCGATCTTCGTTTCAAAGTACGACCATTGCCTCCGGGAGATCCTCTGGCGCCACAGCCTTGGCGAGTTCGCCATCGACATCCCGCTGATCGTCTCGAACCATCCCGACCTCGCCCCGCTTGCGGCGCAGCATGGCATTGCCTTCCATGTCGTGCCGGTTTCGCCGGAGACCAGGGCCGAAGCCGAAGCCCGGCAGATCGCGCTCTGTGAAGCCGAAGGCATCGACACGATCGTGCTTGCCCGGTACATGCAGATCCTTTCACCGGAGTTCGCCGCCCGCTACCCCGGCAGGATCATCAATATCCACCATTCGTTCCTGCCTGCCTTCGTCGGCGGGAACCCCTACCGGCAGGCGGAGCGGCGCGGGGTGAAAATCATCGGTGCCACCAGCCACTACGTGACCGACGAGCTCGACGAAGGGCCTATCATCGGGCAGGATATCATCCGTGTTTCCCATCGCGACACCTACGAGGACCTGGTTCGCAAGGGCAGGGACCTCGAACGTCTCGTACTTGCCAGGGCGCTGCGCCTGCACAGCGAGCACCGCATCCTGGTCAACGGGCGCAAGACGGTCATCTTCGACTGATGTCGCTATTTACTTGCGGTGCGGAGGCCGTGTTTTGCCGCGGATTCCGTATCTTTAGCCTCCTGTTCCCTCGTATGGGGTCTTGCCAACCAACGATATCCGTATGAGTACGATATGCTCCGATCCTTTACCAGCAAACTCGTCAAGCTCTCCGCTTCCTCGATCCGCCAGGAAGCAGCGGTACCCCATACCCGTTCCGAGGAGGAGCATTTTCTTCTGAAGCTCTGCATGGCGCCTGTCGACGAGGCGCTGCAGCAGATGGAGAGCCGTCCCGAAGGCCTTGACGACCACCAGGTCTCGAAGCGGACGGCGACATTCGGCAAAAACGAAATCACCCAGTCGAAACGCCCCTCGTTCATCCAGGACATCCTGCACCGCCTCTCCAGCCCGCTTGTCATCCAGCTGCTGCTGATCGCCATTGTTTCCGGCTTTATCGGCGAAGTTGCTTCCACGGCCATTGTCGGGACGATGATTCTCTTGAGTGTCGGCATTTCATTCGTGCTTGACCGGCGTTCAGGCAACGCGGTCGAGGCCCTCGGCAAACGTGTCCAGTCCCGCTCGCATGTGATCCGCAACGGGGTCGAGGCCGAGGTTCCGCTTGCCGACCTTGTTCCCGGTGACATCGTCCAGCTCCAGGCCGGTTCGGTCATCCCCGCTGATCTTCGCCTGATTTCGGCAAAAGACTTCTTCGTCACGCAGGCATCGCTCACCGGCGAGACCATGCCGGTCGAAAAGAGCGCGGAGCCGTGCGATACCGAAAAGACGGCGATCCTCGACCTGCCCAACGCCTGTTTTCAGGGCAGCAGCGTCAGCAGCGGTTCAGCGAGGGGCGTCGTGGTCAACACCGGCAGCCGGACCTTTTTCGGTGCCATTGCGGAACGCCTGAACGAGCGGCGCGAAGAGACCAGTTTCGACCGCGGTATCCGCTCCTTCACCTGGCTGATGATCAGGTTCATGATCGTCATGGTCAGTTCCGTTTTCCTGATTGTCGGGCTGAGCAAGGGGGACTGGCTCGAATCGCTGTTTTTCAGTCTTTCCGTCGCCGTCGGCCTGACGCCGGAGATGCTGCCGATGATCGTGACGGTCAACCTGGCCAAGGGGGCGCTGACCATGGCCGGCAAGAAGGTGATCGTCAAGCATCTTTCCTCCATCCAGAACTTCGGCGCCATCGATATCCTCTGCACCGACAAGACCGGGACGCTCACCCAGGATCATGTGCTTCTGGAGATGGCGGTGGACGTCATGGGCGAGGAGAGCGGCAATGTGCTTCGGTACGCCTACCTGAACAGTTTTTTCCAGACGGGCCTGCGCAATCTGCTGGACCGGGCGGTGCTGGAACACCAGGAATTCGCCGTCGACGGCAACTGCAGCCTGGTCGATGAGCTGCCGTTCGATTTCCAGCGTCGCCGCATGTCGGTCGTCGTGAATTACGAGGAGGATCATGTCCTGATCTGCAAGGGCGCTGTCGAGGAGATCTACTCCTGTTGCGACCGTTACCAGATCGATGACGAAATCTACCCGTTGATCGGCATGATCAGGGACGACCTTTTTGAGGAGGTTGCCGGTCTGAACAGCAACGGCTACCGTGTGCTCGCCATCGCCTACAATGAGTTTCCGCCTGACCGGAAGCGTTTTACGAGCGAGGACGAAAAGAACCTGATCCTGCTCGGCTACATCGCCTTCCTCGATCCGCCGAAGGATTCGACGGCGCAGGCGCTTGTCAGCCTCAGGGATGCCGGGGTGCGCGTGAAGATCCTGACAGGGGACAACGCGCTGGTGACCCGGAAAATCTGTCGCGATGTCGGCATGGAGATCCGTGGCGTGGTCAATGGCGACGAGCTTGCCCGGATGAGCGGCACCGAGTTCGACAGGACGGTCGAGCAGGCCGACGTGCTGGCCAAGCTCTCCCCCCTGCAGAAGGAGCAGGTGGTCCAGTCGCTCCGCAAGGCCGGGCACGTCATCGGCTACATGGGTGACGGCATCAACGATGCACCCGCACTCCGTGCCGCCGACGTGGGCATTTCAGTCGACACGGCCGTGGACGTCGCCAAGGAATCCGCCGATATCGTTCTGCTCGAAAAGAGCCTCATGGTGCTTGACGACGGTATCCTCGAAGGGCGTCGCGTGTTCGCCAACATCATCAAGTACATCCGCATGGGGGCCAGCTCGAATTTCGGCAACATGTTCAGCGTCGTCGGCGCGAGCTACCTGCTGCCGTTCCTGCCGATGCAGCCCATCCAGATCCTGCTCAACAACCTGCTCTACGATTTTTCGCAGACCGGCATTCCGAGCGACCATGTGGACCCGGAACAGATTGCGAGCCCGAGGAAATGGGACATCGGCAACATCAAATGGTTCATGATGGTGGTCGGCCCGATCAGTTCGGTGTTCGACTATGCGACCTTCGCGCTGATGTGGTTTGTCTTCAACAGCCGCATGTTCCTCGATCCGGCGGCGGGGGCCGCCGCAAAAAACCATGCGGTCCAGCTCTTCCAGACCGGCTGGTTTGTCGAGTCCCTGCTGACTCAGACGCTGATCGTCCACATCATTCGCACCGGCCGGCTGCCGTTCATCCAGAGCCGCGCGTCGCGCCCCATGCTGCTGACGACGCTTGCGGTCATGGTGCTTGCTGTCTGGCTGCCCTATTCGCCCTTTGCCGGGCTTTTCGGCATGGTGCCGCTGCCGCCCGCCTATTTCCTGTGGATCACCCTGTTCCTGGTGAGCTACGGGTCGCTGACCCATCTGGTGAAATCCTGGTTCTTCAAGCGCTTTGGAGGAAACTGACATGTTGAATTGCATTCTTGACGCCCTGGAAGACGGGCGTCTCGTCGAGCTTCCCGACAATGACAAGGGAGACGCGCTGCAGTTTTTGGCAACGATGCTCGAAGCCGTGCCGTCGATCCCTCCGGGGACCGATATCGTCGAGGTCGTGCTCGCACACGAGAAAAGCTCCAATACATCGCTTGGCGTCGGCTGGGCCTGTCCGCATGCCCGCGTCAATTTCGACGGTGAGCTGAGCTGCGCCATCGGCTGGAGCCCGAACGGCATCGACTATGGCATACCCGGCGAGCCCCTGGTGCACATGATCGTCATGTTTTTCGTGCCCGACAATCAGCGAAACACCTACCTCAAGGAGGTCTCCTCGCTTGCCCGGGTGCTGAAAAACAACCCGAAATACCAGGCCATCGATGCGTTCCCGGACCTGAACACGACGAGGAACAACCTGCTCGACCTCGCCCATCTTGCCATGAACGGGGACATGAAGAACTCCCGTGCGCGGATGATCCAGCTGGAGACCCTCTCCAGTTCTGCCGCGTCGCCCGAATGCGTCCGGCTTGACGGTGCCGAGATCGATTCCCTGCTGGTCGTGGTCGCACCGGGCATGAATCCGGTCATCCTCACCCAGAACCAGGAACTGGCCGCCGTGGCGGAACGTGACCGCGGGCTCGCCCCGGCGATTGCCACGGCAAGCCGTTACCAGATGCAGGCATGGCAGGTCGTCCGGCGTTCTTCGACCGCCTATGTCGGCGACAGGGTGGTGCACGACTGCATCGCGCTCAAGTCGCAGCGCCGCTGACGGCGCGCTTACCGGATTTTTTCAGGGCAGGAACATTCTCACGGAAGCGGCACTCATGAGCAGCGTGGCAAACCAGCCGACTGCCAGTGTGGTTCTGCCGGCAGTGAATTCGCCCATGACCGAACGGTTTGCCGACAGGAGCAGGATCACCCCCATGAGCGGTACGGCAATGATGCCGTTGATGACCGCGCTCCAGAACAGCGCTTTCATCGGATTGACCGGCGAATACTGGATGAGTAACGCGACCAGCACGCTCAGGGCGATGATGCCGTAAAAGCCCTTTGCATCCCGGGCACGGTTTTCCAGCCCTGATTTCCACCCCATCACCTCCGACAGCGCGTACGCCCCCGAACCGGCAAGGACCGGCACCCCGATCAATCCGACGCCGAGGATTCCCGAAGCGAACAGCAGGTAGGCGGCATCACCGGCGATCGGCCTGAGCGCACTTGCAGCCTGGGTTGCCGTTGCAATGTCGGTCACGCCCGATACATGCAGGGTGACTGCCGTGGCGAGCATGATGAACCATGCCGTGAGGTCGGAGAAAAACATTCCGCTCCAGGTGTCCCAGCCGATACGCCTGAGCTCCCGTGGGGCGGCTGCCAGGTCGCTCCGCAATGGTGGGTTCCCGGGGGCTTTCTGCATCTCCTCAACCTCTTCCGAGGCCTGCCAGAAGAACAGGTAGGGGCTGATGGTTGTCCCGAAAATGCCGACCAGCATGGACGCCGATTCCGGGTCGTTGCTGAGGTGGGGCAGGAAGGTCCGGGTTGCGACGAGGCCCCAGGGTACCTTGACGGTGAACAGGACGGCGGCATATGCCAGAAGCGACAGCGTCAGCCACTTGAGAAAGAAGATGTAGCGGTGGTAGGGCACGAATATCTGGAGCAGGAGGGTGCCGCACACGAACAGCGCGGTCATCAGGTGCCGGTCCTGCCCGGTCACCAGTTCCGCCACTTCGCCCATTGCGGCGACGTCGGCTGCGATGTTGAGGATGTTGGCCAGCAGCAGCAGGAACACGACGGTGTAGAGGACCGGCAGTGGAAACGCCGTCCGGATGCCGGCGGCAAGCCCTTTACCCGTCACCCGCCCGATGCGGGCGCACAGGGTCTGGATGACCGACATGAGCGGATAGGCGAGCGGCATCGTCCAGAGCAGGTCGAGCCCGAATTTCGCACCAGCCTGCGAGTAGGTGGCAATACCGCTCGGGTCATCGTCGGCAACGCCGGTGATCAGTCCCGGGCCGATTCTGGCAAGCGGGTGTTCCCTGAGCCTGCGTCCCAGAAACCGCAAGAATCTTTGCATCCGCATGTTCGTTTTGGGGGCGTTTCCTGGTTTCGGGTTCTCCCGGCTCTTCGTGTGGCTGTCGTTCCGCCGCGGCAAGCTCGCCGCGATCGGCAACATCCGGGAATCCTTCAGGCCTGAACAGCGTTACGGGGGAATTTAGTTGCAGCAGATGCAGAATCATTTCCGTCAATGCGTCCTGATGCCTATGTTCAGGTAACGGAAATACGAATGAAGTTCACACCGCTATGCACGCCACCAGCCACGATTCCGAAAATGCCCATGGTGCCTGCCATGACCATGCCCACGCCGATTGCGCCGCGCATGATCACCACGACCACGACGGCCATGGTCACGGCCATCAGCATGGCCATCATCACCACCATGCAACCGGCAATATCCGCACCGCGTTTTTCCTGAACCTGACCTTTACCGTTATCGAGGTCGTCGGCGGGTTCCTGACCAACAGTACGGCAATCCTCGCCGATGCCGCCCATGACCTGGGTGACTGTTTCGCCCTCGGTCAGTCATGGTATTTTGAAAAGCTGTCAGTCCAGAAAGGCAACGCACGCTACTCCTACGGGTACCGGCGCTTCTCGACATTCGGGGCGCTGGTGAGCACGGTGCTCCTGCTGGGCAGTTCGCTCTATATCCTTTCCGAAGCGGTTCCCCGCATCATGAACCCGTCGCGGCCGAATGCCGGAGGCATGGTCGGGCTTGCCGTTCTCGGCGTTGTGGTCAACGGGTTCGCCATGCTGCGCCTCCTGAAGGACAAGGGCATAAACACCCGTGTCGTCGCCCTGCATCTGCTTGAGGACGTCCTGGGGTGGATTGCCGTACTTGTCGTGTCGCTCGTGATGCTGGTTGTCGATTTTCCGATGCTCGATCCGCTGCTGGCCGTACTGACCACGCTGTATATTTTGTCGAACGTCGTCAGGAACCTCAGGTCGATGCTGCCCATTTTTCTGCAGGCGGTACCCGATACGATCAGCCTCGACAACGTCGTCCATGAAATAGAGTCCATGGATCGGGTTCGTGCCGTACACCAGGCCCATATCTGGTCGCTCGATGGCGAGAGAAATGTCTTTACCGCCCACCTTGAACTGGCATGCCAGCCGCTTCCCGAAGAACATGCGGCCATCAAGGCGGCCATTGTCGCCATTGTCCGCAAGCATGGGCTGCATCACTCGACGGTCGAGTTCGAATATCCCGGCGAAACATGCCGGAACGAAATATCCCCAAAATAGGCAGCGGCGCCGCTGCAGAACGGGGCGGCCGGAAGGACAACGAATCCGGATTGCTTTTCAGAAAAAGTGCCGTAATTTTGCTTTTCGCAGTTTGCTTTCGACACCGTTCCGGGAGTTCGTCGCGGGTGCAGAGCGCCACCAGCACGGAACCCCTGCTGGAGCTGAAGGCATCCTGTCGCTGAATCCTGAAGGGGCCGCCATCGTTCGAAATGTGATGGTTTTCCGGCTCAATTTACAGTATGTACCCCTCTTCCCCCCCCGTATGAAACGATCTGCTTTTTTCGTGGCCATCGTGCTGCTTTGCTTCCCGTTTTCCGTTGAAGCATCGATATCCCTTGCGCAGTTGCGGCGGCTTGCCGCCAAAGGCAATGCCCTTGCCCAGAACGAACTGGGGATCATGTATCAGAATGGCTTGACGGTGCCGCAAAATGACAGCCTTGCCGTATTCTGGTATCGCAAGGCTGCTGATCAGGGGCTTGGCAATGCCCGGTTCAATCTGGCGCAGATGTATGATGTCGGACGAGGGGTCGGCCAGGATAGCTTTGCTGCCGAGCAATGTTATCTGACTGCTGCCCGGAAAGGAATTCTTCCGGCATATCGAAGGCTGGCCGGTAAATACCTGGAAGGTACATTGAAAAGTATCGATGACAAGGCGGCCTTCACGTTGCTGCACTTCGGGGCGGAACAGGGCGACGCCCACTGCCAGAGCGCACTGGCAAAGATGTTCATGAGTGGACAAGGCGTTTCCGTCGATTTTGGTCAGGCAGCCAAATGGGCTCGCCGGTCGGCTGATCAGGGTGAGCCTGTGGGCGAGTTTTTTCTGGGGTTTTGTTATGAGCGCGGTACCGGGGTGCAACAGGACTACCAGGAAGCGATGCGACTGTACCGAAAGGCGGCAGATTTCCGCTTCTACAATGCGGAACTTCGTATCGGCAGTCTCTACCTCAATGGGCAGGGGGTGCAGAAAAGCGACGTCGAAGCGGTGTACTGGTTTCGAAGAGCTGCCATTCGGGGAAGCGCAGTTGGGCAATTTATGCTTGGTGCGATGTATGATGCCGGCAAGGGTGTTCCGGTCGATGTTGACCTTGCCCTGAGATGGTGTCGGATGGCTGCCGATCAGGCGTTGCCGGAAGCGCAGTTTCAGCTCGGTCTTATGTACATGAACGGCAGGGGGGTGGAAAAAAACCAGCTGACCGCCTCTTACTGGTTTAACCGTGCTGCCCGGAACGGCAATGAAATGGCAAAAAACATGGTGGACCGGCTACTGATTATCTCAACCCTCGATACGAAGTGACTCCTGGCTGCGGGCGACGCTACAGGTCCGGCTGATGTTGGAGCCGCCACATGTCGGTATAGAGCCCGTTACCGCCGAGCAGCTCGTCGTGCCGCCCCCGTTCGACAATCCGTCCTTCCTGGAGCACCAGAATCTCGTCGAAGCGTTCCATGCGTTGCAGGCGATGGGTGATGGCGAGCACGGTTCTGCCGCTGCCGTTGCGCTCGATGGTGTCGAGGACGGCCTGTTCGGTGATGGCGTCGAGGTTTGCGGTGGCTTCGTCGAGGACGACGAACGGCGCGTCCTGCAGCAGCATGCGGGCGATGGCGAGCCGCTGGCGTTCACCGCCGCTCAGGTTCATGCCGTGTTGTCCGGCCCATTGGTCGAGCCTCGGAGAAAGGCTTTCCAGCCCGGCTTCCGCAAGGGCCTGCCGCAGTTCTCTGTCGGAGGCTTCCGGTTTTGCCAGGAGCAGGTTTTCCCTGATGGTCTGGCCGAACAGGTAGGTATGCTGGGAAACGACGGCAATGTTGCGCCGAAGGGTTTCCGGATCGAATGACGCAATGTCGGTGCCGCCAATTGAGAGCTTTCCGGCGCTCGGGTTCCAGAAGCGCACCAGCAGCGAGGTGATCGTTGATTTGCCCGCTCCGCTCGGCCCGACGACGGCAATCCGGCCGCCCCGAGGGACGGAAAACGAGATGCCGTCGAGCGCGGGCCTGCTGCTGCCGGGATAGGTGAATTTCAGGTTTTCGGCTTCCAGTGTGCCCGCTCCCGGAAAGGGGCTCGGGTCCGGCGGCGCCGTGACTTCGGGCCTGGTGTCGATGATGTCGAACAGCCGCTGGCCAGCGCGCACGTCCGCTTCGATGTGCTGTGCCGCCCCGGTCAGCGGCAGGAAGGCTTCGAAGGATGCGATCACCCCGAAGAGGATGGCCGCCATGGTCACGGCGCTGACGCTTCCCGTTCTCACCAGCGGGAGCATCTCCCAGATGGCCCACACCACGCCTGCGTTCATGCAGAGGCCGCAGAGCGTTTCCTGTACGCCCTCGATGGTTGCCGCGTGGCGTTCGAGCCCGAGTTTTGCAGCTTCCGCCTCGCGCAGCCTGCCGAGCTGCTCGTCGAGCATGCCGAACACCGTCAGTTCACCCATGCCCTGGACCAGGTCGACGGCAAGGAGCTGCTCTTCTGCCTGCAGCCCGGCGATTCTGCGTGCCGTTCCCTTTGCCATCCGGGCGGCAGTGAAGGGGACGACGGCTCCGGCCATCACCTGACATGCCAGAATGCCTGCCGCAGCCCCAAGGGACCACCTGGCGACCAGCAGCCACATCAGGATGGTGACCATCAGCGCGGTCAGCGGCGGTGCGACCACCCTGGCATAGATGTTTTCGAGGTTCTGGATGTCGTCCACGATGCGCTTGAGCAGGTCCGCGCTCCGGTAGGCGGCGAGGCGTGCCGGGGCCAGGGGTTCGATGGCGTCGTAAAACCACAGGCGGATCCGGGTCAGTATCCTGAAGGTCGTGTTGTGCGATACCAGCCGTTCGGCGTAGCGGAGCACACCGCGGGAAGCGCCGAAAACCCTGACGCCGGTAATGCCTGCCTGCAGCGCAGCGGCAGGCAGCAGCAAGGCGCCCCGGGAGATGATCCATGCCGATGCCATCAGGAGGCCGATGCCGCTGCCGACGGTGGCGAACCCGATAAAGGCGGCAAGGAGCATCCACCATGCATAGGGGCGGGTCAGGCCGATGAGCCGGAGGAAGGTTTTCATGCCGCTTCCTCCTTTCCTGCCGGGCTGATGGCGCTGCGGTAAAAACCCTCCACCGCCATCAGCTCGTCATGTGTGCCCTGCAGGGATA
The DNA here is from genome assembly GCA_964611215.1 of uncultured Chlorobiaceae bacterium. Taxonomy (GTDB): domain Bacteria; phylum Bacteroidota; class Chlorobiia; order Chlorobiales; family Chlorobiaceae; genus Chlorobaculum. Next base: position 25,322 of record CAZSXF010000012.1, read on the forward strand.
TGCGTCCCTGTTCGAGCACAATGATCCGGTCGGCGTTTCTGATGCTTTCCAGCCGGTGGGCGATCATGATGACGGTCCTTCCCTGCATCAGTGTTGCCATTGCGCTGCGCAGTTCCGCTTCAAGGATCGGGTCGGTGTGCGAGGTTGGCTCGTCGAGCAGCAGTATGGGGGCGTCCTTGAGGAACGCGCGGGCAAGCGCGATGCGCTGGGCCTCTCCGCCGCTGAATCGGGAGCCCTGTTCGCCGAGAAGGGTGTCGAGCCCGTCGGGGAGTGTCCCGACGAGGTCGGTAAGGCCTGCAAGCGAGAGTGCTTCGGCAAGTTCCGCCTCACCGGCTCCCGGGCGTGCCATCAGGAGGTTGTCGCGGATGGAGGCGTTGAAGAGGAATGGGTGCTGGGGAACCCAGGCGATCTGGCGGAACCAGGATTGGCGGTTGAACTCTCCGATGCCGGTGCCGCCAAGCGAAATCGACCCTGCGGCGGGTGCGATAAACCGGAGCAGGAGGTTCAGCAGGGTGCTTTTGCCTGCGCCGCTCGGGCCGGTCAGCGCTGTTACGGTGCCCGGCGCAAAGGTGCAGGAAATGCCGTCGAGCGCCGGAGCCTTCGCGCCGGGGAAGGTGTACCGGATGTTGTTGAGGATGATCGGGTTTCTTGCGGCATTGCCTGCTTCCAGCCCATTTTTTCCGGAACCCGCGTCGCCAGCGGTCGCGTCGCGGTCAAAAATCTCGTGCATCTCCTTCGAGGCCTTCACCCCCTCCATCCCCGCGTGGAACTTCGTGCCGAGCTGGCGCAGGGTAAGGTAAAAATCGGGTATCAGCAAAAGGATGAACATTGCGGGCCTGAATGGCATCGCGCCGGAGGAGAGCCTGAGGCCGATGCTGACGGCAGCGCCTGCGGTGCCTGCGGTGCCGACCAGTTCAAGGGCGAGGGAGGAGAGGAAGGCGATTTTCAGCACCTGCATCGTCGACCGGCGGAATTCCTCGCTTGCCTCGACGATGCCTTTGCGGCGGGTTTTTTCCTGGGCGAAGAGCTTGAGGGTCGACAGGCCCTGGAGCATGTCGAGAAAAAAGCCGCTTATCCGGCTGACGGTCTCCCATTGCCGCTCGGTCGCGGCGCTTGCCCGCTTGCCGATGATGATCATGCATGCGGGGATCAGCGGTGCGCTCAGGACGAGGATCGTCCCGGTGATCCAGTCGGACGGGAATATGGCCGCGAGCAGCACGATCGGGGTGACCACAGCCATGAGGAGCTGGGGAAGGTACTGGCTGAAGTAGGGGTCGACCGATTCAGTGCCTTTGAGCATGGTCGTCACCAGCCGGCCGCTCTGGGTTGAGCCGGTGAATGCCGGTCCGAGTGCGGAGACCGTTCCTGAAAGGCGGTTCGAAAGGCGCTGCCGGATACCGAGCGTGCCTTGTTTTGCCGCCCTGTGCGCGGCCTGGGCAAGCATCAGCCTTCCTGCGGCGCACAGAGCGAAGCCGGTGACGGCGGGCAGGACGGCGTTCCACCCTGCGGCAGAACGGAACACGATGTCGATCGCCGCACTGAGCCACCATGCCTGTCCGACAAGCAGAAGGGCGCCGAGCGAGCCGAAAATGCCCGACAGCACGAATGGGCGACGCTCGTCGTTGAGCAGCCTGATAAGGTTCCTGTCGATGTTCATGTGCTGGAGTCGTTCACCCGGAGGAGCTGGATAACTGATGCGGTTTGAATCGCTTGGTGGTTTATTTTACCGAATTCCGGACAGGAATGCAACCGTGCGGCCTGCAGTTACCACCGTAGCGCACCGGCAATGAACGACAGGCCCGTGCCGATCATGATCAGGGTTGCGAGCCGGTAGAGGCGTTTGCGGGCAACGGCACCGATGCGGGAGGCGAGGCTGCCCAGGAGCAGCAGGGATGGCGCGGTTCCGATCCCGAAGAGCAGCATGAAGAAGCCGCCGCGCAGCATGCCGGAGAACCGGTCAGGGGCGTCCATCGAGGCCCGTGCCGCCGTCAGGAGGGCGGTGTAGGTCAGGCCGCAGGGCAGGAAACCGAACGCCAGGCCGAGCGGGAACCATGCGCCGGTGGAGGTCGATCCGTTGAACAGGTCGAGGGTTTTTCTCACCAGGGGCATTGCCGGTGTGCAGGTGCCGATTTCCCTGCCGAACGGCAGCCACTGGCCGGTGATCAGCCCGAGCAGCACGATGAACAGGCCGCCTGCTGCCATCACGATGCGTTGCAGGCTTTCGAGCGGCAGAATGAGGGCGAGGAACGAGCCTGTCGCACCTGCCGCCGCACCGAGCGTGGCGTAGGTCATGATCCTGCCGAGGTTGTAGAGCAGGTGCTCCGGCCAGCCGGCCCGGAGGTTGCCGACCGAGAGGCTGGCCACGATCGGGCCGCACATGCCGACGCAGTGGCCGAAGCCCCCTGCCAGACCGGCTGCCAGCATGGCCAGTGCTTCACGTTCCATGGTCCCGTTGCTGCTGTTGTGGTTTCGGAGGAGCCGGTTTGTCGTCGTCGTCATCGAGCATCCGGTATTTCGGCGCTTCCATGTCGTCGAACTGACCGTTGCGCACCGCCCAGATGAAGAGGGCCCATCCGGCAAGGCCGAAGACGAAGCCGATGGCGATCAGGTAAAAGATACTGGTCATGGCGTTTTTTCCAGCCGGTTGAGTCGAAGTGAATTGGCGACCACCACCAGCGAACTGGCTGCCATCAGCGCTGCCGACACGATCGGGTGCAGGGTGCCGGATATCGCGAGCGGCAGGGCAACCATGTTGTAGCCGAAAGCCCACGCAAGGTTCTGGCGGATGATCGCAAAACATTGGCGGGCATGGCCAAGCAGCGTCGGGAGCTGGCGAAGGTCATCGTTCAGGATGGTGACGCCCGCGCTTTCGATGGCGATGCCGGTCGCGGTGCCGAAGGTCACGCCGGTATCGGCTTCAGCCAGGGCTGGCGCGTCGTTGATACCGTCGCCGGCCATGAGGACATGCCTTCCGCTGTTTTTCAGGCTGCGTACGGTCTCGGCCTTGCCGAGGGGGTCCAGCCCGGACCGGAGGTCGTCGATGCCGCATTTGGCACCGATGTAGCGGGCGACGCCTTCGTTGTCGCCGGTGAGCATCAGCAGCCGCATGCCCATGTTTTCCAGTCTTATGGTCATCGCCGGGGCATCTTCCCTGAGGTCGTCGATCAGGGCCGCGATGCCGGCCATCCTGCCGTTGCAGGCAACGCATACCGTGGTCTTTCCGGAAGCCTGCAGGCGCTGCAGGTCAGTCTGGCAGCGTTCGTCGCACGCCACGCCGTGGCGTTGCATGAACCCGGCGGAACCCGCCAGCCAGGACTCGCCGTCGATGGTTCCGGCCACGCCCATGCCCGGAACCGCCTCGAAGCGGTCGACGGCAAGGAAGTCCCCCTTCCATGCTCCCGATATCGCCTTGCCGGAAGGGTGTTCGGAAAAGCTTTCAAGCGAGGCGCAGCACTGCAGGAATCTCCCGCTTGCGCCATAGTCGATGAGGTCGACGACAGACGGCCTGCCGCGGGTGATGGTTCCGGTCTTGTCGAGAACGACCGTATCGGTTTGCGAAACCGACTCGAGGATATCGCCTCCCCGCACCAGAATGCCGTTTCTGCCGATTGCCGAGGTGGCGACAAGGATCGCCAGCGGGGTTGCCAGGCCGAGTGCGCACGGGCAGGCGATGACCAGCACCGACACGGCGTTCATGAGCGCCTTTGCCGGTGCTGCGCCGGAGTACCACTGTATGGCGAATGTGGCTGCCGCCAGCAGCAGAACCAGGGGGACGAACCAGCCTGAAACCCGGTCGGCAACGCCCTGGATTGGCGCTTTTCGGGATTGCGCCTCCTCGACGGTGCTGACGATCCTTGACAGCATCGTCTGGCGCGGATCCCCGGTGATGCGTACCAGCAGGCGGCCCGTGATGGCGCAGGTGCCCGCGAAGACCTCGCTTCCCGGCGCTTTTGCGACCGGGGCCGATTCTCCGGTCAGCATCGATTCGTCGACGTCCGCCGAACCGGTCCGGACAACGCCGTCGACGGGTATCCTGCCGCCTGGCGCGACGGCGACCAGATCGCCCTCCTGCAGACGTTCCGTTGGTACGGTTTCCGTTTCGCCGGAAGGGCCGACCAGCACCGCTTCACGCGGCTGCAGTTCGGCGAGTGCCGTAAGCGCGCTGCCGGCCTTGAGCCTTGAACCTGCTTCCAGCAGCCTGCCGAGCAGGATGAAGGTCACGATCATCGTCGCGGTGTCGAAAAAGACCTCGCCACCCGTGAAGATCATGGCGATACTGTACCCGTAGGCGGACAGCGAACCAAGGGCGACCAGGAGGTCCATGCCGGGTGTCCTGCTCCTGAGCGAGCGGAGTGCCCCCTCGATGAAGGGGTAGCCGGAGTAGAACAGCACCGGTGTCGCCAGGGCAAGCGAGATGAGCTGGAAGGCCTGGCGGTAGGTCGATGCGATGCCCTGGAAAAATCCGGCGTACAGTGCTGCGGAAATGAGCATCTGCTGCATCGAGAAAAACGCGGCGGTGCCGAACCGGAGCAGGAGGTCGCGTTTTTCGTCGGAAAAGGCATCTACCGGGGATGCCGAGCCGACAGGCCGGGGCCGGTAGCCCGTTCGGGAGAGCGTGTCCAGAACGGCTTCGAGGCAGATGCGGCCAGGGTCCCATTCCACTGATGCCCGGCGGGTCGCGTAGTTGACCCGTGCCGAAACGACGCCTTGAAGCCTGCCAAGGAGTTTTTCCACAAGCCAGACGCAGGAGGCGCAACGGATTCCTGAAAGGAGCAGGGTGATGCTGCGCAGCTCGCCGTGTGTTTCGACTTCGGCTTCGAAGTCGGCTGCGCTGACCGCGGCAAACGACGGTCGGCCGGGTTGCCAGTCGCAGCGCTGCGCGTAGAAGGCGTCGAGCGACTGCTTGTGGACCAGTTCAAAGACGCCGAGGCATCCGTGGCAGCAGAAGGTATGGTGCTGGCCGTCGATTTCGGCGCTTACCGCCGCATCACTCGTCACCTCCTGGAGACAGTGCTCACAGCGGAGCATCGTCGGCTGACGCTGTTCAGTCCCGGACATTGAAGGTGAAGGAGGGGTTGCCGGTTCCCGGCAGAAGGATTGTGGCCCTCCAGAGCGTCCGCCCGCTCATGCAGCGGACGATGACGCCCTCTCCCTGCCAGGTGTCCGTTCCTGTCCGGGTCATCCTGACCTGATTCCTGCCCATGGCCATGCCGGGCATCGAGAGGTCGAGGAGGAAGACGTCCGGTAATCCGGTTGCCGGCTCGATGGTGACGCTGAACCGGAGCGGGCTCATGTGCCGAACCGGTTTCGGCGTGATGTCCAGCGTCACCTTGCGCTCTCCGGCGATGCTGACGCATGGGCGGCGGTGTATGGCGTTGCAGTCCGCTACTGCGGTGTCGGTCGCCGATGCCCCGGATGGGGCGCAGAGGATTCCGATGATGGCGATGGCCAGGCCTATTTTACGTCGTAGAACCATGATCTGGTGGTATGGAGCGGTTTTGCGTCAAGTTCGAGCCGGACAAGCCATTTGCCCGGTGAGGGGAGTTGCACCGTCGCCTGGTAGACGCCCGGCGATGTTTCCTTCATGGCGCGGGAGAAGTCCCGGTCGCCGGTGGGCATGCTGCCGAAGCAGAGGGTCACGTTCGCATTGCTGAGCGGCCGGTCGTGTTCGGAGATGGTGCATCGCACATCGTTGCTGCCGAGCGTCATGGTTGCCGGTGCGCTGATTTCGAGCCCGAGTCTGCGCTCTTCAGCCTTTGTCCGGAACCACGCGTCGCCTCGTGCGAAATAGTCGTTCTCGACAAGTCCTTCCGCAGAGTGCACGGCCACGGAAATGCCGCATGCCATGGCGAACATGAACAGCAGGATGATGCCGGTGATCATGGTTCTCATAGGAAACCCGTTTCACGGTTGAGCCGAATGCCTTTTCCCTGCAGGGTCAGGGTTACCCTGTCCCGTTTCGTGGCGGTTTTCAGGAGCAGTTTGCCCCTGACGACTTCGTAAGGCTTGAGCGGGATATTCCGTTCCCCGATAACGGTGACGTCGTCCGGGGCGGAGATGTTCAGGAGCAGTGGCTCGCCGCTGTTGTTGGTGATCGTGTAGGCATAGCGGTTCAGGCCTGCCGGCAGGGGTTCCTGCACCCGGCTGAGCGTGAAGTCCACTGCCGGTCTGCCGGCCACAAGGAGCACGAACGCCAGTGCCGTGGCAGCGGTCATGGCCCAGAGCATGAAGGCTTTCGGCCGCATGATGTTGCCTTTGTAGTCCGGAAAGGGTGGAAGGCCGCGCTTGCTGCTCTTGAGCCAGCAGGCGTCGATGCACTCGGCGCAGGCGATGCACCGGTTGCTCAGGCCTTGCTTGATGTCGATGCCGACGGGGCAGGCCCGCACGCAGTCGTCGCATTTCATGCAGGTCGCTTCGCGGGAACGGTCATATTCGATGACGAGGGTTTCCCGGTCGAACAGCGCGTTCTGCAGCATGGCGTAGGGGCATATCGTGGTGCAGAACTTCCTGCCGAGCCCGGCGAGTTCCAGGAAGACGCATGCCCAGAGCACCAGGAAGAATCCGGTGAGCAACGGCGTTGTCAGCAGGTTCCGCAGCATTTCGGCAGGTGGGACGAAATACCAGATCATGGTGGCGGCCACCAGGCCGGATACCGGCAGCAGCAAAAGGATCTGGAGCGTTTTCCGGTGTTTTTTGCCGAACATGCCGGCAAGGTTGGCGGTCAGGTCCAGCAGGACGGTCTGGGGACAGAGCCAGCCGCACCAGACCCGTCCGAAAATGACCGTGATCGTGGTGATGAAGAGCAGCACGAAGAGGGTTGCCGCGAGTATCAGGTAGAATTCGCCGATCCTGACGACCGAGCCGAAGACGTACAGGTTGAGTTCCCGGAGGTCGAACCGGAATGCGCTTCTGCCATTGACGGTCAGGAACGGCAGGCCGGTCAGGAGCAGGGCCTGCGCGATTGCCGCGAGGTTGCGATAACGTTTCCAGATGATGTGTTTCATGGTGCTACGTTGCGGTTCCGCACGCCTCCCGGCTCCGCGGGAGTGCGGGGTCGGGAGGCCGTTTCTGCATCTTCTTCGTTCAGTGTTGCGGCCGCAGGCTTTCGATGAATGCGACGAGCTTGAGGATCTTTTGCTTGCCGAGTTGCTGCTCAAACGGCGGCATGCCGTTCGGTCTGCCCTGGGCAATGGATGCAAAGAGCTTGTCCGGGGTCGAGCCGTACTTGAGGGTGGCCTTCAGGTTGGGGCCGATCCCCCCGCTGGCGTCGGCCATGTGGCAGGCCGCGCAGGTCGTCGCGAACTCCGTTTTTCCTTCCGCGATGGCATCAGCCTTGCCGACGTAGGTTGCCGGGTCGGTCGCCGCTGCCGCCACCGCTGCGGTTTTGCCTGCGGCTTTCATCTCGGCGTCGTATTGGCGGTAAAACGACCAGCCCGATATCGCCGGGGTATAGGCCGCGATATACCAGAGCAGGAAGATGATCATTCCTGCAAAAAGGGCAAGCCAGCCTTTCGGAATTTTGTTGTGGCCTTCCTGCGGTATTTCGGAATCGTTCATGTGCGTTTCCTCCTGATGGATGGGATTCTGTTGGCGTTCGACGGAAGCGGTGCTCATTCGTCGTTGTGCAGCATCCGGTGTTTCGGTTCCTCGATCTCCCGCTTCCTGGCAGGGTTGTAGTAGTAGGCGATAATGCCTGCGAACACGGCTGCAAGCGAGATGGTGAACGCCGTATAGGCGATTGCCTGGAACGTCATGGTTTTGCCTCCATCGATTTGACGTCCCGTCCAAGCTTCTGCAGGTAGGCGATGACGGCGTCCATTTCGGTAAGTTCACCCCGGAGCGCTTCGGGCGTCACCTGGTCACGGGTTGCCTTCGAGTCGTAATCCGGTGCGGTGACCCGTGCCCTGTATGCGGCGATCTGTTGCCGCACTTCCTCTTCGGTATAGCCGTAACCGAGGATCGAGCTCTTCCTGAATGCGTTCGAGGTGTCGAGCCGGTTGGCGGCAAGCCAGCCGTAAGGCGGCATGTTGGAGAGGGCGAACATGCTCTGCGGGCTTTGCATGTGCTTGTAGTGCCACGAGTCGGGGTACTTGCCGCCGACACGGTTCAGGTCAGGGCCGGTGCGGCGGGATCCCCAGAGGAAGGGGCGGTCCCAGGCGAACTCCTCACCCTTCGAGTATTCGCCATAGCGAAGCACCTCTGTCCGGAGCGGGCGCACGGTCTGCGTATGGCAGTTGTTGCATCCCTCGCGCATGTAGATATCCCGACCCTCCTGTTCGATGGCCGTATAGGGCTTGACGGCACTGTTCCGCGGCTGTGTCGACGGCATGAACATCGGCACGAAAACCGTGACGACGGTGCCGACAAGGATGACCAGCGCCGAGGTGACCGCGAAGACGACCGGTTTTGCATTGATCCCCATGATTCGATCTCCTTGTTGGAAGTTGGTTGCTCAGGCTTCTTCTGCTGCCGGTTGCCTGACGGTCTGGACGAGGTTCCAGGCAAAGATCAGGATGCCGATGAAATAGACTATCCCTGCTGCAAAGCGCATGCGGTAGTAGGGATAGAGCGAGGTGAGGCCGTCGAGGAAGCTGTACATCAGCGAACCGTCAGGGTTGGTCGCCTTCCACATGGCGCCCTGCTGGATGCCGCCGATCCACATCGTGATGGTCCAGACAAGCTGGCCGACCAGGATGAGCCAGAAGTGGATGTTGGCCAACCGGATGCTGTAGAGCGGCCGGTCGCTGATTTTCGGGATCATGTAGTAGAACGATGCGGAAATGATCATGGCGACCCAGCCCATGGTTCCCATGTGCACATGGCCGACCACCCAGTCGGTGTAGTGGAAGAATGCGTTGAGCGTCCGGAGTCCCTGCAGCGGACCCTGGAGGGTCTGGAGACCGTAGAAGGTTATACCGAGGATGAAGAACTTCGTCAGGTAGTTCGAACGCATCTGATCCCAGTTGCCCTGGAGGGTGGAGTAGCCGTTGACCACCGAGCCCCAGGACGGAGCGATCAGGAAGATGCTGAAGGCGATGGCGACGGTCTGTATCCATTCGGGCAGCGGGGTCAGCATCAGGTGATGGGCCCCGGTCCAGAGGTAGGCGAAGATGAGCGACCAGAACGAGATGATGGAGAGCCGGTGGCTGTAGATCGGCAGGCCGGTCGCCTTCGGCAGGAAATAGTAGAACATGGCCAGCACCGGCACGGTGAAGATGAAGCCGACGATGTTATGGCCGTACCACCACTCGACGTTGGCGTCGTTGGCGCCTGCGTAGATGCTGTAGGACTTGAAGAGGTTGAGCGGGACTTCAAGGTTGTTGACGATGTAGAGTACCGCGATGGTCACCGTCATGGCGATGAGGTACCAGAGCGAGATGTACATCTGTTTCTCCCGACGGCGGATGAGGATGGCGAAGACGTTGATGGCGAACATCACCCAGATGACGACCACGCCGATGTCCAGCGGCCATTCGAGTTCCGCATACTCCTTGGTGGTGTTCATGCCAGCCATCAGGCTGACGGCGGCAAGGGCGATGGCGATGTTGAAGAGGTAGAGGTGCGCTCTGGCGAGCCGGGGAAAGGGGAGCGGGGTGCGGGTGAGCCGCTGGAGCATGTAGTACGACGTGGCGAAAATGCCCGAGAGGCCGAATCCGAGGCCAAGCCCGTTGGTGTGGACGACGCGCAGCCGTCCGAAACTGAGCCATGGCGTGATGTTCAGGGCGGGGTTGAACATTTCGAACGCGATCCAGAGCCCGACCGTCAGACCGACGATGAGCCAGAGCAGCGCGGAAAATGCAAAACCCCGAACGATCGAATCATCGTAACCGGTGTCTTTCATGCCCTCCTCCTGGGATGTGATTGGAAAAAAGAATGGTGCGGTCAGCTCTTTTTGACCGCTATCGGAAGGAACGACTACGAAATAGGTGACGGTGTCATCTGCTCATAATGTATGAAAAAAAACGGGGAACCATGCAATACGGCCGGAATGTGGCGGTTGTTGCGCATTTCTGGCTGTCGCTGGCGGTCCGGAACGACGGAAGCCCCGTTTGTGGACGGGGCTTCCGGTGACGTATGCTGCTGGATCGCGGTCGGCTCAGGATGCCGTGCAGACGCGCGTGAGCGATTCGTTGTAGTTGCCGACTACAGCCTCCTTTTCGGTGATGATGCCGCGGATGAGCGTTCCCGGGGTGACGTCGAAGGCGTAATTGAGCACCGGCGTCGTCGGTGTGGCCACCTGGGTACCGAAAATGGTTCGCAGTTCGTCGGCATTGCGCTCTTCGATCGGGATCAGCGATCCCTCCGCCAGGGTGATGTCGATGGTCGAGACCGGGGCGGCAATGTAGAACGGAATGCCGTGGTGGCGGGCGCTGACGGCGTGGGCGTAGGTGCCGATCTTGTTTGCCGTGTCGCCGTTCGCCGTGATTCTGTCGGCGCCGACGACGGCAAAGTCGATCTTGCCCTGCTGCATCAGGAACGCCGACGAGGAGTCGGAAATCGACAGGAACGGAATGTCGTCATGTTCGAGCTCCCATGCCGTCAGGCGCAGGCCCTGCAGCAGCGGGCGGCTTTCCGAGGAGATCACCTTCTCGATGAGCCCTTCCTGCCAGGCAAGCCTGATGACGCCGAGCGCCGTGCCGGTACCGCAGCATGCCAGTGTGCCGGTGTTGCAATGGGTCAGAACCGTGAGTTTGCGGGTTTTCAGGACATCGGCGAAATCCTGTTTGAGCAGCTCAACGCCGTTGCGCGAGATGCGGTCGCAGTTTTCGATTTCCGCCTGGTGAATCCTGTGTGCTTCAGCGGTCATTTTCGCAAAAAGCGTTTCAAGGGAGTCGTTGCCGAAGTTGGCGTCATAGACTGCCTTGAGCTTGCGGGTCGCGAAGAACAGGTTCACCGCCGTTGGCCTGGATGCTTCGACATCGGCGATGAGCCTGGTGAAGTAGGCCGGGAACTCCTCCTTGCTGCCGGTGAAGGCATTGATGCCGAGGATGACGGTATAGCCCGCCGACGCACCGATCAGCGGTGCGCCCCTGACGGCGAGGGTCTTGATGGCTTCGATGGCCTCCTGGTGGTCCCTGGTTTCGACATGGATCTCCTGCAGGGGGAGGAAGCGCTGGTCAAGGTACCTGAATTTGCCGTCCGAAAAGGAAATGGCGTCGATCATGTGTTAGTGGTTTGATCCCGTTATGAATTAGAGTTTTGCCACGACATTCTTGAAGATGGTGGTCATCTTTGGCTCCGCATGGTTGGAGACTTCGATGATCTCGTCGATGCTGACCGCGGCGAGGCAGTCCGGGAAGCACTCGTCGGTGATGATGGACATGCCGAACACTTCGGTGCCCTGATGGACGGCGGCGATCACTTCCGGAACGGTCGACATGCCGACCACGTCGGCTCCGAGCGCCCTGAGCATGCGATATTCCGCGCGGGTTTCGAGGCATGGCCCGGAGAGTGCCACATAGATGCCGCGCTGCACCTTGATGCCGTTTTCGAGCGCGACCTGTTCGGCGATGCCGAGGATGCGCTTCGAGTAGGGTTCGCACATGTCGGGGAAGCGGGGACCGATTTCAGGATCGTTCGGGCCGATGAGCGGATTGCCGCCGAGCAGGTTGATATGGTCGTCGATGAGCATGATGTCGCCTTTGCTGAAGCCAGGATTCAGGCCGCCGCAGGCGTTGGTGATGCCGAGCGTCCTGACGCCGAGCTGCTTCATGACCCTGATCGGGAAGACGATCTGCGACATCGAGTAGCCTTCGTAGAAATGGAAGCGGCCCTGCATGGCCACAACTTTCTTGCCGGCCAGCGTGCCGAAAATCAGTTTGCCGTGGTGGGTTTCGACCGTTGAGATCGGGAAGTAGGGGATATCGGAATATTCGAGGGAGAAATCAATCGAAATCTCCTTGGCCAATCCGCCGAGTCCGGTTCCGAGTACGATGCCGACCGGGTACTCTTCGGAGGTTTTTTTCCTGATGAACTCGACGGCTTCCCTGATTTTCTGCCTTTGTTCGGTCATGATATGCCCTGTGGTTTGAAGTTGTGAAAAGGCCTTGAGGACGCAGTGATCCCGCTCCTGCAAAAGAGCCTAAATATACGTTCTGCCGGGGAGAGATGAAACAGGGCGGGCGGGAGAAAAAACGGGGAGCCCACCCTCAGCGCCAGCCGAAAATGGCCGTACCGATGCGAACCATCGTCGCGCCTTCCTGGATCGCCTCGATGAAATCACCGCTCATGCCCATGGAGAGTTCGGTGAGCAGGGATGGGTCGGGGGCGATGGCCTTGACGCGGTCGAGCAGTCCGCGAAGCTCGGCGAATTCGCGCCGAGCCTGCTGCGGGTCGGGGGATGCGATGGTCATGAGTCCGCGCAGGCGGGCGTTCGGCAGGGCAAAGCAGGTTTCCGCCGCCTGCAGGAGCCCGTCGGGTTCGATGCCGTACTTGGAGCTTTCGCGCGAGACGTTGACTTCGAGCAGGAAATCCGTGGTGACGCCGTGCAGGGCGGAGCGGCGGGAAAGCTCCTCGGCCGTCGAGACCTTGTCGATGCCGTGGACAAGCGAGACCTTTCCGGCTATCTGCCGCACCTTGTTAGACTGGAGGTGGCCGATGAAGTGCCAGGAGAGCGGGCACCCGGCGAGTTCCGGGGTTTCGAGCTTTTCAAGGAATTCCTGGACGTAGCTTTCGCCGAAATCCCGCTGGCCGGCATCCCAGGCCTCACGGATAGCCGTTGCGCTTTTGGTTTTGGAGACGGCGATAAGGCGGACCGCATCAGGCGTCCTGCCCGCCTTGCGGCAGGCATCCGCGACAGCCTCCCTTACGGCGGCGAGATTTTCGGCGACGTTCGTCATGCGGCTTATGCTTCGGTGACCGGCCTGATGGTTTCGATGGTGACCGGTTTGATCGGGTTGTCATTGAGATCGGTTTCTACCGCGGCGATCTTGTCGACCACCTCGATGCCCGACTCGACCACGCCGAACACGGTATACTGTCCGTCGAGGAATGCGTTATCTGCCTGGTTGATGTAGAACTGGCTTCCGGACGATGCTTTCTGCGGGTTGTTGTCCCGGGCCGCAGCGATGGTTCCCTTGCGGTTCGGGTGGCTGATTTCCGCGGGTATCCTGTGGCTCGGTCCGCCGGTGCCGTGCAGGGCACGCTTGTCGTCATGGCGCGACAGGGGGTCGCCCGACTGGATCATGAACCCCTCGATGACCCGGTGGAAACGGATGCCGTCGTAATACCCCTCTCCGACGAGCTTGACAAAGTTATCCCGGTGCAGCGGGGTGTCGTCGTAGAGCGAAACGGTGATGTCGCCTTCGCTGGTCTTTATCAGGAATTTCTGCGGCATGGTCGGAATATGGTTTTGGTTAGGGAATCACGACCTGGACGCCCTGTCCGGAGAGGCGCCACATGGTTCGCTGGGCAACGGCGGCCGATGAGCTTGCCGGCCATGTCTTGATGATCCGGTCCAGCAGCTTGACCGCCTTGTCCGGCTGGTTGGCGGCGATATCGTTTTCTGCTGCCTTGTTCAGGTACATTGCCTTGAGCGCTTCGTTCTCGGCGGTTCCGGAGGCCTGTTCGTATCCTGCGGCAGCCTTTTCAAAGGCCCGCTGCTGGACGTTGCATGCGGCAGCACCGGCCTGTGCCGAAGCCTGGACATCCTTGTTCGGGCTTTTGACCGCGTTGTAGAGCGGCAGGGCGTCCCCGGGGCGGTCGAGGGTGTAGTAGATCGTGGCCAGATAGAGACGGGCAAGATTGCCGCTCGGCGTGTCGCCATAGCTGGAGACAATCGAATTGAGGCCCTTGATCGCCTTGTCGGCATTTGCGGTCTCGATCCAGGGCGTAACTTTCGCCAGGGCAAGCGAGGCCTGCTCCTCGTCAGCTTTCTGTTTCTGCATCCAGCCGAACACGCCCGCAGCTGCAACGGCGATGACGACCAGGATGGTGACGACGAGCTGTTTTTTGAGGATCAGGAGGTCGATAAGGCTCAATTTCTTCGGGGCAGACTGGAGGGGTGCTGCGTTCAGGTCATCCATGGGTGTCGGTATCTTTGTGAGTTCGTGTGTTGTCCTTGTACTGCGTGTGCGCGCTTCCGATGGTTTTCAACCTAACGAAGTTGCGGTGATTTTCAAAATCGGATCAGGCGATGCCGAAAAGCTTCCGGGCGTTGCTGACCAGGGCTTCGGCGACCGTGGCAAACGGTTCCGGTCGGGCGTCGGCGATGGCCTGCACCGTCAGCGCCACATGCGCCGGTTCGTTCCTTCTGCCGCGCATCGGCACGGGCGAGAGGTAGGGTGCGTCGGTTTCGGAGAGGAGGTCGCCGAGCCGGAGTTCAGGGATGATCCCCGGAAGTGTCGATTTCCGGTAGGTCACCGTGCCGGGTATCGAAATTTTCAGGCCAAGTCCGATGCAGGTGCGTGCGATATCGAGGTCTCCCGAAAAGCAGTGCAGGGCGCCCCTCATGTTCGATGCCGATTCCTCGGTGAGCACCGGGAGCAGATCCTCCCACGCATCCCGGCAGTGGATCACCACAGGAAGGTCGAGGCGCAACGCGAGCCGCAGCATTTCACGGAAAGCCGCAATCTGCAGGTCCCGGTCGTAACCCGGCCAGTGGTAGTCCAGGCCGATTTCACCGATGCCGACCACCTTGCGCTCTCCGGCCAGTCCGGCAAGCTCGTCCATGAGGTCGGGGTCGAGGGGGGCGTTGGCTTCGCCGGGATGCAGGCCGACATTGGCGTAGACGCAGTCGCAGGAATGGGCAAGCGCAACCGCCCGGCGGCTCGTCGCCGCGTCGGTCCCGGGGTCGATCACGAATTCCACGCCGGTCTGGCGGAGCCGGAGCAGCACCTCGTCACGGTCGGCATCGAAATCCGGGAACGAAAGGTGGCTGTGGATGTCGGCATAACCGGTCATGGCCTGGTCGGGAAGATGCGTTCGTGGAAAAACAGGAGCATGCAGGCTCCGATGGTGATGCAGGAATCGGCGACGTTGAAGATCGGCCAGAGCGTTGTCTCACGGCCGAACAGCACGCCCTGGTACAGGTCGAAATGGATGAAGTCGATCACATGGCCGAGCATGATCCGGTCGATGAGGTTGCCGACGCCCCCGCCGAGGATGAGTGCGAAGGTGGCCAGGAACAGCATGCTGCGGTTCTGCGACTTCCAGACATAGGCGACCACGCCTGCGGAGATGGCCAGCGTGAGGACGAGGAGGCCTGCAGGAGGAAGCATTCTGACACCGAACGCGATGCCGAGGTTTTCGGCATAGGTGAACTTGAGCCAGTTGCCGACCAGCAGGACGCTGTGGCCGAGGTCGCGCAGGTAGTGCACGGCGAGCAGCTTGGTCGCACGGTCAAGGATGATGAAAAGGGTTGCAAGGGTGAAAAACGGCGCCATTGACGCCTTCCTTGGCGGGAACGTGGTTCGGTTCTTGTTCATCGGTACTGGTGGTTGCAGGGCTTCATGCCGTGGTCCGGGTGTTGCGGAAAAGGTTGCCGATCAGGAATGTATGACGGAAACCCGCGTTTTCAAACCCGGGCATGAAAAATCAGGGGCAGGCTCGCCCCTTGAGGGCGATTTCGTCCATGACGGCGGTACGGACGATCCCGACGGGCATCTCAAGGCCTGTCCAGATGAAGAATGAGCGGGCGGCCTGGCCGATGAGCATGTCGATGCCGGAGACCGCCGTCGCCCCGGCGGCACGTGCGTCGGCCAGCAGCCGGGTCTCCAGGGGATTGTAGACCATGTCGTAGACGATCTGGCCGGGCCTGAACAGCCGGGCTCCGTCGGGGACGATGCTTGGCTGGGCGTCATTGCGCCCGGCAGTGCCGATGGGCGTCGCGTTGACGACCACGCTGCAGCCGGAGAGCATCCCGCGTCCTTCCGGTGCTGCAATGGCGCTCATGGCGAGTGGTTCGACCAGGTCCCGGTGCGGGTAGTTCCTGAGCATATCTCCGGCCTTTGCCGGGTCCCGGGCGAAAAGCAGGACGGTGGCCGGGCTGAAGTGGCGCCTGAAGGCTTCGATGGCGGCCAGTGCGGCCCCGCCGTTGCCGAAAATGCAGACGCGGCTGCCGGCGATGCGTTCACGCAACCCGAGCAGCGGTGCGGCGAAGCCGTCGATGTCCGTGTTGTGCCCGTACAGTCGGCCATTGTCGTTGACGATGGTATTGACGGCCTGGATGGCTGCCGCCTCGGGCGAAAGCTCGTCGAGGAATTCGACAACCGCCTGCTTGTAGGGGATGGTCACGTTGAAGCCGGCGATGCCGAGGGCGCGTGCACCCCTGAGCGCATCACCGACCAGTCCGGGTTCCCGGATGTTGAAGATGGTGTAGGCGCAGGGCTGCCCCAGCGCGGCAAATGCGGTATTGTGGATCAGCGGCGACCAGGAATAATCGACGTTCCTGCCGATCAGACCGAACACCTTTCGGATCTGGCGGTTCGACACGGGGCGGGCGAAGGATGGTTTCAGGAGATGCCGAGCAGCCTGCGCACGGCATCCTGCTGGTAGAGCTCGGGAAAGGTGCTCTGGAAGAGCTGCTTCTTGTCCGGATCGATCTTGAATGCCTTGCTGAGCGCCTTGAGGGTACTCTGCTTGTCGCCCATGGCGAAATAGGCCGCGGCGATCTCGAAATGGGCATCGGCGGAGAGCGGTTGCAGCAGGATGGACTCTTCGAGCGCCCTGATCGATTCGTTCACCGAACCGGCGTCACGGAGCACCATGGCATAATCGAGCCAGACCTGCGGGCTTTCGGGGTCCAGGGCAATGACGGCACGATAGGTTTCGAGCGAGTCGTCCAGCATGCCCAGGTTGTACTCGATTTCCGCCTTGAGCAGGAGGAACTCGATGCAGTCGGGCATCTCCTCCAGCGCATGGCCGATGGCCTCAAGCGATGCGGAGTACTCTTCGAGGGCTTCGTGGCAGCAGGAGAGCGCGAACCATGCGTCGGCGAATTCCGGATTCAGTTCAATGCACCGGCGATAGCATTCGATCGCCAGGCCGTACTCCTCAAGCTCTTCCCGGGCGATGCCGAGGTTGTACAGGGCGTTGATGTCGTCCGGTTCCAGTTCGAGCGTCTTCAGGTAGCTTTCGGCTGCCTCTTCGATACGGCCGGTTATTGCCAGCACATTGGCACGGTTGTACCATGCGGAGCCGAAATCGTCAGCGATGGCAAGGGCCATGTCGTAGGCTTCGAGCGCCTCCTGGTAGCGTTTGAGCTTGCTGAGCACCAGGCCGCTGTTGTACCACGCGTTGATGTTGTACGGATCGAGGTCGATCGCCCTCTGGTAGGAGACGAGGCTTTCGTCGAGCCGGCCAAGGATATCCTGGGAATAGGCGAGCTCGTACCATGCTTCCGGGAACTCGGCGTCGATCTCGATACTTCTCAGGAAGTTGGCCTCAGCCTCCTCGTAGCGCTCAAGGCGCTGCATGACCAGGCCACGGTAGAAGCAGGTCTCTTTTTCGGTCGACGAATCGACGATGACCCGGCCGATCTCTTCAAGCGCCTCGTCGAGGTTGCCGGTGTTGAAGTAGGCCAGGGCAAGGTTGAGGATCATTTCGTTGTCCGCGGGGCTGAGCACCACGGCGTGCCGGAACGCTTCGAGCGCTTCGTCGAACAGGCCGTTCAGCGTCAGGCAGTTGCCGAGGTGGAACCACGATTCGGCATTGAACGGAGCAATGCTTTCAAGTCTTCGGGATGCCTTGAGGGCATCCTCGTTGCGGCCATCTTCGTTGAGCTGGTTGATCAGGTCGATCAGCTCTTCGGGGTCCGTCAGGGATTCGGGGTCGGTCATGCCATCCGGCCGGTCACCGAAGGTACCTCCCGGTCGGGTATGTTCATCGTCAAAAAAGTCGAAAAGACTCATACACTCCTCATCATGGCATTGCTTGATCTCAGAACGACCAATCAATGAAATATAGCAGTTTTTTTGGAAATCCATTGCCGCAAGGGGCGGCAGCTCAAGGCCCGACGTGCGTTTCCGGGTGGAAATGGCGGTAAATGCTTGTGGCTGTTTTCGTTCCGGTTACCGTGGAAATTTCTTCGATCGACAGTCCCGAAATGGTTGCCACCGATCCGAATGTGCCGAGCAGGCGTTCGGCGGTCTTGTCCCCAACGCCCGAGATGTCGGTCAGTTCCGTCCGTATCGTCCGGTCGGAACGCACCTTGCGGTGGTAGGTCACGGCGAAGCGGTGCGCCTCGTCGCGGAGCTGTTGCAGCAGCTTCAGGGCAGGGGAAGTTTTGGGGAGGTTGTGCGGATCGTGTTCTCCCGGCAGCCATATCTCTTCGAGCCGTTTGGCGAGTCCTGCGACCGGCAGGGAAAGGCCGAGCTCCTGCAGCGTCCTTGTCGCCACGCCGACCTGTCCCTTGCCGCCGTCCACGATGAGCAGGTCCGGCATGGGGAGCTCCTCGGCGAGCGATCCGCCATAGCGCCTCGTGATGGCTTCATGCATGGCCGCATAGTCGTCGGAGCCTTCGAAGCTCCTGAGCCGGAACTTGCGGTAGTCCGATTTTTTCGGCTTTCCCGAAACGAATGTGACCATGGCGCTGACGTAGTCGGAACCCTGGATGTGCGAATTGTCGAAGCATTCGATGCGCTCCGGAAGGCGGTCGAGCCGCAGGTGCATGCGGAGAGCTTCAAGCGCAGGCGGGACCCTGGCAAGTTCGCCTCGCTGCTGTTTCTGCACCAGAAATTCGCGCAGATGGTGTTCCGCGTTCTGCTGGCACATCGACAGGAGCTGTGCCTTGTCGCCGATCTTCGGGACCACGAAGCGGGGCTGCCGGTGTTCGCCCTGCCGGGAGGCGATCAGCTGGCTGATGGTTTCCGCCGCCTCGTCTTCCGGATTTTCGGGAAGCAGCAGCTCTTCCGGCATGAGGTCGGTAGTTTCGAGGTAGTAGTGCTCAAGGAATGAGGCCAGCAGCGTTGCAAGGGTGGCGGTTGCGGTATTGGAAAGGTAGAGGTGCCGCGAACCGACGAGCTTGCCGTCACGGATCCGGAAGACCACGCCGCAGGCGTCGTCCTCGGCGGTGGCGATGGCAAAGACGTCCCGGTCGGTCGGGTCGGTACTGACCACCTTCTGGCGTTCCGCATAGCGTTTGAGCCCGTCGATCTGGGCTTTCAGGGTTGCCGCCTCCTCGAATTGCAGTGCTGCGGCCTTTGCCTGCATCTGCGCGCCCAGCGTGCGGATGAGGCTGCCGGTCTTCCCCTTCAGGAGCTGGACGATTTCCCGGATCATCTCCTCGTACTCCTCCTCTTCCTGGAGGCCTTCGCAGGGGCCCTTGCAGCGGTGGATATGGTAGTCGAGGCAGACCCGGTACTTCCGGGCCGCGACCGCCTCGTGGGTGAGCCGGTATTTGCAGCTCCTGACCGGGAAGATCGAACCGATCAGGTCCAGGATCAGGCGGAGCTGGTGTGCTTCGGTATACGGCCCGAAGTACGTCGAACCGTCCCGGCGCACCTGCCGCGTCAGGAATATCCTCGGGAACCGCTCGCCGGTGATGACCAGGTACGGGTAGCTTTTGTCGTCCTTGAGGCTGATGTTGTAGCGGGGTCGCAGCTCCTTGATCAGGTTGTTTTCAAGGATGAGCGCCTCGACTTCCGACGACGTGATGATCACTTCGAGGTCGGCGATATGGCTCACCATGACGGCGGTTTTGCCGCCAAGCTGCACAGGGTCGCGGAAATAGGAGCGTACGCGGTTGCGGAGGTTCTTTGCCTTGCCGACGTAGATGACCACGCCGTTTGCATTGCTGAACCGGTAGACGCCCGGGTCGGTCGGCAGCGCTGCCAGTTTTTCATGCAGCTGCCCGGGAAGGGGTGGATGCTTGACCGGTCGGGCCATAGGGTTTCGATAGGTTGCCAGGTTCGGATACCAGCAAATCTACCGATTCCCGGAAATAAAAAAAGGGGCACCGCATTGCACGGTGCCCCTGCCGACGGATCGGCATCGATGGCGGGAGTTTTTCCGGGCTTTCCCGGTCAGTTGAGCGATTCGTATTCGCCCTTGAGCGAGAAGACGCCGAAGGTGATCAGGCTGAAGGCGATGATCGGCATGAGCACGACGAGCACGATGGACCAGAAGATCCAGTTCTCTTCGCTCGGCTTCTTTGCGATTTCGGTCATGGCCTGCCTGATGGCGAGCGGGATGATGCCCACGCCCATTGCCGCCCAGACGATGCCCAGTAGTTTCTGCAATGCTGACATGATGGTATAAGTTTTAAATGTTCCTGGTTATTCGACGTCCATCGCGGCCGGCTTGTTGGAGATGTAGATCGAGCCGATCACGAAGCAGACTGCGGCGATCAGGATCGGGTACATCAGACCGGCGAGCGGGTCCGACGGCGGAAGGTCGGGACCGGGCCGGGTCGCTTCGACGAGCCTGGTCGAAATGAGCGGAACGAGGCCGCCGAACACGCCGTTGCCGATATGGTACGGCAGCGACATCGAGGTGTAGCGGATCCTGGTCGGGAACAGCTCGACGAGGAACGCCGCAATCGGGCCGTAGACCATCGTCACATAGATCACCTGGATCAGGACCAGGCCGATCAGCTTGATGAAGACATCCTGCGGCAGGACGGTCTCTTTCTTGATCTCCGGTTTCAGCTTGTCCTTGGGCAGGGCCGCCTTTTTGGCCGGGTCGATCGGGAAGGTCTCCTTCTTGACCTCCTTGTAGGTCGTGCCGTCGGCAAAAACCTTTTTGGTTACGGTGGTTCTCAGCGAATCGGAACCCTTGACTTCCGCCTTGTGCTCAACGACGGTCTTTTCCTTCACCTCGACCTTGTTCTTCACGCTGCCGAGGTTGTAGATGGCCTTGTAGATCGGCTGGTAGGTGAGCACGGCGATGAGCATGCCGACCATCATGATCCATTTTCTGCCGATTTTGTCGGACAGGCCGCCGAAAAGGACGAAGAACGGGGTGCCGATCACCAGGGCGATCGAGATGATCAGGTTGCTCTGGACGAACTCGACGTTGCAGGTGTTCTGCAGGAACGACAGCGCGTAGAACTGGCCGGTGTACCAGACGACGCCCTGGCCGGCGGTGGCGCCGAGAAGGGCCAGGAGGACCATCTTCAGGTTGTCTTTCTGCTGGAAGCTTTCCGCCAGCGGGTTGGCCGAGGTTTTTCCCTCTTTTTTCAGCTTGGCGAACAGCGGAGACTCGGACATCTTCATGCGGATGAAGACCGAAACGCCGACCAGGAAGATCGACAGGATGAACGGCACGCGCCAGCCCCAGTCGTTGAACTGCTCAAGGCCAAGCGTTTGGCGGACGGCGAGGATGACGCCGAGCGAGATGAACAGCCCGAAGGTTGCCGTCGTCTGGATGAAGCTGGTCCAGAACCCGCGCTGGTTGTCGGGCGAGTGTTCGGCAACGTAGGTCGCCGCGCCGCCGTATTCACCACCGAGCGCAAGGCCCTGCAGCAGGCGAAGCAGGAAGACGATCGCAGGCGCCCAGAACCCGATGGTCTGGTAGCCGGGGATGAGGCCGATGACGAAGGTCGATCCGCCCATGATCACCAGCGTCACCAGGAAGGTGTACTTTCGCCCGATGAGGTCGCCCAGGCGGCCGAAGAAGAGTGCGCCGAAAGGCCGGACCACGAAGCCGGCGGCAAAGGTTGCCAGGGTCGCCAGCAGGGCCGCGGTCGGGTTGTCTTTCGGGAAGAACTGCTCGGAGATGATCTTTGCGAGCGATCCGAAGATATAGAAGTCATACCACTCGATGAGGGTGCCGACGGACGAGGCCGCAATGACCCGCCTCGTGCTGGAGACCCCTTCGGAGTGGGAGGCAGAGAGGTGTTGTGCCATAGATATAGCTCCTTGGATGATGAACGGTAATTCGTTGAAAAATAAAATGTTACTTGTTTTCGTGCGCCAGATGCGGGGTCACTGGATGAACTCGTGTTCATCCTCCTTGACGACCAGCACCGGGCAGGAGGCGCGACGGACGACGTGTTCGGCGACACTGCCGAGCAGCATCCGCTTCAGGCCGCGTCGGCCATGCGAACCCATGATGATGATGTCGGCCTCCTGCCGGTTCGCGTAGTCGAGGATGCACTCTTCGGGAAAGCCTTCGTAAATGGCGAAGTCGGCGACGATGCCCGCCATCTGTTCCTCGTCGATGAGCGCGGCAAGCTTCTGCTCCTCCTCGGCGCGCTCCTTTTCGAGGCCGTGCGAGTAGTTGATGGTCGGGTCGTTCTCTACGACGCCTACCAGGAAGACTTTCGCGTCCGACAGCCGTGCAAATTCGTTGGCATACTGCATCGCCTTGCGTGACAGTCCGGAAAAGTCGACCGGGCAGATGATTTTTTTGATTTTAATCATAGCCAGTTCATGGGTTATGGTTAGATAAATGCCTGAAACCAGACAAAAAAAGACTGATATCTCCCCGCAGGGGAAAAAATGACGGAAAACGGGCCCTGAGGCTGCATGAGCCAATGGGCGTGCTGGTACGTATATGATCAGGAAAGACTCGCCGGCATGACTGTCGGTGGCGAAAAGAACAACAAGGAGCCGGGGAGGCGTGGGCTACCCCGTGGTTACCGGGAGGCCTGCCTTGCGGCGGCACCGGCTGGACGTATCAGGAGGTGGTCAGCGTAAAATCGGTATATGCGTCGGCAGCAATACAGTTATATATGCTGCGGGGCGCAGGAACCTCAGGCTATAGTTCACATAATCATGGTACAGGGAACAACGTATCCGGCAGTTGCCGGGGGCAAAAAGAACAAGCTGAATCTGGAGCTGCTCCGGCGCAGGGTGTCCGCTGCCGGAAGGGAGAACGACTTGTCGGGCGATAGCCTGCATGAGTCGCAAATATACGATAGGATCAATATAGCGAACGGTGGGGAATCCCGCAAGCGATGCGGCGCATTTTTTTACCGCCGATGGAGCGGCACAAAAAAAAAGCCGCAGTTGCCTGCGGCTTTTTTGCTGATGGCCTGTCGACCTCAGAAGGTGACCGTTGCCCAGAGCTCCGAGCGGAGGCGCTGGTCGTTCACGTTGGTCGCACTTCCTTCGGCCTTGTTGGTCAGGTAACGAAGGGTCGGCTGGACGGTGATGCTGCCTGCGGCGGACTTGTACACCGGCACCTTGTACTGTGCCCAGACGAAGTTGTTGGTGTACTTGGCGGAGGTGCTGGCCTTGTTCACGTTGCTCGGCGTGAAATCGGTGGTACGGTTGTGGTCGTAGAAGCACATGAAGTTGCCGTACTCCGCCTTGATGCGGGCCATATAGCCGCTGTAGTTGACGTCGCTGTTGCCCGCATTAGAGCCGCCGTTGCCGGGAGCGCTGCTCTCACCGTGGGTGTAGAAGCCGCTCAGGCCGATCTTCAGTTTGCCCGCCGGGATGGTGATGTTGGCGCCGAGGGTGTAGGGCGACACCTGGCTGTATGACGGCATGATACCGTTTGTGGTCGGGTATGCCGTCAGGTAAGAATTGGCATAGCCGCTGATGCCGTTGGCATGGGTGATGGTCCTGAGGAACTGGGGCTCGATCGTCACGTCGCCGATCTTGTCGGTGTAGGCGATGTGGATCACATAGTCGTCGTTCAGCTTTCCGTCACCGGTGCGGTTGTCAATGTATCCGTTGTTTTTCGAACTGTTGTCAAGTACGGCGATGGTTCCGCGGAGGTCGCCGGAGAGGAACTTGCCGCCGTAGTTGAAGCCGTAGACGCGGTCAAACAGCACGTTGGCGAACGGGGTCTCCAGCGGCTGGAACGGGAAGAGGGTGACGTCGAAGATCGGGTTGTTGAAGGAGTTCAGCGGCAGACGACCGACGGCCCAGCGGCAATCCTGCTGCGTGCGGCCGAAGTAGAAGTTCGAGACGTTGAGGGTGTACTTTTCCGTGTTGTTGTTGTCCACGGTAACCCAGCCGCCGGCGCTGTTGTTGGTTTCGTCGGTCAGCATCGCCTTGAAGTAGTAGCCGTCGCCGAGGTCCGCAGCGGCGTTCAGTCGGACGCGGTACTGCCACATCAGGTCGTTATTGTCCTTTGCAATGGGGGCTGCGGTAGTGCCACCCGAATAGCTCTCGTTGCGAAGCCTGATCGAGGCGTCTCCACCGAAGTTGAGTGCGGCGGACGCGGGTGCTGCGTAGGAGAGTGCTGCGAACATGGCAGCGAGAGACAGCATTTTTTTCATCGTGTTGTTCTCCGTTAGGTTGTGTGTGATGCGTAATGCGAAGACAGATTGCGGCCGTTCGTGACGGCCTGCCGCCCGGTACGGGGGGGCGACATATGCAGCGGAAAAGAACAGGTGTGGTTATGATTAACACTAAATTAAGTGATTAATGTCCATTAGTCCAAAAAAAAGATTTTCGGCGGGCTCTCCCTGATGGTTTCCGGCTGTTGCGGTCCGCCTTGGACACTATCGTTATGTAGTTGTATGGTATTGGGTTGCCGTTCACGCTACGAGGGGGTAATGCCCGTCGCGCCGTAGCGCGCGGCAAGGAGCCGGACATGCTCCGGAACGAGCCGGTCGAGCTGTTCCGGCAGGTTTCGGCTGACGTGGAGGTAGTTGCGTACGGCGTGGATGTGGATCGAGTACCTGGCGAATTCGATCCCTTTCGGACCCCTGAGCCGGCTGAGGAGGCAGAGCAGGTTGCCCGCGGCAACGGGCATCTGTTTTCTGCCGTCGAGGTGTTCCGGGTGCAGAAGGGCCTCGATGGTCATCGGCAGTGAGCGGCGTGCTGCCGCTCCGGCGTCACCCCGCCCCGTTTCTGGGCTGAAGTCGAGGTCGTCGCCAAGCAGGTCGAGCAGGCGTTCGCCGGTTTCGGTCCTGACGATGAGCCATTGCAGCTTCCAGTCCTTGCTGAAGGGGGCGCCGAAATAGCCGACCGTCAGGTCTGCCAGGCCGTTGGCGTAGTCGAAGCAGCACATGCAGCTTTGCGCGAAGACTCCCGGCCTGAGCACCTCCGGCGGCAGGCAGAAGAAGGGGAGCTTTTCGGTGCCGGCTCCGGTGTGCCGGATGTGCACCCGGAAGTCCTGCATGAACTCCATGCATTCGATCGTTCCCGGGCTGCGGCTGACGAGTCCGAGCACCCAGCGGAGGTGCGCTGCTTCGAGGTTGTCGGTGCAGGGGATGCCGACGACCAGCAGCTCCATGCCCGAAAGGAAGGGCTGGCGGGCATGGAAGTCCCTGAGCGCGTGGACATGGCAGGGGGCGCCGATGACCAGCAGTTTCCGCACCCCTTTTCGGGCCGCCTCGTGCAGGGCGAGCAGCGTCGGGGCGAGGACCGGCTTGTTGCCGCGGCCTTCCAGCACCTCGTCGGGGGTGGTGGCCAGCGCCGCCTTCGGTTCGAGCATGCTGCCGTGCAGGGTGGCGACGGCGTCGACGAGGCCGCTGCCGAGGGCGCGAAGCGCGATTGCGGTGACGATGCCACCCCATTGCGACCCGGCGATGGGGCGGCGCATTCTGGCGCAGGTGCGCCGTCGGGCGATGCCGAAGGCGATTTCGTCCTCGTCGTCGAGCCGACGCGTTCTGCCGAACAGCCGGGCTTCATGGTCGCCGAGCCATCCGGTGCTGAAGACGCAGCTTTTCATGCCGGCCGCTTTCGGCCATGCGTCGCCCATGCAGAGCCCGCAATGGCTGCAGGGAGTTGCGTGGAGCCGGGGTGCGGCGATGCCTGCGGGAGTTTCCATGCGGTTGTTCATGGGAAAATGGTCTGGTTGCCGGTCTGAAGTTGTTATCCACATTCTGCCAGGGTTATCCACGCAAAACGCTCAGATCATATTCTCTACACCGTTGATGGATGCGCATTTCCGGGACTTCCCTTGTATTTTTTCTGTAATCTCTTTTCGCCGTGCCCGATCTCTTGGGCAAAAAGGTGAACGGCGCGAGTCGACAGAGCACCAGGAATCCCTGCAGAACCATCACAGCCCTCAACTGCGCAGCCTGTCGGTGGCGTGGTTTAATGGATAGATACCCGGAGTTTTTTGCCCAACGCTTTTGCGTAGTGATACAAGGTCGAGAGCCGTATGTCCTCAGCGTGGTTTTCAATCCGTGAGATTGCCGATTTCTTTGTTTTTAACCGCTCTGCAAGTTCCTCTTGCGTCACTCCTGCCTTTTGCCGTTCCGCTTTCAGCAGAACCCCGATTTTGAACTGTTCGTAAAAATTATCAGACGTCTGCTCAAATTCCGCAGCACGGCTTTTCCGTTTGGCTATGGCTCTTTGCGAGTCATCCATTTTTCCTCCTCATGTATTCCTGTTTTCGTCGTTCAGCCAATCTGCTCTGATTCTGAGGTGTTTTCTGCGCTTTTTTCGATTTGAAATACTCGCTTGAGACCGTCGGCGGCCCGGCAACCGTACGAAGCACGGAAAAGAGCGTTCTTGCCCTCTTTGGTTGAGAGCGATTCCAGAAATTCGTCGATCGGGCTTTTTCCTGTTGCCGTTTTGAAACAGGTGCTGGTGCTCATTGTGAATGTTAACAAATCCGTGAACACCTGGCAAGCAGAAGCGAACGATGGAACAGGCCAAACGAGGTGCGTTGCTGCGGTGAAAAACGTTGACCAGGCCAGGGTCAGCATCTGAAGCACAAAATACAGGTCATGAACATGGTTCTCGATTCGTTTCTTGTCGCCCGATGCGATTCTGAGGCTTATTGTGTATTCAGGTGTGTAACTTATATCATATCATTGCAGGCGCTGCAGCCTGCAGCAAACCACCCATTGGCCTGACCATGCCCGACCGTTTCCGTTCCCAGGCTGACCTTCGGGTCAGCGCGCTCTGTATCCAGAACGGCAATCTCCTGCTTGTCGAACACCGCAGTTTCGCTCCCGAAGATCCGGATATGCCCGCCAGTTACTGGATTTTGCCGGGTGGCGTCGTCGAGCGTGGTGAGACCCTGGATGAGGCCGTCCGTCGTGAATTGCGTGAAGAGACGGGGCTGGAGTGCCGTGTCGGAGGGCTGGTATTCGTCAAGGAGCTGCTCTATCCGTATGCGGGCCAGGAGCGGCAGGGGAGCAGGCACCATTCGGTTTCGCTGGGCTACCATTGCGAGGTGACGGGCGGGACGCTCCAGACCGGCCGCGACCCCGAACTCGACGATGACCGGCAGGTGATCATACGGACGGCGTGGCTGCCGCTCGATCGCCTCGGCGATTTCCAGCTCTATCCGCCGTTTCTCCCTGAGTTCGTCCGTGCGGGGCATCGTGACGGCTTCGTCGTGATGCCGCCGGAGTTCTGCTGATCTTTTTCGGCCGGAAATGGCAGGCGCCCGGCAGGTGTGGCCTGCCGGGCGCCGGTTCATCGAGCTGTGCCGTCGGTTCAGAAATCGACGACGCAGCCTATCGAATTGAAATGCTCCGACTTGTTGAGGTACATGCCCTGGCGGCTGATGCCTGAAAAGTAGTTGTAGGCGAGCCTGACCTTGTCGAGCCCGAACGAGCTGAGGCGCATGCCTGCCTGGAGGTTCCAGGTTCCCCTGAACCCATCGGTTTTCTGCTCTGCGTTGTCCCAGATCGGCAGCAGCTTGAAGTCGGCGGCAAGGTAGCTGTGGATCGGAAGGCCGACTTCCGCGCCCGCCTGGAACGAATGGCGGCTGATGTTGTCCGGGATGGTGTGGAACAGGTACTGGTAGCCGAGGTAGACCTTGCCGTCGGGTGCGACGAACTCTGTCGTGAGGTTGATGAATTCACGGCTGTAGGTGAAGGGTATCTTGCCGAGCGGCGTCTCCCCGGGGTTGAGCCAGTTGCCGTTCTCGTCGGTGTGCCCGTCCTCGAAGTGCGCGGAAATGTGGCTGATGCGCAGCTTGGTGATGGCGGCGTCGAAGGGGAATGCGGAGTCGCCGAGCTTGCTCTTCCAGGTGGCGTTGACGCCGAAGAGGTAGTCGATGGCGTCGACGGGGAACTTGAAGTTCTCACCGCGCCTGAGCAGCGACCAGGTGCCGAAGTCGATGCCGAGCGCGAAATCGCGGTTACGGTTCTGGTAGAGGTCGACCGGCGCGCCGATGTCGAGCTGCACGCGCTTCTGGTCCAGGTTGGTCATGACGCCGATGCGCGGTGAGAGCGGATCGGCGAGCAGCGGTTCGAAAAGGGTGCCGTATGCCGGTTTCTGTGCCGGTTCCTGCTCGGGGTCGGCCAGTGCGGCCCGCGCGGGGGCCATGATGGCGAGCGCGGCGGCGAGCAGCGTCAGGTGGCGTGATGTGCGACGTTTCATGGTTCGTAGGTCTCGGTTGATAAAACTTGGTCGTAGGTTGCGGTTTCGTGGCATGGCTGCCGGTCAGCCTGCCAGGAGCCGGTGGAGCACGGCCATGCGGACGGCGACGCCGTTGGTGACCTGTTCCATGAGCATGCTGCTCGAATACCCGGGAGGCTGGATGCGGTCGGCGACCCGGTTCGAGATTTCAATTTCCCGGTTGATGGGTCCGGGATGGAGCACCGGCAGATGTTTTTGCAACCGGTCGAGTTTTTCGTCGGTCAGCCCGTAGGAGGCCGAATATTCCTGGAGCGACGGGATGTAGCCGCCCGTGGCCCGTTCGAGCTGGAGCCGGAGTACGATGGCGGCATCCGCCCAGGCGATGGCGTCTTCAAGGACCGTGAAGGCGCGGATGCCGGATTCGCCGAGGCCTCCGGGGAGCAGCGTTGCCGGGCCGCAGACGGCGACTTCGGCGCCAAGGGTCCTGAGACCGAACATGTTCGATCGGGCGACACGGCTGTGCAGGACATCGCCGAGGATCATGACCTTCAGGCCGCTGATCCTGCCGAAATACTCCCTGAGGGTGAGGATGTCGAGCAGTGCCTGCGTCGGATGCTCATGCGTGCCGTCCCCGGCGTTGATGACGGGCCGGTCGGTGATCGACGAGACGAACTCGGCCGCACCGGAGGAGGCGTGGCGGAGCACGAAGGCGTCGACCTGCATCGCTTCGAGGTTGCGGATGGTGTCCGAGAGGGTTTCCCCTTTGCTGACGCTGCTGGATGCTGCGGCGAAGCCAAGGGTTCCTGCCCCAAGGTGCCGTGCGGCGAGTTCGAAGGAGAAGCGGGTACGGGTCGAGTTTTCAAAGAAGACCAGTGCGATCCGACGGTTGGCAAGCACCGGAGAGAAGACCGGGCGCTCCCTGCCGAGGCCGCTTCTGTAGACGGCGGCGAGGTCGAGCAGGTCGCAGAGTGTTGCCTCCGACAGTCCATGTAGTCCCGTAAGATGTTGCAAAACAGTACGTTGGTTTTGGGTTGGCCGACGGGTTCGATTGCGGGCAATTTACAAAAAATTTGCAGATCATCTGCAGCATGAACACGCGTTGCGCAAACGTGTGTCCGTGGCCTTTTTTCTGCGCCTGCCATGCCAGATTGCGCGCTTTTTTTGTTTTCTTACAGGATCAACTTCACGCAAAACCTCTTTCTGCCATGCATGAGATGTCCATCGCCATGTCGGTCGTCGACGCGGTATGCGATCATGCCCGTCAGGAGGGCTGCAGCATGGTCACCGGCATCGAACTGGTCGTCGGCCGCCTTTCCGGGGTCGATGCGGAATCCCTGAGGTTCTGTTTTTCCGCCGCTGCCAGAAGCACCTCCGCCGAAGGCGCCGAGCTGGTCGTCGAGGAGCGGGAGGCTGTCGGGGTCTGTGAGGCCTGCGGCCTGCGTTTTCCGGTCACCAGCTACCATGCGCGCTGTCCCGGATGCGGTCAGTACCGGGTCAGGATCGAATCGGGCGAAGAGCTTGCCGTGAAATCCATAACCATTGAATGACGACGTCCTGCCGCGGCAGCCGTCGGGAGTTCGGAACAGCATAACATTCCAGGAGGGAGGCTTCCATGTGCGATACCTGCGGTTGTTCGTCCGAGGGGGGCGCGGTTTTGCGCAAACCCGGAGCGACGGAGGGCTATCATGTCCATATCGGTGAACCGGCCGGTCATCATCACGACCACGACCACGGCCACGATCATCACCATGAGCACGACCACGATCATGAGCACGACCATGCACACAGCCACGACGGCCCGTCACGCAAGGTCGCCGTCGAGCAGGATGTGCTCCTGAAAAACAATCTGCTGGCGGAACGGAACCGAGGCTGGTTCGAGGCCCGCAAGGTGCTGGCGCTCAATTTCCTCAGTTCACCCGGCTCGGGAAAGACGACCATCCTCGAAAAGAGCCTTCCCATGCTTGGTGACTGGCCGGTCGCCGTCATCGAAGGCGACCAGCAGACAACCAACGATGCGGACCGGCTGCATGCGCTCGGCGTGCCTGCAATCCAGGTCAATACCGGGACCGGCTGCCATCTCGACGCCCTGATGGTGCAGCGCGCCATTCGTGAACTCGACCTTGCGGAACGCTCGCTCCTGTGCATCGAGAATGTCGGCAACCTGGTCTGCCCTGCCATGTTCGACCTCGGAGAGTCGGCAAGGGTTGTCGTCATCAGCGTCACCGAGGGAGAGGACAAGCCGCTGAAGTACCCGACCATGTTCCACCATGCCGATGTCGTCCTGCTCAACAAGATCGACCTGCTGCCCTATGTCGATTTCAATCCCGCAGTTTGCCGCGAATATGCCTCACAGGTCAACAGCAGGCTTGAGTGGATTGAACTTTCGGCACGGACCGGCCAGGGCATGGATTGCTGGAAGGCCTGGGTGACTTCACGGCTGGAGCGCCTCTGAGCGGGTCGGGAAGGGTCGTGGCCGCCGTGCGCGGGCGTCGCCGGATCACCATCGGCGGCATCGTCCAGGGGGTCGGGTTCCGGCCGTTCGTCTGGAGGCTTGCTGTCCGGTTCGGTCTTTCAGGCTTTATCCGGAATACCTCCGACGGGGTGCTCATCGAGGTGGAAGGCCCCGAGGCCCGTCTCGCTTCGTTCACCGAAGCCCTGCGTTCCGGGCCTCCGCCGCTTGCCCGCATCATCTCGTTCGAGACGGGGGAACTCGCGCCGACCGGCGCGGCGGCGGGGTTCGATATCCTGGGTTCGTCGGAAGGGGAGTCGGTCGATACCCTGGTCTCTCCCGACATCGCCATCTGCCCGGACTGCCTCCGTGACCTTGCCGACCGGGAGGGCAGGCGTTACCGCTATCCCTTTACCAACTGCACCAATTGCGGGCCGCGGTTCACCATTGTCGAGCGGCTTCCCTATGACCGTCCCGGCACCACCATGAAGGGGTTCGAGCTTTGCCCGGAGTGTCGCCGCGAGTACCTCGACCCGGCGGACCGCCGTTTCCATGCCCAGCCGAACGCCTGCCCGCAATGCGGCCCGAAGCTGGTGCTCCATGATGCCACGGGGCTCGTCGTCGAAGGCAGGGATCCCCTGGTTGCCGCTGCGGCGATGCTTGCTTCAGGCGCGGTCGTCGCCGTCAAGGGGGTGGGTGGCGTCCACCTGGCCGTGGATGCTTTTGACGATGCGGCGGTCAGGGAGCTGCGGCGCCGCAAGGGACGGGAGGAAAAGCCGTTCGCCGTGATGGTGCGCGACCTGGAGCATGCCGAAGCGCTGTGCAGCCTCACCGACGGGGAGCGGCAGCTCCTCGGGGGGCCTGAGGCTCCGATCCTGCTGTTGCCGCGCCGCCCCGGCCTGCAGCTTGCTCCTTCCGTTGCGCCGGGCAACGACCGGCTTGGGGTGATGCTGCCCTATACCCCCCTGCATCGCCTGCTGCTCGATGCAGGGCCTGCCGTTCTCGTCATGACCAGCGGCAACCTGAGCGAAGAGCCGCTCGTCGCCGACAACGCCGAGGCGCTTGAACGGCTTTCGGGGATTGCCGATGCCTTCCTGCTGCACGACCGCCCGATTGCGCAGCGTTGCGACGACTCTGTGGCCATGCGCATCGCCGGCAGGGTCCGCATGGTCAGGCGAAGCCGCGGGTACGTCCCTGCGCCGATTTTCCTCCGGCAACCGGGTCCCGCCGTGCTGTCTACCGGAGGGGAGCTGAAAACGGCACTGTGCCTCATGAAGGGGGCGGAGGCGATCATGAGCCAGCATATCGGTGACATGAGGAACTATGCGGCGTACCTGCAACTCGAGGCTGCGGCGGCGCATCTGCAGCGGCTTTTCCGTACCGCGCCGGAACTGGTCGCCCATGATCTCCATCCGTCGTTCCTGACCACGCAGTGGGCGCAGTCCAGCGGCTTTCCGACGCTTGGCGTGCAGCATCACCACGCGCATCTTGCCGCCGTACTTGCCGAACACCGGCATGACGGCCCGGCGATCGGGATCATACTCGACGGTTCCGGTTTCGGTACCGACGGGACGATCTGGGGCGGTGAGGTGCTGGTCGGGGATGCAGCAGGCGCCGCGCGGTTCGCGTCGCTTGAGCCGATGCCGCTTGCCGGCGGCGATGCGGCTGTACGGCAGGTGTGGCGCCTTGCGCTCGGCTATCTCCACCAGTGCGGCGTCGAGCCTGACGGGCTGCCCTGTGCCGCAATGGAGGGCGCGGCGGCGGTTTCCGAGCTCCTTGTACGCAAGGCGGGATGCGTGATGACCTCCAGCTGTGGCCGCCTTTTCGATGCGGTCGCCTCCATCTGCGGGATTCGGCAGCGTGCCGGGTACGAGGGCCAGGCCGCCGTTGAACTCATGCAGATTGCCGGAGGGCGCCTCGATCCGTCGGGGTTCAGTTTCGGCTTCGAACGCAGCGACGGCCGCTGGCGCATCCTGCTTGCACCGATGCTCAGGGAGCTGGTCGCATCGGTGCGGAGCGGCATGCCCTCGGCCATGGTGAGCCGTCGTTTTCACCGGACCCTTGTCTGCATGTTTTCAGAAATGGCCCGGATGGCCTATCTTGAAACGGGCATCAGGGTTGTCGCCCTTGGCGGCGGGGTGTTTCAGAACCCCTTGCTCGTCGAGGCGCTGGTGCACGACCTGGAAACCAACGGGTTCCAGGTGCTGCTTCCGGAGCTGGTGCCCGTCAATGATGGCGGGATTTCGCTTGGCCAGGGGGCGGCCGGCAGGGCATGGCTCGCCGGTGCCTTCCGGGGGGTGGTCGATGGCTGCCCCTGAACGTGCCGCATTGCCGCCGACCTGTCCGTACCCTGTAGCCCCGTCGAGGGGCACTCTTTTCATGATTCACCCAGTATTGCCATGTGCCTTGCCATACCCGGAAAAGTGACCGCCATATTCGATGAGAACGGCCTGAAGATGGGAACCGTCGACATCAGCGGGACCCTGACGAGGGCCTGCCTTGAATATGTTCCCGATATCGCCGTCGGGCAATATACCATCGTCCATGCGGGGTTTGCCCTCAAGGTGATCGACGAGGAGGAGGCTGCCGAAAGCCTGAAACTCTGGGATGAGCTTGTCCGCAGCGGCGCGTTCGATGCGGACCACGACCTTCCGCCTTCGCCGTCGCGATAACCAGCCGCTGCCGTATCGACCATGAAATTCATCGACGAATACCGGGACCCTGAGCGTGCCCGCGCACTTCTTGGCGAAATCCGCCGGAAAGCCAGCCATGAGTGGACCATCATGGAAATCTGCGGAGGCCAGACGCACTCGATCATGCGCAACGGCATCGACCAGTTGCTGCCGGATACCATCCGGCTTGTCCACGGGCCGGGTTGTCCGGTCTGCGTGACGCCGCTGGAAGCCATCGACCGTGCTCTTGCCATAGCATCGATGCCCGGGGTGATCCTGGCCAGTTTCGGCGACATGCTCCGGGTGCCCGGCAGCACGAAGGACCTGTTCATGGCCAGAAGTGAGGGGGCCGACGTCAGGATCGTCTTTTCCCCCCTTGAGGCCCTGCAGATTGCCCGTGACAACCCGTCACGGGAGGTCGTTTTTCTCGCAGTCGGGTTCGAAACCACCGCTCCGGCCAATGCTATGGCGGTTTTTCAGGCGGCCCGGGAGGGCATCGGCAATTTCAGCGAACTGGTCAGCCAGGTCATGGTTCCGCCGGCCATGCGGGCCATTCTCTCCGCTCCCGACAACCTGGTTCAGGGTTTCCTTGCCGCCGGCCACGTCTGTGCCATCATGGGCTGGGAGGCGTACGAACCGGTGGCGGAGGAGTTTGGCGTGCCGATCGTGCCTGCCGGATTCGAGCCGGTTGACCTGCTTGCCGGCATCCTCAGGGTGGTGGAGATGCTCGAGTCCGGCTGTGGCGGGGTTGAGAACGCCTATGGGCGGATTGTGACCCGTGAAGGAAATCCGGATGCCCGAAGGGTCATGGACGAGGTCTTCGCCGTCGCCGACCGCCCCTGGCGAGGTATCGGCGTGATCCCGTCCAGCGGGCTCGTCCTGAGGCCTGCCTATAGCCGGTTCGATGCCGGATTGCGGTTCGACGTCGGCAGTATCGCCCCCTGCGAGTCGCCCCTCTGCCGGAGCGGCCAGGTGCTGCAGGGGCACCTCAAGCCATCCGACTGCCCGGCGTTCGGCCGGGAATGCACGCCGATGACGCCGCTCGGGGCCACGATGGTCTCCTCGGAGGGCGCGTGTTCGGCCTATTACAACTACCACCGGAACCCGATTATCTGAGAGCTATGCGCATTGCCTGTCCTTCCCCGATTCTGCTGCATGAAACCGTCCAGATCTCCCACGGGGCGGGGGGTCGGCTATCCCAGGAACTGACCGCCAGGGTGTTCATGCCCCATCTGTGCAATGACTACCTCGGCCAGCTTGACGACCAGGCGAAGTTTGCCGTCGAGCGCGGGCGCATGGCGTTTTCTACCGATACCTATGTCGTTTCACCGCTGTTTTTCCCTGGCGGCGACATCGGCGAGCTGGCCATCAACGGGACGGTCAACGACCTTGCCGTGGGTGGGGCGGTGCCCAGGTTCCTGACCGCCGGTTTCGTGCTTGAAGAGGGTTTTGCCCTTGCCGAGCTTGAGCGGATCGTCTCCAGCATGGCACGGGCAGCCCTCCAGGCAGGCGTGGAGATTGTCGCAGGTGATACCAAGGTGGTCCAGAAAGGGCATTGCGACCGGGTGTTCATCAACACCTCGGGAGTTGGTTTCGTCCGTGAGGGGGTTGATGTCTCCTGCCGCAACCTGAAACCCGGAGACGCGGTGATCGTTTCCGGCACGATCGGTGACCACGGCCTTGCCGTGCTCACCACCAGGGAAGGGTTGTCGTTCAGCAGCAGGATTTCCAGCGATACGGCGGCGCTGAACGGGATGATCCACAAGGTGCTCGATGTGGTTCCCGGCGTCCATGCCATGCGTGATCCCACCAGGGGCGGCGTTGCGGCGACACTCAACGAACTTGCCGCATCCTCTTCGGTCGGCATCGAACTTGACGAGCGCTCGATTCCGGTTCGCGAGCCGGTGCGAGGTGCCGCAGAACTGCTCGGTATCGATCCCCTGACGGTCGCCAACGAGGGCAAGGTGCTGTTCATCCTGCCGGAGGCGGATGCCGACGTGGCGCTCTCGGTGCTGCGCGGCCATGAGCATGGGCGGGACGCGGCCTGTATCGGCCGGGTCGTACCGGAACATCCCGGCATGGTGGTCATGAAGACGCCGTTCGGCAGTCGCAGGATCGTCGAAATGCCCCTTGGCGAACAGCTTCCCCGGATCTGCTGAGATTCCCTGCCGGAACCGCTCAGTTGACGCCGATGATGACGCTCGATGCCTTGAAGAGCGCGCTGGCCTCTTCCCCTTCCCTGAGTTCCAGCTTCTGGCAGCTGGTACGGGTGATGATGGCGGAAATGATGTTGCCGCCCCCGATTTCAATATCGATTTCGCTGCTGACCGGCCCGTCGATGATCCGCTGGATCGTGCCGCTGATGATGTTGCGCGCACTCAGCTGTTCCCCTTTCAGATCCCTGCCGACGATGACCGAATTGGACTTGACGATGGCATAGGCGCTCATTCCCTTTTTCAGCCCGAGGTTGCTCACGGCGCCGTTGGTGATGGTGGAGGTGATCTGCTGGCCGCCTGCAAGGCCGATGATCACTTCGGCGTTGACCGAGCCTTTCCTGATCTGGTCGACTTTTCCGGAGAAGACGTTTCTGGCGCTGATGCGCATCGATATCCTGTTGAGGAAACGGTACAAATCCCCCGTGTTGCCCAGGCGGCTCTCCAGATTTTCAAGAAACTTCCGGTGCTCGTCCTGGACGATCAGGTACTGTTCGATGACCTGCTTGCCGTTTTTGGTCAGCGTGGTGCCGCCGCCGCCCTTGCCGCCGGTCATCCGCTCGACGAGCGGCTTGTCGGAAAGGTTGTTCATCATGTTCACCAGATGCCAGGCGGTCTTGTAGCTGATACCGACTGCCTTGGCCGCGCTGTTGATGGAACCGAGCTGGTCGATTTTTTCAAGCAGGGCGATGCGGTCGCCTCCGAGGAAGCGGTTCTGCGATTTCTGGAACCAGATTGAACCGTCGAGTTCGATGGGGTCTTTTTTCCTGTTCACGTCTGGGTCGGTTGGTTATGGTGGAGAGGGCCTCCTCCAATATAGCGCCCAGAAAGAAAAAAACCGGCGGAGGAGAGCCGCCGGCAAGGTGTAACGAAGAAAGAACACGCACAGAAACAAAAGATATTTCGTCGCGCCAGCATGGTCAGCCTTCTGCCGCCGCTTCTATTCGTTATGTAGTTAAATAAATAACGCAATCCTAAAAAAAAGCTGTCCGGCGTTTCCCCCCAGTCCCACCGGACAGCGCAGCAAGAGAGTGGTCAGTTGATCAGGTGATCCTCACAGGCCTCTCCCTCTTCGAGTGCGTCCAGGATGTCGTCGATCTTGTCTTCGCTGTCGATTTCGCCGTACCAGAAGTTTTCAGGGTAGACGACCACGATCGGCCCTTTTTCACACAGGTTCAGGCAGGCGGTTGCCGAAACGGCGACGTCGCTCATGCCGCGGTCGGAAAGCTCGCTTTCGAGGTAGGGGATAAGGCTCAGCGCCTCTTTCTTGTGGCAGATGCCCTGGGGAGCGCCCTGTGCCCGGAAACTGGCGCAGACGAAAATGTGGTGTGTCGGTTTGTCCATGATGTGTTCGTTGTTGGTGTTGTCGTTGTTGAGAACATAGTTGCCGTCGGGGCGCCGGTTGCCCGCCCGGTAATCCGGGCGTGACAGGTGGCGGGGTTTCAGCCGCAGCCGTTGCCGGTTCCGGTGCAGCCGGATTTGCAGGCATGGATCTGGCTGCTTTTCATCAGGTGTTTCAGATCCTGGCCGGTGAAGACGCCGAACACGGCTTCCTCGATGACGCCTTCAAGCGACAGGACGTCGATACCTCGTGCGCCGAGCACCCCTTTCGGCGAGTCCCCGGCACTGTTGACCAGGAGCGCACGGCAGTCGGAAAGGCGGTTGGCAAGCTCTTCCCAGCGCTCCCTTCCGCCACCGGGCGGTGGGGCTTGCCGTGAATCGACCAGCGTGCAGCTGCGTTTGTCCTCGTCAAGCGCGTAGACCAGAAAGCGGTCCGCTTCGCCCAGGTGCTGGTTGACCAGGACGCCCTCGATGCTTGCGACGGCAATGAAGGGCCGGAACTCATCCGGATCCTTGGGCAGGAGAGCGGCTTCCGCCATCTTCTCCATGATTTCCGGACTGTTGATTTCTCCGATGATACCGACCGCATCGGCGCGGCAGCGGGCACAATGTTTCATCTGCGGCAGGAGCTTGCCGGCTTCCTCCTGGATGCTCCTGACCATGTCGGCCTCAGGCTCGGGCACGTTTTCGAATACGGTTTCCGTGGTCCTGTAGTAGGGCAGGCAGTTGAGGATGTCCGCTCCCATGGACGCGACCTGCCGGGCGACCTCGACGACATGTGCGTCGTTGACGCCCGGGATGATGATCGAGTTGACCTTTGCCGTCACGCCGAATCTTTTGAGTTTCTGCAGGGCGGCCAGCTGGTTGCCGATCAGCACTTCCGCAGCCATCAGGTCGCGGTGCACCCGTTTCTGGTAGCGTACCCACGCGTAGATTTCAGCGCCGATTTTCGGATCGATGGCGTTGATGGTCAGCGTGACGTGGCTGACCTTGAGGTCGGCAAGCTCTTCGATGTAGGGCAGCACGTCCAGGCCGTTGGTCGCGACGCAGAGCAGCATTTCCGGGTAGTGCTCGCGGACCAGGCGCAGGGTTTCCATGGTCTCTTCGGGATTCGCGAACGGGTCGCCCGGCCCGGCGATGCCCACCACGGAAATGTTCGGCGAGAGTTTCAGCGCCCCGTCGAGGTAGTGGAGCGCCTGTTTCGGCGACAGCACCTTGCTGGTGACCCCCGGACGGTTTTCATTCATGCAGTCGAACTTCCGGTTGCAGTAGTTGCACTGGATGTTGCATTTCGGCGCGACCGGCAGGTGGATACGACCGTACTTGTGCCGTGACGAGTCGTTGAAACAGGGATGGTTCTTGAGGTTGAGTGTCATGGTGGTGTCTCCTGTTACATATAGGTATAGCCGATGGGCGAAGTGCTCTGACGTTTTTCGATAACCGTGTTGACGAGCCGGTCGAAGAGTTCCTGGGTTCCCCGGTAGCCGATATGGTGCAGCCGCTGGCCGCCGAAGCGGTCGTGGATCGGGAAGCCTATCCGGACGAGCGGCAGGTCGTGGTTTCTGGACATGGTGAAGCCTTTGCTGTTGCCGATCAGGATGTCCGGTTTGAGGGTGTCGGCTTCGCCTTCGATATCCACGAAATCGACACCTTCACGGACGGCGATGCCAAGTTCGTCAAGGTCGGGGACCAGTTCCCGGAGGCGTTGCTTCATCAGGCCGCTTTTGCCTCCGGAGGCGCAGAGCACCGGTACCATGCCGATTTCGCGCAGGAATGCAGCCATCGAAATGACCAGATCCTCTTCGCCGTAGATGATCGCCCGTTGCCCGAAGACATACTTGTGGCCGTCGGCGTAGGCGTCGACGAGGCGACGCCGTTCATCCTCGTAGCGTTCCGGTATCGGTTTTTCGGTCAGTTGCTCCAGGAGGCTGAAGAATCGGTCGCTTTCCTTGATGCCGATCGGCAGGGGGAGGCTGTGGCGCGGTACGCCGAATGTCGCTTCGAGGTAGCCGCCCGCCGATTTGCCGGCTTCGAGCGTCGAGCCGAACTCGATGCTGGCCGATGCCGAGCCTGTGCTGGCGATGGCGCTGGTCGGCGTGCCACCCGGAGGTATCCGGTGGTATTCGGCCCAGGGGCCGCCGTCAAGGGTCTGCGAATAGTCCGGCAGCAGGACGAACGGCATGTCGAATGCCGTCATGATCTCCTTGAGGTAGCGGATGTCGGCGGGTGAGATCATCCCGGAAAAAAGGTTCACCAGGTTTTTTCTCGGCCCGGCTTCGGCCAGGGTCCTGACGGCGGAGCGAACGGCGGCATGGAAGCCGTCGATGTGGGTCCCGCTGTAGCTCGGCGTCGAGGCGAAAATCATGACCGGCATGGGCGTCTCCTTGCCGATGATCGCTTCGTACTCTTTCAGGATCATCGGTACGTCGTCGCCGATGGTTTCTGACAGGCAGGTGGTCGCAATGCCGATCACCTCCGGCTTGTACTGCTGGCTGACGTTCTTCAGTCCGAGCTTCAGGTTGTGGCTGCCGCCGAAAACGGCGGTCTCTTCATTGAAGTTCGACGAGGCGATGTCGATCGGTTCCTTGTAATGGCTGATCAGGTAGCGCCTGATGTAGGTCGCGCATCCTTGCGAGCCATGCAGGAAGGGAACGCATTTTTCGATACCCCTGAAGGCAAGGCAGGCGCCGAGCGGGTTGCAAAGCTTGCAGGCGTTCTGTGTTGCCGTTTTGGCCGTCATGGCCGGTCGTGGTAGCGTTGTTGTCATGAGAGACCTCCTTTTCTCGGAGCGAACTGCCAAACGGGGCTCATCACCGATTCATAAACCTCTTTCGCGAAATTGTACATGCCGATGAATCCGGCCAGCGGAATCTTCCGCTCATGGTTGTGGTCGCAGAAGCCGACGCCGAGCTTGAAGGCGATCGGGCGCTCCTTGACGCCGCCGATGAGCAGGTCCGCACCTTTTTCGAGGACGAACTTGGAGAGTTCAACCGGGTTCGAGTCGTCGACGATCACCGTTCCCTCGTCACACATCTCCTTCAGTTTCCGGTAATCGTCCTTGTTGCCGGTCTGCGATCCTGCAAGTACCACCGACATGCCGATGGTGCGCAGGGCCTTGATGAGCGAGAAGGTCTTGAATGCGCCGCCGACGTAGATGGCAGCCTTTTTGCCGGTGAGCGCAGCCTTGAATTTCTGCATCTCGGGCCAGACTGCGGTGATTTCGTCACGGACGATCTCCTTTGCCTTTTCCATGATCGCCGGCTGGCCGGAGAAGTGCGCGGCAACGTCATAGAGCGATTTCGACATGTCTTCGAAGCCGAAATAGGAGACCCGGATGTAGGGGATTCCGTATTTCTCCTCCATTTCCTTTGCAAGGGTGGTCATCGAGCCGGAGCACTGCACCACATTGAGGCTTGCGCCGTGTGACCGCCGGATAGCGTCGACCCTGCCGTCTCCGGTCATGGTCGCCACCACTTCGATGCCCATCCGTTCGTAATATTCCCTGATGATCCAGGCTTCTCCGGCGAGGTTGAATTCGCCGAGGATATTGATGCTGCAGGGGCTGATCCCTTCTGTCGAGCCGGTGCCGACGAGTTTCATGAGGGCTGCGCAGGCGGCGCTGTAGCCATCTTTCTTGGTGCCCTTGAACCCTTCGGAGTGAACCGGCATGACCGGGATGCCCTTTTCCTGTGCGACTTTTTTGCAGACCGCATCGATGTCGTCACCGATGAGGCCGATGATGCAGGTCGCGTAGACGAACGCCGCTTTTGGCTGATACTGTTCGATCAGCTCGATAAGCGAGCGGTAGAGTTTCTTTTCCCCGCCGTAAATGACATCCATTTCCTGCAGGTCGGTCGAGAAGCTCAACCGGTGCAGCTCAGGGCCTGAGGAGACGGCGCCGCGGATGTCCCAGGTGTATGCTGCGCACCCGATCGGGCCGTGGACGATGTGGATGGCGTCGGCCACGGGGTAGAGGACCACGCGGGAACCGCAGAACACGCAGGCGCGCTGGCTGACCGAACCGGAAAGGCTGGTTTTGTCGCAGACGATGTCGACTTCCGGGCCGCCCTGCTTCTTTTCGTAAACCTGATGTTCCCTGCCTTCGAGGAGGGTGATATGTTGCGTGTCCATAACTGCCGACTGTTTCGGGTTCCTCCGGCTTTCGCCGGAGGGGTACCCAGTGTTTACCAATGTTGTGCCGATTACATCACGAGTTCGAACTTCTCTTCGACGGCGTCGCGATCCTGCCGGTCCTGCAGAACGCCGAGGATCTTCTCTGCGATTCTGAGGCTGCCGCTGTAGCCGACGCTCGGGAAGTAGCTGTGGCCGATACGGTCCAGGATCGGGAACCCGAAGCGGATGAACGGGATGTCTTCGTCACGCGCGATGTACTTGCCGTACGTGTTGCCGATAAGCAGGTCCACAGGCTCGTTCTTGATCCACTGGTGAAGCAGGAAGATGTCTGCGCCCATGCCGTTTTTGAAGTTTGCGTACGGAGCGCGCTGGAGGATTTCCCTCATGCGCTTTTCAAAACGCTGGCCCGGCGTGCCGCTGACGATATGCATCGGCTTCATGTTCAGGTCGAGCAGGAACTCGGTCAGCGGGATGAGCTGGTCGGGGTCGCCGAACAGCGCAACCTTCTTGCCGTAGAAATACTGTTCCATATCGGCCATGACATCGACCAGCCGTCCGCGTTCCGCGGTGATTTCGGCGGGAACCGGGACCCCGGCCGCCTTGCTGAGGGCCATGATGAAGCGGTCGGTGGCCGACAGGCCGATCGGGATCTCAAGCGTTTCGAACGGCACCTTGAACTTCTTTTCCAGGGCGATGGCCGCCGGTTCGGCGCTCACGCAGCCCAGGGCGAGCGAGAAGGTGCTGTCGCCGGTGCTCTTGAGTTCCTCGACGGTGACGCCGCCTTTCGGGTAGAACTCATGCTTGCCGGTCTGCGGGGCATCGAGCACGTCCGAGGTGTCCGGGAACAGGACGATTTTTGTGCCCATCAGTTTGGCGATGCTCTTGATCTCGCGCATGTCGGATGGTTCCATCCAGCCGGCGACGATGTTGATCTGCTCCTTCCTCGTGCCGGTGGAGACGGCGAACTGCTCGGCCATTCCGGTCACCATGTTGGCATACCCGGTGACGTGTGAACCGACGTAGCTCGGCGTGCTGGCGAAGATCACATATTTGCCTTCGGGCACCTTGCCGTCGTCCTGGGCTTTTTTGGTGATCTGCTGCAAGTCGTCGCCGATGGTTTCGGACAGGCAGGTCGAGTGTACCGCGATGACTTCAGGATCGTAGACCGAAAAGATGGTCTCGACCGACTGGAGCAGGTTGGCCTGCCCACCGAACACCGAAGCACCTTCGGTGAACGAGCTGGTGGAGGCCATGACCGGTTCCTTGTAGTGCCTGGTCAGCGTGCTGCGGTGGTACGAGCAGCAGCCCTGTGAGCCGTGGCTGTGCGGCAGGCAGCCATGGATGCCGAGCGCGGCGTACATGGCTCCGATCGGCTGGCAGGTTTTTGCCGGATTGATCGTCAGGCCCTCGCGCTCCGTGATCTCTTTTGGTGTGTGACGTAATAACATGATGCAATAATCTCCTTATCGTTACTGGGTGACGTAGCTGGCTTCCAGGGACTCGGTAGCTTCCTTTTCCCACGGGGCCTTGATCAGCTTCCAGACAGGGTTGTTGACCATGCGGTCGATGTCCTTGTAGAAGTTGATCGCACCTTCGAAGCCCGTGTAGGGACCGCCGTAGTCGTAGCTGTGGAGCTGCTTGAGCGGCACGCCCATTTTCTGGACCACATACTTTTCCTTGATACCTGCGCAGAAGATGTCAGGCTTGTAGATCTCGATGAGCTTTTCGGACTCGTAATGGCTGACATCGTCGATGACCAGCGATTTCCTGACCATCTGCTTCATCATGCCCTCATAGCCGTTCATCTCCAGGCCTTTGGCTTTGAGCTCCTCGATCTCCGCTTCGCTTTTTCTCGGCTTGAACAGTTCCGGATCGGCCGATACCTTCAGCTCTTCAATGTTTTTGCTGTCGGCGTCGATCTTGATGTTCGGCAGGACGTGGCGGCCTTCGTAGTCGTCGCGGTGTGCGAATTCGTACCCTGCGGCCACCGTGGTCATGCCCAGCTCTGAGAAGAGATCCTGGTAATGGTGGGCACGTGAACCGCCGACGAACAGCATGGCGGTTTTGCCTTCGGTCCTGGGACGGATCTCCTCGACGACGGCCTTGACTTTCGGCATCTCTTCGGCGATCACCTCTTCGACGCGGGCCTTGAGCTCAGCATCGCCAAAGTATTCCGCGATCTTGCGGAGCGACTTTGCCGAAGACTCGGCGCCGACGAAGTTGACCTTCATCCACGGGATACCGTACTTGGTCTCCATCATGTCGCCCATGTAGTTGATCGAGCGGTGGCACAGGATGACGTTGAGGTCGGCCATGTGCGCGTTTTCGATCGCCCGTACGGTCGAGTTGCCGCTGAAGGACGCCACCAGCGTGATGCCGCACTTCTCGAAGATGCGCTCGATTTCGAAAGCGTCGCCGCCGATGTTGTATTCGCCGAGCAGGTTCAGCTTGAACTTGCCCGTGCTGGGCTTGTTGTTGTTGCCCACCATGTGCTTGAACACGCCGTTGTTGGCGATATGGTGGCCTGCCGACTGGCTGACGCCGCGGTAGCCTTCGCAGCTGAAGCCGAAGACGTTGCAGTCGCCGAGCTTCTCTTTCATCTCTCTCGACACGGCGTGCACGTCGTCACCGATCAGGCCGACCGGGCAGGTCGAGAAGATCGCGATGGCCTTCGGGTCGAAGAGGTCATAGCCCTCCTGG
>CAZSXF010000013.1:0-55567 GCA_964611215.1 uncultured Chlorobiaceae bacterium
CGGCGGCGATGGGCAGGCCGGTGTGGCTGCTCTCCCGGTTCGACGGCTGCTGGCGGTGGCTGCTGGACCGGGACGATAGCCCGTGGTACGGGAGCGTGCGGATTTACCGTCAGGATCGGCCGGGCGACTGGGCGGGGGTGCTGCGGCGCGTGGCCGCTGACCTTGCCGTGTTTGCCGATGGCGTCGCATCGAGCAAAGGGGTAAGGCAGTTGCAGCATGGTCCCGCAGCACCCGTGGGGTGGTCCCGGCAGGAGCAGATGCGGTTTGACAAGGCGACGGCCATACACCGGCAGGGTGCGGTGGAGGAAGCGCAGGTGATCTACAGGGAACTTCTTTCACGGTTTCCGCAGCATGTCGGGAGCCTCCATTACTATGGGGTGACCTGCCATCAGCAGGGTCAGCACGAGCTTGCCGACAGGATTCTGGGCGAGGTTCTTCGCCTGAGTCCGGATGATGCCGAAGTCTGTTCGAATCGTGCCGTCGTTTTGCTTGAGCTGTACCGCTTTCAGGAAGCCCTGGCGAGTTGTGACGCTGCCGTTCGCCTGAATCCGGATTACGCCGAAGCCCATTACAACCGCGCCAAGGCATTGCAGGAACTTGGGCGATATGACGAGTCGCTGGGCAGCTATGCTGAAGCCATCCGGCTGAAGCCCGACTATGCAATGGCACACTGGAACAGAAGCCTCCTGCAGCTGCTCCTGGGGGATTACCGGGATGGATGGGTCCGCTATGAATGGCGCCGGCGCCTTGACGTGTTCAGCCTGTATTTCCGCCAGTTTGGGCGCCCGCTGTGGACTGGGCAGTTCCCGCTTGAGGGTAAAACGATCCTGCTATATGCCGAACAGGGGCTCGGCGACGCAATCCAGTTCTGCCGGTATGTCCCTATGGTCGCCGCGCTTGGCGCGAAGGTCCTCCTTGAGGCGGAAGTGCCGCTCCTGGAGCTGTTCCGGCAATTGCCCCGTGTGTCGCAGATCGTTCCGAGGGGCGAACCCCTGCCGCCGTTCGACTGCCATTGCCCGCTGATGTCACTGCCGCTGGCGTTCGGGACGACGCTGGAGAGCATTCCGTCACCGGGTCCGTACCTTGCCGCCGACC
Source organism: uncultured Chlorobiaceae bacterium (assembly GCA_964611215.1). Taxonomy (GTDB): domain Bacteria; phylum Bacteroidota; class Chlorobiia; order Chlorobiales; family Chlorobiaceae; genus Chlorobaculum. The sequence goes on from CAZSXF010000013.1 coordinate 1,096, forward strand.
CTCGTCGTGTGGAGCGGTTCGCCCGGCTGCTCGGGCCTCGCACGTCGCCGAGGGTCGGGCTTGTCTGGAATAGCGGGCATCGGCAGAACCGGCCGGACCTTTCGGGCAACAAGCGTCGTGATGTCTGCCTGGAGGCGATCGCGAGCCTGGACATGGAGGGGATCGAGTTCGTCAGCCTGCAGAAGGGTGAGCCTGCGGAGTCGGAATGTCTGGCCCGCAGGATGGATCTCTGGCCGTCAGGCAACATGGTGGTGCTGACGGATCGTCTCCATGATTTTGCCGATACGGCGGGCCTGGTGGCGAACCTGGATCTGGTGATCGCTGTGGACACGTCGGTGGCGCATCTGGCGGCGGCGATGGGCAGGCCGGTGTGGCTGCTCTCCCGGTTCGACGGCTGCTGGCGATGGCTGCTGGACCGGGACGACAGCCCATGGTACGGAAGTGTGCGGATTTACCGCCAGGAGCGGCCGGGCGACTGGGATGGGGTGCTGCGGCGCGTGGCCGCTGACCTTGCGGCATTCCGGGATGCGTCCATTGGCGCCGCCGTGCAACCGACAACTAACGGATAACTGCAGCTTGATCAATATGGAGTGGACACAACAGGACCAGGCAATGTTTGAAAATGCGCATACCATGCACTCCCGTGGCGATGTGGCTGGTGCGCAGGCGCTCTACAGGACGATCCTTGCGCGTTTTCCGCAGCATGTCGACAGTCTGCATTTGCTGGGGGCTGCATGTTATCAGTCGGGTGATTTGGACTCGGCTTTGCGATTTATGACGGAAGCCATCCGGTTGCGGCCGGATTATGCCGAGACCTATTCGAACCGTGGTGTGGTGCTGTATGACTTGCATCGGTATGAAGCGTCACTGGCAAGCTGCGAGGCTGCCATCCGGCTGAAACCGGATTATGCCGGGGCGCAGTATAACTGTGGGAATGCGTTGAAGGCGATGCATCGGTATGAAGCTGCGGTGGGACGTTATGACACAGCCATCCGGTTGCACCCGGATGCGGGAGCCTTTTCGAATCGGGGCATTGCCCTGCATCACCTGCACCGGTATGCAGAGGCGCTGGAGAGCTATGCTGAAGCCATCCGGTTGCGGCCGGATTATGCCGAGGCCTATTCGAACCGTGGTGTGGTGCTGTATGAGCTGCTTCGCTATGCAGAGGCGCTGGAGAGCTATGCGGCGGCCATCCGGCTGAAACCGGATTATGCAGAGGCGTATGTAAATCAGGGTAATGCGTTGAAGGGCGCAATGCGTTATGCAGAGGCGCTGGGCAGTTATGCTGAAGCCATCCGGTTGCGACCGGATTATGCCGAAGCCAGAGTGAATGCGAGCCTGCTGCAGTTGCTGATGGGTGATTTCAGGGAAGGATGGGCTGGGTATGCGTTGCGTTGGCGGACTCCGCAGTTGCAGGCATTCACCCGTCATTTTCCCCAGCCGCTGTGGACAGGTCAGTTTCCGCTGTCGGGCAGGACGATCCTGCTGCATGCGGAGCAGGGGCTTGGCGATACGATCCAGTTCTGCCGGTACGTCCCGATGGTCGCCGCGCTTGGTGCGAAGGTTGTCCTCGAAGTGCAGGCAGGGCTTGTCGGGTTCCTTGGGCAGTTGCGTGGCGTGGTGCAGGTCGTGCGGCAGGGAGACGGCCTGCCGCCGTTCGACTGCCATTGCCCGCTGATGTCGCTGCCGCTGGCGTTCGGGACGACGCTGGAGAGCATTCCGTCGCCGGGCCCGTATCTCGCTGCCGACCCTCGTCGTGTGGAGCGGTTCGCCCGGCTGCTCGGGCCCCGAAAACACCCGCGTATCGGGCTGGTATGGAGTGGTGGGCACCGTCCGGACCAGCCGGAACTGTATGTGGTCAACGGGCATCGGAATATCCCTTTTGACAGGATTGCCGGTCTCGCCATGGAGGGGATCGAGTTCGTCAGCCTGCAGAAGGGTGAGCCTGCGGAGTCGGAATGTCTGGCCCGCAGGATGGATCTCTGGCCGTCAGGCAACATGGTGGTGCTGACGGATCGTCTCCATGATTTTGCCGATACGGCGGGCCTGGTGGCGAACCTGGATCTGGTGATCGCTGTGGACACGTCGGTGGCGCATCTGGCGGCGGCGATGGGCAGGCCGGTGTGGCTGCTCTCCCGGTTCGACGGCTGCTGGCGATGGCTGCTGGACCGGGACGACAGCCCATGGTACGGAAGTGTGCGGATTTACCGCCAGGAGCGGCCGGGCGACTGGGATGGGGTGCTGCGGCGCGTGGCCAGACGGATGCGGGAGCTTGTCGGCGAGGGTTGGACGGCTGAAGGCCTCTTTCTGAAACGCCCATGAAAAACTGCGATGAACATCACGATTGAACCGATGCTGGAGCGTGACGGGCCAGCCGTACCCGATATTTTCAACCACTACGTCGAACACAGTTTCGGGGCACGCTCTTCATAATCTCCCAACCAATGGCGATCAGCTCTTTCCATTTTTGCGGAATCCGGTCATTTACGGCATTTCAGCAGCGTGTTTGCTTTCCCCAGAGCCTTTTTATCGTTTTCGTTGCAGGGAACCGGGCCCGGATGCCCTATATTTCCTCTGTAATTCCCCCGCAGCTTTTTCCCTGAACGCGTGTACATGGTGCCAGGCATTGGTGCGTGTCGCCCCGGTGGTATCATGATTTCCGTTCTGGTGAACATACAGCAGCATATCGCCTTATGACTTTTGCACATTTGCCTGCGGGATACATTACCTGCAGGTTGCTTTTCAGGAGGTTCGAGCATCGTCTGAAATCGTATGAAACCTATTTGTTCTGGGGTATGTTCGCATCGATATTTCCCGATTTCGACTACTTTTACATGCGCATGTTCGATCCGGAGACCCACAACCATCATGCCTACTTCACCCATTTTCCCCTGTTCTGGATAGTGCTGCTCATACTGTCGTACCTGTGGTTGCATGTCGATCACCGGCGTCAGGCTCCGGTTTCGTTTCTGCTCTTTTCCCTTGGCGGGTTCATTCACATGGTTCTCGATACCATTCCCTACAAGCTTCGCTGGCTTGCCCCCTTTTCGCAGGAACCTTACGGTCTTGATCGGCTGTTTGGGTTTGAGGAGGGGGTACTTGGCTACAACCCGCCGCTCCAGTACACGCTCGAAGTGCTGATCTGCTGCTGGGCCTTCTGGCTGCTCCATACTTCCAGGGTCACTTCCGCACGAAAGCTGTAGTGGCTGCGCGGGACCCGGCGCCCGTTTGTCATATTGCCGGAAAATCTTTTCGGGACAGGCATCCCGTTTTTCCTGATGTCGAACCATAAAGGGGGAGGGTTATGCATACCGTCAGTCAGCAATTGCTTGAAGCCGCAAGGAGCAAGTTTTCGCGGTATCGAGAACTGGTTCCGGAATATGGAGAGGCACGCACCTGGGAGATGCTGCTCGAAGGGTTTCCCGAATTGCAGCGCCAGCGCATGGGGCCGCTGCTGCAGTTGCCGACCCTTGCTGCCGGATTCCGGCTCGCCATTCCCGCCTTCAGCGCAATCGGTATGGAGATGGAGGTCGTCGACATTTCCAACAGGGGCATCGATGCCGTCCTTGAAATCCAGAAGTATTGCCCTTACCTCGACCTTTGCCGGGAGTTCGGCGTAGAGACGCCGTGCAGGCTTGTCTGCGAACTGGATATGGAGGCGTCGCACCGGGCTTTTCCCGAAATGTCAGGTGAAATCCTTTGTCGTCAGGCGCTGGGCAGCCCTGTGTGCATTTTCAAGTACGAACGGCCGGCCAACAGCGGCAGGCCGGGGTGACCCGGTTCCACAACGCTCAGATGACGTATCGGAGCGGCCTGAAGAGGCGCAGCAGGTAGACCATGCCGAAGGTTATCAGGAACACCGTTGCGGACATGACGGGAATCATGAACCACGGGTTGGCTACCGACGGCGTGAACCCTATCCTGATGCACGCCTGCGCCACGAAGACATGCAGTCCGTAGATGCCGAGGGTGCATTCTCCGATTGTGGTCAGGAGTTTTGATGCGGTGCCGCGCCGCATGGACATGCAGGCGACGAACAAGCCGTATCCGGCCATCATGACCGTCGGCGAGTAGTTCTCGGCGAACGTGTCAATCGGTTTGCCGTAGATGGCGCAGGCCGTTCTGCCGACGATGGTCAGCGCGCTGCCGGCGGCAAACATCGCCCACCCGTTTCTTGCCGAAAGTTTCGACTGCATGGCGAAGGCCCCGAGAACCAGGTAACCGGCAAGCCCGCTGTAATAACTCAGGTCGAAGTTCCTTACCGGGTCCGTCTCTTCGAGCTTCGGCCCAAGCTGGAAGCCGAAGTCGAGCAGGTGCTGCACTGACGGAATGATTGCGCAGACGGTGACCCAGAGCCAGATGTACAGGAGCTGTTCGCTTCTTGAACTTCCGGCAAGGAATACCCGGAGCACCGGAATGAACAGGTACATGCCGACAAGTGCGTAGAAATACCAGAGATGGTACATCGTCGGGCCCTTGAGTATCGCCAGGGGCCAGTTATCGACAGGGTTGCCGCAATAGCTTTTCCACGCGAGGTAGAACAGCGACCAGAAAAGCAGGGGAGGGATGATCCGGAGTGCCCGTTTTCTGAAATAGACGCCAAGGGGCTCACGCTTGGCCAGCAACGTCGCCCCGGAGATCATGATGAAGAGCGGCACACAGGTGCGGACCATGGAGTCGTAGACATTGCCGGCCATCCAGTTCCTGTCGAAGGTGTCAAGCAGATTCGTGGCAATATGCAGTACGACAACCATGAGGCATGCCAGCGCTCTGAGCAAGGATATCCGTCTGTCCATACGATCAGCGTTGCAGGGTTGAATGCTTCCTGGCACATGGAGCCGGTTGCTACGGAAAGTTACGTGATCTGTGCGCAAAAACCGTTTTGCCGGTGTTTTTTGTGCCCCGGTGGGTATGGACGCGTTTCCATGCCCGTTTTACGGTATGGATAGTGTGCGGAATATTCGCTACCTATTTTCATCGGGGTGCACAGGGGTGCACCACCATTCAGCTTGAGGCCGGGAGGTGGTGATGAGACGCGACGACAGGGTTAACGGTTTTTGCAGCCGGAACGGGTATGTGCTGCTGGCGGTGGTGTTCGCCGTTTTTGCAATCCAGACCGTGGCGATTTACGATTTTCTGTATCAGTGCTGTGCCTGGTGGCCGGTTTCCAGCTTTTTCGGGGCCCTTATTGCCTCATCTGTTCCGGTGTTCGGCGCGTTTGCCGCAGTTGCTGCTGCTGCGGAGGCCTGGGGTTGGCGATGGTATCTTGCGGCCATGTTTTTTTTCGCTCCCCTGCTGTTCATGCTTTCGGCGGCCCTTTTCCTGACGGGGAAAGTCCGGCTGATGGCTTTCTGGCGTCGTCGGGCGGACCTGGATGATGATCGGATGCCTGTGGTGCCGTGGTTCGATGGCGACCGCTCCGATATGGGGTGAGGTGCGGCGCATCGGCAAGCGCATGCGCAGGAGTTTCAGGCCTCTTTGCCGAGGCAACGGTCGACGGCGCTGTCGATGGCGGCCCTGAATGGTTCCGGGTCGATCGGTTTTGCAAGGTACCTGAAAATGCTGTCTCTGCCGACCGCCCTGACGATCTGTTCCGCTTCGTTCGAGCCGGTGATGAGGAGGCAGAGCACCTCCGGATACCGCGTCCTGACCCGTTTGATCAGTTCCGGGCCGCTCATTTTCGGCATCAGGGCGTCTGTCACCAGAATATCGGCTTGTTCCTTTTCCATGAGTTCCAGCGCTTCCTGTCCCGACCCCGCGAACGCTTTCCGGTAGGGGGCCTTCCTGAAAAATCTTTTCAGTCCGCTGAGCGTATCGGTTTCATCGTCGACGAACAGGACGAGGATATCTGCAATGTTTTTCATGGTCATTCGGAAAGGTTCCTGTTGTTGGCATCGGTCAGCGGAAGTGAAAAGGTGAAGACGGCACCACCTTCGGGAGGGCAGGAGAGGGTGATTTGGCCGCTGTGCCTGTTGACGATGATGTCGTAAGAGATCGACAGGCCCAGCCCGGTACCTTTTCCGGCGCTTTTTGTCGTGTAAAAAGGATTGAAGACGTTGTCGCGGATTTCCTCGGGGATCCCCGGGCCATCGTCGGCGATGGAGCAGAACACCCTTGCGTTGTCGAGCCAGGTCCGTATGGTGATGCAGCCCTTCTCATCCCGGTGCTGGGACTGGATAGCATGTGCGCTGTTGACGATCAGGTTCAGCAGCACCTGGTTGATCTGGTCGATAATGCAGGGTACCTCCGGCAGCTCTGCCAGATGCGTCACAATGTCGGCGCAGAACCGGTATTCGCTCCTTGCCATGGCAAGCGAATCCATGATACCCTGGTTGAGGTCCGCAGGCGCCAGGTTGTCGACGGCGTTCCGGTAGGAGAGGCTTCGCATGCCTTCGACGATTTTCCTGATCCGGTCGATGCCCCGTTGCGATTCCGTAAAGATGGTCCTGAGCTCGGGGATCAGGGTTCCGGGGTCCAGTTCCTGCTCAAGCCGGTTCAGGCGGGCCGTTTCGGCATTGGGCGGCAGCCGGCGGAGTTCAGGTGCCTGCAGCAGCGCATGACAGCTGTCGAGCAGGTGCAGCAGATCGGCAAAGTAGTCCTGCAGCGTCGAGAAGTTGAGCTGGATGAAATTCAGCGGATTGTTGATTTCATGCGCGATTCCTGACGCGAGCTGCCCGACCATCTCCATTTTCTGGGCGTGTTGCAATCGCTCCTCGATGTTGCGGTACTCCTGCGCCGTGGTTTTCTTTTCAACGATATCCCAGATCAGGTCGGCGACGGCACCTGCCCAGCGGGCATCCTGTTCATCGTAATCGGAACGCTTGTTGCCGATGCCGAACGCAGCGACGACCATATCGCCCCGAATGACCGGGACGACCAGTTCACGCGTGATCGGGATATGTCCCCTGGGCAGGCCCTTGCGGTTGGGGAGCGCCGCATAATCGTTGTGGATCACGGTTTTCCGCTGTCTGATGGCGTCAGCCCAGACGCCAGCCTGTTCGACCCGCTCATGCACGTTCCTTGCCGAAAATGCACCCATGAGCTTCAGGGTGTTGGTGGAAACCGTCTGCAGGGAGATCAACGTCTGGTCCCTTGCGATGACGAAACAGAAGCCGATCATGCTTTCAGTCATTTTTTCCGTCTCGTCCAGTGCCAGCTGCAGAAGCGCCTCCGTACTCAGCGTATCCGCCATTTCCAGCAGGCGAGCCCGCATTGCGGCCAGGGATTCCAGACGCTTGCGTTCAGTGATGTCATGGATGATATCGTAAATCAGCGCCCGGCCTTTGACATTGACCTGCTTGGCAAAGATCTCGACGTTCCTGACCGAGCCATCGGCCTTCTGGTGGCGGGCGACCAGTGAACGGCTGACCTGGTTGCCCCAGTTCTTGATGTCTTTCAGGACGAATCCGGCCTCCGCGCAGTTGATATCCGTGATGTTCATCTTCTGCAGTTCGCTTCGCGACCAGCCGTAGAATTCCGCTGCAGCCTGGTTGGCGTCAACCAGCCTTCCGTTTGCCGGGTCGAGGATCAGCATGGCCGCGGAATGGTCCTCGAAAAGGCTTCGGAACAGCAGCTCACGTTCCTTCACGGTGGCCTCGGCCTGTTTTCTGAGGTTGATGTCCGTATGGGTGCCGAGCATTCGCATAATCTGGCCCTCCGGGCCGAGCGAAAGCACCTGGCCGCGGTCGCGGACCCAGACCCACTGACCGTTTTTGTGCAGCATCCGGTACTCCAGTTCGCTGGCTTCCGCCTCATTCCTTGCGTTACGGTCAAAAAAAACGGTGAACGCTTCCTGTTCTTCAGGATGGACCAGTTCCCGCCATTTTTTCATGTCGACGGGGTCAAGTTCAGTCCGGGTGAAGCCGATGATCTCATACCAGCGCTCGTTGAGCACCACCGTGCAGTTTTCCATATCCCAGTCCCAGGTGCCGACACCGGAAGCCTTTATAATTGCTGAAAAACGTTCTTCGCTTTCCCGTAATTTCCTGTCGGTGAGTTCCTTGCTGGTGATGTTGTCGAAAATTGAAACAATGAATCCTGGATGCGGTGCGTAGATCGCGATGTCGTACCACTGGTCCAGCGCAGGCATATAGTTGACGAACCGCTCGGGATTGCCGGTATCGGCAGTTCTGAGCAGCCTGCTGAAAAATTCCGGGTTTCTTTCTGCGATGTCGGGTATGACCTCGGTCAGTCGACGGCCGACGACATGTTTCAGGCCGGTCAATGCTTCATAGGCGTGGTTGACCTCTTCATGGATGATATCGACCGCGTTTCCTTCGTCATCGTAGACAATCCGGCAGTACACGAATGCACTCAGCATATTGCCGATGACATTCCGGTACAGGTCGGTATCTCCCTGACCGGGGGCTTCTCCTGCAACTGCCCATCGGGGCCCGGTCTCCGGAACGGATGTTTTGTTTCTGGCAGTCATGCGATGGCAAGGGTTATCAGGGTTACTGCCCAGGGCACAAGAGGCCTATGGTCCGGCGGCTCAGCTGCATTCCGGTTCCGCAGCCTGCGGGGTGCGTCTCATTTGTACTGCTATTTCGCAATATATACGCTTGCCGGTGTGCAAGCAAAATACGGGTTCGCGCAGAGGCTTTCCGGTGGTAACGAATTCAAATCAAAATAAATGTTATTGCCATTTCTTTTCCGGCACCTGCCGGAAAAAGGTGGTCATGCATATTCTTTTCTGCCGATAATGCGGTTTTCTGCGTAATTGAGGCTTGCTCGCGGTTTTGGTGCAGAATATTTGTTGCACTGTCTCAGTATTCTGAATTAAAGTGTCTCAATATTGGTCAAATGGCAAATAGTTGTATTTTTAAACGTAGTATTCGACGCTTCAAAAAGCCGGTCTGGCGACAGGAGGTTTTCGACTGTCTGTGAAACCGTATCCGGGTTTGAACGTTCCATGAGCCTGAAATGATCAGTATGTTTGCCGTTTCACTCATCCCGGATTTTCGGGCTTGCATCACAGCACCACGAGTTCGCAACCTGCGCTATTTCCATACATCCGGTGGTCGCCCTGACAGCAGGGCGGGGGTGTTGCGCCGCATGTCGCTGCCTGAGCGGATACCAAGGGTTCCGGGTTGCCGGTTTTGCCGGCTGATGGTTCCCGACAGGCCCGATGGCGTCAACTTCAGGATTGTCAACAACAGCAGTACCTCAAACACCGATACCCCCAGATGAACACATTCACCGTCGTGGTCGTTGCAGATCGCTCGCGCCAGGGGAGCCGGAGGGCTGACTGTGTAGAACGGTCCGGCATGAGGATCCTCAAGGCGGCAAGCATTTCGGATGCGGGGTTTGTCGCCGATTCGGAGCCGGTCAACCTGGTTCTTGCAGCATCCTTCGGCAAGGATGCCGATACACTTTTTTCCGGTCTCCAGGCGATGTTCGGGCGGCATCGGCGCATCAGGATCCTGTTGTTCGCGGATGAACAGGAACTTGACGCGACGCTTTCAGGCATTGAATCATTGCCGCCGGAGCAGCGGGCCTTGCTGTTTTCTTCACGGGAAACGCTCTCCCCGGAGTTGCCTCCAGCCCGGCCGGTGGCGATTGCGACCACTCCTGCCGGCGCAGAACCGGATGACACCCTGTTCGACCGGGTCGGCCTCATCGGCCGCTCTCCGGAGATCAGAAAGCTCAAGACCCTGCTGCTCAAGATTGCCCCCACCGGGACCACGATATTGCTCCAGGGGGAGAGTGGTACCGGCAAGGAGGTCGTTGCCCGCTCGATTCACTACCACAGTTCGAGAAGCGCCGAGGCGTTCGTTCCCGTCGATTGTGCTGCAATCAGCGAAAACATTATCGAGAGTGAGCTCTTCGGCCATGTGAAGGGCGCCTTTACCGGTGCTGACCGTGCGACACTCGGGCTGATCCGCTCTGCTGACAAGGGGACCCTGTTCCTTGACGAGATCGGGGAGCTGCCGCTGCTCATGCAGGCAAAACTGCTGCGGACGCTGCAGGAGCGCGCCGTCAAGCCGGTTGGTGATTCCCGGATCTATCCGGTGGACATCAGGATCGTCGCTGCCACCAACAGGAACCTCGCCGAGGCGGTCAAGCAGGGGACGTTCCGCCAGGACCTGTATTACCGCCTGAACGCCATCACGATTTATGCCCCGCCGTTGCGTGAACGCCGTCATGATATTCCCTTGCTCTGCGACCATTTCATCAGCCGCCTGGTTGACGAGGGGTATCCGCGGAAACAGGTGGCCGCTGCCGCGCTGGACCTTTTGTGCGCCTATGACTGGCCCGGCAACATCCGCGAGCTTGAAAACGTCATCAGGCGAGCCGTCACGCTTGCCAGTGGCCCGGAAATCGACACCGACCTGCTGTCGATCGAAGTCGGTGATGCGGTCAGGAGCACCGTCAGGAGTGCCGATGAGAAATATTCAAGCGTGGCATTCCATGAAAAGGACGCCATCCTCAAAGCCCTGAACCGAACGAACGGCAACCGGAAAGCCGCCGCACAACTCCTCGATATCAGTGAGGCGACACTCTATCGACGCCTGAAACTCTATTCGCTGTAAGGCAGGCATTCCCTCAGTTCATGCTTCCCGACCGGCATCCCCCTCCTTCGCTCCACCTGTCACCAAATGTTTTCCGGCGGCTGCTCCTGCGGGCGTTTTCCCTTTTTTCCTGACATGGTGGCAGCCTTTCGCAGCCCTTTTTCCCCTTGTTGAGAGATGCCTTGCCGAAGGGCCTCGCAATCTGACAGTCCCGCAGATGGCCGATGGCTTCTGAGGTGCATGAATCATCGCCGTTTCCGGCCTGCCGTGTGTTGATTCCGGATTGGCACTGTTATTGCTGGTCTACCAGCGTAACCCGTTCGCTTTTGCAGGTTCCGATGATTGTGGGTATCGGCAGGCCTCGCCTGCCAGTAATTCCGCCTGCAGCAGTACCGGTACCGAGAGAACGGCATTTTCAGATTCAAGCATCCGTGTTTGTGAAAAGAGATGAATAACCGTACGCGACAGAACACCACCATGCCGGCCGGGCCGATGGGAGATTCCCGAAACCTGGCGCTGGGGCATGCCGGCATGCCGGCCGTGACGGCCAGGGCCTTTCGGGTCAATCCTGTCGAGCGGTTCGGGGAAATCGTGCTGTCGCTTCCTGTTGTCCTTGCCGCATTCCTGCCGGTTGCGCTTGTCCTGTGGGTCCGTCGGTTGCTGGGTGGGGCACCGGTGTTCCAGGTCAGGACCATTCGTGGTGGTGGCGGGGTTCCGGTTCAGGTGTCGAAATTCAACATCGGTTCAGGGATGCTTGCCAACCTGCCGCTGTTTGTCGAAATGTTCAGGGGTCGGCTCGCCCTGGTCGGCATCGAGCCTGAAGCATATCACCAGAATGGCGGTTATGGGCAGGAGCAGGACGAACTCGACCAGGTCAGGCCGGGACTGGTCACACTCTGGGGTGTACGACGCGACAGCAGGATCGCCCATCAGGGCAAGTTGGCCATCCAGCTTGAATATGTCCGCAATAAAGGGCTCGTCTATGATTTCCTGCTGCTGCTCCGGGCTTTTTCCCTGAAGCTGTACAGCGGCAGCGCAGTTTCGGCAACATCGCCGTTGCTCAATCTGTTCGGGCTCAATGTCGCCAACCTGACCATGTCACAGGCGATCACCGCCATGCAGACCCGTATCCGCCAGAAGCGCCAGAGTACGGTTTTCTTTGTCAATCCGGATTGCTGCAACAAGATGTATGAGGACCGGGAGTACTTCGGCATACTGGAAGAGTCGGACTATGTCTTTCCTGACGGTGTGGGGCTCCTGATCGCCGGGAAATTGCTGGGGACGCCCATGCGCGAGAATATCAACGGCACCGATATGCTGCCCTTCCTTTGCGAGTTGGCCCGGCGTGAGGGGCAGTCCCTTTTCCTGCTTGGCGGTAAACCGGGTGTCGCCGAAACCATGGCGGCAAGGATAACCGAAGCCTACGGGGTCATGGTTGCCGGGACCGGCCATGGTTATTTTGATCATGAACGCTCCTCGGCGGAGGTCATTGCTGCCATCAACGAATCGGGTGCGGGTATGCTCTTGGTGGCATTTGGTGCTCCGCTCCAGGAAAAGTGGCTTTCCCGCCACCGGAAGGAACTTCGTCCGCTCATGCTGTTCGGCGTGGGAGGCCTTTTCGATTTCTATTCGGGAAGGATCCGCCGGGCGCCGGTGTGGGTCAGGGAAATGGGATTCGAATGGGTGTTCCGTATGCTTATGGAGCCCGGCCGCATGTGGAAACGGTATGTGCTTGGCAACCCGCTGTTTCTGTTCAGGGTGCTCGCATGGAAATACAAGTTGATCAAGAGGGGAGGGCAGTGCCATGCAGGCAGATGATCAGGTCAGGAAAGCGCTGATTGACAGCATCAGTGATTCGATCAATCCGGGTGCCCGTTATCGCCGGGCACTGAAGGTTTCGCTTTGGGAGGCGACGGTCAGGTATTCCTACCTGCTGAAGCGGGTGTTCGATTTTGTGGTTTCGGTTGCGGCAATTGTCGCCCTTGCTCCGGTGTTCATGATTACGGCACTTGCCATCTGGATCGAGGACCCGGGTCCGGTGGTGTTCTGCCAGACGCGGGTCGGCAGGAACGGCAAGCATTTCCGGTTTTTCAAGTTCAGATCAATGGTGACAGACGCGGAGCGGCTGAAGGCGCAGCTTGCAGCCAGCAATGAGTCTGTGGACGGAGTTATTTTCAAGATGAAACGTGATCCGCGCATCACCAGGGTCGGCAGAGTCATCCGCAAGATGAGCATTGATGAACTGCCCCAACTGTTCAACGTGCTGCTTGGGGATATGAGCCTTGTCGGGCCTCGGCCTCCCGTGCCTGCTGAGGTTGCCCGGTACACGCTTGAACAGCGCAAGCGCCTGCATGTCATTCCCGGCATTACCTGCCTCTGGCAGGTCAGCGGTCGCAGCGATATTCCGTTCACCGAACAGTTCCGGCTCGATCTTGAGTATATCAGAAGTTCAAATCTGCCGAATGATATCCGGCTGCTGCTCAAAACCGTTCCGGCGGTGCTGACGGGCAGAGGCGCATATTAACCGGCAAGGAAGGTGCAGGAAGAAACTATGGAATTCCGAATTGACACATCCACAGGAAGACCGGTTGGCGTGGCCGCCATGCCGACGAGGCTCGACGCCGTTTCCGGAAAGCTGCTTAAAGCCTCTTTTCAGCGTTGGACCGCCATAACGGGCATGCTGGTGTTTGACTGTTCGTCACTCAGGTTCATCGACAGCAGCGGACTTGGCGCTTTGGTGAACTGCCTGCGCAAATCGATCGATATCGGCGGCGACCTTCGCCTTTCCGGGCTTGTGTCCCAGGTCGGCATGGTGTTCGAACTTACAAGGGCGAACCAGATTTTCGCCATCTACACGGACCTCCCGCAGGCGCTGGATTCGTTTGCCGGGCAGATCATGGAAGAGCCGTCATGAACATGAAAACACTCATTGTCATCAGGGAGTCGGACCATGCCTGGACACGGGAGCTGTTTTCCGGGCGCCATCCACTGCTGCTTCCTGTCTGCAACAAACCCGCAGTGGAGTTCCTTATCGATTTTTCGGTTCTTGCAGGAAGCAGGGAGATCAGGATAGTCGGGGATACACCGCTCGACGATGTCGAGCGCCTCTGCGAAGACGGCTCGCGGTGGGGTGTCTCGATCAGTTATGCGAACATGTTGTCCGGCGACAGCATCGAAAAGGTACTCGACAAGAACCGGAAGTTCTGTGCAGCGGGTCGGGTCCTGGTGATCAGCCGGACGCTTTTTATCCGTTTCGACTATCGTCAGGATTATGGCTCGTTTTTCCGGTCGCATCCCGAGGGCCCGGTCGTTTCCGGCAAATCCGGCAGGATTTTCCTGACCGGCGAGCCTCCCGAACCGGAAGCCGTTATTGCTCCCCCGCCTTTGTCCGTGGTGGATATGGACTCCGCCGCCGCCTATTTCGGTGTCTCACAGGAACTCCTGGCTGCCGGTACCGACAGCCATCTCCTGCCGGGGTACAGCAATGAACCGGACTGTTCCATCGGCAGCAACGTGGTGATCCAGAAAGGGGTTGAGATCATCAAGCCGGTTATGATCGGCAACAATGTCCAGATTCTCTCAGGGGCGGTCATCGGGTCGGGCTCCATTATCGGCAACAACGTCATTATCGGCGGAAAAAGCCACGTTGCCGAGAGCGTGGTGCTTGACGGTACCTATATCGGCCAGCAGCTTTCGGTCAATCGCCGGATTGTCGTCGGGAACCTTCTTTTCGATCCCGACACATCTGACGGTATCCGCCTCGAAGATCCGCACCTGATCAGCGGTATCGGAAGCAGGGCTACGAATTTTCCACTGTCAAGACGCATGGTCCACTCCCTGTTCGCACTGATGATGATCGTGTTCCTGCTGGTGCCGTTTCTGCTGTCGATCGGCGTGCTTTTCGCCGGGGGGCGCCGGAAGCCCACCAGAACGCTCTATCATGCGCTCAAGCCGGATGAGACCGTCATTCTCCGGGACTGGGTCTTCGACGGTTCCGGATTTCCTGCATCGATGGCGGCGGCCATGTCGCTTGACCGTTTCGCCAGGCTTTTCCACGTCCTGGTGGGGCATCTGGCACTTATCGGGAGCAGGCCGGCGGCCGTCGTCAACGGCCCGAGGCGCAGCATCGACAATTCTGCCGGTTACCGGCCCGGCGTGTTCAGCTATGCGGAAGCCGAAGCGTGGCCGGAGAACCAGCTTGATGCCAGCCTGGTCGACCGTTACTACCTTGACCAGGGCAACGCACTGAATGACATCGCCATGACCCTGAAGGCCATTTTCAACAGAACAACCCCAAGAACATGAAGATCAGCGAGCGAACAGTCAACCGTTACACCGTGCTCTCCATTGCCGGCACCCTGAACGCCTCGACGGCTCCGGAACTGAAACAGCACATCGACAGTCTGCCGGAAGGCATGGCACTGATTGTCGATCTCAGGGATCTTGATTTTCTCGACAGCAGCGGCCTTGGCGCGCTGGTCGGGATTGCCCGCAGGTTCAGGGATGGCGGTGCCGTCCTTCGACTGGCGAATCTGAACGAACGGGTCAGGAAGGTGTTCGAGATAACCCATGCGTTTTCGCTGTTCGATATCTACGATGACGTCACTGCGGCAGCTGAATCCGATTAACTCACGCTGAATCATGAACAGATTGATTTCAATCACCCTGAAGGCTGATCTGGCCTATACGAGTCTGGTTTCTTCGCTTGCCGGACAGGTCGCCGAGCTGTTTGCCACCCGGAGCGGAACGACCGGTAACATTGCCGAATTCTGTCATGCATTCGAGCTTTCCGCAAGCGAATCGTTTACGAATTCGGTCCGTTATGCCGATCCTGTCGATGTGGAGCCGTTCGTCGGCGTCGAATTTTCGGCCGATGGCGACAGCCTGACCGTGACGATGACCGACACCAACGCCGAGTTTGAACCGCATCCGCCGGTGCCCGACATCGCAGGTTATCCTGAGATGGGGTACGGGCTCTTTGTCATCGCAAGAATGATGGACACGGTGACCTATGCCCGTGTTGACGGACGGAACCTCCTTTCGATGACCAAACAGGTGTTTCGTCCCGCATCTGGTATCGAATACCCCAACACTATCCAGGATCCGGCATGATTACGGTCGTCATCGTCAGCTACAATACGCGAGATATTCTCCGGAACTGTCTTGAGGTGCTCTTCAGGAATGCGGAAGGCCTGGAACTTGAGGTAATCGTCGTCGACAACAATTCCCATGACGGTTCAGCCGAAATGGTCAGGGCGGTTTTCCCTTCGGTACGCCTGCTGGTCAACACGGCAAATGTCGGCTTCGCGGCGGCCAACAACCAGGCCTATGCGGTTTCTTCCGGGCGCTATATCGTCCTGCTCAATCCTGACGCCTATCTCCGGCCGTCGTCTCTGGCAAGGGGCATCGATTTCATGGAGCGCAATCCGCTGTGCGGCCTTTGCGGCGGCCGGATCGTCTCGCCCGAAGGACGGCTTGAACCGTCCGCACGCCGTTTTCCCTCGGCGGTTTCCAAGCTCCTGACCATTTCCGGACTGAGCTGGAAATTCGCCTCTTCACCGGTATTGAACCGGCACGAATTCGGCGGTTTTGCACATGACCGGTCCATGGAGGTCGACTGGATTCCCGGCACCTTCACCATTGTGCGCCGCCAGATGCTGGAGCATATCGGATTTTTCGATGAGCGTTTCTACCTCTATTACGAAGAAACCGGCCTGTGCCTGCGGGCCAAAAAAGCCGGCTGGAAGGTTTTTTTCATTCCCGACGCCGAGGTCATGCATATCGGCGGGGCATCCAGCAAGACCCGAAAAGACAAGTCGTTCGACAGGAAGGCGGCCCAGGTGCTCAACTTCAGGTTGCGCAGTGAATTGCTCTACCATCGCAAGAACCGGGGCTTCATTCCTCTCCTGGCCAGCACCGGCGTTGAACTTGGCTGGAACTCGATACGGTATGTCAAAAACGTCGTGTTTCCCGGAGCCGATTCCCTGCGGAAACGAAACACGGCGGCCGCAGTCAACCGGCAGATCATCCAGGCGCTCCGGGATACCCGTTTCGGACGTGTTTCACCTCCCGCGCCATGGTGATGCCTATGGGACTGTTCAGCGATATCCGTGCCGACCTGCAGACGTACGGCGGCTCGTGGGGCTCCCAGGGATTCTGGGCCATGGTGGTCTATCGTTATGGCCGCTGGCGATACCGGTTCAGGAACCCGGTGGTGCGGAAACCATTTTCCCTGCTCTATCACGTGCTCTACAAAGCCGTCCAGGTGGCCACCGGTATTGAGCTTCCCTGCGAAGTGCCGGTCGGGCGTAATTTCCGCATCGACCATTTCGGAGGGATTGTCATCAGCGGTTATGCGAGTTTTGGCGATAACTGCATCGTGCGCAACGGGGTTACCGTCGGGTTGAAGAACCTTGATGAGCTGGCGGCTCCACGCATTGGCAATAACGTCAATATCGGTGCCGGTGCGAAACTGCTTGGCAATATCACGATCGGGGATAATGTCGATATCGGTGCCAATGCCGTCGTTATTGCTTCGGTGCCGGCGAATTCCATCGCTGTCGGCATTCCCGCCAGGATTCTGCCCAAATCAGCCTGAACCGGCTTGCGCGCTTTCTCTCTCCAGGGCTCTCAAGCTGACAGTGGAAGAGCGGCGTGCTTGCTTTATGACGATGCTCCCGTCTTGTTTGTGCTGAGATAACTCTTTGTTCTAAAACGTTTTAGGTTTTCTCTTCGCGGTGGCATGATATTTGAGCCTTCTCTACGGGCAAGAACCATAAATGACCTGATAACCATGAGACCTGAAGGAAACGTCAACCACCGGAACGGCATCGACCCTGTGCATCGTCGGCATCGGCCCGGTGTGGCGGCCTGCAGCTTCCTGCTGGCGGCCATGCTTGGCGGATGTCACAGTATTGAACCACAGGAGGTCAGGTCGCCGAAACCACCGGAAGGGCGTGGTTACAGTATCGAGCTGCCGAAACCCATGCCCGGCAATGCCACGAAGGAGCAGGTTGAGGCGATGAAACCGAAAGAGCCGTTCCAGTATCGACTCGGTCCCGGTGACGTGATCAGCCTCAAGGTCTGGCGACGTCCGGAACTCTCTTTCGAGGCCCTGACCGTTTCACCCGACGGTTTCATCTCTGTGCCACGGGCCGGTTATATCAATGTCATGAACGATACGCCTGGAGTGGTTGAGCAGAAGGTCATGGGGAAGCTCGAACAGCTCTATGTTCACCCGGAGGTGACCGTTATCGTCAAGGAGTTCCATAATAACCGGGCATTCGTGCTTGGCCGCGTCGCCAAGCCAGGCGTCGTCAATTTCACGGGCAACGGGACGCTCCTTGAGGGCATCGCGCTTGCCGGGGGACTTCCTGACCGTGACAAGATGACCCGGTGTTCGATCATCCGGGGCAAGGAGAGCGTGATCTGGATCGACCTTCAGGATCTGCTCCGGAACGGCAATATGAGCCTGAACGCCCAGATCAGGAACAACGATATCATTTACATCCCCGAATACAACGACGAGCTGGTGTACGTGATGGGCGAGGTCAGGGTTCCCGGCGCGGTCAAGATGAGCGACGGCATGAACGTGCTCAAGGCAGTCATGCTTGCCGGCGGAATGACCTCCAAGGCTGAAGCCCGGAAGGTCTACATCATCCGGCAGCAGCAGGAGAAGGGTGACGTCATTCCCGTCGACCTTGACAAGCTTGTCGCCAACGCGGATTTCAGCAGGAATTTCAACCTGTTGCCGAACGACATCGTCTATGTCAGCCCTTCCGGCATGGCGAAATTCAACTATGCGCTCGACAAGATTCTGCCTTCGCTGCAGGTGCTCAATCTCGGCCTGTCGGCGGGTGAGAGCCTCGGCGTCAACCAGGAGCTTCGCCAGAAACTCTGGAACCAGAGCGGCTTTGTCAATTCGACATCGACAACGACGACGACCAAGTGAATACGATATGAAGATGACCAGACGACCGTTCCATTTCCTGCAATCGATCGGGTTGCTGCTTTCACCGGCTGAGCGGGCGACGTTTGTTGTCCTGATCGGCATGATGCTTGTCGGTGTTGTTCTTGAAACGATCGGCATCGGGCTGGTCATTCCGACAATAGCCCTTTTTTCCCGTCAGGATATCGGGACGAGGTACCCGCAGTTGCAGCCGCTGCTGGCCTTGCTGGGCCATCCATCCGGGCGGACCCTGGTGATTTACGGCCTTCTTGCCATTTTTGGCGTCTATCTGGTCAAGACAGTCTATCTGTCGGTGCTTGCCTGGTTCCAGAACCGGTTCATTTTCGGTATTGAAGAACGGCTGTCGCAGCATCTGTTCTCGATCTACCTGCATCAGCCCTATGTGCAGCGGCTGCAGCGAAACTCGGCGCAGCTCATCAGGAATGTGAGCGCCGAAATCAACCTGTTTGCCAACAGCGTGCTGACGCCGTTCATGCAGCTGCTGACGGAAACCCTGATCATGGCGGCGCTGTTCGCCATACTCGTCAGGACTGAGCCATATGGCACGTTGCTGGTGATGGCTGTTTTCGGCCTGGTCGGCCTGCTCTATAACCGTATCGTCAGGAACAAGGTCGCCGGCTGGGGCGAGTCACGCCAGTATCACGAGGCTATGAGGCAGCAGCATCTCCAGCAGGGCCTCAATGGTGTCAAGGAAGTGCGTCTCTTCGGCAGGGAGCGGTATTTCCTCGACCAGTTTGCGGCACATAACCATGAAAGCATCCGGGTCGGCAGGCTGAACACCACGGTCGGCCAGCTGCCCCGCCTCTGGCTGGAGC
This sequence comes from uncultured Chlorobiaceae bacterium, assembly GCA_964611215.1. Lineage (GTDB taxonomy): Bacteria > Bacteroidota > Chlorobiia > Chlorobiales > Chlorobiaceae > Chlorobaculum. The sequence goes on from CAZSXF010000013.1 coordinate 20,391, forward strand.
TGATGACTGTCGGTGGCCTGTTCGTGCTGGTGCTGGCAATGCTTTCGGGGTCGGGGGATCCGGAAAGCGTGCTTCCCAAACTGGGGCTTTTTTCGGTGGCCACCTTCAGGCTCATCCCTTCGGTCAACAGGATCCTGTTCTCCTCCCAGATCCTGAAGTATTGCAGTCCGGTCATGCTGCTGCTTACCCGCGAGTTTGCCGGTGGTGTGGAGTCTCGCCCCGACACGATGCCGGGCAAGGGTAAGTTCCATGATACCATTGAACTGCGCAACATCGGCTTTACCTACCCGGGGGCTTCTCGTCCGGCGCTTCGCAACCTGAACATGACCATCAGCCGGGGCGCCTCGATCGGCATTGTCGGGCCGAGCGGTTCCGGCAAAAGCACGCTGGTGGATATTTTCCTTGGTCTCCTCGATCCTGATGCCGGTTCACTGGTCGTTGACGGCCGCCCGGTCAGGGATGATGTCCGCTGGTGGCAGAGCCAGATCGGGTACGTTCCCCAGTCGATTTACCTGACTGACGACACGATCCGCCGGAACATCGCATTCGGCATTCCGGATGACAGGATCGACGAAGCAGCGATTGCCGCTGCGCTCAAGGCGGCATGCCTTGACGGGTTTGTTGCCGGGCTGCCCGAGGGGCTTGATACCCCGATCGGAGAACACGGGGCAAGGCTGTCGGGCGGCCAGCGCCAGAGAATAGGCATTGCCAGGGCCCTGTACCACGATCCTTCGGTGCTGGTCCTGGACGAAGCGACCAGTGCGCTTGACCTGGCGACCGAGAAGGGGGTAGTCGATTCGATCCGGGCCTTGCAGGGGCTGAAGACGATCATTATCGTCGCGCACCGGTTGAGTACCATCGAGCATTGCGATGAAGTTTACTCCGTCAGGGAGGGTATGATCGCCGATTGCCGGGTCGGTGATGCCTGTGCAGGATACGATGCGGATGCCGTGCAGGCCGTCCCGGCCTGATCGGCTTGCACCGAAGCGGACTTCAGGGGTGCAGTCGGCACGCTTCCGGCGCACGTTCTGTCAGCTTGAGAGGAAGCGCCTTCTCTCAAGCTGACAGTCCGACCTCGCATTGCTGGCGCCGAGAGATGGATGCGTTGTCGCTTGATGTTTTTAAAACATTTTAAAATAATGTGTTAGTTGTTTTGCTTTTTATGGTATGATATTTGTTGCTCGTATGACAGCCGTTGGCCGGCCTGTGAGGCGGGTTCCTGAACGGATGAAAACGGGACGAAGCAGACAAAAGACCTGACGAGCTACATGATCAAGGAGAACGCCATTATCAATGCGCTGCCGCTCGGCAAGCCGAAAAAGTCGATCGACATAGCCGGTTTTCTGAAGCGATATGGCCTGTATGTCATCCTGCTCGGGAGCCTGCTGTTCGCCTGCCTGCTTCCTCTGCTGTTCATCCTCAAGAAACAGAATTATGAGGTTCACGCCTTCCTCAAGCTCGATCCGGTTATTCCGACCCTGATCACCAGAACGGACGAGTCTTCGATCGTCAACTACTACCAGGATTACGCCAATACCCTTGCCCATTCGATGACGACGGTCGATGTGCTTGCCAAAACCGTTGACCGGCTTGGCAAGGCGGATCGCAAGGCGCTGTTTCCTGCCGGGCTCTCTTCCGAGAAATGCGCCGAACTGCTTGCGCTCCGCCTCACTGTTTCGCCCGTCAAGGGAACCCATCTGCTCGACATTTCGATATCCGGCGAGAAGTCTCTCGGCCTTGCCCCGTTGCTCAATACCCTGATGCGCGTCTACATCGAGGAGGACCGCAACAACAGCACCATGGTCGATAATGACCGCCTGAAGTACCTGTATGACCAGAAAGCGGCTCTCAACCAGGATATCGCCATGTATGAGCGTAGCCTGGACAGCCTCGCCAGGGATATTTCAACCTCGACCTACGCCGAGGGCTTCAACCGTGCAGGGCAGAACAACGAAGAGATGTCCAGGATCTATGACAAGCTCCTGAGCGACAGGATCACTTCGGAAGCCCGTTACCGCGAGGCGGTCAGGACTGCGGCGGACCTCAGGTCCGTTTCGCTGAAGCCGCTGGTCGACGAGATGGTCATGGCGGACCCGTCCCTGCATTTCACCGATTCCTGGACCTACCAGCAGCTCCAGGAGCTGCGGAGCACCACGGATGGGCTCACCTCCAGCAACCCTGATCGCATTTATGTCGAGCAGCGCATGGCGGCCATGAAGAACTACGACCAGAAGCTCAGGGACGAAGTACGCAAAACGGCCCGGGGCGTGGTCAATGGCAAGCATGACATTGAAATGCGCAAGGAGATCATCCTTGCCCGCAACGGGATGGAAAAGGCCAAGAAGGTTGAGGCTGACTTCCGCAAGGAGGTCGACGCGAACATGAAGGAGTCGAAGCGGATATCGCTCGGCATCCGCCGGGGCGAATCCCTGACGACCTACCTGAAGCACAAGCATGACCTGCTCGATAATATCGACACCAGGATCACCGAAATCGAGGTTGAACGAAAGGCTCCCCTGCGCCTGTCGATCGAATCCGTGGCCAGGACGCCGAAGGTGCCGATGAAGTCGAATTTCAAAACCCTTGCTCTTGGCTTTGTCGGGGCAAGTTTCGGATCGGTGGCCGCATTCTTTTTGCTCGTCGAGTTCCTCGATGACCGTATTCGTACCGCCCGAGATGTCGCCAGCGCCCTCGGCTACCCACCGACCCAGGTCATCGGGGATGTGCGCAGGAAGGCGCGTGCCGGGGGTCCGCAATGTGACCTTGCACCGGTTGCCTTCAGTTCCGAGGCGATCGGCAGCCTTGCCATCAGGCTTTGCCGTGAACAGGCGCAATCAGGTTCGCGGATTCTGCTGTTTACCGGGCTGGAACACGGCGCCGGTGTGACCTCGATTGCGGGAAGCTGCGCTCTGGCGCTATCGAAGATCGTCGAGAGGGTGCTGGTGATCGACGGTAACATCGGCGTGCCTGCAATGGCGTCCGGTGCGAACCCGGCCGGAGCTTCCGGCCTCGGCGGTTACCTGGTCTCGGGCGGCGACTGGAAAGCGTACGTCGAGCGCAGCGCGGAAGGTAACCTCGACAGCCTGCCTCCAGGGGTCGCCCCGGCCACCGGCATGCCGCGCCAGCGCCTCCGGGCATTGCTCGAAGAGGCTGGCCGGTCCTACGATTTCGTCTGCATCGACGCTTCGCCCCTCCTGGAAAGCCACCTCACCGAGCAGCTCGCCATCTATGCCGATATCGTTCTCTTGATCAGCCTGCAGGACAGTTCGCACTATCCGGATTTGCGGCGTTCGGCCGAACTGCTTGTCCAGCTCGGGGTTCCCGGCATTGCACCGATCCTGAACCAGGCTGGCGCCAGAACGAGGATTTCTCTGGATGACCTTACCCGGCGGCCCCCAAAGGCCTTTGTCGACAAGCTTCCTGCCGGAATTGCCGGGTTCCTGCACAAACTGGCGGTCAGGCTCCGCAAGATCGACAGGATTGTCGACGATGTGCAGGGTTCCTGAGCGGCAGGCCAAGAACCATAGCGACGAACCATGGTGATGATTTCAGCTTCAGAAGCCGACTGGTCGAGGGAGCATCTTGTGCGCGGGCGTTACGAGCCCGGCAAGCGGCTTCTCGCCACCATTCGCAGATACCAGCGTTTCCGGCGGCACAAGGGACTCCTGCCGAGGATAGCTTCGCTCTTTCAGGTTTTACCGTATCGTTTCTGGAGTGCGGTTACCGGGGCCGATATTCCCCTTGACGCCCAGATCGGCGGGGGCCTCATGATTCCCCATCCGAACGGCATCGTCATTCATCCGGATGCGCAGATCGGTCCGAATTGCCTTATTTTTCAGCAGGTGACCATCGGTGCCGGTCCCGTCGACGGGTTGCCGGTCATTGCCGGCCATGTCGATATCGGTGCCGGTGCGAAGATCATCGGCGGGGTGCACATCGGCGAGCATGCGCGGATCGGCGCAAATGCCGTGGTGCTTGAAGATGTTCCGCCGGGCGCGACGGCGGTCGGCATCCCGGCAAGAGTCCGCAGGCAGGCCTGAATCGACGATATCCGACTGAGGAGAAGCATGGGAAATCCGGAAGCCAACATCCTTGTCCCGATCGCGTTCCTGATCTGGTTCCCGCTGGTTGTCCTGATGTACCGGAAGTTCGAAAAACGCATGGTGCCGGTCATCGCCTATGTCGCCGGATGGATGTTCCTTCCGGTGGCCAACTACGATATCTTTCTGCTTCGCAATACCAAGACGACGGTTACCGGACTTGGCATTCTGGCTGGGGCGTGGCTGTTCGACCGGGAACGCCTGCAGAGTTTCAGGTTCCATCCGGCGGATATTCCGATGCTTCTGTGGTGCATCGCTCCTTTTTTTTCGTCGGTGTTCAACGACCTCGGCGTCTATGACGGCCTTTCCCAGACGATGTACCAGACCATCCGCTGGGGGTTGCCCTATTTTATCGGCAGGGTCTGTTTTACCGATGCCGACGTCCTCAAGAGCCTTGCCCTGACCATTTTTGTGGGCGGGCTGATCTACATCCCGTTCTGCCTGATCGAGATGCGGATCAGCCCGCAGCTGCACCGGCTCACCTACGGTTTTCACCAGCATGATTTCCTGCAGACCCTCCGCGATAACGGCGGTTATCGGCCCATGGTGTACATGGACCATGGCCTGATGACCTCGATGTGGATGATGCTCGCCTCGCTTCTTGGCACCTGGCTGTATGCGACCGGTTCGCTGCCGAAGAAGATCCTGAAACTGCCATCCCTCTATTTGCTGCTGGCCCTTGTGGCGACCATGGTCATGATGCAGTCCGTTGCGGCGATCTGTTATTATTTCATCGCCCTTGCGCTGCTCTTCCTTTCGGCAAAGATGAAAAACAGCTTCCTGGTGGTGATCCTGCTGTTCCTGCCGCTTCTGTACGTTTATGCCCGGACCGGCGGCTCATGGGACGGTACGAACTTTTCGAACTGGGTTGCCGAGAAATTCAGCCCCACCAGGGCGCAGTCGGTCCAGTTCCGTTTCGATAACGAAACCGTACTGATCGACAAGGCCAAACAGGGGACTTTTTTTGGTTGGGGAGGGTATGGTCGTTCACGGGTGTTCGATGACGATGGCAAGGACCTGACGGTGACCGACGGCCTGTGGATTATCGCCTACGGCGTCAATGGCGTATACGGGCTGACTGCCCTGATCGTGATGGTCGAACTCCCGGTGATCCTTTTCCTCCGCCGTTACAGGCCGGAATCATGGATGGGTCCGCCGCTGGGCGTCCCTGCCGCCATGGCGGTCTTCATCGGGTTCACCATGATCGACAACCTGCTTAATGCCATGATCAATCCCATCTACATGCTTTTCAGTGGCGGGCTGATCGGCATGTGCATTCTCCCGGAGCATCCGTTGCCGGATCGTGCTCTTCTGCCGTCAGGCGGCGCAGCGCCGGCTGAGCTTCCTCCAGCGCCGGAAGGCACCCGTTTCCTTCCTGGCGGCTCCGGCACCCGCGCTTCACGGTTTCTGTAAGCCTCCGCCCTCCAACTTTCAACGTCCAGTGCCGACGAGTTCAAGCAGGCGTCGCGTCGCGTCGTCCCAGGAGTAGCTGTGCGCCCGCTCGTAGGCGTTCGTCGACCGTGCCTTCCATGCATCTCCGGAGAGTCGGCAGGTTTCGACGATGGCGGCGGCCATTGCTTCGGGGGATTCCGGCGGGACGATGGTTCCGCAATTGCCGTCGCCAAGCAGCTCTTCAGCCGCTCCGACCGGCACGGCGATGACCGGCGTCCGGCACGCCATCGCTTCGAGCATCGGCAGGCCGAAACTGTCAAGCCTCGATCCGAACAGCCACGCATCGCAGCTGCCATAGATGTTGCGGAGCGACTCCTGCGGCGGCCGGTGGGCATAGATGGCGCCCTCCGGCAGCGGAAGCTCCGGCGCTATCTCGTCCGCGCCGAACGACAGGACCCTGAGTGAAGGGATTTCCCGGCGGGCGATCCGGCAGGCCTGGATGCAGATATCGACACCCTTGAACGCGGCGGCAGCGTAGACGAAGCCGACGGCAGGCGTCTGCTGCCGTTCCCGCCCGGGCGAGTCGAACTGTTCGAGGTCGACCGCGTTGGGAATCACCGAGATGCCCTGCACACCGGCCCGGGTTTCAATGGTCTCTTTCAGGTTCGACGAGATGGCGATCTTCAGGTTTGGCAACCGCAACACCGCATGCACCTTTTCCGCTGCCTGGGGGTCGCCCCATATCTCATATCCCTGGATAAGGTGCACCCTGCGCCCTTTCGATTGCGGCATGGCGTGCATCCATGCCGCCGTTTCCCACCAGGTGGCGATGATGATGTCCGCATCGGGGACGTCGCCGGCCACGATCGGGCGCGGGCGTTCAAGGACGTGCATGGGGACCCCTGAAATGGCCAGGTGGCCGGGCCTGTCGGTTCCGTTCCTTCTCGCCGGAAGCGGTTCGCCCCGGAAGATGTTTTTGAGGATGTCCCGAAAGCCCGCGCGGTCAGGCGCACAACTGACGACGAGCACATCGTGGCCGAGTTCGACGAGTTTCCGGGCATAGATGGCGATCACGCGGATGCCTCCGGTCAGGCAGTCAGGTGGGGTGAGGATGGTGATGCGCATAAGCGGGCAGACGTTTTTTGTTTTCTTTCCGGTCAGCAGCTTGCCATGACGGTCGTGTGGAGCGATTCAAGGCGTTCCAGCTCTTCCGCAAGGGCTGCCGGCAAGTCCAGTTGCATCATGCGGCAGAAGTCCGCGATCCGGTATCGCCAGTCGTGCCGCGCGATCATCTCCGCCATGTTCCTGTTGCGCTGGTGTTCGAGCCTGTCGTTGTCCGAAAGCAGGGCATTGATTTCGTCAAGGGCAGCCAGCGGGTCTGTGGAGAGTTCGACCGTGGCGCCAGGCCAGCAGAGCATGTCGTCGGCCATTTTCGAAACCGGCCTGCGACCGGCGACGACGCAGCCGGCCAGAAGGGATTCCAGCCATCGGCTGGTGACCATCATGGAGCGGGGGCGCTCGCCTTGCGGTTCGACGAACAGGTGGAACGCCAGTGAAATTCGTGAACGGTGGAGCAGTTTGAACAGCATGGCCCGTTCGGCATGGACCTTGTCACCGGTCAGGTTTCCCAGGGGGGAGTGCAGGTAAAGGTGTCGGCTGTCCGGCCTGTGGAATGCGTTTACGAAGCAGGCGTGGTAACTTGCCGGCATGCGGCCGAAGCCGATCAGGTCGATCTCCCGGGCATGCCGCTGGCGGGGTGCCCAGGCAAGGCAGTCGGCACCCTGGTAGAGCTGGTGCACGTTTATGCCATAGTGCTTTTCCGGCCAGGCGACATCCTCATGCGCGGTGACCGTGATGGCATCGAACATGGCGGTCGCGTCCGGGTAGCCCTGCGTGAAATACGAGTCGGTGACGAACCCGCAGATACGTCCGAAGTTCCTGCGGCAATCCCTGATGGCGTCCACCATGGCCAGGTCGCCGGGGTTCCTTGCGACGACGAGCAGCAGGTCGCCGCCACGCGAACTGACCGGTGCGAAACGCCGTCCGGCATGCAGGATGCGATTGCTCCAGTTCGTTTCGAGTTCCCGCGGTGACAGGCGTTCGGCCCTGAAAAAGGCCGCAAACAGTTCAGCCAGTTCGTCGATGGCCGCCCATCCGGCGTGTGGGGCCGAAAGGCCTGCGTACAGTACGGTGACACGCATAGGGGTTGTGTTTCAGTTGCGGGTTTCGCGAGCTGTGCGAACCCAGGCGGCGTTGCGCCTGTTGAGCAGCATTCCCGCGTAGATCGGGAGCTTCCAGAGCATGTAGAGCGGTGCGGCGGCCAGGTACATCCAGGTCGTTGCCGGTGCTTGCCGCTGGATTTGCCCCGACACGAGGTAGAACACCAGTATGGCCCAGTGGCATGCGGCAAGGCCGATCCATGGCATGCCGAGCGGCAGGCTTGCCGCGGTCCCAAGCGCGATCAGCATGGCGAGCAGCGACAGCGGGGGGGTGGCGAGTTCCGCGAATGCGAAGAAGTAACGTGGCTTGCCGCTCTGGATAAAGAGTTGCAGCAGGGGGAGCGACATGCTCCTGATCAGCATGAATCGTCCTCCCTCCCAGCGTGAACGCTGGCTTGAGGCGTTTTTGCCCGAGGTCACCATTTCGCTTCTGATGATCGCGTCAGGATTGTAATGGACGGGAATGTTTTCACTGAGGAGTGTGAAGGTGAACTCCATGTCTTCGACGATCGAGTGGCAGGGCCATCCGAACCGTTCGAGCACGTCGGTGCGGAACGCCATGCCGTTGCCCTTCAGCACCGAGGTTCCGGAAAGCCGGAACGATCCGGCCATGCGCAGGTGGTTGAAGACATTGAACGCCGCATCGATGAGGGCGGGGCGCCATCCTGCCTCCGGGTTGCTGACCCCGTTGTAGGCCTGGACGACATGGACTCCGGGATTGCTGAGCGAAGCGCTGATTTCCCTGAGGAAATTGCGGTCGGCGACGACATCGGCGTCAACGATGGCGATGGTGTCGGTCGTGCGGTAATCGGCACGGTGGTTCTGCAGGAACCAGTCCAGAGCGAAGCCCTTGCCGCGTTTCTTCCGGTCGAAGCGTTCGAAGACCCGCGCACCTGCACGGCGTGCCCGTTCAGCGGTCAGGTCGTCACAGTTGTCGGCGATCACCCAGATTTCAAAACGGTTGGCGGGGTAGTCGCACGCCATGATGCTGCCGATGGTCCGTTCGATGCCCTCCTCCTCGTTATGGGCGGGAATCAGCACCCCGATGTTCAGGAACCGGTTCCGTTCAGGTTCCTGCTTCCTGAACAGGTAGGAGGCAATGGTGCTTGCCAGCAGGTAGAGAACCGGCAGGGAAAGCAGGACGAGAAGACTTTTCAGGATGAATCCGGTAATCATGGCTATGCAGCGGTAACAGCGTTGTTGAAAAGGGCAACCATGGCAGCGTTGTTGCGGTGCTGGTTGTAGCGGTCGACGACCTTGCACCGGCCGGCCCTGCCCAGCGTTTGCCGCAGCTCTCTGTCGTCAAGGAGTCGGCGGATCGCAATGGCGAGCTCTTCCCGGTCACCGGGGGTTGCCAGCAGGCCGTCGCGGCCGTCTTCGATCAGTTCAGGGATGCCGGTGATGCGGGTCGAGATGACCGGGATCTCTTTGGCCATGGCTTCCATCAGCACGACCGGGACCCCCTCGGCAAAGCTGGGGAGGACGAAGAGGTCCGCACTGTCGTACAGGGCGCGGACCCGGTCCTGGCCAAGGGCGCCGGTGAACCGGACCCGGTTCCGCAGCAGCTCATTGCTGGAAACGAAGGCTTCGAGCGATTGCCGGTCCGGGCCGTCGCCGACGAAGGTGAGCCGGAACGACGCGCCCAGCCGGGCAAGTGTGAGGCAGGCCTGCAGGAGGATGTGCTGGCCTTTTGCCGGGACGAGCCTGCCGACGCAGAGCAGCTCCGGAACCTCGTTGCCGGGATCCGGGCGTGCGGAGAACACCTCGGGGTCGACGCCGCAACGGACGATGTGCAGCTTGTCCCATTCGCTTGCCTGGCTGATGCGCATGATCTGGCTCCGGCAATAATGGCTGATGCAGCGCACGAAGCTTGCGTTCCGGACTTTTTCGGCCAGCAGCGCCGAATCGACGCTGTAAAAGATATCCGGCCCGTGCACGGAGGTGCTGTAGCTGATGCCGCCGTAGCGCTTCAGGAGCATGGCGACGATCGCGGTCGGGTTGGCGAAATGTTCATGGACATGGCGGATACCGAGCCGGTGAAGCCATTCGAGCAGGATGCCGGCCTCGATGAAATAGGCTCCAGCCTTGACCGGATTTTTCGGACCGGTCACCAGCAGCCGCAGGCTCGCTCCGGCCATGCGGAGATACCCTGCAGGGTTGTTTCGGATGCAATGGAGGTGCGCCTTCAGGATTGCCGGAAGCGGCGTCGCGAGTACCTTCAGGGTCCGTCTTGCCTCCTCCTGTTCTGCGGGAGTCATCACTTCGATCTTCGACGGCGTCCTGATGGTCGCCGTATGTACGGCCATTCCTGCCTTCCGCAGCGATTCGATTTCACGGAAAATGAAAGTGTGCGATACGGCAGGGTATTCGCTGCAGAGATAGGCGACGGCGTCAGTGCTCATGGTGTGCGGTATTCGAAAGATTGGTGACGAGCGCATTGCGCCGGTTGCGGAGTGGCTGGCAGAAGAGCCGACCCGCATGGAACCGGACGACCCCGAAAAACTGCGGTATGACGACCAGCGAGCAATGCCATGCATAACGGGCCGCCTGTCTTCTGTCAAGATTGAAGGCCTGCATGAACTTCCCGGTCCGCAGGATGCGCGGGGAGAGCAGCAGGCCGGTTCCTGCTGCAGTGAGCAGGCCGGAACAGAACAGGATGCCGGGGCTCGTGCCCAGAAGCGGCAGCAGCGCGGCGAGCATGATGCAGGCAAGCGAGCCCCCCCCTTTTGCCACGATCTTCGCCAGGTCGTAACCCCAGAAGCGGCTGCCGACGCTTGCTTCGCGCCGACGCACCGCAGCAAAGCCATATCCTGAACGGAAGGCCCTGCGGAGGTATTGCCTGACGCTCGTCATGGCCAGGTCGTGCCGGGTCATCGGTACATCGAGGTGCGCGATATTCCATCCGGCCCTGATGATGCGTCGGCTCAGTTCCGGATCTTCGCCGCCGACCAGTACGGCGTCATAGCCTCCGGTCGCTTCGAGCGCCACACGGCGGATCATCACGTCGCCGCCGAAACAGTCGGCATTTCCGGCTTTCGGGTTCCATTCAAGGTCTCCGATCCAGTTGTAGACAGAGCGCTCGGGATGCAGTTCGTTCCTGCAGCCGAAAACGGCCCCAAGGTCGGCGTCCGCCTGCAGGGTTTCGGCGCCGCGTTGCAGCCAGTCCGGGTCCATGACGGTATCTGAATCGAGGAACTGGACGACAGGTGCGGAGCCGGACCGCCATCCGGCGTTTCTTCCTGAACCCGGTGTCGGGTATTCCGGCGTGAGGGCGACCACGCGCACCTCCGGGTACCTGCCGGCGACGGCAATGCTCTCGTCGGATGAACCGCCATCGACGTAGTGGAGGTGCACCTGCTGGCGGTAACGGGAATGCAGGACCGATTCGATGCACCTGCCAAGCGTTTTGCCGCAGTTCACCCCGATGATGACGCAATCGATTTCCATCAGGGCCGCCGCTTCTTCGCGTATGGAGGCGTGCTCATGCATGGCTGGCGGAGAGCGTCGAAGTGTTGCCGCTGGCCTGGCGGGTCAGGAGGGTCACCGCCTGGCTGATACGGTTTGCCAGCGATTTGTGGGAAAGGCAGGTCAGGAGGCACAGCTTGTCGCATTTCACGGTGGCTGCCCTGACGGATGCCGCTTTCTGGCCGGTCCAGATCTCTCTGGCCGATTGCGTCGCGAGGTTGCCGATCGAGGGGAAATGGAAACACAGCCTGACCTCGCCATCGGGCCGGATGTACATCTCCTGCATGCCGATACGGCACGGCAGATGTTTGGCTGAGGCCTTTTCTTCGCGGAAGCTCGCACTCATCAGGCTGAGCACCTCTTCGCTGTTCATGATCGGCGCACCCGCTTTTTTCATGGCGATCAGCCGTTCCATGACCTGGTCAAGCTCCGGCAGGTCTGCTGTTTCGATCCAGAGCTCCTTATCGGTTTCAGGCGTCCAGCGGCCCAGTGGCTGGAAATTGACGGCCGTTGCCCCCGACGTGAGCGCCCAGTCGACGAGTTCCGGCAGGGTGCGGAAATTCAGCGACATGACTGTCGGCTTGATGATGATCGGAAAGGAGATTCCCTGGCGTTCCTGTTCCTGCCTGAGCAGGGCAAGGCCCCGCTGCACCCGCCCCATGAGGCCGTTCATGCCACGGACATGGTCGTGGACTTCGGCGATGTGCGAGTCGACCGAGATGCTGAGGTTGAACGGCCTTGCCGCGACGATTTCCGGTACGTTCCGCTCGTTCAGCAGGGCGCCGTTGGTGGTGACGCCGGCATGAATGCCATTGTCGTGGCAGAACCGGAGCAGGTCGATGAAGCCTTTCTTCATGAACGGCTCGCCGCCGCTGAAACTGATCGAGAAGGGACCGGCGAATTCCTTGATGCTCATGAGCGCCGTACGCCACTGCCCGATGCTCATTTCGGGCACATACGATGCCTGGCGCCAGTAGTCGCAATGGCGGCACTTGCAGTTGCAGCGTTCATTGACCAGCGCATGGAAGGTGACCGGTCGGGTCATGTCGTATCCGTGATTGAGGTATACGGCCTGGGCCACGGCATTTCGGGTATGGCTGAGGCCGAGTGTCAGCAGGTTCGAGACGTTCATTCCGGAGTTCCTCCGTAGAAATTGTTCAACTGTTCTTGGCACGTGCGCCTGGCTGTCGGCAAGCGCACCGGGCATCCTGTCCGTGCTGAACTGCTGCAAATGCAGTGCCGGAATATGCGCATCGCTGCTAAGTGCTATTTATAAAAAGAAATAGCTTGTGTTTCCGGCGGCATTCCATGTGCCGGGCCTTGCAACCGGAGAGCGATGGGTGGGGTGGTACTCTCGTTTTGAGAGCTGTCGGGATTGGCCGGTATGCGCAGGCGGTCAGTCGATTTCGACGCCGAATCCCGCAAGCAGGCCGGTGATTTCCGGCAGGGAGAATTTTGCGTTTTTCAGCCGGTTTTCATGAGGCGGGAACGCGTAGTTCCGTGCCGAGCGGAAATCGGCCCCTTCGAGGTTTGTCCTGAAGAAGATCGTGCTCTGCAGGTCGCAGCGTTCGAATGCTACGCCTGCCAGGTCGGCATTGGTGAAATCAGCCTCCTGAAGGTCACAGTCTGAAAAGGAGGTGTCCCTGAGGTTCATGTCGGTGAAGTCCGCCATCCGGAGCAGGCAAGCTTCAAAGGCGATTTCCAGCATCAGTTTCCGGCATTCCGCGAATCTGACCCCCAGGAGCTTGCTCCTGAGGAAGCGTACCTCCTGGAGCCCGGTCTCCCTCAGCCTTGCGAGCCCGAGGTCGCAGGTCGAAAAGGTGCATTCCCGGAAAGTAATGCCGGAGAAATCCGCCTGGCTGAAGTTGCAATGGGAAAAGGAGCACTCTTCGTACAGCAGCGCATCAGGATCAAGGCCGGCGGCATCGATTGTGTCGTAGCTTTTGCCGACGACAGGATTTTTCAGTTTTTTGCGCATGTTCAAAAATTAGCCTCTTCTTTGCGAAATGGAAAATAGTTTCGGGTGATGCCCGGAAAGGATGTGTTTTTCGTAAGTTGTCAAGAGTGCGTGATGGTGGCGCAACGGTGCCGGCCCGTCCGGCGCAACGAAACCGTGATGATGGGTGCAGTGATCAGCTTCAGGCAGACGGCTATCGGAGAGATCGGCATCTCCTGCGATGGAGAGGTGCTGATCGGCATCTGCTTTGGCCGGCAACGGCCGGGGCCGGATGTCGCAGAGGGAGCTTCCTCGCTCCTTGATGCAGCCTTCGATCAGCTCGGAGCCTGGCTGTCCGGCAGCCGTCGGCATTTCGATTTGCCGCTTGCCCCGCCATCCACCCCGTTCGCCGGCCGTGTTCGTGCGGCGCTCCTTGCGGTTCCGTACGGTGCAACCATATCGTATGCCCGGCTTGCCGGGGCTGCCGGTTCGCCGGGCGGTGCCAGGGCCGTCGGCAACGCGTGTGCGGCAAACCCCTTTCCGGTGGTCATTCCATGCCATCGGGTGCTTGCAAGCGACGGCGGAATAGGTGGTTACCGGGGCGGCACGGCACTGAAGCACCTGTTGCTCGATCTTGAGCGCCGGAACCGTTGATGGATCAGTTTGTACCATGAATGGGTGAAATATGCGCCATGATGTGATTATGTCTCTGTTTTTCCTTATCGTTTTCATCGAACCGCAGGAGCGTCCGGCTCCCTCTGCACCGGTCTTTGCCGGGATAGCCCGTGAGTTCGCCCTGTATGCAGTTTTCCCGCATCGCCCAAGCAATTTACCCGTATGACCAGGATACCCATGCCAGCATTGCAATCGTTTGTTTCACGTATGTTCCTGACGGCGGCTGTCGCGTCGGCCACGTTCCTTTCCGGTTGCGGAAAGAAGCCGGACGGTCAGCAAAATATGATTCCCGCCCTGCCGGTCATGCGGGTTGTGACGGGGCAGGCGAAGATTCCGTCCGACTATGCCGTCCGGTTGCAGGGCGAAGCCGATGCGGACATACGCCCGCAGGTCGACGGGGTGCTGCAGGCCATCCTTGTCCGTGAAGGGGACCATGTCAGGAAAGACCAGCCGCTATTCAGGATCGACGATTCCGGCTGGCGCGAGCAGTACCAGACTGCCGTTGCGGCCCAGCATGCCGCTGAAGCGCAGGCTTCGGTCGCGCGGGTCAATGCCGACAAGCTGGTGCCGCTCGTGGACAACAAGGTCGTGGCCCCGATTCAGCTCACGACCGCCAGGGCGCAGGAGAAGGCGGCAAGGGCGCAGGCCGAACAGGCGGCAGCGCAGGCCCGCGCAGCACGGATCAACCTTGGGTACACCATCGTCAGGGCCCCGGTTTCCGGCTTTGTCGGCCGCATCCCGTTTCGCCAGGGCAACCTGCTGACCAGAAACCAGGCGCAGGTGCTGACCACCATTTCCGATGTCGGCAGGATTTATGCCGAATTCAGCATCAGTGAAACGGAATTCGCCCGTTTCAAATCGGTCTATCCGGGCAGGACGTTCAATGAAAAAATCGCCGCGGTGCCTCCGGTCAGGCTGACACTTTCCGACGGTTCGATCTATGCGCATTCCGGCAAGCTCGAATCGGTCAGTGGTGATTTCGACCAGGCGACGGGTTCAATCGGCCTCAGGGCGGTATTTCCCAACGGCGAGGGTCTTCTCCGGAGCGGCAATTCGGGGACGGTCAGTCTCTTCGCCGATTATTCCGGGGTTATGCTCGTGCCGGTGACGGCGACCGTGGATCTGCAGGACAAGCTGTTCGTGTTCGTGCTTCAGCCCGGCAACAAGGTGAAGAAACAGGTGATCACGGTTTCGGGCAAGCTTGGCCAGAATTTCATCGTCACCGGCGGCGTCAGGCCCGGTGACGCCATCGTGCTCGCCGGTATCGACAAACTCAAGGATGGCGCAACCGTCAGGCCGGTGCTTCAGGGAAGCCCCGGTGTGGCAGCGCCGAAATCGCCAGCTCCGGTCAACGCCAGATAACCAGACGGTTCCATGTTCGAACGATTTATATCCAGGCCGGTCTTTTCGACGGTCATCTCGATCATCCTGGTGCTGCTCGGCCTGATCAGCATGTACCAGCTCTCCATCACCCGTTTTCCCGATATCGCGCCGCCAAGCGTGTCGGTGACCGCCAGCTATCCGGGGGCCAATGCCGAAACCGTCGGCCGTACCGTCGCGCCGCCCCTGGAGGAGGCCATCAACGGGGTGGAGAACATGACGTACATGACCTCGACGGCAGCCAACGACGGCAGCCTGAACATCACGGTTTTCTTCAAGCAGGGCACCAACCCCGACCAGGCTTCGGTCAATGTGCAGAACCGGGTGGCCCAGGCCACCAGCCGTCTGCCTGCTGAGGTCAACCAGATCGGCGTGTCGACGGTCAAGCGCCAGAACAGCCAGATCATGGTCATCAACCTGCTCAGCAACGAGAAGGCGTTTGACACGGCGTTCCTGCAGAACTATGCGAAGATCAACATCGTCGACGACCTGTCCCGCGTGCCGGGCGTCGGCCAGGTGTCGGTTTACGGCAACATGGACTACGCCATGAGGGTCTGGCTCCGGCCCCAGCAGATGATGGCCTACGGCCTGACGCCGCAGGAGGTTTCCGCGGCCATCCAGAGCCAGAACCTCGAAGCCGCTCCCGGTTCCTTCGGCGAGAAGAGTAACGAGCCGATGCAGTATGTCATGAAGTTCCGGGGCAAGTACGTGCTTCCCGAGGACTATGAAAACATCATCATCCGTTCCAATCCGGACGGTTCGATGCTGCGTCTGAAGGATATCGCGCGGGTCGAGTTCGGTGCCTACAGCTACACGGTCAACACCAAGGTTGACGGGAAGCCCGGTGTCGTGCTCGCCGTCTACCAGTCGCCGGGCTCGAACGCCAACAAGGTCGAAACCGAGTTGCGCAAGGTGCTTGAAAAAGCTTCGCATTCGTTTCCTCCCGGCGTCGAGTACTCCATTCCGTTCAGTTCCAAGAAGGTGGTCGATGAATCGATCGAACAGGTGCAGCATACCCTCGTCGAGGCGTTCATTCTGGTCTTCATCGTCGTCTTCCTGTTTCTTCAGGATTTCCGCTCGACGCTCATTCCCGCCATCGCCGTACCTGTCGCCATCATCGGCACCTTCTTTTTCATGAACCTGTTCGGGTTTTCCATCAACGTCCTGACGCTGTTCGGACTTGTGCTCGCTATCGGTATCGTCGTCGACGATGCCATTGTGGTGGTCGAGGCGGTGCATGCCAAGATGGAGGAGAAGCACTGGCCGGCGAAAATCGCCACAGTTGCCGCCATGCGGGAGATCACCACGGCGATTGTGACCATTACCCTGGTCATGGCCTCGGTGTTTCTTCCTGTCGGGTTTCTTCAGGGGTCGACGGGCGTGTTCTACCGGCAGTTCGCCTTTACGCTCGCCATCGCCATCCTGATTTCCGCAGTCAACGCCCTGACCCTCAGCCCGGCGCTTTGCGCCCTTTTCCTGACCGACCTGCACGAGCGGCACAAGGAGGGCAAATCACCGTTCACCGGCATCGGGCATCGTTTCTTCGTCGGCTTCAACGCCGGGTTCGAAAACCTGAAGCATCGCTATGCCGACAGCCTGGTCTACCTGCTCGGCCGTCGGAAACTGGCCTTTGGTGGCCTTGCCGTGGTTGCGCTGCTCTCCTTCCTCCTCTTCAGGGTCACACCGACCGGGTTCATTCCGGACGAAGACAACGGGTTCGTGATCGTGTCGGTGTCGCTTCCGCCCGGCGCATCGCTTTCCCGGACGCAGGCTGCGCTCGACAAGGCGCAGGTCATGATGAGTTCGATGCCCCAGATCAAAAAGGTGATCGCCGTGGCGGGGTTCAACGTGCTGAGCAGGAGTGCATCACCATCTTCGGGCCTGATGTTCATGCAGCTCAAGGACCTGCAGGAGCGGGGCAGGGAGCGCAATATCAAGCAGGTGCTCATGTCGGTCAATGCGCGGCTCAGCACGATCAGAGAGGCTTCGTTCGTGGCGCTCGCCCAGCCGACGGTTCCCGGATTCGGCACGGTCAGCGGTCTGGAGTTCGTGCTCGAAGACCGTACCGGTGGGGACCTGACCAAATTCGGCAAGATTGCTCAGGAGTTCATCGGCGAATTGACGAAACGCCCGGAAATCGCCGTCGCCTTCACGACGTTCAAGACCACCTATCCGCAGTACGAACTTGAGGTCGACAATGCGAGGGCAGGGGAGCTCGGGGTGAACGTCAAGGACCTCATGACCGTGCTGCAGGCCTTTTACGGCAGCATGCAGACCTCGGACTTCAACCGGTTCGGCAAGTATTACCGGGTGATCATGCAGGCGGAAAGCGCCAATCGGCAGGATCCCGGTTCCCTGAACAGCATCTTTGTCAAGAGTTCAAACGGCCAGATGGTGCCGGTCGGTTCGATCGTGACGCTGAAAAAGGTTTACGGTCCTGACGCTGTCGACCATTTCGACCTGTTCAATTCGGTTTCGGTCAACGCCGTCGCAAAGCCCGGATACAGTACCGGACAGGCGATCAAGGCGGTCGAGGCGGTTTCCTCGTCGACCCTGCCGACAGGCTATACCTATGACTGGAAAGGCCAGAGCCGTGAAGAGCTGGAATCTTCAGGCGGCCTGCTCTTTATTTTCCTTCTTTCGGTCGTTTTCGTCTATTTCCTCCTTTCGGCACTGTATGAAAGCTACCTCTTGCCGCTGGCGGTGATGCTGTCGATTCCGACGGGTCTGCTCGGCGTCTTTTTCGGCATCAAGCTGGCAGGTATCGAGAACAATATTTATGTCCAGGTGGCGGTGATCATGCTCATCGGCCTCCTGGCGAAAAACGCCATCCTGATTGTGGAGTTCGCCCTGCAGCGCCGCATGGCCGGCATGTCGCTCGAAGAGGCGGCAATGGACGGGGCAAAAGCCAGGCTCCGGCCTATTCTCATGACCTCGCTGGCGTTCGTTGCCGGCCTGCTGCCGTTGCTTTTCGTTACCGGTCCGGCCGCAATGGGCAACCACTCGATCGGGTCGGCAGCCATCGGCGGCATGCTGCTCGGCATGGCGCTGGGCATTCTTGTGGTTCCGGTCCTGTTCGTTGTTTTTCAGGGCCTGCAGGAGCGCTTCTCAGGGCCTGCGGCGCCGATTGTCGAAGCCGGGGAGCTGCTTGAGGAACATTTGAAGTCAGAAGGGGGCGAAGGATGAGCCGTCAACCGTTTTCCGTCGATCGCCGCGCCGTGCGTGCCATGGCGGTCACGTTTCTCTGTTCCTGCTGCCTGCTTGCAGGTGCATGCAGCCCGGTCAAGTCGTACCGTCGTACAGAGGTGCAGCTTCCCGGGGCATACCCGGGGGGCGGCAGTGAGGGTTCCGAACGGGATATCGCCTCGGTGCCGTATCGTCGTTTTTTCAGGGATCCGGAACTTTGTACGCTGATCGACAGTGCGGTTGTCCGCAACCATGACCTGCTGATCGCCCTGAAGAATATCGATTATGCCCGGCAGTCGCTCAATGCCGCGCGTCAGGGGTACCTGCCGTCGGCCGACCTGCAGCTGAAGACCTCCTCGACCAGTTATTCCGACAACAGCGTTCAGGCGCAGAATGGCGCTCCGTTACACCAGCGGGATTACACTGCGGCGCTTTCGGCTTCATGGGAGATCGATATCTGGGCGAAACTGAACAACCGCCACAAGTCAGCCTATGCCGAGTACCTGCGTACGACCGATGCCGCCCGTGCCGTCCGGACGAGACTGGTTTCCGATGTCGCCCAGGGCTACTGGAACCTCAAGATGCTGGATGCGCAGGTCGATATCACCAGACGCAACGCCGACCTGGCCGATTCGACCCTGGCGATGATGCGCCTCCAGTATGCGGCCGGCAATGTGACGGGCCTTGCGCTCGAACAGCAGGCTGCGATGGTCCAGTCGGCAAGGATTGCCATTCCCAGGCTTGAATCGGCCCGGAGTGCCCAGGAGAACGCGCTTTCGATACTTTGCGGGAGGATGCCGGGAACGCCGGTGCAGCGGAGTCCCGGTTTTGCCGGTTCCATGGTGCCGGATTCGCTTGATGCGGGCATTCCGCTGAAGCTCCTGCACAACCGTCCCGATGTCCGGGCGGCGGAAGAGGCCCTGATGTCCCAGCATGCAGCCATGGGGGCGGCAAAGGCCATGATGTACCCGTCGATCACCCTGACAGCGCAGGGGGGGCTCAATTCCGTCAAGTCGAGTAACTGGTTCTCCACGCCGGGCTCGCTCTTCGGTGTCGTCGGAGGTTCTGTGCTGCAGCCGGTGTTCCACCGTGACGAGCTGGCATCGCAGTACCGGCAGTCCAGAATCAGGCGTGACCAGGCGGAGCTGACGTTCCGGCAGAC
The DNA here is from genome assembly GCA_964611215.1 of uncultured Chlorobiaceae bacterium. Taxonomy (GTDB): domain Bacteria; phylum Bacteroidota; class Chlorobiia; order Chlorobiales; family Chlorobiaceae; genus Chlorobaculum. The sequence continues at coordinate 39,906 of CAZSXF010000013.1, forward strand.
CTTGCTCAAATCGGTCGGAGAGGTTTCCGATGCCCTTGTCAGGGTTCGAAAAACCGCCGAGATGGAACAGCTTTCGATGCAACGGGTGGCAACACTTCGTGAGGCTGTGAAGCATTCCCGGCTCCTTTTTGCAAGCGGCATGGCCACCTACCTTGAGGTGATGACCGCCGAGGGCAACCTCCTGCAGGCGGAGCTTGACCTCGCCGATGTCCAGCGCAGCCGCCTCGTCGCCGTCTCTGACCTGTACCGTTCAGTCGGCGGGGGCTGGATGGAGTGAAGGGCGGTTGCCGTCGCCCTTTGCGGTTACGGCGCCCCGGACTGGGCCGACTGTGTTTTCCGACTTTTGACGTTGTGCCGGGGCCTGCAGGCCCCGCGCTTCTTTGTTGCGGCGGGGATATTTCCTATACTGCCATCATGGCAGTTCTCCGTTCCGCGAACCAACATCGGAGTCAACCATGTTGAAAGATGCAGCAGGTGTCGCAGGCGCGGCACTCATCTTCTCTCCTGTCGGCATGCCGCTTGTCGTTCATGGCATCGCCGGCCTCATTGTCGGCAATGTAAGCCTGTTTCTGGTTGAATCGTTTCTGAGGGAGATCGGTGCGGCTGTCGACCAGCTTGAGCCGGACGAGAGTCCGGATGCCGTTTCCGCTGGAACTGAAGGCTCCAGGCCTGCGGCAGGCTGAGGTGCAGCCAGTTTTACCGTCGTTGTCTCATAGGGTGCCGTATGCCGGTTTTTCGCCGGTATGGCCAGGCCTGTGTACCGTTTGCAGCAGTGGCGGGCCACACGTTTCAGGTGGCCCGCCAGTATTTCAGCGGCGTGATGCGGAAAATGCCTGCTTTGGCTTTTCCGTTCCGGCTTCGTAACGGTCGGCAATGAAGCCGATACCGTCGATGCCGCGTGTCAGTCTGCCGGCGGTTTTTCCCACGACGGCCGCGGAAACCGGTTCGGCGCCATCATGCAGGCGGGCCATCACGTGGCGGGAACCACTCCTGAGATGCTGGGCGAATACCTGGAGCAGCAACGGCTCCTGTTCGCCCGATTTGGCAGACAGCGGGACATCCGCCACGACGAGGTCGATATTGTCGGCGAGCAGCCCGACGTTCTGGCCGGAGGTTTCATGCTCGCGGAAGTTGATTGCCGCGTTGACCTGGACGATCGCTGAAAGTTCGATACGGTTCCCGGATTTCCTGAACTCGTTGCCGACATCGCCTGCAAAGCGGGAGATGAGCAGGGAGCGCCAGGTACACCATTCGGTATAATACTCATTGACGAGCTCATCGAGTTTTGGCGCGTGGTTCAGTTTTTCGTGCTGTGCAAAGGCCTGCACGATCTCGGGCGCATAGTCGAATTCGGCACTCGGATAGGCGAGGTTGTCCAGGCTGATGCCGTTGACATGGTAGTCGCGGACCAGCTGTTGTATGGTTTGCCTGACGTAATCGGCGACTTCCGGGTTTGCCGGCGACATCCATGAGGTCGAGCGGGTTCCGTCCTTTGCGGTCATGGCCCATGACGGGTGCTGTGCGACGGCTTTTTCGTCTGCCAGGGCGGAAATCCAGGCATGCACCCGGATGCCCCTGGCGCGGAGCAGGGCAGCGGTCGTGCCGAACCTGTCAGTTCCCTGGCTCATGCCGAAATAACGGTTACCCTTCGCATCCGTTGCCATGAGGAACACGTCGGTGGCGCCGAGCGATTTTGCCTCGGCAGCGATCTCCGCCGCAGGTCTGGCCTCCTCTTTCGCGCCAATCCACAACGCGCGCCTGCGTGGCCGTTCCGCTTTCCACTCGTTGAGGTAGGTGTCCGCCGACACGAACCTGCCTCCCGATTTCCTGACAAAACCGATGAAGTCATGCACGGCGTCGATCTGCTGGGAGGAGACGCTGGGATGCATCAGGATGATCAGCGGCTGATCGGATGCGTCCTTTTCGCGGTACATCCGTTCCAGGGCTTCGGTATACTGTTTCCTGGAGAAGCGGGCTTCGGTCAGCATGTCGTAATCCGAGGCGATCAGGCTTGAATCGAGGAAATTCGAGATGGGCAGTTCAAAGACGGTCGACTGTTTTGCCCATGAATCCTTGTCGGAACTGTCGCCGATGAAGCCACAGTCATGGAGTGCCTGCATCACCCGGTCGTCGTAGTCGAGGTACGGGGCGCGGAACCAGCGGACGGGTTTGCGAGTGATCGATTCGAGGAGCTGTTTCGAACGGGTAAGCTGGCTGGTGATTTCGTCCGGTCGCAGGCTCGTGAAATGGGGATGGTCGTAGGAGTGCGATCCGACGGTATTGCTGCCTTTTGCCAGCTCGGCTACCGCATCAGGGTGCTCCTTTGCGAATTCACCGGTAACGAAATAGGTTGCGGGGACTTTGATGTCGATCTTGCGGAGCAGCTGATCGTCCGCCTGTTCTTCCACGTCGAACGAGAGAAGAACAGGCGAGGCATCAGCTTTTGTCGCAGGGCCCAGGAGCGAGAGCCAGAGGGCGAGGCCGGAGGCGAAGGAAAAGGCGTACTTCATGATCTGCTGTATCTGGTCAATGTTTCCGGCATGGTTCTGTCTCCGTATCCCGTCCTGCCGATTTCGATCCGAAATACGCCTGTCGATCCTTATTTCGAGAGCTGGAGGCTCGTGAAGAAGGTGAATCTCAGATTCGGGATTTTTTCACCGATGGTATGTCTGAGATCCTCGACGCTCTCCTTGAGGCCGATGAACCTGAAGATCGCGTAGAACATGAAGGCCGAGTTCAGCAGCGAGAAGCAGCCGGGGATAGCGAAGCCCTTGTAGATGCTGTACATGCCGCCGGCGAAGAACTGCAGGAACAGCAGGTACGATGCGATGATGTACAACGGGCTGGCGGCCGTGCGTCCCTTGATCTTCGGCGTCCTGCTGAACGGGATGTGCTTGCCGGTCAGCGCCTGCTCGATGGATTTGAACACACCGCCGAGGTTGACCGGGATGAGCAGCAGGTTCAGTGCGTAGACTCTGAAGACATCCGAAATCCGGTAGCCGTTCTGGTTGAGGTCGCGAGCGTACAGGATGTAGTAGGTCAGCGAGGTCAGGGGCAGCCAGACGCTGTTGAATTCCCGACCGAACGGCAGCACCATCAGAAGGAGCAGGCCGATGTTGACTGCAGCGATGGAGACCAGGTAGTGGAACCTGAAAAAGCCTTCGAAGAACGTCTTGAACGAGAATTCGCGGAACAGGTACCTGATGAGCTTCGGCGCAATCAGCAGGCCACCGTTGGCCCAGCGGCGGCGCTGGATGACCAGGGAGCCGAAGTCCGGAGGGGTGGCGCTGTAGGCAAGCCTTTCAGGATGGTTGTAGAGGCGCCATTTGTTGTCTGCAAGGTCGATGCTCGATTCGGTGTCCTCGATGACGGTTTTGTCCTGGATGAACTTCTTGATTTCATGGCCGCGTTCCATGGCGACCATCTTGATGTCCTCAAGTGCCGCAACGCGGATAAGGGCGTTTGCGCCGACCCAGTAGGTCGCGTTGTAGTGCGTGAATCCCTGGTGGATGAGGTACTGGATATCAGTCGTTGCGCCGGCGATCCGTTCGATATGGTTGTCCGCACCGGGAATTGCGCTGTACGGCGTCTGGGCGATGCCGATGTTGCTGTTTTCCGGGCTTTCCATGATGTTGATGAGCCTGGTCGAATATTCGGGCACCAGGAGGCTGTCGGCGTCGAGGGTGATGAAGAACTCGGTTTCGGGCACGACAAGCTGTGCTTCGTGCTCTTCGCACTTGACGAGCATGGTCCCTTCAGATGTCTCCTCCTCGCGGAAGAAGCCGCCGGCAAGGCCGATGTAGCTGTTGAGGTTCATCGCCTTGTTGGAGGCGTGGGAGAGGTTGACGTACTTCTTGCGTTCGAAAGAGGAGATTTCGACATCGAAGAGCACGACCATGAACCGGTACTCGTTGCCGATCTGTTCGAGGCTCAGCTGGTCGCCTCGGTTTGCCTTGTTGCTGAAAATTGTCTGGAGCTTGTCGTAGATGAGCTTGACAAAGAGCTCGTCGACATGGTTTTCGACATCGTAGGTATTGATCTTGTCGGCGAAGTAGCGCTCCATCTCCATCCAGAGACCGCGGAGCGTTTCCATCTCCTGCTGCTGGTCGGCATTGTCGCCTGCTGTCCTGGACAGGTAGCCGGCTTCAAGTTCCTCGAAGCGCTTCCTGTGGGTGCCGAAGTACTCGGTGAGGCGTTTCGGCAGGGCCCTGGCCTCGGTCAGGAGCCTGAAGTCGTTGCCGCTGGCGGACGGGGTCGGCGGATCGTCGATCAGCAGGACCACGCGGCGGCGGGGATAGATCTGGAATGCCGCAGACAGGAGGGTCTGCATGATGACTTTCGTTTCCTCCTTGTAGGACGGGACGAGGATGGTCAGCCGGGGAGCGTCTTTCTTGACGACCAGGGAGCGTTCGCTCTCGATATTGTTGCGGCTTTTTGAAAACCGCTTGAAGTAGCCGATTCTGGTCAGGTGGTACAGGACGCCTCCGTAGACCAGGAACGAAATCATGGTAAGGAACAGGATGTGGGTCACGAACATCGACCAGGATCCCAGCTCGAAGAGTCGGGTGAGTGCCTGGTACTGCTCATAAAGGACGCCGGTGTAGGCGACCAGGGTGAAGACCAGGAATCCTGCGGTCAGGTTGATTTCAAACCGGTTCTTCGTGGGAGAGGCCGGCTCAGTTGCCATGCTGGACATTTCTGTTGAAGATGATGTTGCTGTTATCGACTCAAAAAACATGCCCGCCCTGATTTGTTCTGTTCTGCTTTTCTCGATGGGTCTGTTCTGTGCTCAGGCGGGTTCGTCATCGATTCTGCAGATTAGTACGCCGGCCATTGCGTTTTCTTTCAAAAAAAAAATATTGTCCTGAATACGGGTTTTTCGGGCCTTGCCGGCCGCTTTCGGGGATCTGTTTTTTACGGAATGGATAAAAATGTGTAAGTTCTCGACTTCGCAAAATCCGAAGCGGGGCAGGTCTCGCATATCAGACCGCGGCATGCACACGACTCTTGCTGTCATCATGCGCTTTTCTGGTATGGGTGCCTTTTGTCCGTTTCCGGGTTTGGCGATCGTGTTCTTCAGTCTTGAAACCGATTCATTCAGGAAATGAACAACCAGTCCCGAATACTTTGCAACGCCTTGCAGCGTAAGGTCATGTCCGCCGAACAGGCGGCGGCACTCATCCCCTCCGGAGCTAATGTCGGTATGAGCGGATTCACCGGATCCGGCTATCCGAAAGCGGTACCGCAAGCTCTTGCGAAACATATCAGCGAAGCCAACCAGGGGGGAGGCAAGTTCCGTATCGGCGTATGGACCGGTGCATCGACAGCCCCGGAGCTTGATGGCGCACTTGCCGAAGCCGATGGCGTCGAACTTCGCCTGCCGTACCAGTCCGACCCTGCCTGCCGGAAGAAGATCAATTCCGGCCAGATGGAGTATATCGACATCCACCTGTCGCATGTCGCGCAATTCGTATGGTTCGGTTTCCTTGGCAAGCTGGACATTGCCGTTGTCGAGGTCGCAGGTATCCTTGAAGACGGTCGTTTGATCCCATCTTCCTCGGTTGGCAACAACAAGACCTGGCTGGAACAGGCCGACAAGGTCATCCTTGAGGTGAACTCATGGCAGAGCTCGCAGCTTGAAGGCATGCATGATATCTATTATGGCACGAGCCTTCCCCCGAACCGTCTGCCGATTCCGCTGGTGCGTCCGCAGGACCGGATCGGCGATCCGTACCTGCATTGCGATCCCGACAAGATCATCGCCATCGTCGAGACCAATTCGCCGGACCGGAACTCGCCGTTTTCACCTCCCGATGAAAGTTCGCGCCTGATCGCCGGCCATATCCTTGAATTTTTTGAGCATGAGGTCAAGAAGGGACGCCTGCCCAAGAACCTTCTTCCGCTCCAGTCCGGCGTCGGCAACATCGCCAATGCGGTCATGGCGGGTCTTAACCATGGTCCTTTCGACAACCTGACCGCCTATACCGAGGTGTTGCAGGACGGTATGCTGGACATGATCCGTTCCGGCAAGCTGCTGATGGCGTCCGCCACGGCATTTTCGCTCAGTGATGCCGCTCTTGACGAACTGAATGCAAACCTCGAACTGTACCGTGACAGGATCATTCTCCGTCCGCAGGAGATCAGCAACCATCCGGAGGTGATCCGCAGGCTTGGCGTCATTGCCATGAACGGCATGATTGAGGCGGATATCTATGGCCATGTCAACTCGACGCACGTCATGGGCTCTTCCATCATGAACGGTATCGGCGGCTCCGGCGATTTTGCCCGCAATGCCTATATCTCGATCTTCATGACGCCGTCACAGGCCAAGAACGGCAAGATTTCCTGCATTGTCCCGATGGTATCGCATGTCGACCATACGGAGCATGACGTACAGGTGATCGTGACCGAACAGGGGCTTGCCGACCTGCGTGGTCTCTCTCCGAACCAGCGTGCGAAAGTGATCATTGAAAACTGTGCGCACCCGGACTTCAAGCCGGCACTGCTGGATTACCACAAGCGTGCCTATGAAAAGGCGCCGGGCCGGCATACGCCGCACCTTCTCAATGAGGCGCTCAGCTGGCACCAGCGCTATATTGACGAAGGCCATATGCTGTGATGCGGTGACGCGGGGGGAGGCTTCGGCTTCCCCCGGTGCCGTCATGTGCAGACAGACAATAAAAAAACGGAGCAACCTGGCTCCGTTTTTTTATTGTCTGTCTGTTTCTCTGGCCCGGAAACTTCCGGGAAAGGTCGTTCAGTCTCCGAACCGGGATTCGATATCCTTGCTCGGGACGGCATGACCGGACACCGCCGGGGAACCGCCGCGCACACCGCCGGCACCGCCGTAAAGCTGCGGATAGGCGTTTCCTCCAAGCCGTTTGGTGCATTTGCCGACATTTTCCATCGCATCCCCAACAACCCACCAGTGGCCGTCGATAAAGACTTCGAGGAACCTTCCGTATGCTTCTGCGCCCTGGACGAACGCACCCTGAATGTTGCTCATGATAAGCTGGGCTTGATTGGTTGAGGCTTTCGCAAGCTGTTTGAAGGACAAGATACGCAAATGACCGGAAAGGTTACAACATTATTGTTGCCATAGCCCATCGCAGTCTTCCGTTACCATAAGGAACCTTGTCGTCATGTTTCCGGTTACGGTACAGGCAGCAGCAGTAATGAAGCGGTAAACAGGAACGAATGCCGATGAGTGTTCATAACGATGCCGATGCGCCAGGGCGCCTTCCTGCACTTTTCCTCGGGCACGGCGACCCGATGCATGCCCTCCGGGAAAACCGGTTTACCGAAGCGTGGCGTTCGCTTGGCCAAAGCCTTCCTTCGCCGAAAGCCATCCTGGTCATATCCGCGCACTGGTATATTGCCGACATGGAGGTCACCAGCTCGCCGAAGCCTGAGACAATCCACGATTTTTACGGATTTCCCAAAGAGTTGTATGGGGTGACCTATCCTGCACCAGGATCCCCCGAGCTGGCGGCGAGGGTCGCCGGGCTCCTCGCCCCGGAACGGGTGCTCGCAAGCCCACACCGTGGGCTTGACCATGGTGCATGGTCCATCCTGTACCATATGTTTCCCAAGGCGGATGTTCCTGTCGTGCAGCTGAGCATCGATTCGACCAGGGAGCCCGGATTTCATTTCCAGGCAGGTCGCCTGCTCAGGCCGCTCAGGGACGAGGGGATACTGGTCCTCGGCAGCGGCAACATCGTGCACAACCTCCGGATGTACCGATGGGAGGAGCGCGGGGCGGCTCCTTTCGACTGGGCGGCAGGGTTCGAGGCCCAGGCCAGGAAGCTCATTCTCGACGGTGAGGGCCATCGCCTCGCCGACTACCGGGGGATGGGGGATGCCGCCCGGCTTTCGGTGCCGACTCCAGACCATCTGCTGCCGCTGCTTTTCATCCTGGGCATGCAGGATGCCGGAGAGCCGGCCAGTTTCCCTGTCGAAGGTTTTGACGGTGCGTCCATCTCCATGCTCGGGGTACGCATCGGCTGATTATGCATTCTCCACACCGTAAACCGGAGGTTTCATCATGAAAACCTATCACATCGCGGTCATTGTCGGCAGCCTCAGGAAGGACTCGTTCAACCGGAAACTTGCGGAAGCGGTTGGCCGGCTCGCACCTGCCGATTTCAGATTCAGGCCGGTGGAGATCGGGGACCTGCCCCTGTACAACCAGGACCATGACGAGGCTCCGGCTGCGTCGGTTCAGCGGCTGAAAGCGGAGATTGCCGCTGCGGACGGGTTGTTGTTTGTTACGCCTGAATACAACCGGTCGGTTCCGGGTGTCCTCAAAAACGCCCTTGACCATGCTTCGCGGCCTTACGGCCAGAATTCATGGGCCGGCAAACCTGCGGGGATACTCGGTATTTCGCCGGGGGCGGCGGGAACGGCCATGGCTCAGCAGCATCTGCGCAATATTCTTGCCTTCCTTGATGTTCCGACGCTTTGCCAGCCAGAGGTCTTTATCCAGTTCAGGGAGGGGCTGTTCGAGGCGGATGGCGGAATAGGGCCGGCAAGCCGCTCCTTTCTGCAGGGCTGGGTCGACCGGTTTGCGGGATGGGTCAGAGCCCATGTCGTTGCGCCCTGAGCGTTGTGCTGCCGGGGCCTTCAGGGGTGCCGGTCGCCTTTCCGGATCCAGAACCGGTCGTAGACGGCTGACGGGCTCAGGATTTCATCGCTCATGACCGCCTGCAGGTGCCGCCGGTAGTCGGCAGGCGTGATTTTCGAGAAGAGAGAAATGCCCAGCCCGAAGTGTTCGTCAGGGTCAGGTCGCATGCCGAGCAGGTCGAGGATGGTCGGCGCGACATCGAAATGGGTCATCGTGTCCCGGGTTGGCATCCTGTTTTCAGCGGTGATCATCTTGAAGTAGACCCGGCGATCCCTGGCGAAGTAGTCCCTGAGCTGTTTGTCGCTTGCCATGAACAGATGGTCTCCCATGATGATGATGTCCGTGTCGGCCAGCGCTCCGTCGGCAATGAGCTTCCTGACAATGCCTGCGATATAGCCGGAACTGTAGCGGAATGCCCCGATGAAGCTCCGGTGCGCATCGAGGCTGTCTGACCTCGGTGAGGGGAACCCGTCCGGAAAGTGGGTGTCCGTGGTGATCATGGCCAGGAGGAACGGTCGGCCGGCCGACCGCTGTCTCCTGATGATCCGGTAGGCTTCATCGAGCAGCGTGTCATCCTGGATGCCGTCGCCCCACGAGGTGAACAGGTCCCGCTCAAGCCCCTGTTTCAGCCACTCTTCGCGTCCGATGACGTGGTTGTAATGGTGTTCGTTATAGAATTTGTCGGTACCGGCGAATCTGATGTCCGGGGCCGTCAGGAAAAACTGTTCATAGCCGTAGCGGGCGAGGATGTCGCTTATTCCCACCAGATTCGGAAAGAACCCCTTCCGGGCATAGCTGCCCATGAAATCCCCCGCATTGTTGTAATAGAACGGTTTGAGCGGTACGCCCGTCTGGCTGGAGATCATGCCCGCGATGCTCCAGCCGGTTCCCGGGGCCTGCAGGAAGTTCCTGACCTGGCGGCCCGGCAGCTCGTCGATTGCCTGGATGGCGTTGCAATGCGCAGGTCGCAGGTCCGAGAGGTCGCTTTCAAGCGATTCGACATAGATCAGGACAATGTTCTTATGGTGCCGTGGCGCCTGGAAGCTGCTGTTCGCAGGGTTGACGTACAGGCCCGAAAAGATGTCCCTGCCAAAGCGTGACCGGACATACTGGGCGAGGTTGAGGCTGGTGGCGAATATGCTGGTCCCTGCGGCAAGCAGGAGCAGGCATGCCGCGGTGATGAGCTTTTCCACAGTTGCAGCCTGGTCTGCAGTGCCTTTTGCTGCAAGTTTCGAAGCGATAGCCGCCGCCAGCGGCAGAAGCAGCGGGGCTATCAGGTTGTGCAGCAGGAAGCTGATTTTCAGGCTTTTGTCGGTTCCTTCCACGGCATCCAGCCCTGAGGCGACGTGGAAGATGATCTGTTCGACGGTCACTGCGTTGCCGAAGGTGTCGCGTATCCAGAATGGCAGGAGCAGCAACAGTCCTCCAAGGTAGAAGAGCAGGTACCTGGCGGCCTTATTCATAGTACCAGATGTGCGCCGGGGGAAGGTTGAGCAGTATCGATCTGATTTTTTTTGATTTTCTGAAGCCGGCTTCCCTGAGCGGATCGGTGAGCCCGTAGGTGAAAATCATGCACCAGGAGATGACGCCTCGCTGGTAGGCATCCCTGATCGCCCTGATAATATTGGGCTTTTCGGGATTGTTGATGAGCGGGATGGAGATGATCAGGCCGCACTTTTCCCGGTATTTGTCCAGGAACTCGACGGCGCATTTGTTTTCGATGGTGCATTCAGGAAACTGGTCGATCAGCACGCTGCAGAGCTCGGGATCGATTTCGATCAGCTTTGGGCAGTTGCCGGCAATGTATTTGGTCAGGGCGCCGGTTCCTGGCCCGAGTTCAACGATGTTGTCGACCGGCAGGAGGTCGATATGATCCGCGAAAGCCTTGCCGAGCCTGCCGGATGAAGGGATTACGGAACCCGTCCTCGACGGATTTTTCAGGTATGCCTTGATAAACGCTTTTTTACTCATGCGGAAGAAGTGCTGTTCGGGGGATGCTGTGAAATAAAACAATACATAAAATAAGAAATCTGCAGCATCTCCTCTTCTAAAATCAGGATGGAACTTTGTCTGTCCGGGCTCACCTGGCTACGGGATTGTCCTTGCTGCCTGCTGTTCCGCAGGCGGGTCCAGCCGTCATGATGTGCGATTGAACAACATTTTCAAGCACAAACTCACGTTATTGCGGTATTTATCGGGTATATCCATGGCTGGTGATGAAGAAATGATGTTTATTGCCTGCGTCATGATCGACACGGCATATCCAAACTATTTTCCGGGAAGCTGATGAACAGGATGGAAATATATCCCACGAACTTTTCTGATGGCAGAGCTGATCGTTGTCGGCGTTGTTGCCGTATTCCGGCATACGTTGCATGGTCATTGAGGCAGACTTCATGACAGGCGCCCTTCAGGGGCGTCAGCACCAGCGTGTATGGCCGGGATTCAATGTCGAATACCCGGCTTTTTTTTTGTATTCCGTCGCTCGTATCAACAACGATCAATCATGGAGAAAACATCATGAAAAAAAAGGTTTCATTGGCATTGCTTTTTGCGGCGCTCGCATATGCGACGCCTGCAGCAGCAGCAACGTTCAGCGTCGATGGGGATATCGGCGCCAGAGTCAGGTCGGAAACGTATGACGACGCCCATCAGGGGGCGAACGACCTGTACTGGCAGTATCGCGTCCGCCTGAACGGTTCGGCTGACCTCGGCAACGGTTATTTCGCAAAGGTCCAGCTTCTGAACGAAGCGCCGAACCAGACGCCTGCGGGGACGGTCGCCCTCGGCGGCGACGGTGGCTGGCAGCGTGTCGGGTACGGGAACTCCGAACTCAACAGCATCGGCTTTTCACAGGCCTTTTTCGGCAGGAATTACGGTGACAGCCATTATGCCGCAGGTCGTCTGCCGCTGAATTCGATCAACAATCCGCTTTTTGACCTTACCCTTTATCCGAAAAACCCGCTGGACATTCCGACGGCGACCTACCAGAACGACCGTCTGTTCGGTGCAGCGTACGGCACCAAATTCGCTGGTGGTGACCTGAATTTTGTCCTGGGTGTTTTCGACAATATCTCGGGCAACAACAACAAAGGTACCGGTGACGGTCTCCTCAATGACGGCTACGCGTTCATCGCGAGTTACAAGACGGAGGTCGCCGGGGTGACGGTTGAACCGGAAATCCTCACGGCGGTCACCAAGTTTGATTCCGTTACCCAGGAGACCTTTACGCCCGGCAGCAGCGGCTATGGTCAGCCGTGGCACCAGGGCGTGCGTCCTGTCACGTTCGGCGTCAATCTCGGTGGGGCGATCAGCGACCTGAAGCTTGGCGGCACGGCCCTGGTGGACATTTCGAAAGGGACGACGCCCTCAAGTGTCAAGGTTTATGGCGCCAATGCCGGTCAGAACGTTGATTTCAAAGCCTATCTCCTGAGGATCAAGGCAGAATACGGGCCGGTTCTTGCATGGTATGACCACAGCGTGGCGGTCGACAAGTCCGCGCCGGTCAAGCAGACCTACACGAACAATTTCGTCTGGGCCCAGTATCAGATCAAGGCATACGACACCAAAGAGGCAAAGCTGGTCATCCAGCCGACGATCCGCTACCTGACGACCAGAGACGAGGTGACGCCGGCCAACAATACGAACCGGCTGCGTTCCGAGCTTTGGGCAACCGTGAGTTTCTGACCTGAGGTTGTTCTCCTGTGCATCCGGGCAGCTGCCCGACAGGCGGTGTGGCGCCTGCCGTGTCGCATCCTGCCCGGATGGGTGTTGCTGCTTCGGGCAGGAGCGCCTACCATGTTCATGGTATTTTTATGGTACGATTCTGCAGATGAAGGGTACATAACCGTTTATTACGTCGCTATGCAGTACATGGACAACAATCAGCGGCGCGGGCGAGTCCGCACCGGGAGCATGCCGCAGCGGGTGTCGGCGAATCGCTTGTGTTGCCTGTGCAGCAGCGGCCCTGCAAAAGAAGGTACCTGACGCCAGTGTCCGGGAGCCATCGGGAACCCTGCCAGTGCGGGTTTCCTCGAAAGCCGGGCCATCATGTCGGTGCTCCGGCTTTTTTATTGGTATGCACAACGAAACAAAAGAAAAAGAAAACGACAAGCAACGATGGCAACACAACAACATTCTGCGGCACCAGGTTCTGCGCCGGGCATTCCGCTTCCTGTCGTCACCTTTAACCGGTGGGTACTCCTGGCAGGCATCATTACGGCGATCATTGTGCAGCAGCCGCTGATAACGACGGCCCTGTTTCTGATCCTGCTGCCGGCAGTCATTTTCGGACGGCGGGGGAGCCTGATTTTCTTTATCGGCTCGCAGCTTTTTTCCGAGGCAGTCAAAACAGCCGGGACTGAAGACGCGGGTCTCATGCGCTTCAACAACACGATCGCCCTGATTCTGCTCGGTGTGGCACAGATCGCGTTTTTTGTGGGCTTTCCCGTTGCGGGATGGGTTTTTTCCGGCATCGTCGCGCTTGCGGCGGCCATAGCCCTGAGCGGGTTCTGCTTCGGCTGCTTCCTCTACTTCCAGTTCAACCTTCAGCGCTACCGGCTTTTCGGCAACGCTGGCAAAAAGTGTGACCTCTGAACAGGGTGCGGTACAGCGGCACAGGAAAACTTTCAGCAATCATTCATTCATCACCAAAAGGAGCAACAATATGTCACAGGAACAGGCAAAAGAGGGTATCCGCAACCTGATCGGCCGGATTTTCAAAAAAGAGGAGCAGGACGGCGACGGCAAGGCTCCAGCGCAGCCCAGAGCGCTGCATCCCGAAACGCTGGCGCTGCATGCAGGCCAGACGGTCGATGCAACCTACTCGCGAGGCGTGCCGGTATACCGGACCAGTTCGTACGTGTTCAGGAATACCGAGCATGCCGCGAACCTCTTCGCTCTCAAAGAGCTGGGCAACATCTATACGCGCCTGATGAACCCGACGACAGACGTTCTGGAGCAGCGGGTGACGCAGCTTGAGGGTGGCGCAGCCTCGGTGGCGGTTGCCTCGGGAACCTCTGCCATTTTTTATTCGATCATCACGCTGGCTGAGGCGGGAGACAACATCGTTTCGGCCAACAACCTGTATGGCGGCACCTATACCCAGTTCGATTCGATTCTGCCGAAGTTCGGCATCAACGTCAACTTTGTCGATCCGAAAGACCCCTCGAATTTTGAAAAGGCTATCGACGACAAGACCCGCGCGCTCTTCATAGAGACGATCGGCAACCCTGTGCTGGACTATACTGATGTCCGTGCCGTCGCGGAAATCGCACATCGCCACGGCCTTCCGCTGATCGTGGATGGCACCTTTACCACGCCCTATCTGCTCAGGACAATCGATCTCGGTGCCGATATCGTCGTCAACTCGCTGACCAAATGGCTCGGCGGCCACGGATCGGGCATCGGCGGTATTATCACGGACGCCGGCCGCTTCGACTGGAAGGCAGGACGCCATCCGCTCTTCACCGAGCCGGACTCGAACTACCACGGCCTGCGCTGGGCGCTGGACCTGCCGGAGGCGCTTGCGCCGATCGCTTTCGCTCTCCGGGTCCGGACCGTGCCGCTCAGGAACCTTGGGGCAAGTATTTCCCCGGACAACTCGTGGCTGTTCATCCAGGGCATCGAGACGCTGCCGGTACGGATTGTCCGCCACTCGGAAAACGCACTGAAAGTGGCCGAATATCTGAAATCGCACCCGAAAGTCTCATGGGTCCGTTACCCCGGCCTGAAGGACGACCCGTCCTATGAGAATGCTTCGCGGGACCTCACGCACGGGTTCGGCGGCATGGTGGTGTTCGGGGTCAAGGGCGGCTATGACGCAGCCGTCAAAATCATCGATACCATCCGGCTTTTCTCCCACCTGGCCAACGTCGGCGACGCCAAGAGCCTGATTCTGCATCCGGCCAGCACCTCGCATGGCCAGCTGACCGAGGAGCAGCAGCTTGCGAGCGGCCTTTCGTCCGACCTGATACGGCTTTCCGTTGGCCTGGAGCATCCGGATGACCTGATCGATGCGCTTGAGGATGCGCTTGCCGGCGTGTAATGCGCCGGGTATTTGGTTCGAACTTCCCCCATTCGTTGCTGCAGAAGGCCGTTGCTACGGCCTCCTGCAGCCGAAGTATGGCTGGGGTTCCCACACGCCGGAGGAGATCACCGGCTGGGTTTCCCGGCTGCGAACAGAGAAGACGGAGCGTAATGATGGACAGGTTATTGCGGGACGGGACGGTGGTTATCGCCGACACCCAGTTCCTGATTACGGAGGCGATGCGGCTGATGCTGGAGTCAAACGGAATCACGGCTGCCGCCGTCTCCAGCCGCAAGGGGTTGCAGGAGTTGCTGGAGAAAGAGCGGGTCAGGCTCGTCATCACCGACCATGGCCAGTTGTGGCCTGAAGGCATCCCGGCGCTTGCAGCGTTGCAGCATGCCTGGCCGTCCATTCCCATCCTGATGCTTGCCGGTTCGATAGACGGATCCGAAATCCGGGCATTGAGTGAGGCCGGGATCCGCAATGTCGCCATGAAAACCGATGATTGCCGTGAAATTCTGCAGGCAGTCAACTCAACGCTTGCCGGAGAACCATTCTATTCCCGCGAGGTCCTTGACCTGCTGCTCCAGGAGGAGGGGCATTCTGCGGAGACGCTGCTGTTGAGTCCCGAGGAAATCGCCATCGTCCGCCTGCTGGCCGCCGGTTGCAGCATCGACGACATCGCCGGGCGGAAAGGCCTCAGCACCAATGCCGTCGGCACGTACCGGAAAAATATCTACCGCAAGCTCCGGGTGGGCGGACGGCGGGAATTGATCAGTTTTGCCGTGCGGGCCGGGCTGATCGATGATATCGAATACCGCATTTAGGTTTGGAGCCGGCTACCGGTGCTACCGCAAATATGGTAGGAAAAATGCCGTAAAGCGGGGATTCCAAAGCCGCTGTACTTCAGCGATCTTGCATAGGTAAGGCAATCGTCTAACCCAAAACATACCACAGACATGGGACGAATCGCGAAAAAACTGACCGACCTGATCGGCAACACGCCGCTAC
>CAZSXF010000014.1:0-42500 GCA_964611215.1 uncultured Chlorobiaceae bacterium
CCGTTTGTCGTTTACATCCGTTTTTTACAGCCCGGTCAGTCTTCGAGGGTGAAGCCGATCTTGACGGTGACCTGCCAGTAGGCGATTTTCTGGTTTTCGACATGGCAACGGCTCTCAGTGAGCTCGACCCATCTGATATTTCTGACCGATTCTGCAGCTTTTGCAACGGCGTTGGTGACGGCCTCCTCGATGCTGGTCTGGGACGAGCCGACGACTTCAATTTTCTTATAAATGTGCGCGCTCATGGCGTTTCTCGTTTGAGAGTTATTGGAGCATAACCGGCCGGCCTTTGTAAGGCCATGCTGACGGATTAACCTGAAAAATAGGCCACTTGCCCCGAATATCCACACGTTGCCTGTTTTTTTTCTGTCGTCGCTCCGGCCATCTCCACTTGTTGCGGATCTGGCCGGAGCGGTGGTCGATGCATCGTTACAGGCCGAGTGAATGCAGGAGCAGCGGAACGGCGCATACGCCGATGGCGACGTTCAGCAGGCCGCAGAGGCGGGTGACGACGGCGTTCGGCCGGTACCAGGCCAGCGGCAGGAGGATGGTCAGGCCGTTGATCAGCAGCAGGACGGTTCCAAGCGGCCAGATCTTGCCAAGCAGGATCGCCTTGTAGCTGAAGAGCGCGGTCATGAAGAAAATGGCCAGGAAAAAGTGCGCATAGACCTTTTTGTCGCCCGGGTTGAAGAAATGCAGGGCGACGACAACCCAGAAGAACCCGTAGGTTGCGAAAATGGTGCCGATGAAGATGCGGACGGCGGGAGGCATGCCCAGGTCGAACAGGTAAAGGCAGGCTGCGGTGAACAGCTGTGCGGCACCGCCGAACCAGAGGGCGATGTTTGCGAGGCTTCGTCCGAGCAAGGCGTGGTCGGTGTCGTCGTTCAGGCCGAGTCCAAGCTGCTCAAGCCCGAACACCCAAACGGTTACGATGAGGCCGAACAGGCCGATTGCTTCCGGATTGACAGGATTCATCGGATGGTCTCCTTGTGGATATGTTGTGTTGGAATGCAGAGGGAAGAACGGGGGCCCCGGCGGGAGGGCTTGCAGATTGCCGGAAACCCGAGCCTTGAATCTACGGTAATTTTTATTCATGTATGTGGCATTTTATGGCGAATTCTCCCGGGTGCACCCGATCGCTCCGCCCACCGATTCATTTTTTTCGCCGGTGTCTGGCCTGGTGCGGTAAAATCACCGCTATTTTCCTACCTTGTCACCGTTATGGCATTTTCCTCCACGAACGACGGCATACGGCAATGAGCGAAACATCAGGCAGGCATCCCGGAACCCGCCCGCCCGTTCTTCAGGGCGATCTCCCCGCAGCCTCGGGCTCGAAATTCCTTACCGCATTTCCTGCATTCGCAAGCAGGAATTTCAGGCTCTATTTCCTTGGCCAGATCGTGTCGATGATCGGTACCTGGCTGCAGATGGTCGCCCAAGGCTGGCTGGTGCTTGAAATGACCGGTTCCGCGTACTGGGTTGGCGTAGCCGCTGCGACATCAACCATTCCGACCCTCTTTCTTTCGCTCATCGGCGGCGTGATCGTCGACCGCTATCCACGCCGGAGTATCCTGCTCTGGACGCAGTCGATCTCCATGGTGCTGGCGCTTGTTCTTGGCACGGTGACGCTCGCGCACCATGCCACCATTCCGGTCATCCTCGTGCTGGCCTTTATGCTCGGCTGTGTCGGTGCGGTTGCAACTCCGGCAATCCAGGCCTTCCTGAGTGAAATGGTCGACCGCAGCCAGCTTCATTCGGCCGTGGCGCTCAACGCCTCCATTTTCAACGCATCCCGCGTCATCGGTCCGGCCATCGCAGGGCTGATGATTTCATGGGTTGGCACCGGAGGCGCTTTTGTGGCAAATGGCCTGAGTTACGTGGCCGTGATTGCCGCACTCCTGGCCATCTCGACGCCGCCGGTTTGCCGGAAGGCCGCCGACGAGCCCGCATGGCATGCCATACGGGCTGGCGTTGCCTATGCGTGGCGGCATCCGCTCATCAGGTCGATTGTCCTGTTCGTCGCGGCGGTCTCGATTTTCGGCTGGTCATTCATGGCCATGCTGCCCGTCGTTGCCAAACAGACCTTCGGACTTGGCGCTTCGGGTATGGGTATCCTGTTTTCGGCGTTCGGGACCGGCTCGCTTACCGCAACCTTTTTCGTTTCGCTCTCAAGCGGTCGTATTCACCCTGCGGCCATGGTCATCGGCGGTATGCTGACCTTCACCCTCTCCCTTATCGCCTTCACCTTCACGACGGATGTCCCGCTGGGCCTGTCGCTCCTTTTCGTATCCGGGTTCGGCATGCTGTCGGCGTTCGCCACCATGACGGCTACCGTCCAGCGGCTTGTTGAGGACCGCTACCGTGGCAGGGTCATGAGCATTTATCTGATGGTGCTGATGGGGCTGATGCCGGTTGGGAATTTCCAGGTCGGCATCCTTTCCGAGCATTTCGGTACGGCTGTCGCCATCCGTTTCGGAACGCTGGTCACCCTTGCCGCCACGGTAGCGCTGATCGGCATGCGCAAGAAAATTTCATCGGCGTGGCAGGTGTACCGGGCGGGTCAGTCCTGCTGACAGGGGGCATCGGAGGCCTATGCAAAAAGCCGCAGGTCCGCTGCGGCTTTTTGCATGCATGGCAGTGCCATGTGGTCTCAATGGGCCGCAGACATGTCTGCTTTCTCCGCGTTCTTATCGATCCGGATAAGCAGCAGGAGCGGCAGGCAGCAGAGGAAAAGGATGGCGATCATCTTGAATGCGTCCATATAGGCAAGGTGGTAGCTCTGGGCGGTAACCGTGCCTTCAAGCGCTTTCCATGCCCACTGTTCTGCCTCGACGGGCGAGAGTGTCCTGGTCGCGAACAGTTGTTTCATACCGGCCAGGCGCATTGTCGCGTCAGGGTCATAGGGCGTGATATGGGTCAGGATCTCCGTCCGGTGGACCGCAACCCGCTTGGCGATATAGGTGTTGGTGATGGCGATGCCGAACGAGCCTCCAAGCTGGCGGACCATGTTGTTCAGGCCTGTCGCCTGGCCGATATCCTTGCCATGGAGCCCGCTGACGGCGAGCATGGTCACCGGAATGAAGATGAAGCCCAGAGCAAGGCCCCGCAACAGCAGCACCCAGAAAAAGTTTTCGGCTCCGGACTGGAGGGTCTGCACGCCAATGAACCAGCAGAACAGCATGAAGGCGGTCATACCGAAGGCCATCAGAAGTTTCGGTGACGCGCCGCGCTGCATGGCTATGCCGAGCGGCAGGGAGATGACGCCGGTCAGCAGTGCGCTGGGGAACAGCACCAGGCCTGTCAGCAGTGCGGTGAAGCCCAGGAGGCGCTGGACGAAGACCGGGAAGACGAAAAGGGAGCCGTACAGGCCATAGCCGACGATGAAGGTCAGCACGGCTGCGATAGCCAGGTTTTTGCTCCGTCCGAGCACCCGCAGGTCGACCGCCGGATGCTCGGTATGCAACTCCCTCCAGACGAACATGGTGAGGGTGAGCACTGCAATGATGGTGAACCAGGTAATGTAGGCGGTTTCAAACCAGTCTTTCTGCTCGCCTCGTTCCAGGACGAACTGCAGTGACCCGATGCCGATGCTGAGCAGGGCGATGCCGGCCCAGTCGATCACTTCGACGGCGTGTTTGACCTTTGGCTCCTTGACGAACGTCAGCGTTGCCCAGGCGGCCAGGATGCCGACGGGAATATTGACGAAGAAACACCACTCCCACGCGAAATAGTCGACGAGATAGCCTCCGAGCAGCGGTCCGATCGTCGGCCCGAGAACGAGGCCCATCGAGAAGATGCCGGTTGCGGCGCCACGCTCCTCAGGGCGGAAGGTCTCGTACAGAATCGCCTGCGAGGTTGGCAGGAGCGCTCCCCCGCCGATGCCCTGGATGAAGCGGAAGAAGACCAGCATCCAGATGTTGGTCGACATGCCGCAGAACAGTGAGGCCAGGGTGAACAGGAGGATCGATCCGATGAAGTAGGTCCGCCTGCCGAGCAGGTTGCCGAGGAACCCTGAGAGCGGAATGATGATCACGTTGGCGATTGCATAGCTGGTCACGACCCACGACACATCTTCGATACTCGCGCCAAGGTTGCCGCTGATGTGGTTCAGGGCGACGTTGACGATCGTCGTGTCGATCAGTTCGAGCATGGCCGCGATGATGACCGTCACCGTGATGATCACCTTGCGGATGCCTGTTTCGTAGGTGTGGGCGGGGAGCTGCTGTGCCGTATCGCCCCCCGGTTCCTTTTTTTGTGCAGATGCGTCCATAACCTTATTTCACCTTGACTTCAACAATGACGTTCATGCCGGCGGCAAGCGGAGCGTCCGGCTTGCTGTCGAAAACGATCTTGACGGGGACGCGCTGGGTCACTTTCACGAAGTTGCCGCTGGCGTTGTCCGGCGGCAGCAGGGTAAACCTGGCGCCGGTACCGGCCGAGATCGATTCGACATGGCCCTTGAACTCCTTGCCGGGGAAGGCGTCGACGCTGACGATTACCGGTTGGCCTGGGCGCATGTGTTCAAGCTGTGTTTCCTTGAAATTCGCCACCACCCAGAGCTCGCCGCTGCCGACCAGCGCCATGAGCTGCTGGCCGGGCGTCACATACTGGCCGGGTTCGACGCTTTTCTTCGAGACGCGGCCGTGCGCTGGCGCCGCAATGGTTGTCCAGGAGAGCTGGAGTTCTGCGTTTTTCAGTTCTGCTTCCCGAAGCTTGAGCTGCGCCACGGCTGCCTGATACTGGTCTCCTGCCGCAGAGTGCTGTGCCGTTGCCGCCGTCGCCCCTGCCGTTGTAGCGTCAAGTTCAGACTGTGAAATCACGTCCTGCCGCTGCAGGTTGCGGTTCCGGCGAAGATCGGCCCCGAGTTTCTGCTCGCTTGCCGCAGCGGCGGTGATCTGTGCCTTTGCGGCGGAGACGGCGGCTTTCGCGTTCAGTACAGCAGCTTCGGCGATATCCCGCTTGATCTGGTAATCTGACGGATCAAGCCTGAGGAGCACGGTGTCCTTGTCAACATTCTGGTTGTCCCGGACCGTCACCTCGATCACCTTGCCCGGTACGCGGGGAATGACCGGATAGACATCCCCTTCGATCTGGGCATTGTCGGTTTCGACGTAACTGAAGGAGCGGAACAGTTTCAGCCCTCCCCAGACAATGCCGACAGCCAGCAGGATGGCGAATATGGCCACCCTGACCGGGCTCTGCCCCTTGTTTTCTTCATTTCCCTTGTGTTGCGATTCTGACATGGGTCTCTCTTTGTGTTGAATGGAAAAAGCTTCAGGCGGCGCTGTCTGTGGCCTTCTCCCGTATCCCGGGGGATTTCAGGACGAGCACCTGACAGGGCGACTTGCGCATGACCGTTTCGGTCGTGCTGCCGACCAGCAGCCGTGAAATGTTGTTGGCCCCATGGGAGCCGAGCAGGATCAGGTCGACCTGATTGCTTGCCGCAAAGTCGATGATGACTTCCGCCGGCGATCCGTACTCGATGGCGAACCGTACCGTGCAGCCATATGCCGAGAGCATGCCGGAGTAGCGTGAAAACCGGTGCAGATACTCCTTGAACAGTTCGTCACGGTTGCCGGCATCAGGGCTGGCGACGTGCAGGACGATCAGTTTCGCGTGCCGGGCGTACCGTTCCGCAATATGGGCAAGGGCCTTCTCGGAACATGGCGAAAAATCTACCGGGCAGAGAATGGTTTGCAATGGTCTGTTCGTGTTCATGGTTCCTGGTCGGTTGGGGCGTTAATGGCTGATCAGGTCGCCTGAGGCGCGCCTGACGTCGTAGGTGTTCATCACGTACTCATACCGGGCCTGCAGGTTGGCGAGTTCTGCCTGCGCAAGCGCAGCCTCGGCGTCAAGCAGGTCGAGCGTCGTGCCGAGCCCGTTCTGGTAGCGGATCCTGGCATGTTGCGCGGCAAGGTCCGCTTCCGAAACCTGGAGGGAGGTGCTTTCGATTTTTTCCCGGCTGGTCCGCAGGGAGTTGATTGACTGCTGCACCTCCGCCTGTGCCTGTTCCTCCATATCGAGGCGCTGCTGTTCCGACGCGTGCATCATTGCGACGGCTTCGGTGTGGGCTGCACTGGTCCGGAAGCCGGTGAAGATCGGTATCTGGATCTGGACGCCAGCCATCCAGTTGGTGCGCATTTCGTTGATATCCGGGACGTAGCCGTTGGCGGTTCCCCATGATGCCGCACCGGTTATGGTCGGCAACGACTCTTTTGCCGCCAGCGACTTGCGCAATGTTGCGGCGTGTGCATTTTCACGGGCCAGGGTCACTTCAGGGCGCGCATCGAGTGCCGTTGCCGTGAGCTGTTTCGTATCGGTGTTGACGGTATTGATGTCGAACGAACCGTTGAGCTTCACCGGGCCGCTTCCTTTCAGGCCGCAGAGGCGTCGAAAGGTGATTTCCTGATTTTCAAGTTGCGCAATGAGGTCGATCTTCCTGTTCTGGGCGGCAGAAAGGCGTACCTGTGTGGTCAGGAGGTCGAACCGGGTCGCGACGCCCTCCTTGTAGCGTTTCTGCATGTGGACGAGGTTTTTGTCCAGGGCGGCAATCTCCTTTTCCTGGACCTTGACCGCTTCCTGAAGGAAGAGGATCGAGTAGAACGACCGGACCGTGGAGAGCGAAAGATCCCGGACGGTCAGGTCGTGCCTGATGCCTGCGGCAGCCTTGCCCGATTTGGCCAGGTCAACCTGGCGTCCGGTCCTGCCGAAGTCGAAGAGCTGCATCTCCGCCGTGAGCTTGGCGTTGTAGTTGTCGTTCGGCATGAATTTCATCATTTCGCCGCCGAAGCTCATTTCGGAGACCGGGTCGAGATAGGTGTAGCCTGCTTTTGCGGAAATCTGCGGGAACCAGCCGCTTTGGCTTTCGGTGACCTTCGCGTCTGCGGCGCGCACCTCTTCTGCTGCCTGCAGGGCTTTCGGGTTGTGTTCCCGGGTAAGCTGCAGCGCTTCGTCGAGGGTAATGGAGGTGGCCGACGGTGCGGTAGTGCCTTCCGCAGCAATCGCCGGGTTCGCTATGGCCATCATGGCTGCAAGGACGGCGATGGTTGCGTTGCTGTTGCGTTTCTTCATGATCCTGATATGGTTGGTGTCAATACCAGTCAGTTGCAATATGCGTGCCATTCCGAGGTGAATCGGCCTCGTCCCGCTGGAGCCCGCGTCAGCAGGGCCTTTTCCTCCTGATGCTATGTCTGCTGGTTTGTTGTAATATTCTGAAAAAATCAGAATATTCTGATATGAATGTTCCGAAAAAGTCAGAATCATTCGCCATGATCAGCGCATCCCTTTCCGAGTCGCGCCAGTTGCTGCAATATATCAGCGATGCCATCGGGACCATCCGCGATCCCCAGGAGCTGTTCCGGACGGTTACCGACAAGCTGCGGCTCATGTTTACCTTCGATTCCGGCGTCATTGTCACCATCGACAAGGAGCGCCAGCACGCCAGCGTGTTTTTCGAAATGATCCGTCTCGAATTGCCGGAACGGTTGCAGACCCAGAAGCGCTTGCTGATCGGCCCATGGCTTGAGCGCCACCTTGAGGACCGGAGGGTCAGGACGATCAGCCTCCTGAACGACGCGGACCTTCCCGGGGCGGACGATCCGGCAGGTCCCATGCTCAGGATGCTCCGTGATTTTGGCATGCGCCAGATCGTCCTTGTGCCGCTCCGTTCCGGCGGCAGGGTCATCGGGTTTCTGAATTTTGTTTCCCGGGATGAGCAGGTGTGGGATGAAAGCGACCTGGAGCTTCTTGCAGGGGTCGCTTCGCCGATCGCCATTGCGGTCAGCAATGCGATAGCTTACGAGGAGTTGCGCCAGCGTGAAGCCGAGACCGCCATGCAGCTTGCCGTGAACAACGCCCTCTTGACCATCAAGGACCGGAGCCGGATGCTGCTTTCCGTCTGTGAGCAGATCAGCAAGCTGGTGCCGTGCGTCTACCTCGGCATCCGTGTTGTGGGTGACGATGACCGGTACCTGATCTTCGACAATTTCATGCGCGATGCCGATCGCGGCTTCCAGCCGTTTTTACCGAAGCAGTTGCTTGAGATGGACGGGGACGTGGCCATCGAGCAGGAAAGCATGGAGCTCATGTCCCGTCCGGGGCTCTATTCGGGTGAGGCTTACGGCAGGCTCTGCGAAGAGTTCCGCCTGGCAGCGCTTGTCCGTGGACGTTTCGGTATCCGCTCGACCATTATCGTGGAGTTGTGGAACATTCCCGGAAGCCGGGCAGGCTTGTTCATTTCCGGAAACGAAACCGATTTCGGCGAAGCGGAGCTTGCTGCGGTGCGGCTTATCACGCCGCAGCTGACGCTTGCCCTCCAGAACTATCTGGCGTTCGAGGAGATCGACAGGCTCCGGCGGAAGCTTGAGGGTGAGCGGACCTACCTTGTCGAGGAGATCCGCGCGGCGCACAATTTCGAGGAAATCATCGGCAGCAGCGCCCCGCTTGCCGATGTTCTCCGCAGGGTCAGCCAGGTTGCGCCAACCGATGCGACCGTCCTGATCCAGGGTGAAACGGGAACCGGCAAAGAGCTTATCGCACGGGCGATCCACAACCTGTCACCAAGGAAGGACCGGGTGCTGGTGCGGGTGAACTGCGCTGCACTGCCGGCTGCGCTCGTTGAATCCGAGCTGTTCGGGCATGAGAAGGGCAGTTTTACCGGCGCGACCGAGCGCCGCATCGGCAAATTTGAGCTTGCCGACGGCGGCACCATTTTTCTTGACGAGGTCGGCGAGTTGCCCCTTGAGCTGCAGGCGAAGCTGCTCCGGGTGCTGCAGGAGCGTGAACTTGAACGCATTGGCGGCCGACGGGTCATCCCGATCGACGTCCGGGTCATTGCCGCCACCAACAGGGCCCTCGCGCAGGAGGTCGCCGACGGCCGGTTCCGGGAAGACCTCTATTTCCGGTTGAACGCGTTTCCGCTGTCGCTTCCCCCGCTCCGGGAACGGCGGGAGGATATTCCCATGCTGGCGCTGCATTTTGCCGAGAAATTCGCACGTGAATTCGGCAAGCCGTTCAGGCCGATCAGTGAGCATGACATGGCTGAGCTGGCCTCACGCCAATGGAAGGGCAACATCCGGGAGCTTTCCCATGCCATCGAGCAGGCGGTGATCATTTCCGAAGGCCAGCACCTCGACTTTTCCGATGTGCTGCCGGGCGAGATGCGGCAGGACGCGGGTCAGGCGGTCCAGCAGCTGACGATGAAGGATTTCGAGGAGTCCGTCCTGACGATGGAACGCCGCCTGATCCTGCAGACGCTTGAGCGTTCAGGGGGGCGGGTCAGTGGTGACGGCGGGGCGGCCGAACGGCTTGAGGTCAACGCCAAGACCCTCTATTCACGCATCGACAAGCTCGGCATCAGGAAACGGTACGGGACCTGACGCCCAGACTTGCCGAGTGTCGAAAGCCGCGGGTTCAGCCGCAAACGGCGCGGATTGCCCCGGCTACGATCGGGATGCCCCGTTCGATCTCTTCAGGCGTGTTGTTGCAATAGGAGAGCCGGATAGTGTTGTTGCGGATGCCTTCAGGGTCGAACGTATTGCCCGTGACGAACACTGCCCCGCCGTCGATGGCATGTTTCAGGATGGCCGTCGCATCGGTTCCTTCAGGCAAGGTCAGCCAGATGTAGAACCCGCCGAGCGGTTCGTTCCACTGCACATAGCCGGGCAGGTGCTCCCTGAGGGCCGCGACCATGCCTGCCGCCCTGCGCCGGTACTCCTGGCGCACCGATGCGATATAGGGGTCGATGGCTCCCGACCGGATGAAGGCATCGGCGATCACCTGGCTGAAGCTGGATGAGCAGGCGTCGGCGGATTGTTTGACCAGTTCGCATTTTTCCCAGATGGCCTGTGGCGCCAGCAGCCAGCCGATACGCAGACCGGGGCCGAGAATTTTTGAAAACGATCCCGTATAGCAGACGTCGATTCCCTCCGGATTGATGGCCTTGATGGGTTTGAGCCGTTCGCGATCCTTTTCGTCGAACCAGAGATCCCCGTAGGCATCGTCCTCGATGAGGGGAATGTCCCTGCCCTGGAGGGTTGCTATGAGCTGCTGTTTCCGTTCGTGGCTGTAGAGAATCCCCGCAGGGTTGTGGAAATATGGGGTGACGTACAGGAACTTTGCGGCATCGGGGCCGCCGGTTTCCTGCTGCAGGCGACTGATGTCCAGGCCTTCACGGTCGACAGGGATCGGGACGATCCTGGCTCCGCAGGAGGTGAAGGCCGAGATGGCGCCGATAAAACAGGGGTATTCCGTCAGCACCCGGTCTTCGGGGTCGACAAAGGCTTTTGCGAGGATGCTCAGGGCCTGTTGCGAACCGGTGGTGATCATGAGACGGTTCGACGCCACCGGGAGGCCCTTGCGTTCCAGGAACCCGGAGAGCGATTCGAGCAATGCTGGCAGTCCGGGAGTCGGCCCATACTGGAATGCGGCGCGCTTCGTCTCCAGGCTGAGCTCATGGAACAGCGATTCGACCTGTTCGACAGGGAACAGTTCGTTGCCCGGCATGCCGCCGGCGAACGAGATGACGTCAGGCCTTGCGGCCAGGCTCATGAGCTCCCTGATGGCCGATGAGCGGAGGGCGGAGACCGCGGTTGAAAAACGGGGCATGGCTGCGGTGGTTCATGGTTGGTGAACGGCTTGTCTGTTGCTCGTTCATGCTGTTGATGGGTGCCCCGGGCTTCCACCCGGGGCGGGACAGGCCGTCAGATCTGGTAGACATCCCCGGCTTTGAGCAGCTGCATCTTGTGCCCTTCGAGCACCTCGATCGCCTTTTCTGGCGTATCGGTGCGGATGACCACGGTCGCCAGGTCTTTGGTTGCCGCGAAGGCGTACATGTATTCGACCGAAATGTTGCTGCCTGAAAGCACCTGCAAGGCTTTGTGCAGCCCCCCCGGCTGGTGGGAGACCACGAGGCCGATGACGTCGGTAATCCTGACGGCGAAACCTTTTTCCTTCAGTATCCGTTCAGCCGGTTCCGGCTTGCCGACGATCATGCGCAGGATGCCGAAATCCGCCGTATCGGCGATGCTGAAGGCGGAGATGTTGATGTCGTTTTCAGCAAGGATGCCGGTCAGTTCCGTGAGGCGGCCCGCCCTGTTTTCGAGGAAGACCGAGAGTTGCTTGATGATCATGGCGTCTCCTTCGGGTTAGTTGAGTTTTCGTTTGTCGATGACTCGCTGGGCTTTGCCCATGCTCCGTTCAATGGTTCCCGGCTCGACCAGCCTGACGGTTGCGTGCAGGCCGAGGGTGCTGGCGAGGTTCGAGCCGATCCGTTTGCGCAGCGCTTCGAGGTTCTTGACCTCGTCGGAGAAAAACTGTCCTTCGACCTCCACCTGGATTTCCATGGTGTCAAGGTTGTTCTCGCGGTCGACGACGAGCAGGTAGTGCGGTCGGGTTTCGCTCATTTCAAGCAGCACCGACTCGACCTGCGACGGGAAGACGTTGACGCCTCGGATGATGAGCATATCGTCCGACCTGCCGACGCATTTTTCCATGCGTGCCAGGGTCCGTCCGCATTCGCAGGGTTCGAGGTGCAGGCGGGTCAGGTCCCGGGTGCGGTAGCGCAGCAGCGGGAGGGCCTCTTTGGTCACCGCGGTGAAGACCAGTTCGCCAAGTTCGCCGTACGGGACGGTTTCGCCGGTTTCCGGGTTGATGGTTTCAGCGATGAAATGGTCTTCGAAGATGTGCATGCCGTTCTGGAACTGGCATTCCATGGAAACGCCGGGGCCGATCACTTCGGAGAGCCCGTAGATGTCGTAGGCCTTCAGGCCGAGCAGCCTCTCGATCTGCGTGCGCATCTCTTCGGTCCACGGTTCGGCGCCGAACACGCCGGCCTTCAGTTTTATTTTCGCAGGGTCGATGTGCTCTTCGAGAATCGCCTCGCCAAGGAACGCTGCGTAGGACGGGGTGCAGGCGATGGCCGTCGAGCCGAAATCCTGCAGCAGCTGGAGCTGCTTTTTCGTGTTGCCGCCGGAGATCGGCACGACCGAAGCCCCGACCTTCTCGGCACCGTAGTGCAGCCCGAGCCCGCCGGTAAAGAGCCCGTAGCCGTACGCGATCTGGATGATGTCGCTGCGGCTGATGCCTGCCATGGTGAGCGCCCGTGCGACCACTTCCGCCCACATCAGGATGTCGTTGCGGGTATAGCCGACCACGGTCGACTTGCCGGTGGTTCCGCTTGAGGCGTGGAACCGCACCACCTCCTGCTGCGGCACCGCAAAGAGCCCGAAGGGATAATTGTCCCGGAGGTCCTGCTTGGTGGTGAACGGGAGTTTGTTCAGGTCCTCGACCGTGGTGATATCTCCGGGTTCGAGGCCCATTTCCTGCATTTTCCTGCGATAGAAGGGCACGTTGAAGTAGACCCGTTCAACCATCGCGCGCAGCCGTTCACCCTGGAGTGTTGCCAGGCGTTCGCGATCCATGCACTCGTGATGCTCGTTCCAGATCATGGTTGGTGGTATTAAGGGTTGGTAAGCTGGAGTCCCTTGCGGAACGCTCTGATGTTGCTGTCGACCACCGCCGCGCCTTTGGACCCGAACAGCGCCGCAATCGCGGTTTCAAGTTCGTCGGCCGCCATGCCGGTGTAGGGCGTGGCCGCCCCGAGCATGACCATGTTCGAGGCACGGGGGTTGCCTGCCTCATGGGCGAGGGCTGCGGCCTGGACCAGGACCGGGGAGCCGCCTTCGCGGAGTTCCCTGATGATGGTGTCGAGTTCGGGGTACCCAGGCATGTTGACGAATGGGTCGAGGGAGGTGACGACGGTCCCTGTCGGCGAAAGCCAGGGCCGGTAGCGGAGTGCTTCCAGCGGTTCGACGGCGAGGATGAGGTCCGCGGAGCCCAGGGTGATCAGGTCTGCATAGATTTCGTGGTCTGCGATCCTGAGGTGCGATTGCACCGCGCCGCCACGCTGGCTCATGCCATGGACTTCGGCCTGGCGGATGTTCAGGCCTGCGGTGAGCGCCGCCTGGTCGATGACGGCAGCGATGCTGAGGATACCCTGCCCGCCGACGCCTGCGAGGATGATGTTCTTTTCCATAAACGGTTATTGGCCTGCCGCGCTGCGGCGTTTTTTCCTGGCTGCTTTTTCCACGCATTCGCGCTGGGCGATGACGATCGAGACGCCGTCGTAGTCGAATTCTTCGCACAGTACCGCCACGTTGTCTTCCAGGTGCTTGCGGAGGGGGACGATACGCCTGATGTGTTCCGCGGCAACGCCCAGGCCCCGGCAGATGTCGGCGAGACGCTCTCCGGACGCGGCGGAGTCCTGCCCGCCGGTCATGGCGGTCGTGTCATTGTCCGAGATGATGATCGTGAGCGGCGATCGGTCATTGACTGCGTCAAGCAGGCCCGTCATTCCGGAGTGGGTGAAGGTCGAGTCGCCGATGACGGCAACCGCCGGGCGGAGCCCGGCATCGGCGGCGCCTTTGGCCATGGTGATCGACGCTCCCATATCCACACAGGTATGGATGGCGCTGAACGGCGCCAGGGCGCCAAGCGTATAGCAGCCGATATCGGAAAAGACGTGATGTTCATCCCTGCCGTTCATGGCGCGGTTGACGGCGTCGAACAGGTCGCGATGCCCGCATCCACGGCACAGCTCCGGTGGACGGTTGACGACGATTTCCGGGACACCTGCCGTTGCGTTCGGCATCGCCCCGAGTGCTGCGGCAACAAGGTCGGTCGTCAGTTCTCCATCCCGGGGCAGGGTGCCGTCCATACGGCCGCGGATCCTGTCGGAGCCGAAATAGCCCCGGAACAGCTCTTCGTAGACCGGATACCCTTCTTCGACCACCACAATGGTTGCGCATGCGGAGAACAGGTCGTTGACCTGCGTCCGAGGCAGCGGGTACTGGCCGATTTTCAGGACACGGCAGTCGATGCCGAAGGTGCGCCTTGCTTCCATCACGTAGTTGTAGCCGATGCCGAAGGCGATGACCCCGGTTGCCGTGCCACCCTCGACGGCGGCGTTCAGGAAAGACGACTCCGACATCGCTTCAAGCGCAGGCTGCAGGTCGAGCAGGTGGCGGTACTGCCGTCTCGCGTTCTGCGGCATCAGGACATAGCGGTTCGGTGCATATTCCGCGTTCAGCGGCTTCCTTTCGAGCGATTCCCTTGCGGTGACGCCGGCGCGGGAGTGTGCGAGCCGGGTTGTGAGCCTGACGATGACCGGCAGGCGGACAGCTTCAGAGAGTTCGAACGCGTGGAACATGGACTCGTACAGCTCCTGCTGCGAGGCCGGTTCGATGACCGGAACCATCGCGAATCTGCCGTAGACGCGGCTGTCCTGCTCGTTCTGGGACGAATGCATCGACGGGTCGTCGGCGACGGCGAGCACCAGGCCGCCGTTGACGCCGGTTATGGCCGAGTTGATGAACGCATCGGCGGCGACGTTCAGCCCCACATGTTTCATGCATACCAGGCTTCGTTTGCCTGCATAGGCCATGCCGAGGGCGGCTTCATATGCCGTTTTTTCATTTGCGGACCAGGTCGAACGCACCGCGCCGCTGCGGGCTTGCGGCGATCGCTGGATGTATTCGGTGATTTCGGTCGATGGGGTGCCAGGGTAGGCGTAAACGCCCGAGATTCCGGCATCGAGGGCGCCCTGTGCGACGGCCTCGGCACCGAGAAGGAGTTGTCGGTTCATTCGCGGTTGCTGCTTGTTGGTATGGCCTGTCCGGGGACCGGCATACCGGATTGTCGACCTCAAAGATCAGAAAATTTTCATTGTGAACGGAGGAAAAAATATCGGCGCCCCGTGTGTCGCACCTGCCAGGGGCATCTGGCAGGTGCTGGGGTGGGTCGGTTTTTGGGAAAAACATCGTTTTCGTTTGTTTTGTTATGGGCTTATGCTTATAATAAAAAAGCCATCGTTGTGGCAGTGGCGGTTCCCCGTGCCGCCATGCCACAATCATTTTCTGTGGCCAGTTCGAAGTACCTGATTTCCCCGATAGCACAAATTCCGTCGGAACAGCTTTCCAGGCCGCGCGCGGCGGCAGTTTCCCTTGCTTGCAGCAAGTAACGCTAACTCCAGGTTTTATGGCAAAAGTCGTCGTATTAGGGGCCGGCGTTTCAGGTCATACCTGCGCCTCGTTTCTCAAGAAAAAACTCGGCAGGCACCATGAGGTCGTCGTCGTCAGTCCGAACAGTTACTACCAGTGGATTCCGTCGA
The DNA here is from genome assembly GCA_964611215.1 of uncultured Chlorobiaceae bacterium. Classification (GTDB taxonomy): domain Bacteria; phylum Bacteroidota; class Chlorobiia; order Chlorobiales; family Chlorobiaceae; genus Chlorobaculum. The sequence goes on from CAZSXF010000014.1 coordinate 15,167, forward strand.
ACATCTGGGTCGGCGTTGGGCAGATGTCCATAGACGATGTCCGCTTCCGGCTGCAGAAGGTCTATGACCGCTGGGGCATCGTGTTCAAGCAGGCCAAAGCCCTTTCCATCCATCCTGAAGGCGATGCCGCGACGGATCGGGGCTACGTCACCATCGAATTCACTGACGATGCGAACCGGGGCGTCGTTGAGCAGGTCGATTATGATTACCTGGTCAACGCCACGGGGCCGAAGCTGAACTTCGACGCCACCGAAGGTCTCGGGCCGGAGAAAAACTCGCTTTCAGTCTGTACCTACAGCCATGCGGCCCATGCATGGGAGCGCCTGCAGGCGAGCATCTCGCTGATGCAGCAGGGCACGAAACAGCGCTTTCTCATCGGGACCGGCCATGCCAATGCGACCTGCCAGGGGGCGGCGTTTGAATATATCCTCAATGTCGCCTGGGAAATTTCACGCCGCGGGCTCGGCAAGATGGCGGAAATCACCTGGATTTCGAACGAATACGAGCTTGGTGACTTCGGGATGGGAGGCGCCTTCATCAGCCGTGGCGGGTACATAACCCCGACCAAGGTATTCACGGAGTCGATGCTTGCGGAGTATGGGATCAAGTGGATCCGCCGGGCAGGTATTTTCAAGGTTGACGAGGGCGTCGCCCATTACGAAACCCTCGATGGCGAAATCCTGCAACAGGAGTTCGACTTTGCCATGCTCATTCCCTCGTTCTGCGGTGTGGGCATGAGCGCGTACGACCGGGATGGCGGGGACATCACCAGCACGCTGTTTGCCCCGAACAAGTTCATGAAGGTCGATGCAGATTACTCGCCCAAGGAGTTTGACGACTGGTCTGCAGCGGACTGGCCAAGCACGTACCAGAATCCGACCTATGGCAACATCTACGCCGTCGGCATTGCGTTTGCTCCGCCGCATCCGATTTCCAAGCCGATGTCCAGCCCCGGCGGGAGGGCCATATTTCCGACACCGCCGAGGACCGGGATGCCGTCCGGGGTTATGGGAAAGATCGTGGCGCTCAACATTTCCGAACAGATTCTGGGTAACCACAGGGAGCATCGCCACAAGGCGTCAATGGCAAGGATGGGGGCCGCCTGTATCGTCTCTGCCGGGTTTGGTTCCTTTGACGGGCTCGGGGCATCGATGACGCTCTTTCCGGTCGTGCCGGACTGGGAGCGCTATCCTGAATGGGGACGGGACATGCGCTACTCCCTCGGTGAACCCGGCCTCGCCGGCCACTGGCTGAAATTCATTCTCCATTACCTGTTTTTCCACAAGGCAAAGGGGTACCCGTTCTGGTGGCTCATTCCGGAGTAAGCTCCCTGTAATCTTCACGCAACCCTAACCTGTTCCTTTATGGGCAACTACAAGATCAAGGCGTATTACAATGAGGCGTACCCGCCGGTGCCGACCAGAAGGACGCTGTTCTGGAGGAAATTCCTGCCCTGGCAGATCCTCAGGTTTTTTGTCCTTAACATCAAAATTATGCGCATTGTGGTTGGCGGCCACTCATGACCCTTGCCTCGTCACCCTTGCCCGGCACAGACGGGCAAGGGTGACGAGCGTGCAATTTTTTTGTAACGATTGAAAATAACCCCGCCATTGCGTACGTTTATTCATGAGGAGGGTGGAACATGATGGATCATCCGCCTGAAGCAGTCTCCGCTGTTCATGAACGCTCAACCAAGCAGGAGCAACGCGATGAAGGCCTCGGATAACTGCCTGAACCTGATCAGGGAAAGCGAAGGCTTCCGGTCAGCACCCTACCTCTGTCCTGCCGGAATCCCGACGATCGGTTACGGCTCAACGCACTACGCCGACGGATCTCCTGTCAGGATGACCGACCAGCCTATATCTGAAACCCTGGCCACTGAAATCATGCGGACGACGCTTGCGGGCTATGAAGATGCCGTAAGCCGCTATGTTCAGGTTACTGTCAACCAGAACCAGTTCGATGCACTGGTGGACTTCGCCTACAACGCCGGGACACAGAATCTCAAAACCAGCACATTGCTCAAACTGCTTAACCAGGGCAAGTATGACGCGGCCTCCAGGGAGTTTGCCAAGTGGGTTTACGGCGGGGGCAAAAAACTCGGTGGGCTGGTTGCGAGGCGAACGCTTGAGTCCAACCTGTTCATGAGGCCGGTGTAGCGGGGAACCCTTCCGGCAGCCATGTGTGTCCCAGCGGGGGAGGTCCGTCGCGGGGCTGTCGTGTCCGTGCGGAGACGGCACAAAAGGCAGTGAGGTCGTTTGCAGTACTTTTTTCGTGCCGGATGTTATGGCACGGATGTCTTTGCGGCTCTTTCGTGAATTCTGATACGGGAAATTGAAAAACAGCACCATCATGAAATACGACATCCCCGGCATGAGTGACGCTTCCGAAAATTCCGGAGGGGAGCTTGAACGCCTTGAAACCTTTCTCCAGGAAACCTCAGGCCTGCGGCAGCCGATGAACCTCGAAATGCTTGACGGTTACCTGACGGCGCTTATCGTCGGGCCGGATACGGTCATGCCGAACGAGTGGCTTGCTTTTGTCTGGGATATTTACGGCGAAGGGCAGACGCCGAACTTTTCAAGCACGGAGCAGGCGACCTGGGTTATCGGTACCATCATGCGCCTGATGAACACGATCAGTTCCGTACTGAACGAGGGGTGCGATGCCTATCGGCCGTTGCCGGATATGGTCGATTATCCTGCTGACGACATCCGGCCGGAGGCGGCGCAGTCATGGTGCATCGGCTTCATGCTTGGCGTCGAGCTGCGCGAAGCCTCCTGGGCACCACTGTATGAAAACCGGGAGGCGTCCCTGGCGATTACGGCCATCCTGATCGTGGCCGGGATGTTCCACGACCGGATCGGCGTCGAAGAACCAGACCCGCTGCTGTACTGGCCGATTGTGCCGAAGTCCGTTATTGACATCAAGTCCTTCTGGAAGGCGTATTGCTGACAGGTATTCCTGTTACAGGAACTCGACGACCTCGTCAAGCGGTTTCCTGTTTTTGGGGACCGGCTCGAACCCTTCGGACGCGTAGCCGAGCGGGGTGATGGCAAAGACATCCTCATCCGGCGTCAGTTTCAGCGTCTGTGCGAGCAGGGGCGCGTCGAACGCGGATATCCAGCAACTGCCGATGCCTTCGGCCTGAGCCGCCAGTACCAGGTGGTCCATGGCGATGGCAAGGTCGGTTTCCAGCGAGTTCCAGCTGTCGGCAGACCGTACCCATGCCGCATTGCGGTCCCCCTTGACAACGAGGATGAGCGGCGCCTGGCGTAGCCAGGGGCGCTGGTAGCAGGCACAGACCTGCTCACGCATTTCAGCCGATTCGATGACGAGGAATTTCCATGGCTGGAGGTTTTTTGCCGAAGGTGCCAGCCGACCGGCATCGAGGATTCTTGTGAGGCTCTCCTTCGGGATCGGCCTCGCCGGGTCGAATGCCCGTATGCTGTAGCGGGTTGCGATGAGATCGTGCAGGTTCATGACTATTTGCCCCCCTGGGTCAGATGGTTGAGTATTTCAAGGTCCCCGCCTCTGCCGATGGCGATGATGGTCCCGTTCTTCTGGATGATTTCCGCCGGCCTCGGGGTGGTGTGCAGCTCTCCGGCAGGCAGTTTGTAGCCGACGACATTGATCCTGTGGTTGTTGTACAGATCGACTTCCTGAAAGGATTTTCCGACGAGCGGGGAAGCGTCGCCGACGAGGAACTGGGCGATGCGGAGATTGAGGTTGCTGGCATCGCTGAGCTCGTCGAGGTACTCCTCAAGTTCCGGCTCGATGAGGAGGTTTGCCATGCGCTTGCCTGCGGAGCGGAAGAGCAGGACCACCTTTTCTGCCCCTGCCCGGCGGAGCTTACTTTCCGACTCCTCGCAGTCCGCCTTGGCGACGATGTGGAGGTCCGGTTTGAGGTTCCTGGCCGTCAGGACGATAAAGACGTTTTCGGCATCGTTTCCCGCCGCCGCGATCAACCCTTTGGCCCGCCGGATTCCCGCATCGACAAGCACACTTTCGTCTGCCCCGTTGCCTTTGATGGCCAGATCCCCGTTGTCCCGGGCGCGGAGTACCGGTTCGATGGCATTGTCGATGACGACGAACGGAATGCCTTTCGCCTTGAGTTCGCCTGCGACATTGCCGCCGAGCCGGCCGTAGCCGCAAAGGATGAAGTGATCGTTGAGCTTTCGAAGCATGCGTTCGTTGCGTTGTTGTTCCCAGTGTTCGCGCCACTCTCCCGAGAGCAGGAAAACGGCGACATTGGTCAGGGTGAAGAAAAAGAGGCCGGTGCCGCTGATGATGAGGAAGATGGTGAAGAGCTTGCCGGCATCGCTGAGCGGATGCACTTCACTGAACCCGACGGTCGCGACCGTGATGACGGTCATATAGACCGCATTGAGCACGGACATGTGCTCGATAGCCATGTAGCCTGCCGTACCGGTGAGGATGAGGAGCACCACGCTGACGATGGATACCGAAAACCGGCGTAGTGCGGAGAACTGTTGTTGCGGATCCTTTGTCAATGCCACGTGAGGTGATAGTGGATGGTGCTGCGGTCACATTTGACGGACGAGGCCGAAATCCTTCGATATCTTGTGGAACATCCTGTTGGTTGAGGTCTGCATGATGAGCGACATGCCTGCGCTGACCATCGAGCGGACGACCTTTTCGGGAACGACCCTGAATGCAGGGTAGAGAATGAAGCTGACGTCGATGCGCAGGTCGAAATCGACCCTTGTTCGCCCACCTGACAACGGGACCAGGAGCATGTCGCCCGTCGCCTTGCCTTCAAACAGGTACTTTTCCGGCTCTTCGAGTTTTTCCGGAACCTGGTACTGTCGCCAGGTTATGCGCATGCCGACCGTGTATTCGTCAAGTTTTTCTGCCGAGAGCGTTTCCGGATCGATTTCCGCCTCCTCTTCAGGAAGCTCGATCAGCACTTCGCTTTCCTGCAGGACATTGAAAATGACGTCGAACGGGTTGTTTTGCGGGTCGGTGACCCTGAACCGCCAGCGGAAGGCGTCGGGGTTGTCGAGCCGTTCGACACTGTGGCAGAAGGGGTTGAAGCTCATGAGCTTCTGCTGGTCGGAAAGATAGGCGACCGTCCGGTTGAATTCACCGTGAAAAATCCATTGTCCCCTGCTTCTGCCGGTGGCATCCATGTGCATGTTGCGTCTGCTTCTGTTCGTGAGTAGATATCGTGCCGTTTGCCGGATATCGTTTCCTGCAGCAGGTCGGTGATGGCTGCGGCGTGTGCATTCCGTGAACCAATATACGCAATTCAGGGGGCATTCATGCCGGCGGGCGGTTGGCCCGGGTGGTGCCGCCGGATCAGGCGGTTTCCGCCTGCAGTCGTTCCGCCTGGTCGTGCATGCGGAGTGCCTCGATGACGGGTTCAAGCTCCCCTTGCATGATTTGCGGGAGCGCGTGGCTGGTAAAGCCGATACGGTGGTCCGTCACCCTGGACTGCGGGTAGTTGTACGTCCTGATTTTGGCGCTGCGGTCCCCGCTTGCGACCATCGTCCGTCGAAGGTCAGCTCGTTCTTCCTGCTGGCGGGCGATCTGGATGTCGAAAAGTCGCGCCCGGAGCATCTTCATGGCTCGTTCGCGGTTCTGGAGCTGTGAGCGCTCCTCCTGGCAGGCGACGACGATACCGCTGGGGAGGTGGGTGATCCTGACGGCGGTCTCGACCTTGTTCACGTTCTGTCCCCCTTTGCCGCCGCTGCGGAAGGTGTCCACCTGGAGGTCCTCCTTGCGGATGTCGACATCGATCTCCTCCGCTTCAGGAAGGACGGCGACGGTTGCAGCCGAAGTGTGGATGCGGCCCTGCGTTTCGGTTTCAGGAACCCGCTGCACCCGGTGGACGCCGCTTTCGAATTTCAGGATGCCATAGACGTCATGGCCGCTGATTTCAAGTGAGACCTCCTTGAGGCTGCCGGGGACCGAACCTTCACTCGCGTCGAGCAGCTGGCAGCTCCAGCCCTGGCGTTCCGCATATCGCTGGTACATGCGCATCAGGTCGGCGGCGAAAAGGCCTGCTTCGTCGCCTCCGGTTCCTGCCCGGATTTCGATGATGGCATTGCGGCTGTCCGCCTCGTCTTTCGGGAGCAGGAGCAGCTTGAGCTGCTGTTCGAGGCCAGGAAGGCGTTCCTGGAGCTCCTCGGCTTCGGCTTGCGCCAGGGCTCGCATCTCCTGATCCTGTTCGGTCCGCAGGAGTTGCCGGGCCTCTTCAAGCTGCTGCCGGGTGGTGCACCAGAGGTCGTAGGCATGGACGATCTCCCTGAGTGCGCTGTACTCCTTGTTCAGCTTCCGGAAACGGGGCTGATCGGCCACCACTTCCGGATCGGAGAGCTGTTCTTCGAGGGACAGGTATTTGTCCTTGAGGGCGCGAAGCTTTTCGAACATGGCCGATACCTCCGCTCCGCTTACTTGTTGAGGATGTCGTTGACCATGAAGAATGCGAAGATGGCAAGCAAGAGGGCCATGCCGATCTGCTGGATGCGCAGCTTGACCTCAAGGGGTATCTCCCTGCCCATGACGCCTTCCACGGCGTTGAGCAGGAACTGGCCGCCGTCAAGTGCCGGAATCGGCAGGATGTTGATGAATGCCAGCGATACCGACAGGACTGCGACGAAGTAGAGGAAGCTCACCGGGCCCTGCTCGGCACTCTGGTTTGCCATGCGGGCGATCTTTATGGGGCCGCCGACCGACTTGCGGAAATCTTCCTGCCCCGAGAACAGCTTGCCGAAGCCCTGGACGGTCATGGTCGTCGTTTTCCATGTCTGTTTCAGCCCGCTTGCAATTGCCTCGGCAGGGCCGAGTTTACGCCGTTCGGTTGCTATGGTCTGCTTGAGCGAGATGCCGATTTTCCCTGCTGCATTCGGGATGACGGTTGTCGTGACGGATTTGCCTTTTGCCCTGATCTCTTCAGGTGAGGATGGCCTGGTCGGCGAGGCGTTATCCAGCGACATCCAGGTGACGGTGATCTGTTTGCCTGCGTTGCCGGAAACGATCGAGACCACATCGCTCCAGTCCGTGACGGGCTGGCCGTTGATGGCGGTGATCAGTGCTCCCGGTCGTATGCCCGCTTTCGCGGCAGGGTCGCCATTGAGCACCTGGTCGACGAGCGGCGGCATGATCGGGCGGATGCCGATCGACTGGCTTTCGTTGATCCTGGTCAGGATGTCGCCGGGGGCCGCGACCGTGCGGAGTCGCCCATTCTGGCTGATCGTGTAGGTAAGCCCTTTCGTGGCAAGGTGTTCGGGATCGATCGCCTCTTCCCAGTAAACGAGCGGTTTGTCGTTTATGGCGACGAGCCGGTCGCCGGTCCGGACCCCCATTTGTGCGAAAACGGAGTTCGCTTCCACGAACGCGGGGCTGGAGATCGGGGTGCGGGATTCGCCAAGTATCGCCGTGATACCGATGAAGATCAGGGATGCAAGCACCATGTTCATGCCAACGCCGCCGGCCAGCACGATCAGCCGTTGCCAGACCGGCTTTGCCCGGAATTCCCAGGGTTCCGGCCGCCTGCCCGAAAAGTCGGTATCGAGGCTCTCGTCCACCATGCCTGCGATCTTGACGTAGCCGCCGACGGGAAAGGCCCCGATGCCATACTCCGTGTCACCGATTTTTTTCCGCCATAACGTTGCCCCAAAGAAGTCGAATCCGATGAAAAACCGGTCGACCCGCATGCCGAAGAGCCGGGCGAAGATGAAATGCCCGAACTCGTGTACGGTGACCAGGATGAAGATGGCGACGATAAAAAAGAATATGGTGCTGAAGAGGTCCATGTGTTTTGCGGTTTGTTGCTGCCGTCAGGCGATGAGGCTTTCAGCCGTGCATCGTGCCCAGCGGTCAGCTTCGAGGTATTCGTCGAGTTCGGTCGGCGTCCATGCCTCGTGGGCCTGCATGGTCCGTTCCACCAGTTCCGGGATTCCGTTGAAGGCGAGTCTGTTGTCGAGGAAGGCGGCAACGGCGATTTCGTTGGCAGCATTGAGCACCGCCGGGTAGGTGTTTCCGCCCTTGAGGGCGTCGTAAGCGAGCCGGAGGCTCGGGAACCGGTCGGTATCCGGTTCAAGGAACGTCAGGGTTCCGATTCCGGCAAGGTTGAGCCGGTCGATGCCGCTTGGACAGCGCTCCGGCCAGGCCATGGCATAGGCGATAGGGGCGCGCATGTCCGGAACACCGAGCTGGGCCATGACGCATCCGTCGATGTATTCGACCATGGAGTGAACGATGCTTTGCGGGTGCACCACCACGCCGATCTTTTCCGCCGGCATGTCGAAGAGCCAGTGCGCCTCGATGACTTCAAGGCCCTTGTTCATCAGGGTGGCCGAATCGATGGTGATCTTCGAGCCCATCGTCCATCTTGGATGCTTGAGCGCCTGGGCCGGGGTGACCCTGGCGATATCCTCTGCAGGGGTGTTCAGGAACGGGCCGCCCGAAGCGGTCAGGATGACACGCAGCACATCTTCGTGGCGGTGGCCGGCAAGGGACTGGTAGATTGCGGAGTGCTCGCTGTCAACCGGGATGATCTGGACGTTGTATTCCCTGGCGAGGTCGGAAACGAGCCGTCCCGCCACCACCAGGGTCTCCTTGTTTGCAAGGCCGATGTGCTTGCCGGCCCTGATTGCGGTGACGGTCGGCACGAGGCCGGCGGCACCGACGATGGCCGAGATGACCAGTTCCGCTTCATCGACTGCGGCGACTGCGGCGGCGCCTTCGACGCCGCTGAGAATCTCCGGGCACTTCGAGCCGAGCGACGATCTGAGGGTCTCGGCTGCGGCAGGGTCCCGCACCGAAACCACGCGTGGGCTGAATTCCCGGATCTGTTCGGCCAGGAGGGCGATATTGCCGCCGGCGGCGAGGCCGGCTACCGAAAACTGCTCCGGGTGCTGCCTGACGACATCGAGTGTACTGACGCCGATCGAGCCGGTGCTGCCGAGAATAGCGATGGATTTCATGATGAGGTGGTGACGGGTTGCCGGTTGTTTGTCGGCCTGAATTTATGCTTTTTACGGAAGGCTTACAAACAGGGTGGCAGCCACCGGGCGGGCAAATGCCCCGTGCCGTTTGTTATCAGGTAAAAATGTGTTATACTGCAGCCCCTTCGCCAGGGTCCCTAGCTCAGCTGGTTAGAGCGACTGGTTTACACCCAGTAGGTCGGGGGTTCGAATCCCTCGGGACCCACTCCCCAACGTCCCACATCGCATCTTCACATCGCGCGTTTACCTGCACCCTCAGCGGATGCGGAACCCCTCAGGCGCCTGTGCTTCCTGCTCGGCGGGGCGTACGGTCACGCGGGTGACCTGTGCCCGTGCCGGCCCGATATGGACCTGCTGCACCAGTTCATCGACCAGGTGCGCCCGACCCTGCGCCTCGATTTCCACCCTGCCGTCCGGCAGGTTTCTCGTCCATCCGGAAAGCCCCCTCCGGGAGGCTTCCCTCTGGACGAACATGCGAAAACCGACGCCCTGCACCAGCCCGCTGACCATAATGTGTACCTTCGTCGTGTCCATGGCTCAGCGTGACTGATCGCGTGACTGGCGAAGCCGTTCTACGGCGGCATCCAGTTGTTGCCGTTCTTCTTCGGAAATGGTGCCTGCCGGGGAGCCCTGTCCCGATATCGTACCGGGCTCGTGTCCATCCTGGCTGGTTTCGGCAGCCGTGTCGCCGCTGCCGCTTTCCGGCTCAAGGTGCTCGGAGAACTTGCCTGCAGGTCGTTTGCCGAGAATTTCCTCGATCTGAGCGTACTGGAGGATCTCTTTCGAGAGCAGTTCACTGGCGATGGTTTCGAGCTTGTCCCGGTGCTCGGTGAGCATCTCGAAGACCCGTTTGCGGGCCGCGTCGACGATGGCCTTGACCTCGTGGTCGATGAGGCGCGCGGTTTCGTCGCCATACTTCTTGTCGATCCCCGGCCCACCGTAATAGGGGTTGTTGCTCTGCAGGAAGGAGAGGTAGCCGACTTTTTCGCTCATGCCGTACACAAGCACCATGTTGTAAGCTATCTCGGTTACCCGTTCGAGGTCGTTCTGGGCACCGGTCGAAATTTCTCCGAAGATGATCTCTTCTGCGATGCGCCCGCCAAGCAGGCCGCAGATCCTTGCCACCAGTTCGTTCCTGGTCATCAGGTAGCGGTCTTCGAGCGGGATGTTGAGCGTATAGCCAAGCGCGCTGACGCCCCTGGGGACGATCGATATCTTCTGCACCGGGTCGTTTTCCGGCATCATCCAGCTGACGATCGCATGGCCGGCTTCATGGTAGGCCACGATCTTCTTTTCTCGCGGGTTGATCACCTTGTTCTTCTTTTCAAGGCCGGCGATGACCCGTTCGATGGCATCCTCGAAATCCTTCATTTCGATGCATTGCTTGCCGCGCCGGGATGCCAGCAGTGCCGCTTCGTTCGCCGCGTTGGCAATTTCAGCGCCGGCAAACCCCGGGGTCTGCGAGGCCAGCGCCTTGAGGTTGACGTCCGGTGAGAGCGAAAGGTTCTTGGTGTGGACGGTGAAGATGTCGATACGGCCCTTGAGGTCCGGCTTGTCGACCACGATCTGCCGGTCGAACCTGCCCGGCCTGAGCAGCGCCGTGTCGAGCACGTCGGCCCGGTTGGTCGCCGCCATCAGGATCACCCCCTTGTCGGTGGCGAACCCGTCCATTTCGACCAGAAGCTGGTTGAGGGTGTTTTCCCGTTCGTCGTTGGCACCCATCATGAAGCCCTTGCCGCGGCTTCTGCCAACGGCATCGATCTCATCGATGAAGATAATGCACGGAGCCTTTTCCTTCGCCTGCCTGAACAGGTCGCGAACACGCGCCGCACCGACGCCGACGAACATTTCGACGAAATCCGAGCCGCTGATGCTGAAGAACGGGACATCGGCCTCACCGGCCACCGCTTTGGCAAGCAGGGTCTTGCCGGTTCCGGGAGGGCCGACGAGCAGCACGCCTTTGGGGAGCTTGCCGCCGAGCTTGGTATACTTTTTCGGGTCTTTCAGGAAATCGACCACCTCCATCACTTCCGCCTTCGCTTCGTCAAGCCCCGCGACATCCTTGAAGGTGATGCGGGTATGCTCGTCGAGGTTTTCGTAGAGCGCAGCCTTGTTCTTGCTGATGTTCATGAATTGCGAGCCCGGTCCGCCCATCCTGCGGAACAGGAAGAAGTACAGGCCGATCAGGAGGCCGAATGGCAGGAGCCATTGCAGCAGTTCTCCGATCCAGCTGTTGCCGGGCGTCGCCTGGTAACGGATTCCCTTCGATTCGAGCAACGGGACCAGCCCGTCGTCCCGCAGCGGGTTGACGAAGACTTCATGGCTCTGCGTTGCCGGTGCGCCGGGCATGCGGAACCCCTGGGGTGGGGCCTCCTGCTGCTTCTGTTCGGCTGCCGGGAGCGCGTTCTGACGGAGCTGCACATAAATACGCTCGGGGGCCATGCGGACCGACTCCACTTTGTTTTCCGCAATGAGCCTGCGGAATTCGCTGTAGGGAATCTCCTGGTTGGAGCCTGACCAGAAGAATGCGAGCTGGAACCCGATGATCAGCAGGATGACTACGAGGTAGTAGACGAACGAAAAACGGGGCCGACGTTCCCCGTTGTCAGGTTCATTTTTATATGGGTTACCGGACTTGAATGGATTTTTTGGCATCGAACACACTCATGATTGAAAAATTCACTGACCTTGACCATCGCTTCCGCACCGTGAACTGTTGCGGGGCACCTGTTCGTGAATCCGTGATTGTCTGGTTTTCCGGCCAGGGAACCCCGGGCCGATTGCTACGTAAGTTAATGAATAACCATAAACGATAAATGTATGGTTCCTCCTGATAGTTTCAAACTTCGCGGCGGAGATAGCCGCAGGCTGGCGTTATGCTGCCGATGTCGAATTTGCCGGGCCCGGATGTGTCCCCTCCTGTGTTATATTACCATGAACTGATTTGCAAACCATGATGCTCCGTGCACGTCGCCGGGCATCCCCCCTGATTATTTGTACAGAAACCATGAGTTCAGCCAGAAACAAGACCAACAAGCGGATCGGCCAGTTGCACTCGATGCTTTGCGTCGGCCTTGACAGTGATCCCGGGAAAATTCCGCCGGTGTTCCGTTCGATGGCCCGGCCGGTCCTCGAATTCAACCGAGCCGTCATCAGGGCAACGGCGGAACATGCCGTTGCCTATAAAGTCAATACGGCTTTTTACGAGTCACGCGGCATGCAAGGCATGCGAGACCTCGAAGAGACGCTTGCGGAACTGCCGCCGGATTGCCTGAGCATTGCCGATGCCAAACGGGCCGATATCGGCAATACGAGCAGGCACTATGCAAAGGCTTTTTTTGAGGCATGGCCATTTGATGCGGTTACCGTTGCGCCATATATGGGCCTTGATTCCCTGGAGCCCTTTTTCGGGTACGACGACAAACTTGTCTTTGTCTTGTGCCTGACCTCGAATCCCGGTTCACAGGATTTTGAGGAACGCCTCCTGCAGGATGGCCGTCCGCTCTATCGCGAGGTCCTTGACAAGGTGTGCGCATGGCAGCGCAACGGCAACGGCGGCATCGTGGTCGGTGCCACCAAGCCGGGCCAGCTTGCCGAGATCCGCCGTGAGGCACCGGACCTGTTTCTCCTGATTCCCGGTGTCGGCGCCCAGGGCGGCTCGCTGCCTGACGCCGTCGTCCAGGGGGCGGACGGGGATGGCGGGAGCGCGGTGATCAACGTCAGCAGGGCGCTGATTTTCCCGGCGGGCGAGTTTTCCGGCGTGGAGTCGTTCGAGGAGGCGGTCGGCCAGCAGGCAAAATACCTGCACGGCCAGATGAGCGGAATAATGAAGGATTTTGTATAATTCAGCACAAGAAATTCAGGCTTGCCGATTGCCCGGTTTTCGTCAGACCGGACGGGCAGCACTCTATAACACGAACAACCAGGACCAGGGCTTATGTGTGGAATCGTAGGGTACATCGGCAAGCGCGATGCTGCGCCAGTGCTGCTTAAGGGCCTCAAGCGCCTTGAATACAGGGGCTACGACTCGGCAGGCATTGCCGTTCTGAACGGCAAGATGGAGGTGATGAAGCGCAAGGGGAGCGTCGGGAACCTTGAGGAGGAGATGAATGTCTCCGGCACCGTGATGCTCGGTGCGACCGTGGGGATTGCGCATACGCGCTGGGCCACGCACGGCGATCCGAGCGATCGCAATGCCCATCCGCATATGAACGTCTCCGGCGACATCGCGCTGATTCACAACGGCATCGTCGAAAACTACCTGGTGCTCAAACAGGACCTTATTGCACAGGGGTACACGTTCAAGAGCGATACCGATTCGGAAGTGCTCGTGCACCTGATCGACCGCATCTGGAAAGCCGATCCGTCACTGGATTTGGAAGCCGCGGTGCGGGCGGCGCTCCGCCATGTCGAGGGGGCGTACGGCCTGTGCATCATTTCATCGAGGGAACCGGACAAGATCATCGTGGCCCGCAAGGGCAGCCCGCTGGTGCTCGGTATCGGCGATGGGGAGTACTTCATCGCGTCCGATGCGGCGCCGATCGTCGAGTACACCAACAAGGTGATCTACCTTTCCGATGGTGAAATGGCGATTGTCACCCGCGATCATTATACCGTCAAGACCATTGAGAACGTCGAACAGGAAAAGCGGGTCACGGAGATCGATTTCGGTCTGGAGAAGATCGAGAAGGGCGGGTTCGAGCACTTCATGCTGAAAGAGATTTTCGAGCAGCCTGAAGTGATGCGCGACGTCATGCGCGGCAGGGTCCGGCTCGATGAAGGGCGCGTCAGGCTCGGTGGCATCGAAGACTATCTCGACCGCCTCAAGCAGGCCAAGCGGGTGGTGATTTGCGCCTGTGGCACGAGCTGGCATGCGGGGCTGATCGGCGAGTACCTGATCGAGGAGTTCGCCCGCATTCCGGTGGAGGTCGATTACGCCTCGGAGTTCCGCTACCGTAACCCGATCGTTTCGCCTGAGGATGTCGTCATCGTGATTTCGCAGTCAGGCGAGACCGCCGATACGCTTGCAGCGTTACGGCTTGCCAAGGAGAAAGGGGCGATGGTGATGGGTATCTGCAACGTGGTCGGTTCGACCATCGCGCGTGAAACGCTGTGCGGCATGTATACGCACGCGGGCCCCGAGGTCGGCGTTGCGTCAACCAAGGCGTTTACGGCACAGGTTATTGTGCTGTATATGCTTGCGCTGGCATTGAGCAAGGGCCGGACCATTTCGCAGGACGAAATCCGCCTGAACCTGCGCGAACTGAGCGAGGTTCCGGACAAGGTGGCCCGGATCCTTGACCAGAACGAGTCAATCAAGGCTATCGCCGCAGAACTGAAGGATGCCGCCAATGCCCTGTACCTGGGGCGCGGCTACAACTTCCCTGTTGCGCTTGAGGGGGCGCTGAAGCTGAAGGAGATTTCCTATATCCATGCGGAAGGCTATCCTGCCGCCGAGATGAAGCACGGCCCGATTGCACTCATCGACGAAGATATGCCGGTGTTTTTCATCGCCACCCGTGACAATACCTACACGAAGATCCTGAGCAACATCGAGGAGGTTCGCAGCCGCAAGGGCAGGGTGATCGCCATCGCCAGTGAGGGTGATCGCGAAATCGGCCGGCTGGCGGAGCATGTGATCTATGTCCCGCAGGCCTCCGGTCCCGTGATGCCGCTGCTGACGGTGGTTCCCCTGCAGTTGCTTTCGTACCACATCGCCACCCTGCGCGGCTGCAACGTCGACCGTCCCCGCAACCTTGCCAAGTCCGTGACGGTTGAGTGAACGGTTTCCGATACGCCGGCAGGGGTGCTTCCTCCGGCGTATCGGTTGCTGGCTGCCGGGGTTTCTTTCCTGTTTTTCGCCTTTCCTTCCTGCACGCGTTCATCCGCTGCGTCAATGCCGGGAATTATTTCCGGTCCGGTTCCTGTTGATTGTCCTGACCCATCTCTCTTCAGGCCCTGTAACCTGTTTTTCCCGCCTCCATGGAAGCTCATATCGTCATTACCGGTGCCACCGGCATTATTGGAAGCGAAGTGGCAAAACGCCTGATCCGCTCAGGCAGGAAGGTCGTGCTTTTTGCCCGTTCCCCAGAATCCGCGCAACAGAAGGTTCCCGGAGCAGCCGGGTATGTCCGCTGGGATGCGGATATGTCGGACGGTGCCTGGGTGCCGTACCTCGATGGCGCAAAGGCGGTCATTCACCTTGCCGGCAAGCCGCTGCTGGACGCCCGCTGGACGGAAGCGCACAAGGACGCCTGCTATGACTCGCGCATCAGGGGTACGCGTTCGCTTGTCAAGGCTGTCCGGGGAGTGTCGAAGCGGCCGGAACTGCTGCTGTCCTCTTCTGCAATAGGCTATTACGGTGCCTGGGCCGACTGCGGCGACACTCCGGAAGGCCTTCTGGAATCGGCCCAGCCCGGAACCGATTTCCTTGCTACGATCTGCCATGACTGGGAGGCTGAGGCTCTGCCTGCCGAACAGCTTGGCGTTCGCGTCGTACTGCTCAGGACAGGCATTGTCCTGTCGGCGCGCAGTGGTATGCTGCAGCAGATGCTTCGCCCGTTCCGGTATTTCGCCGGAGGGCCGGTCGGTTCGGGCAGGCAGTGCGTCTCCTGGATCCATATCGATGACGAGGTTCAGATCATTCTCGATGCGATCGACAATCCGCTCTACTCCGGGCCGATCAATGCCGTCGCACCTTCGCCGGTGACCATGCGGGAGTTTGCCACGACGCTTGGTGCGGTCATGCGGCGCCCGTCGCTGTTGCCGATTCCGAAAATCGCGTTGGAGTTGCTGCTGGGTGAGGGAGCTGACTATGCCGTCAAGGGGCAGAAGGTTGTTCCGGGGTTTCTTGAACGGCAGGGATACCGCTTTATCTGGCCAAAGCTACGCGAAGCCCTGGCAGATCTTGTCGGAACAGGTCAATAGTACGGTAGGGAAAGAAAAAACGGGCGGATCCTTGCGGGTTCGCCCGTTTTTTTGTTTTGCGGGCGGGGTTCGCTCAGTAGCGTTCCCTTCTCACCGGGCGTTCTTCGCGCGGCCTTGCCTCGTTGACCTTTATGGTGCGACCTTTGAAGTCTTTGTCATTCATGGCCTCGATTGCTTCCCGGGCTTCGCCGTCGTTCGGCATGTCGACAAAACCAAAACCCTTGGAGCGACCGGAGAATTTGTCAGTAATGATGTTGGCGCTTTGCACCTGCCCAAACTGAGAGAACGCATCGCGTAGATCTTCTTCCGAAACGCCGTACGGCAGATTGCCAATGTAGATATTCATTGTAGGACGATAGAAACTTGTGCCTTGACATAAAGAGGCGCAACCGAATAACCAAAGACACCCATTACTCGAAAGCGATCAGCCAACCACTGGCTAATTTAAACCTTAATTTACCGTAATGTGGTGAGGTTTTCAAAATGAAAAACGCATACTGCGCCGTAAATATTGCGAAACATAGGGTTATGGGGGCTATTCCGGCCTGTTTTTGCGTATTGTCGCAGGTATTTTGGCAGAATGCCCGTGTCCGGAAATTCCCGCAACGCTATTTCGCCCGCTTTCCCACTGCTTCCGCATCTCTACTGCGGGTGGGTTCCATGTATGTCTTTGCAGCCGCCGTAGCAGGGGTATCTACTTATTCGTAATATTTGGCGTTTTTTTCTTGTTTGTGCTTAATATATTAATTATAATTAAGTCGTGTTCATTAATTATTAAGGATCACATTTAACTTAATCTTGACTGGCTATGGTAAAAAAAGTAAGCGCATCGCTGCTGCTGGTTTTGGCTGCGATGCTGGTCCACGCCAATGGCTGGGCCGCCGAAGCCGTAACGACGGATACGGGCACCACGGCGTGGATGCTGACGTCGACGGCACTCGTTCTTCTTATGGTTCCGGGGCTTGGTATGTTCTATGGCGGCCTGGTGCGGCCGAAAAACGTCATCGGTACCATGATGCACAGTTTTGGTGCCATGGTGGTCATCGGTGTGCTCTGGCCGGCTATCGGCTATGCGCTGAGCTTTGGCCCCGGCATCCTTGGCGGCCTGGTCGGCTGGGACAACAAGTACTTCATGCTCCAGGGTATTGACGACACCATCATGTCGACGCATATTCCTGAATATGTGTTCGCCATGTTCCAGGGCAAATTTGCGATTATCACGCCAGCCCTGATTGCAGGCGCTTTTGCAGAGCGTGTGAATTTCAAGGGCTACATCGTCTTTATCGCCCTGTGGAGCATTTTTGTTTACAGCCCTATCTGCCATTGGGTCTGGGCTTCCGACGGCTTCCTCTTCAACCTCGGACCGAAAGGCGCCATTGACTTTGCGGGCGGTACCGTCGTGCACATCTCTTCCGGTGTTACCGCGCTGGTTGCGGCCCTGTTCCTGGGTGCTCGCCGTGGCTATCCGAAGAATCTGGTGCAGCCGAACAGCCTGGTGCTGACCCTGATGGGTGCAGGACTGCTCTGGGTCGGATGGTTCGGCTTCAACGCCGGCAGCGCCATTGCCAGCAACCTTGACACCGCCAGGGCTCTGACGGTTACCCAGATGGCCGCTGCTGCAGGTGCCTTCACCTGGATGATCATCGAGTTCTTCCATCATGGCAAGGCCACCAGCGTCGGCGTTGCTTCCGGTATCCTTGCCGGCCTTGTCGCAATCACACCTGCGGCGGGCGTCGTGCAGCCCTATGGTGCCTTTGCGCTTGGCGCCATTGCTGCGGTGATCTGCTATTTTGCAATTATCATCAAAGGCAAACTCGGTTATGACGACAGCCTTGATGCCTTCGGCGTGCATGGTGTCGGCGGTATTGTCGGCGCTCTGTGCCTGACCTTCTTTGTCCGTCCTTCCTGGATGGCGGAGGCGGCAGCCAAGGCCGGCGGCAGCTGGACGGTCTGGCAGCAGCTCGGTGTTCAGGCGACTGCGGTTGGCGTGACGATCGCCTATGCTGCGGTGGTTTCCCTGGTCATCCTGTTCATCGTCGAAAAAACCATCGGCCTGCGCATCAAGGAGAGCGACGAAATGTCCGGTCTCGATCACAGCATGCACGGCGAACAGGGTTATGGTCTTATCAATCCTAATTAACACGACGCATGAAACTGATAACCGCAATCATACAGCCTGATCGCCTTGATCATGTCCGCGAGGCGCTGATCCAGGCTGATATTACCAGGATCACCGTGAGCAGGGTTTCCGGCCACGGCAGGCAGGAGGATATCGAATACTATCGCGGCCAGAAGATTGCCCCGAGCCTGTTGCCGAAGGTCCGCCTTGATATCGCCGTCAACGACCAGTATGTCGATGTCACCGTTGACACGATCATCAATGCCGCACGGCACGGCCTGGGCGAGATCGGTGACGGAAAAATCTTCATCACCTCGATGGAGCAGTGTATCCGCATCAGGACGAACGAGCGGGGAGGCAGCGCAATCTGAGCGCAGCGCCCGGCATTGAAACAGAAAAAGGCAGGATGTGATTCCTGCCTTTTTCTGTTTCATGATGCGCCCGGTTGCTTGCGGGCCTGGGTTGTCTGGCGCCATCCGGGATTGTTGGCGTCGAGCCATCGCTCGGCATCCGGGTCGCCGAGACGCGCCGACTGGATGAAATCGTCAAGATCCCCGGTTGCATCGCCGGTCTTTATCTTTGCAATGGCCCGGTGAAAATAGGCCGGTCCCATGAAGCGGTCGATAGCGATCGCCTGGTTGAAGTCGGTGATGGCATCGGCATAGCGCCCTGCCATGATCTTCACGATGCCGCGGTTCAGGTAGCCGACGGCCCGAAACGAGGGCTCGCCATAAGATATGACCATCGAATAGTCGTCGATTGCGCGCGAGTACTGATGGAGGCGCTGCCATGCCGCCGCGCGCATCTGATAGGCCATGACGAAGTGCCTGTCGGAGTCGATGGCTTTCGAATACAGCTGGATCGCTTCCTTGAGCTCTCCGGCCTGATGGCGGACGTAGGCGGAATCAAAGCAGTTCCCGGCGTAATCTGCGTATGCGGGTTCCACGGTTGCCACCATGCCCGCAATGGCAAACGCGAATGTCGAAGAGTGGAGCTTCATTGGTCAATGCCAGATTGAGCGTTTGGGGGCTGTGGACGATCCCGCAGATTTTCAAGGATAAAAATACCTATCGCAAAACAAAAAATTAAATGGAAAGTCAGTAACTTCAAGAATGTTGTTTTCTGGTTTTACGTTCCGCTATCCGCTGTTATTACAAGGATTGTTCCGGTCATTGGCGCTAATCTTCAACCCTCACGACCAGGATGTTCCGAATCAGTCTCGACGAGTTCGAGGGACCACTCGACCTTCTGCTGTTTTTTATCAGGCGTGACGAGCTTGATATCTACAATATTCCCATTTCCAGGATTACCGGTGATTTTATCGAATACATCCGGGCGATGCAGAGCCTCAATCTGGAGGTAGCTGCCGAGTTTATCTATATGGCCTCGATGCTCATGAGTATCAAGGCCCGCATGTTGCTGCCACGCCAGGAGGAGGCTCCGGCAGATGATGGCGAGTTCGATCCGAGGACCGAACTGGTTCAGCGCCTGCTTGAGTACAAGCGGATCAAGGAGGGGGCTTCCGAGCTCGAAGTTCTTGCCTCACGTCGAGAAGGCATGTTTCCCGCCGGCCTGTTCCAGGAGTTCGAGCCGGAGGTGATCGATGAACTGGATGAGCCGGTGAACCGGCCTACGCTGTATCACCTGATGCTCGCCTATCAGTCGGTGATGAACAATATGCCGAAGTTCAGGACCCAGAACGTCGAAGAGGCTCCCGTGACGGTCGAAGAGCAGTCTGCGCGTATCCTCGGCAGGCTTTCCTCCATGGTGCAGATTTCGTTCAGCTCCCTGCTTGAGATGCCGGTCAACACTCTTGTCATGGTGGTGACCTTCCTTGCAGTGCTTGAACTGTGCAGAAACAGGAAGATTGTCGTTGTGGTCAAGGAGGGCTGCAACGATTTCTGGATTTCCCAGCGAGAAGCTGCCGACTAACACCAAACCAAGAAACTCATGCCTGAAATTGTGCCGTTCAAAGGGATTGTGTATGGGCCCGGGGTCATCAGGGATGCCGCCCGGCTGATTTGCCCGCCGTATGACGCTATTTCTCCCCGGTTGCAGCAGGAGTTGTACGATGCTTCGCCGTACAACGCCGTGCGGATGGAGCTTCCGCTGGAGTCCGATCCCTACCTTGCAGCGTCACAGCGTCTGCAGGAGTGGCTCGGCTCGGGGGTACTCCAGGAGGATCCGGAGCCCGCGATCTATCCTTGCGCACAGACCTACAGGGACGATAACGGTATCGAGCATACGCGGTGCGGGTTTTACGCAGCGCTCAGGCTGTATGATTTTTCCGAGCGGCAGGTGCTTCCGCATGAGCGGACCCTGTCCGGGCCGAAAGCGGACCGGCTGAACATGTTCCGGAAAACCGGGGCGAACCTCAGCAGCATTTTCGGGCTTTACGAAGATGCCTCCATGGCTGCCGACAAGGCGATCAGCTCGGCAGTTTCTGCCCGGGAGCCACTGCTTGACGTCGAGTTCCAGGGGGTGAGGAACCGGCTGTGGCGTATCGTCGACCCTGAACTTGTCGCACAGGTCCAGGCCGTGCTTGCCGACAGGCGTGTGTTTATCGCCGATGGCCATCACCGGTATGAGACCGGTGTGGCTTACCGTGACGAGTGCGCAGCGTCGAACCCGTCCCATACCGGCAGCGAGCCCTACAACTATATACTGGCATTCCTGGTCAACATCCATGACGAAGGGCTGCTTGTCCAGCCAATCCACCGGCTGGTGCGCGGTCTGGAAGGCTTCAGGCCCGAAACCTTCATTGCGCAGCTTGACCGCTATTTCACCGTCTGGGAGCTTCCTGGCGCCAGGGCCCTCGAGGAGTTTCTTGCGGAATGTCCGAAGTGCATTTCGTATGGAATCGTGCTGCCGGGGCTGACACTCGGGATTTCGCTCGACAGCAAGCCGGAATCGGTGCTCTCTGTTCCGGTCCCGGGGGCGCTGCAGCGACTGGGGGTCGTCGTGCTGCACGACCTGATCTTCGGCCAGATTCTCGGCATCACGGCCGAAGCCACCGCAAAGGAGAGCAACCTCACCTATGTCAAGGGGCGGCGAGAGGTGTTCGACGCGGTGGCTTCAGGTTCGGCACAGTTTGGCGTGGTGATGAATCCGACCGCTGTCGATCAGGTTATCGAGGTCGCGGCATCCGGCGAGGTCATGCCGCAGAAGTCGACCTGGTTTTATCCCAAGGTCATGACCGGCCTGGTGTTCCGTTCCCTGGGGGTTCCGGCATGAATGGCGAGTACCTGACGACATCGGTCGAACAGACCCGGGAGCTGGCGCGGCAGTTCGCCGCCGGGCTCAGACCGGGAGACACGGTGTGCCTGACCGGTCCTCTCGGAGCGGGGAAAACCGAGTTCATGAGGGGCATCACCGAAGTTTTCGGCTGTGACGATCAGCTTTCCAGCCCGACCTTTTCGTTGCTCAATATCTATGACGGCAGTTACCGCGGTACACCTGTCGAACTGCACCATTTCGACCTGTATCGCCTTGAATCGGAAAAAGAGCTTGAGTCGGCAGGCTTCGAGGAGTATCTTTCCGGGCCGTTTGTTGCCGTGGTCGAATGGGGGGAGAAATTCCCGGCCTGCGACCGGCTGTATACCCGTCGGGTGGTGCTTGAGCCCGCCGGTGAACGGCAGAGGAAGGTTACGATAAGCTAGGTGTTGCAGATGAACGTACTTGCCATTGAGTGTACCCATCAGGTCGCCTCGGTTGCCGTCACCGACGGTGAGCGGGTTTTTCAGCGAAACAACAGCGAGTGGCAGCGGTCGGCCGAGCTGCTTGTGCCGCTTGTCATGGAGGTTATGGATGAGGCCGGCCTGAAACCGCAGGAACTCCGTGGGGTGGCGGTTTCGTCCGGACCGGGTTCCTTTACTGCGCTTCGCATCGGCATGTCGGTCGCAAAGGGGATCGCCTATGGCGCAGGGTGTCCGCTGGTGGCGGTGCCTACCCTGTTCTGCATGGCGGAGCATGCCTGTGGCGGGACGGATGCCGCCAGTATTGTGCCGGTGATACCCTCGCGCTTGGGGGAGTTTTTTTTCGCGATTTACTCCAGAATTCCGGGTCGCGCCGGGCTTGAGGAGGTCGCCAGCGGACGGTGCTTCGCCCGGGAGCTGGTGGCGAAAATCAGCAGTATCGGCAATGCGGTATCGGTGCCGGCCAGGGATGTCCAGGGCCTCCTTTCCCATGCCCCGGAGCTTGCTCCCGTCTGCGTTGACGCTTCCTCCTTCGGCGCGTCGGACCTGCTTGGCCGCGCCCGGGAGGCGCTTGCCGCAGGCACATCGACCAGCCCTGCGGATGTCGGGCCGGACTATCGTCAAATCTTTGTTCCATTACAGAAAAAACAGTGAATCATTTGCTATATTGATGCGCAGGAATGCTTCCTGCTGACACGATTATTCACTACTAAAACGGATGTTTATGTCCCCATCGGAACGCCAGGTTCCTGTTACCCATGAGGCCCGGGAAGTAACGGAGAGCGAACTGCTCGCCAGAAGGGCTGCCGAACTCTCTCTCGAAAAGAAAGGCGAAGAGGTCAAGATCCTCGACCTTCGCGGTCTGACGACCGTCACCGATTTTTTTGTGATCATCACGGCGGACTCCGAGCGCAAGGCCAAGGCTGTCGCCGAGCACATCGTCGATGAACTCAAGGAGGATGATGAGCGGCCGATGCACATCGAAGGCCTTGATACCCTGCACTGGGTGCTCATCGATTATGTCGATGTCGTCGTTCACATTTTCCAGCCGGATGAGCGCCGCTTCTACGACCTCGAATCGCTCTGGTCCGACGCCCCGGTCACCACGGTCGCCGCTCCGGACGCGGATGGCGGCCCGCAGGAGCCTCAGGATTGAGGAACTGCTTTTCCCGGAATGGGTTCCGGGTATCGTGATCTTTCTCATTTGGCAGCTATTTCATACATTAGCCATTGTCTCCCAATAGTCTTTCAACGTCAGGAAATCGATTATGCAGCGCGAAAAAATATTGCCGATCAGTATAGAAGAGGAAATGCGGGACTCCTATCTCGATTACTCAATGTCGGTCATTGTCAGTCGTGCGCTCCCCGATGTCCGTGACGGTCTCAAGCCGGTGCACCGCCGGGTGCTGTACGGTATGCACGAGCTTGGCCTGCAGGCCTCCAAGCCCCACAAGAAATCGGCCCGTGTGGTTGGTGAAGTGCTCGGTAAATACCACCCGCACGGCGACTCGGCGGTCTACGACAGCCTCGTGCGCCTTGTGCAGGATTTCTCGATGCGCTACCCGCTCATTGACGGCCAGGGGAACTTCGGTTCCATAGATGGCGACTCCCCTGCTGCCATGAGGTATACCGAGGTCCGCATGAAGGCGATCGCCGCCGAAATGCTCAAGGACCTTGACAAGGAGACGGTCGATTTTTCACTGAATTTTGACGATTCGCTCGAAGAGCCGACCGTGCTGCCGTCGGCGATTCCCAATCTCCTGGTCAACGGCGCTTCCGGTATCGCGGTCGGCATGGCGACCAACATTCCCCCGCACAACATGCGCGAGGTGGTCAAGGGTCTCATTGCGCTGATTGAAAATCCGGAGATCGACATTTCCGAGCTGATGAAGCATGTGACCGCTCCGGACTTTCCTACCGGCGGCATCATCTACGGCTATGACGGCGTCCGGCAGGCCTACCTGACCGGCAGGGGCAAGGTGGTCATTCGTGCCCGAGCCCTGGTCGAAGTCACCCAGAAGAACGGGCGCGAGTCGATCATTGTCACGGAGCTCCCCTATCAGGTCAACAAGGTCCGGCTCATCGAGAAGATCGTCGAGCTGGTCCACGACAAGAAGATCGACGGCATTGCCGATATCCGGGATGAATCCGACCGCGAAGGCATGCGGCTGGTCATCGAACTGAAGCGCGACGCGGTTGCCAAGGTGGTGCTGAACAACCTGTACAAGCATACGCCGATGCAGGATACGTTCGGCGTGATCATGCTTGCCCTGGTCGACGGTGTTCCGAGAGTGCTCAACCTCAAGCAGATGATGGAGTTCTATATCCGTCATCGCAACGAAATCGTGCTGCGCCGGACGCAGTTCGAACTCGCCGCCGCCGAAAAACGGGCTCATATCCTCGAAGGTCTGAAGATATGCCTTGACAACCTTGACGAGGTCATCTCCACGATCCGCCAGTCCCCGGACGCGCCGACAGCGCAATCGCGCCTCATGGAGCGTTTCGGCCTGACCGAGGTGCAGTCCAAGGCCATCCTCGAAATGCGCCTCCAGCGCCTGACCGGCATGGAACGGCAGAAAATCGAAGAGGAGTACCGTGACGTGCTCAAGCTCATCGAGGATCTCCGGTCGATCCTTGCCAGCCCGGAAAAGCAGATGCAGATCATCAAGGACGAGCTGCTCAAGGTCAGCGAGGTGTACGGGGACGAACGCCGGACGGAGCTTCGCCCGCATGAAGGCGACTTCTCCATCGAGGACATGATCGCCCAGGAGGACGTGGTCATCACGATCACCCACGACGGCTTCATCAAACGTTTCCCGGTCTCCGGTTACCGGCGCCAGCACCGTGGCGGCCGCGGGGTTGCCGGAGCGCAGGCAAAGCAGGATGATTTCGTGGAGCACATGTTTATCGCTTCCACGCATAACTACATCCTCTTCTTCACCACGGCAGGCCGCTGTTACTGGCTCAAGGTGTACGAAATCCCCGAGGCCAGCAGGGCTGCCAGGGGGCGTTCACTGGCCAATATCATGGAGTTGCCGCCCGGCGAGAAGATCAGGACCTACATCAACATCCGGAACTTCGAGGATCCGCACTTCATCATCATGGCGACCGCAAAGGGCGTGGTGAAAAAGACCAACCTTGAAGAGTATTCGCATCCGCGCCGGACGGGTATCGCCGCCATAACCATCGAGGATGGTGACGAACTGATCGACGCCCGGCTGACCGATGGCGACCATCAGGTGATCCTTGCAAAAAGCTCCGGTTTCGCCGTTCGTTTCCCCGAGTCCGAGGTCAGGCCGATGGGCCGTACCGCGATGGGGGTCAGGGGTATTACCCTCGACGATGACGAACGCTGTATTTCGATGGTGACGACGAAGCGCAACGACACCTCCCTGCTTGCGGTGACGGACAACGGATACGGCAAGCGAAGCAAGGTCGAGGAGTATCGCATGACCCGGCGCGGGGCGCGGGGTGTCATTACGATCAAGGCGCATGAAAAGATCGGCGCCCTTGTCGGACTGCTCGATGTGAACGATGAGGATGACCTGATCATCATTACGACCAATGGCATCGTTATCCGCCAGCATGTTTCCGATATACGCCTTATCGGCAGGAACACCTCCGGGGTTCGCCTGATCAGGCTTGATGCCGGAGACCGGATTTCCGCCACGGCGAGGGTCCCGAAAACCGACGACGATTCGGCGGAAGATATCGTCAATGAGGATGAAGACGGCCAGATCGACCTGTTCTGAACCTGTATGTTCTGTGTTCGATGAAATGATCTTATTCACCATCTATCTGAAGACCGTATGGCCCGCCCCAAGAATGTAAAGCATATTTTTGTCACCGGTGGAGTGGTCTCTTCCCTCGGGAAGGGTATCCTCTCCGCTTCCCTCGGGCTCCTGCTCAAGTCCCGCGGGCTGAAAGTCGCCATCCAGAAGTACGACCCATACATCAACGTCGACCCTGGCACCATGTCGCCATACCAGCATGGTGAAGTGTACGTGACGGATGACGGCGCCGAAACCGACCTTGACCTCGGCCATTACGAGCGGTTCCTCGACGAGCCGACCTCACAGGCCTCGAACCTCACCATGGGGCGGGTCTATAAATCAGTGATCGACAAGGAGCGTCGGGGCGAGTATCTCGGCGGCACCGTGCAGGTCGTGCCTCACGTGATCGACGAAATCAAGGAGAAGATGAACGAGCTCGCCAGGAACGGCAGCCTTGACGTCATCATCACCGAAATCGGCGGTACGATCGGCGACATCGAATCACTCCCCTTTCTTGAGGCCATGCGGCAGCTCAAGCTGGAACTGGGCGAACGCAACCTGCTCAACATCCATCTGACCTTCGTGCCGTACATCAGGGCCGCCTGTGAGCTGAAGACCAAGCCGACCCAGCACAGTGTCAAGATGCTGCTTGAGACGGGCATCCAGCCGGACATCCTCGTCTGCAGGAGTGAAAAGCCGCTCTCCAGTGAAATCAAGAACAAGGTCGGCCACTTCTGCAACGTCCATGACCAGGATGTCATCGGCCTCAACGACTGCGAGACCATCTACCAGGTGCCGCTCATACTGCTCAAGGAGCAGCTCGACCTCCGGGTCATGAAAAAGCTCTCGCTCAAGAAGTTCCGTGAGCCGAACCTCGATTACTGGCGGGAGTTCTGTGACAAGGTACTGCATCCGAAAGACGGCGAGATCACCATCGGCATCTGCGGCAAGTACACCGAGTATCCCGATGCGTACAAGTCCATCATTGAGGCCTTTGTGCACGCGGGCGCCAGCAACGACGTGAAAGTGTCCGTAAGGCTGCTCAGGGCGGAGGATGCCGAGGACCCGAAATTCGACATCGGCAAGGCGCTCGAGGGGCTCAGCGGCCTTCTCGTTGCTCCGGGCTTTGGTGACCGTGGCATCGAGGGAAAGGTTCGTTTCATCAGGTATGCCAGGGAGAACGACCTGCCGTTTTTCGGCATCTGCCTTGGCATGCAGTGTGCCTCCATCGAGTTTGCCCGAAACGTCTGCGGCATGGCTGAAGCCAACTCGACCGAATTCAACAAGCGAGCCCGGTTCCCGGTCATCGACCTCATGGAGCAGCAGAAGAAAGTCAAGGAAAAGGGCGGCACCATGCGGTTGGGCAGTTATCCCTGCATTCTGCGTGAAGATTCGAAAGCCTATGAGGTTTACCGGAAGTTCCTGATCAACGAGCGGCACCGCCATCGTTATGAGTTCAACAACCAGTACCGGAAGGTATTCGAGGAAAAAGGGATGCTGTTCTCCGGAACCTCACCGAACGGTGATCTCGTTGAAATCATCGAGCTGAAGGACCATCGGTGGTTCGTTGCCGTCCAGTTCCATCCTGAGTTGAAGTCCCGGGTGCAGAAGGTGCACCCGCTGTTCAACGGTTTTGTCAAGGCGGCAAAGGAGTTCTCCCAGGGCAAGCGTCAGCTCTCCCTGGAGGTTGAAATCCCGAGGCTGAGCACCGCAGAGGTGGAGGGCGCTAACTGAGCGACATTTCCTGTTTTGGTATATTGAAAGCGGCGCCTGTACGGCGCCGTTTTTTTTTGCCTTCAGCGCGAGGTACCGGCGATGCAGCGCGAAGCGGTTGTGGCGCACGAG
>CAZSXF010000015.1:0-43021 GCA_964611215.1 uncultured Chlorobiaceae bacterium
CTCATCGCCGGTTTTCTCTACTTTATAAGTGTCCGATTTTCTGGGAGGGGGTCAAGTCCTCCGGAACAGCTACCGTCCAGATTCGCTTGAGCGGCAACTCAGCTTTAATGTCCTCATCAAGCTTATCATAATTGGCAAATAGTGCTTCTAAAAGCTCTTTTGATGTCCATAGGCGAACTCGGAAAAAACTGGGCGCAAGTTCTTTCTGAACATTACCTTTAAACCCGCTCCACGAAACAAAAAGGCCCTGATCTGCACCAAATTTGGTAATCGCGCCAAGCAATTTATCAACCGTTGGGCGGTCAATCTGAGAACTTTCAGATTTTACTTCGACACAAAGCCGTGGCGAGCCAAAGCCAAGCGAACCTGTCCCAGCGAGAATATCAGCACCGCCATCAGAGCCCTCGGGACTTCGGTAAGTGACATATCCCTGAGCTTTGAGAATGCTTTCAACAAGTCGAGTGAGATTATGTCCCTTAAATCGTGCTTCTATTAAACGAGCAATCTGGTCTTGTGCAGCTTCTTCAAGGTCAGTGTTAGCCAGGCTGTCTATTGACTCATCGGAAGCACTTGTCAATTTAGGTTTGATCACCCCTGAAAGACTTTCTGCCTTCCAGCCATTGGCACGCATCTGTTCAATCCGCTTTTCAGCGTCGTTGCGCTGAATCCTGCAGATGGTCATGAATGCACCGAATGAATAAAGGAGGTCTTGGCCGAAGTGTGAGCGAGGGATGCTTTCATCCAGCCATTTTACAGGAAGCCAGTGATAATATGGGGATGGCCCTGTCGGCTCATAATGGTAATCGCCTGTAACTTCTCCGATTTGAATCGTCCGCTGGATTTTCAAAGGAAGTACAATCAGATCTCCTTGTTTGATCTCATGGGCAAATGGCCATACTTGCGAAGCCCAATTGGCGATTCCCCTGGGTCTCGTATCGGGATAACGCTTCGTCATTTCATTAATCAACTCAACACGACTACTTAATTTTGAGAGATCTACATCAAGATCATCCCAAGTCACGTAAACACGGCCTTCTTGGATGAACTTCTGTTCAAACTCCCCTTGTGACCCCGCACGAATCAACCAAACTGCCATGACTGTAAGAATTAGAATTTATTACACTCTTGTAAAAGTAAATGTAACAAGAACATATCGCATATACCAAGCCATTAACCAATTAAGCCCCTCCTTTCCAATCATTGAGAGCTACTCAAGACTCCCGACGGGTCAAGCAACATCATCCTGCATCCTTCGTTGCTCACGCAGCAACTCATTCAGCATCTTGGCAAGCTCGCGCTGCTTCTTCCTCGCACCGTCCTTATCAGCGTTCATTGCCGCGTTTGCCTTGCCAGATTCTGTCTTTTGGCCTGTTGATCGCGCCCAGGGCTTCCATGCGCTTATCACCTCAGCCTGCCTCGCCGCCCATCGTTCCAAGGTCAGAGATCAGAGGTCCAATTTTTTGCCTACGTGCAAAAAGGAGGTTGTTCAACGAAGCACCGAAACGGCGTTCATCTACCTGAACCAGCGCTGCAACGTCAATCGTAAAGTGCTTGACCACGGGGCCGCAGTTCAGGTGCAGAAGGGCCAAATTCCTGCCGATCCCCTGCCGGGTGCTTTACCATACCATCCTGGTGATGCGGTATCCGTATATTTAAGGACAGGTAACCCGAAACCACGATAAATACTCCCGAAAAACCACCATGCATCTCCCCCGTGCACTGGCGCTGGCGCTGCCGCTGCTCCTGGCATGCGCGACCTCACCGGCAAACGCCGAAAAGAACCCTCGGCAAACGCTGACGCTGCTGTGGTGGAACGTCGAAAACCTGTTCGACACCCGAAACGACCCGAACACGGACGATGACGAATTCACCCCTGAAGGCAGGCGTGCGTGGACAGAAAAGAAACTGCTTTTGAAACAGGTACGGATTGCCACCGTCTTCCGGGCCATCTCCGCTGACCAGCGTTTCCGGGGATTCCCGGACATTGTCGCCTTTGCGGAGTCGGAAAACCGGGAGGTATTTTCGAACACCCTCCGGCAGGCAGGTATGGAAGGCTGGAAAACCGCCTACCATGAAAGCCCGGACCCCCGCGGCATCGACATCGGCCTGGCATGGAACCCCAAAACCGTCACGCTCGCCAATGAACAGGCATACCGGGTGCGGCTGCCAAACGGGCGCCGGACGCGCGACGTGCTCGTTGCAGGGTTTTCGTCCGGCAAGCAACGCTTCGAACTGCTGCTGAACCATTGGCCATCCCGCTCTTTCGACGCCGCATGGAGCGAACCCAGCCGCCTTGCCGCGGCAGCGGTAGCCCGGCACATCGTCGACAGCCTGAGAGCGCGCAATCCGAAAGCGGCGATCATCGTCATGGGTGATTTCAACGACCAGCCAGGGAATCGCTCGATACAGGAGGTGCTTGGCGGATCGACCGACCGGGCGGCCGTGACGGCACGAAACAGCAGCCTGCTCTACAATTGCTGGAACGAACTCCCGGAAGGCGGCAGCTACCTGTACCGGGGGCGCTGGGAACGCATCGACCAGGTGCTGCTCTCCCCTGCACTGCTCGGCCACAGGGGCCTGCACCTCACGGCGCGCTCGTTCGTGGCGTTCCGGATCGGAGACATGGTCGAAGCTTCGGGAAAACGCCTTTTTTCGACCTATGAGGGGGCACGGTACCGTGGCGGGTATTCAGACCACCTGCCATTGCTCCTGAAGCTCTCCGTTTCGGGAAACTGACAGGCAGAAACAGGAAAAGGCCGCAAAACGCGGCCCTTTCCGTTGAGGCAGCTGGCGATACCGCCGCCGCCTGTTGCAGATACCCTCAGTGGTTGCTCGAAATCCTCATGGAGTAGTAGGAGCGATGGACAAACACCACGGAAAGCAGGAAGAAGAGTGCTGCAAGGCCAAGGGCGATCTGGGGTGCCAGACCGATGGCGAGTTCGATTGCCAGCAGGCCGAAGAGCGTGGTGAACTTGATGATCGGGTTGAGCGCAACCGACGAGGTGTCCTTGAAGGGATCACCGACGGTATCGCCGACAACCGTCGCGTCATGCAGCTCGGTACCCTTCGCGTTCAGCTCGGTCTCCACCAGCTTTTTGGCATTGTCCCATGCACCGCCGGCGTTGGCCATGAAGATGGCCTGATAGAGGCCGAAGAGGGCAATGGAGATCAGGTAGCCAATGAAGAAGAAGGGATCAAGGCAGGCGAATGCCAGGGTGCTGAAGAAAATGGCGAGGAAAAGGTTGATCATGCCTTTCTGCGCAAACTTTGTGCAGATTTCAACCACTTTCTTGCTGTCCTCGATCGAGGCTTTTTCAACACCTTCCAGCTTGATGTTCTTCTTGATGAACTCGACGGCATAGTAGGCGCCGGTAGTCACCGCGTTGGTCGAAGCGCCGGTGAACCAGTAGATGATGGCGCCACCGGTCAGCAGGCCGAGCAGGAACGGCGGGTTCAGCAGTGAGAGCTTGTCGAGGTTGTTGACCAGGCCGTTGGTCAGAATCATGATGATCGAGAAGATCATGGTGGTCGAACCGACGACAGCGGTACCGATCAAGACCGGCTTGGCGGTCGCCTTGAAGGTGTTACCCGCACCGTCGTTGGTTTCAAGGTAGGCCTTGGCGTTGTCGAAGTCGGGCTTGAAGCCGAATTCATTTTCGATTTCACGCGAGACATTCGGAATGGATTCGATCAGCGACAGCTCATAGACGGACTGGGCGTTGTCGGTAACCGGCCCGTAGGAGTCGACGGCAATCGTAACCGGACCCATGCTGAGGAAGCCGAAGGCGACAAGACCGAAGGCGAACACCGACGGGGCGATCATGAGCATGCTGAGACCAAGCGTGCTGACGCCGTAGGCCGCACCCATAAGCGCAAGGATGGAAAGACCCATCCAGTAGGCACTGAAGTTGCCGGCGACGAGGCCGGAAAGGATGTTCAGCGGAGCGCCGCCCTCTTTGGAAGACTGCACGATGTCACGGACATGGGCACATTCCGTCGAGGTGAAACGGTTGACCAGCTCGGGGATCAGGGCGCCGGCGATGGTGCCGCAGGTGATGATCGAGGCGAGCTTCCACCACATGGTGCCGTCACCAAGCGTGCTGATCAGCAGGTAGGAAGCGACATAGGTCAGCGCGATGGAAACGAACGAGGTGAGCCAGACAAGCGAAATGAGCGGCTTTTCGAAGTTCATGTCCTGGGCGTTGCCGTACTTGACTTTGGCGATGGCGCCGTTGATCCAGTAAGAGAAGGCACTGGCGAGGATCATGACGAGACGCATGGCGAAGATCCAGACCAGGAGCGAAACCTGGACCGAAGGATCCTTGATGGCCAGGAGCACGAAAGAGATCAGCGCGACGCCGGTCACACCGTAGGTCTCGAAACCATCGGCCGTCGGCCCGACGGAGTCACCTGCGTTGTCACCCGTGCAGTCGGCGATAACACCGGGGTTGCGGGCATCGTCTTCCTTGATCTTGAAAACGATCTTCATCAGGTCGGAACCGATGTCGGCAATCTTCGTGAAGATACCGCCGGCGATCCTGAGCACCGAAGCACCGAGCGATTCACCGATAGCGAAGCCGATGAAGCAGGGCCCGGCATAGTCGGCCGGCACGAAGAGCAGGATGCAGAGCATCACGAAAAGTTCGATGCTGATGAGCAGCATGCCGATGCTCATACCGGCACGAAGCGGAATGGCATAGGTCGGAAAGGGACGGCCGCCGAGGCTGGCGAATGCGGTGCGGGAGTTGGCAAACGTGTTGATACGCATGCCGAACCAGGCGACTGCATAGCTGCCGGCGATACCGATGAGGCTGCACATGAGGATAAAGACGACCTTGGCGGATTCAAGGTGGCGCAACCACCCGAAATAGGCAACAATGATGGCTCCGACAAGGGCCCAGAGGACGAGGATGAACTTGCCCTGGGTGACCAGGTAGGTTTTGCAGGTTTCGTAGATCAGTTCGCTGATCTCACGCATCGCGCTGTGAACAGGAAGCTTGCGGATCGCCGTGTACTGAACCGCACCGAACACCATTCCGAACAGACAGACGACAAGGCCGACGAGCAGGAGCGTATACCCGGGAATGCCCCCGAGGAACGACACCGAATTCAGGTTCGGCAATACCAGATCGGCCTCGCTTGCGAACGCTTGTGACGTCGGCAAGAACAGGCTTAGTCCGGCCAGCGCCGATCCGGCACCGACGAACCATTTTACATTGGTTGGTTGTTTCATTTGCTCTGTTATTTCACTGTTTTACTGGGTGACAGAAAATGCTGCTGCCAGCAGGCACATAGTTCGATAACGACTGACAAAGAACGCGCCCGCTAAAAACAGGGTCGCGTTAAAATTAGCAACTTTTTCCTGTAAGTCATCATCAAAACATAAAAAAGCGTCTTTCACACACCGTTTGTAACACCGTGTTGACCATCCGATGGAGGCCTTCGGCAAGGCAAATGCCGACGGAAGACAGCGGTGCGCGAGGATTGCGGCTATCGCCTTAAAAAAAAGTTGGTTACCAGATCAATGCACTTACAGTGCAGATTGATTCGCCCTATCCTGCTATATTCCCGTTCAGTTTTCGACAAACACAGGACCAGCCAGCCATGAAACTCATCGTCGGCCTTGGAAATCCGGACGCGCGGCATCAGGGAACCCGGCACAATATCGGCTTCGACGTCGTCGAACATCTTGCCATGAAGTATGGCGGCGTGTTCGCATCGGGAAGAGGCAACTACCAGTTCACCAGGATCACCTGCCCCGGCGGGCCGCTCATCCTGGTCAAACCGATGACCTACATGAACCTGTCCGGGCAGGCCGTTGTGGCTGCCATGAATTTCTGGAAGATTCCGAGGGAGGAACTGCTGGTGGTGTGCGACGATGTGAACATCCCGCTCGGCACGATCCGGATCAGACCGAAAGGATCGGCGGGTGGACAGAATGGCCTGAAAAACATCATTCTGAGCCTCGGCAGCCAGGAGTTCGCCCGCATGCGGGTCGGTGTCGGCCGCGAGCAGATGCCCGCCGCGCTGGCCTCGTTCGTGCTTTCGAAGTTCGGTGATGAGGAACGCAAAACGGTCGACCGGGCAGTCGAAGCCTGCCATGACGCCATCCTGCTCATCGCCGCCAGGGGCATCGAGCAGGCCATGACCATGTACAACAAATCGCAGCTCTGAACCTCGACACTGCCGTCGGCGAAGGTCGCCGAGGCTCAGCCGAGGGCCGGCACGGCGTCGACGCGCATGGCTCCGTATGAGCCGACGTTGCGGAGGAACTTGATGGCCCGGGCATTGAACTCCTTCGGCTGGTCGATATTGCAGACGTGGCCCGAGTCGCGGATGACCTCAAGGTAGGAGTTGGTGTGGCGGGTGACGATATACTCGACGGCAGGCAGGAACATGTAATCTTCATCGCCCATAAGGTAGAGAGTCGGAATACGGGTATCCTTCTCCTCGAAGTACTTCAGCAGCGGGTTGATCTCGTAGGTGAGCTTGAACCAGCGCATGAACTCTTTCTGTGCAACCTTCTTGGCCTCATTGACGAAGATCACCCTCGACTTCTTGTGCCTGGCCCTCGGCATGATGATCCAGGCGAAAAAGGTGTAGAGCCACATGTAGGGAATCATGCGTTTGAACAGGTTGCCGACGGTCACCAGGACCTTGGCCCTGACATTGAGCCGGATGATGGCTCCGCCCATGATCATCGATTCAACCCGCTCGGGAGCGAGTTCGCTGAGGTTCCTGATGAGAATGGTCCCCAGGGAAATGCCCACGAAATGCGCCTTGCGGATCTTCAGTTCGTCAAGCACCTCGATAATGTCTCGCGTGATGTCCTCGAAATTGTAGCGCCGGTCCTCCTTCGAGGTGACGAGCTGCCTGGACTTGCCATGCCCACGGAGATCGACCAGCAGGATGTTGAAGTGTTTGACGAACTCCTTGATCTGCATGAACCAGATCGAGGAACTTCCGCCTGCCCCATGTACGAAAACAACCCAGGGTGCATCTTCGGAAATCCGATGTGTCTTGTAATGGAGCATGGAAACCCTTATGTCTTGGAACTTATAGAACGCCACCTAAAGATAATGAACCTGAACCGGTCGCCCAAGTTCATCCGTGCGTCCTGAACGCACGGACGCATTCAAAAAGCGCCACTCCCGCCGCGACAGCCACGTTCAGAGAGTGCTTCGTACCAAACTGGGGAATTTCAAGGACATCATCACAGACGGCAAGCAGGTCGTCATCGATGCCATCGACCTCGTTGCCGACAATCAGGGCGAGGGGAAAATCTCCGGCTGCAAGTCCGGTGTACTGGCGGCTGTTCTCAGCGATTTCAAGGCCGAAAACCCGCTTCCCTTCAGCTTTCAGTTGCGCAACCGCCACAAACGGGTCGCTGCAATACTCCCAGTTGACGGACTCCTGGGCGCCCAGCGCGACCTTGTCGATCTCCTTCCTTGGCGGCGTTGCCGTATAGCCGGTGATCACCAGCTTTTCAATCCCTGCCGCATCCGCAGTCCTGAACATCGCCCCGACATTCCACATGCTCCTGATATTGTGCAGAAGCAGAACGACCGGATGCCGCTGGGCGGCGGCGGAATCAGCGGGGCTCATCCGCCCCATCTCATGCCCGTCAAGCTGCCGGAAACGACGCCCGGTCACAGCTTCGCAAGCTCTTCAAGCAGACGGTCGTTCTCCGCGGGAAGCCCGACGTTGAAACGCAGGCAATTCTCCATGAGCGGATAGCCGGAAACATTCCGGACAAGCACCCCCTGCTCCTTCAGCGCGGCAAAAACACCGTTGGCGCTGCCGACCCTGATGATGAGGAAATTGGTATCGCTCCGGATGGTACCGACGTTCGACATGCCCGCAAGGACCGTAAAGAGCCGTGCACGTTCGGCAAGAATGGCGTTGACGGCATCCGTGACGAGCGAATAGTTCTCCAGGACCTTTGAAAGGGTTATTTCGGCAAGCCTGCCGGAGGCGAACGGGATTTTCGGCTTTGAAATCTCCACCATAAGCTCCGGGGCAGCAATCGCGAACCCGATACGCATACCGGCGAGCGCAAGCGCCTTGGACATGGTCCGCAGCACGATCAGGTTCGGGTACTTCCCGACAAGGTCGAGCACCGAGGACTCCTTCGAAAACTCGATATAGGCTTCGTCGACCAGGACGATGGCATCGACGGCGTCGATGATCCGTTCGACCTCGGCGTGGCTGAGGGACTTGCTGGTCGGATTGTTCGGAGTCGACAGGACAACCAGATCGACGCGCTCCCGTTGGGCTGCGGCAATAATGGCATCAACATCGAAGTCAAGCTCCCCGCTCATGGGGACCGCAACCACCCCGGCCTGCAGGAGCGTGGCTATCTTTTCATAGAGGGAAAAAGAGGGTTCGGGAATCAGCACCTTGCTGCCGCTGCCGAGGCAGGCCATGAAGATGGTGTAGAGCATTTCGTTCGAACCGTTGCTCATGATCACCGATTCGACAGGAATGCCGAGGAACGCCGCATACGCCGCCATGCCGCGATACGGCAAAATATCCGGGTAACGGTTCCATGATTCGGCGCGGAATTCGTCAAGGATCTGCGACTTCAGCCAGTCCGGCAGGTCGAACGGGCTTTCGTTCTGGTTCAGCTTGACCTCGGCCTCCTGTCCCCCCTCTACCTTGTAAACCCCTATCTGGCGTAAGGCCGGATTGAGATGCGCGCGGAAATCACTTTTCATGGTACGGGAAGCTCCAGGTTTTACTGCTGACGATCCGGCAAGGCAGAAAACCCGCCTTGCGCCCGGCAAGAAATAAGGAATAATTTCCAAAAAAATAGAACAAAAAACTGGACAAGTCGTCTTTTTTTCTCTACTTTTAAAAAGGACAATTATTATCCACTTTCAGGAGACAGCCATGATACAGATCAAGAAAACACCGATGGACATCATAGAAGATATCTACAACCTTGCATGGTGGATGACCGGAAGCGAAAAGGCATCAGAAGAGCTGGTCAACTGTACCTACCTGAATGCGAGCATCGAGGACAGCGAGACCGAA
Organism: uncultured Chlorobiaceae bacterium; assembly: GCA_964611215.1. GTDB lineage: Bacteria > Bacteroidota > Chlorobiia > Chlorobiales > Chlorobiaceae > Chlorobaculum. Next base: position 9,037 of record CAZSXF010000015.1, read on the forward strand.
ATCATCCGGAGCTTCAGGGAGTGTTACCTCGGCACCTATGGACAGAACGCCGAACTGCACGTCAGGGAGGGCGGCAACGCCGTGAGGTCGCTGGTGGAATCACTTCGCGAATGGGCGGCAGACGTCAGGCTCTCCGTGCTGCTCAATGAGCTGACCGGCCTGGAACACCGCCAGATCGCAGAGGTCATCGGCAAGCCGGTGGAAACGATTCGCCTCTGGCTCTACTGGGGACGCAAATTCCTCGCGGGTGACGAACTGGTTAAAGCCTCCGCCTGAAACAGGGCTCCCCTCAATTTTTCGCCTCGCCTCCTGAAGGCCGGTTTAACCTTGGACCGGCCTTCTTTTTTTGCCGCAAGGGGCGTATATTTTTTCAGGCAATAACCTTTTAACCCGCATACATGATCATCATCACCGGCGGAGCGGGGTTCATCGGCAGCGCCATGCTGTGGGAACTCAACCGCCACGGCATCTCGGATGCCCTCATCGTCGACGACCTCGGACTGGCGTCCGACAACAAATGGCTCAACCTCCGCGGCCTGCGATTCTCCGACTACCTGCATAAAGACGACCTTCCGGCCCTGCTTGAACAGAACCGGCTCGGAAAGGTCGAGGCCGTCATCCACATGGGCGCCATCAGTGCGACGACGGAACAGGATGCAAACCTCCTCATCCGGAACAATTACGAGTACACGAAAATGCTTGCCGCCTGGTGCGCCCGGGTTTCGGCAAGGTTCATCTACGCATCGAGCGCGGCGACGTTCGGTGACGGCGCTGCCGGCTATTCCGACGGTACCGGGGCGATCGACCGGTTGCGGCCGCTGAACATGTACGGTTACTCGAAGCAGCTCTTTGACCGCTGGGCGTTGCGTAACGGGATCCTGGAACATGCGGCGGGCCTGAAGTTCTACAATGTCTACGGCCCGAACGAATACCACAAGGAGGATATGACCAGCGTGGTGTTCAAGGCCTTCAACCAGATACGTCAGAGCGGCACGGTGCAGCTGTTCAGGTCGCACCGGCCAGAGTACCGCGACGGTGAGCAGCTCCGCGACTTCGTCTACGTGAAGGACTGCACCCGGATCATGAAATGGCTCCTGGAAACGCCAACGGCGACCGGCCTGTTCAACGTGGGCACGGGCACGGCACGGAGTTTCCTCGACCTGGCGCGGGCAACCTTCTCGGCCATGCAGGTCCCGGAATCGATCAGCTACATCCCGATGCCAGAAACCATCCGCGACAAATACCAGTATTATACGTGTGCGGACTGCAGCCATCTGCGGAACGCAGGCTACACCGAGCCGATGACCGCCCTGGAGGACGGCGTCACCGATTACGTGCGCAACCACCTGATGAAAGCAACGCAACACCTTGACACCGCCGACTTCGCATCGAAACCGACTAACCAGGAGTGAACCGGGTGACTGAAAAAGCGATCGAGTTCGAGGGCATCGAGCCCGTCATCATCTTCGGGCCTTATGACAGCTATATCAGGAAAATCCGCGAGGCCTTCCCCGAACTGTCCATCAATGCCAGGGGAACCCGGATCAGCATAAAAGGGGATGAACCCGAGCTGACAGCAGCGGAAAAGATTATCCGGGAGATGCTCTTCCTTGCCGACCAGCATGGCGAAGTGCTGGAGAACGACGTCAACGCCCTCATCAGCCTGGCCCTTGCCCCCGTCTCACGGCCAGCGGTTCCCGGTTCCGGGGACAAGGATGTCATCGTCGAAACCAAGGACTACGTCGTCAAGGCAAAAACCGATGGCCAGCGCCGTATGGTCGCCGAAGCCAGGACCAATGACATCGTCTTCGCCATCGGCCCGGCCGGTACGGGAAAAACCTACACTGCCGTAGCCATCGCCGTGGCGGCATGGAAAGCCAAAACCATCAAGCGAATCGTGCTGGCACGACCTGCCGTCGAGGCCGGAGAAAGCCTCGGCTTCCTGCCCGGAGACCTTGCCCAGAAGATCGACCCCTACCTGCGCCCCCTCTACGATGCCCTGCAGGACATGCTGACTGCCGAAAAGCTCAAATTCCTCACTGAACGGCGCGTCATTGAAATCGTGCCGCTGGCCTACATGCGGGGGCGGACACTCAACAATTCGTTCATCATCCTCGACGAGGCGCAAAACGCCTCAAGCAAGCAGATGATGATGTGTCTGACGAGACTCGGTGTCAACTCAAAGGCAATCATCACCGGAGACGTCACCCAGGTCGACCTGCCGAAAGAGATGGAATCGGGACTGGCGAACGCGCAGAAGATCCTGAGCGGCATCAAAGGCATCAGCTTCGTGTTCCTCGACAAGTCGGACGTCGTCCGCCACCGCCTCGTCAAGGACATCATCGACGCCTACGAACACCATGAAAAAGGCAGCCGGCAAACTCCGGCCGAAAAGGAACTTTGACACAAGCATCTCCGTTTCATGAAACGTGGCCGCCCGCGGCCACAAGCATTCTGCAACCTAACAGGAACAACCATGCCACATAGAATTACCGATGAGTGCACCTATTGCGGTGCCTGCGAGCCCGAATGCCCAGTGAACGCAATCTCTCCCGGGGACAGCCTGTACGTGATCAATGAAAGCGTCTGCGTCGACTGCGTCGGCTACAACGACGAGCCTGCCTGCGTGGCCATCTGCCCGGTCGACTGCATCATCAAGGTCTGAGCCGTCGGGGAGCCACTCCGGCTTCGCGGCAGGCTCTCCCGTAACCCCCTGAAATAAGGTGATTTTCTGTTGCCTTGGGTGTGCTGTTAATTTGTCTCGGCGCTTGTTTGCGGCTCAAAAAAAAGATTATATTAACCCCGACTCCATCGCAATCGTTCTTTTCGTTTTTTCTTCAATCACTCAAAGCACGTCGTCAAATGGCACTGTATATCACCGAAGAATGCACCTACTGCGGTGCTTGTGAACCCGAATGTCCGGTTACCGCAATCGCTGCCGGCAATGACCTTTACGTCATCGATGCCGCAACCTGCACCGAATGTGTCGGTTTCGCTGATGCTCCGGCTTGCGTCGCTGTCTGCCCGGCAGAGTGCATCGTTCAGGGTTGATCCTGATCCTTCAGGACGATACACCAGAGGCCTGCAGTTGCAGGCCTCCTCTGTTTCAAGCGCCGCCGATCCTCCGGCGACACCGCTAATTTCGAGGCTCCCGCCCCCCCTGCTCACTCAGCACACATAATCCGCAAGCAGACGTTCTGAAACGGCTGCGACAATAAACGGTTTGACCGCTTCGTGCTCCGGATGCGTCTGGTATGCGGCAAGCGCCTGGTGATCGGTAAACTCCGAATACAGGACGATATCGGCAGAACGATCCGACCTGCTGAAGTCCAGGCCGACCTCGATGGCGAGCATCCCCTCGATGCGTCCGCGGAGCGCTTCGAGTTTCTGCCTGATAAGAAGTGCGTTCTCTTCTGCCGAATTTCCGTGGGCCTCCGGCTTGAGGCGCCACATGACGATATGCTTGACCATGGGTTGTTCGTATGGTTCAGGGTTATGGAAAAAGCGGTAGGGTTGCCTTTATGCGGAAGCAGCATCGAGAAGACGCAGGGCTGCCGACTCATCGGCCACCAGGTCAAAGGCGGCAACGAATGCCTCGGGAACCCGTCGTGGGCGCCCCCGTTCCGGATCGACGCAGATCCAGAGCGTTTCGGCCCGAACAAGCACGGCTCCGTCCGAAGGCCTCGTCAGCAGGTATTGACGAACCGACTGGTAATCCCTGACCGATGCGATCCAGGTATGGAACGCGAGCTGGTCACCGGCAAATGCCGGGCGGAGGTAATTGATGGTGTGCGTCCTGACGACCCAGATCGCCCGACACTCACGATAGCGCTCAAGGGTCCAGCCTTCGGAGGCGGTGTGCGCCGTTGCGGCATCCTGCATCCATCGGACATATTCGATATTGCTGACATGCCCGTTGACATCGATTGCCGAATCGGGCACGGTAAACCGATGGGTGTAGACAGCTCGCATCAGGGACGAATCAGGCGTTCACGAAGCCGCAGAGACCGCGAGGCTGCACAAGGGCAACCTTGCGATGTTTCGTTTTCGGGTTTTTCATCACCTCGCGGGTTTTCCGTTTCTGCACCAGGGCGGCACGACCCTCCGGCCGGGAACGCTTCCCTGCCTTTACCGCCTTCCCCGAAGCGGTCGCATGTGCCACGTTCCTGCCTTTCAGCACCTGGCGTGCATGGCCACGGCCACCCCTGTCCGCGACAAGCGCCGCTTTGCGGGAGGCTTTCAGGGAGGACTTGCGGGCGGCAAGCGCTTTGCGGGCGACAACCGGCGCGGCAGCTGCAGCCACGGCAACCTGCCGTTTCGACACGACACCGGCTGCATGGCCTTCAGGCTTCACGCCCCCCGATCCCATCCCGGCTTCGGTCTGCCGGGCGACCTTCTGGCGCAGCAACGCCAGCGAGCGTTCACGCTCGGCCACTGCACGGCTTGCGGCAGCGCGGTCATCCGCCGCCGAGTCACGGCGTGCAACGACAGGCATCGGCATCCGGTCGCCGGTTGCCGAACCGAACCCGTGGTCGAACATGTTGGAAGCGACGGCCCAGCGATCGGTCCTGGCGTTCAGCATGACCATGAGCAGATCCTTGCGATCCTTGATCGCCCTGGCGATCAGGCATTTGCCGGCACGATTGGTGAAACCTGTCTTGATACCGACGCTGTAGGGATAGACCTCCAGCATCTTGTTATGGGTCTTGAGCGAGAAGACCCGTGTGCCGGACATGTCCCTGAAGGTCACATGGTCGAGTCGGGCAATGGCGTTGAACTCCGGATTCCGGACGGCATGCTCGGTGAGCGTCATAAGGTCCCTTGCCGTCGTGCGGTTCCCGGCCCACACCCCGGCATCGAAACCGGCGGGGTTGGTGAAATGCGAACTGGTCATACCGAGCGCCCTTGCCCTGGCGTTCATCATCGGCACAAACCCGGAAACGCTGCCACCAAGGTGGATGCCGATGGCAAACGCGGCGTCATTGCTCGAATTGACCATTGCGGCCTTGACCAGGTCCCGGAGCCGAATGCGGTCGCCGACACGGAACCCGGCTTTGGTCGGCTCAACGAGCGTCGCCTCCCTGGTGATAACCACCTCGTCGTCAAGCCGTCCGCTTTCGATCGCCATGGTGCAGGTCAGCACCTTGGTGAGGCTTGCCGGGGCAACCGGATGATCGATGTCCTTTGCCATGAGCACGGTCGGGCTGCCGGTCTCCTTGAGGATATAAGAACCGATCAGGGAGTCCTGGGGCACTGCCGACGCGCTTCTGCCACATCCGAAAAGGAGCGCTGCGCCGACAAGGAGAGTTCTGACTGTTTGGGGAATGAAATAACGGAGGGGCGGCCGGGATTGCCGGCGTCTGTCGATCCTGCTGCCTTGCTTGGGGGCGGCGGATTTCAGGACGATAACGTTCATGATGTGGTTTTCGTTTGAGTACGGTTCCTTAATAAAACAAAGCAAACATGAAAAACCTCAGGAAATCTGAAATAAAGGCTGTCCGGAGCACCTCGCCATACTCAGCCGCCACACTCCTCGCGCTCCTCGCCGCCGTCACGGCGACGGACAGCCGCCACCAGGTTCTGGTAATGCCGGACGTCAAGCAGCACGACCGTACTCTTGCCATGCTGGGTCAGGACCAGCGGACGGCCGGTTTTTTTCACCTGCCGGACCAGAGAGGCCGTATTGGCCCTGAACTCTGAAAGCGGCCGGATATCGTTTTCAAGATCGATGCCTTCCATAACGGGCAACGGTGCCTCATTTTTTGTACAAACAAACATATCTTTTATTGTACACTTTTTTGTACAAAACGCAAAACGACGCCAGAACCTCAGAAGGGACGAGGCTCCGGGATGATGTGAATGGCGATGTGCGGCGAAAACCCCCTGCTCAGCGTCGGCAGTCAGCGCCGGAGGAACGGCTGGTAACGGGCGGCGCCAACGAGCGCTGGTTCAGCGTTCCGTACAGGCAAGTTTCACGGCAAGACCGATGAAGACGACGGCGGCACTGCGGTTGACCGTGCGCACCGCGGAGGGGGAACGCCTGAAGCGTTCGCCCAGGCCACCGGCAAGCACGCTCACCAGCCCGAAAACGATCATGGTCGCAAGCATGAACAGGCCGCCGAGCTCCAGGAACTGCACGACCATCGACCCCCTGGCCGGATCGGCGAACTGAGGCAGAAAGGCAAGGAAAAAAAGGGAGACCTTTGGATTGGTCAGATTCATGACAATGCCGCGGCGGTAAAGCTCACCGGCGGATTGGGCCTGCACCCGTTCGCCATCCCCCGCTGCCGCCCCTGCCCGCCATGCCTGCCAGGCGAGATAGAGCAGATAGAGCGCCCCGACGGCCTTGAGCAGGGTAAACGCCACCGTCGAAGCCTTGATGAGCGCGGCAAGGCCGAACGCGACGGCGAGGGTATGGCCGACCAGGCCGGTAGAGAGCCCGAGGGTGACGATGAAGCCCGACTTCCGGCCGTTCTGGGCCGACTGCGCAAGGACGAACAGGTTGTCCGGGCCGGGTGCAAGCGCCAGAAGCAGCGCCGCGGGAAAAAAAAGCATCAGGGTCGGCATGTCGATCATGGCGAAGAGGAAGTCAGAGGTTATGATGCAGTTGCTTGAGAAGGTAGACGACACCGAAAACCGAGCCATTCTTGGTACCGATCCCGGGAAGAAGGCCGCAATCGGTGAACCCGCAGGAACGATGGAAGGCGACGCTTCCGGGGTTCAGCGTCGAAACGGTGGCGATGATCGACTGGATACCCATGGCAGATGCCCGGCGTTCAAGCTCACCGACGATCAGGCGCCCGATGCCATGGCCGGTATACTCCGGATGGATAAAACAGGACTGCTCTGCCGTACCGGCAAAGGCTGGAATGGCGCTGAAGGGGCGTAAAAGGCCATAACCGACAGGATCGTCGTCGTCGCCGATGGCGGCGACAAGGGATGGATAGCCGGAACCGAACGCCATCAGCTCCATGAAACGATGCCGGTCGACCGGGGTTTCGGTATAGGTGGAAAACCCGTGCACGACATAGTGGTTGAAAATATCGAGCATTCCGGCAAAATCCCCCGCCACCGATGGACGGACCACGACCTGCCGCATCAACGGAACCTTTCGGATTTCTGGCCTGCGGAAAGTTTTCCGCCATAGTGGCCCAGCAGAACGACCACCGGGAGCATGGCCAGGAGCAGCAGCACATAGCACCAGTAGAGAAGCCCGGACATCGTCATGACATCAGGAACGCTGAGGCGGATGGCAACGGCGGCCACGACCAGCAGCTCAAGGGCGACGCCGAGCCGGATCTTCATGACGAACACCGGCGTCCGGGCACCCTTGTATTTCGTTTTCCAGTCATTGAGACCGGAAAAAAAGGAGAAGGGAACCGCAAGAAAGACAATGACAAGCAGATGAATGACCGTACGCTCGAAAAACAGGCTGCCTGTGGGCAGCGCCAGCAACAGGTAGAGCACGGCCACGGGAATGACGCCATTACTGAAATGCGCAGCAACGGCATGCAGCACGAAGGTTTTGCGCATTTCCTCGATAAACTTGCCAAGCGACATGGTGATCGGGGTTATGGGTGGATACTGCTGTTACGGGACAACGCAACGGGCCGTCACCGGAACCGGGACGGCAAGGCTCAGTTCTGCCGGGGCTCGTCGGCGGAAAGCCAGGAAGGCCAGGCATCGGTCGGCCAGCCGGCGTGCATGAACAGACGGTACAGGATCGCCATGAACTGCCGCAGCTCCTGCATCGTCATCCTGAAATCCGCCCGGTCGTCGTTGCCGACCGGAAAAGCCAGGGCTGTCATATCCCCGGAAAAGGTGTAATCGATCCGCAAGGGAAGGAACATCGGCGGCGGCTCCTGGGGCTGCACCGGTTCGGAAGACTCGAAACTCCACTCCGCCTCCCGCTGTGAAACCGACAACTGCATCTCCCTGCCGATGACGCCGCGCTGGGGCGTTGCCTGCTCAAGGCGCTCGCAAAGCACGGGGTACAGGTTACGGCAGATACGCTGGGTAAGCCAAAACCTGACCGGCCGCGCGTCGTCCGTCTCGGCGGTCATCGCGATACGGTCCTCTTCGGGAACATACGCAAGGGTTACTTTCTTCAGGACAAGCATAGCATTCGGGGAACGTTCACGAGCCGACGAACGGCTCAGGAATCAATATAGTAACAAGATACGGAATGCTGTGAAATGACCAACCTGCCAGAGCGGACAAAGCCCCACGGCGACACGTTCAGAGACCGCCTTGCCGATTATTTTCATGACATCCAGTTTCATTCCTTGGTTTTACATAGTATTTTCAGGGTCTTGAGTTTTCTCCAATCCAAGTACGATACCGGTGAACCAGACGCCTCCGGACCAGCATGTTGCCCCAAGGAGCGGCGAATCCGGCCTACGCCGTGAGCTCAGCCCCAGGAAACCGGTTGCGGGCAGCCGCAGGAACCTTGAGCCGCTTCCGATGCTCGGCCTGTTCATCAGGTTCCTCAAACCGGTCACCTGGATTCCCGTCATCTGGAGCTTCCTGTGCGGTGCGGTCGCGACCGGCAATTTCGGCTGGAACGACCTCGCAAGCTGGCGGTTCCTGCTCGCCGTACTGCTGACGGGCCCTCTGGCAACCGGAACCTGCCAGATGCTGAACGACTATTTCGATCGCGACCTCGACGAAATCAACGAACCATCGCGGCCGATCCCCGGTGGAGCGATTTCGCTCCGGAACGCCACGCTGCTCATCGCCATCTGGTCGGTGCTCTCCGTCATCGCCGGCTACCTGATCCATCCCCTCATCGGCATGTACGTCGTCATCGGCATCGTCAACGCCCACCTCTACAGCGCCAATCCGATCAAGCTGAAGAAACGGCTCTGGGTAGGCAACATCATCGTCGCCGTCTCCTACCTCATCATCCCCTGGGTTGCCGGTGAAATCGCCTATCGCCCCGTGCTTTCACTGCACGCGCTCACGCCGTCGCTCATCGTGTCGGCATGTTTCACGCTGGCCAGCACCGGGACCATGACCATCAACGATTTCAAGTCGATCGAGGGTGACCGCCAGGTCGGCATCCACACGCTGCCGGCCGTCTTCGGCGAACGCAAGGCGGCACTGGTCGCCTCGGTGCTGATCAACCTCGGCCAGCTCCTTGCCGCCGCCTACCTGCTCACGCTTGGCAGGCCGGTACATGCCGTGGCCGTCGCCGCGCTGGTCATACCGCAATTCCTGCTGCAGTTCGGGCTGGTCCGCTCCCCCAGAACCATGGACGTCCGCTATAACGCCATCGCCCAGAATTTCCTCGTTGCAGGCATGCTCCTCTGCGCACTGGCCATCAGCGCTCTCAGGCCATGAACACGACCGAAACGCCGACAGTCTCGGTGGTGCTCGCGACGTGGAACCGCGCCAGCCTGCTCGACGGAGCGATCGACAGCGTCCTTGCACAGGATTTCGGTGACTGGGAACTCATCGTCGTCGACGACGGCAGCAGCGACGGCACGTTCGAGGTCGTAGACCGCTACCTGCAGGCCTACCCCACCATCCGATACATGAAACACCGAAACCGGAAGGCCGCGCGTTCCAGGAATGCCGGCATACAGGCCGCTTTCGGCCGCTATGTCACCTTCATCGACAGCGACGACCGATACCTGCCCGGCCACCTCCGCTCCCGGGTCGAGCTGATGGAATCCGAACCGGGGCTCGATCTGCTCTGCGGCGGGTTCACGGTCGAGGGGGATCCGTGGGTCCGTGACCGCGACGACCCGCGGCGGCTTGTCCACGTCCGGGAGTGCATCCTGTGCGGCACCCTGTTCGGAAAACGTGAGCTGTTCATGGCAATCGGCGGGTTCAGGAACCTCGATTATGCGGAGGACACCGACCTGTGGGAACGCGCCGCAGCAAGCCACCGGGTCAGGAAAATCGATCATCCGGAAACCTACCGCTATATCCGCACTGCAGACAGCATCACCAGAACCTACCGGCGGGACGACGCCTGACCGTGGAACCAGACCCGGCTCCAGCACCCGCAACAGCCTACTGCCTGATCTCCATGCCCAACGTCACCAGGTCCACTTTCGCCGCGGTCACCAGCGACTTGCCCTGCTGGTAACTGAGCTTCAGGGCGGTGCGCCGGTTCGTGTCGAGCCAGAGGGTCCCGGAAACACCGAACAGGTGCACATCGGTCGCCTTGCCGGCGAGCCCCTGCAAAAACTCGTACGACACTCCGGCAGCAAACGGTACCTGCGGACTCAGCGACAGGTCGAAGGAGGCAAGCCCCCCGGCATTCAGCCAGTCGTCACCCGGCTTCCTTGCGGTGTGCTCGCCACCACGGGAGGTCACGCTGTAGGCCAGTTTCGGAACCAGGCGCAACTGGTAGGAGAGCGTTCCGCTCAGTTGCTGGAAACCGCCGAGCACCAGCGGGGAACCGAACAGGTTACCGACATATTCGGAAGAGATTTCGCCGCCGTAGAGTTCATCGTCAAAGGAAAAATCGGTCAGGTACCACGGCCGGAGCTTCATGACCCACAATGAGGTGCCGGAACCTCCGGAACCGGTGTAGAGGTAACAGGAAACCGGCACGGTAAACTCAAGCTCCTCAATATCGGTCGTACCATTGACACTGCCGGCGCCGGAACGGTTCACGCTCCAGCGGACCGCAGGAATCACGACCGCTTCCGGAAAACGCGATATCTGGCCGACAGAGTACCCGAGCGCCCCCTGCGAACTCCAGGCTACGCCATTCGATTTGAGCCGGTTGTCAGAAAACGAGATCGTCGCCCCTTTCACCCCGGCAAGCACCCTGTCCCTGCTTCTCCCCTCCTGGTACCCGAGCTCATTGACGCTGCTGCGCAACTGGAAGCGTTGCAGCACGGCGCCGATGCCGGAACCGGAAGCCACCTGCCCGGCGCCGCCGCCGGAGCCGGAAGCTGCGTTCCGGTCGATCTCATCGCTGCTCCAGGGAGCCCCATGGCCGACCCGCATTTGGAGAAAGGCCAGGGAGTCCGCCATCATGCCGGTCAGCTTCAGGGAGTCAATCGAACGGCTCCGGGGCTCCAGCAGCACCGCCATGCGGGAATCGGCCCTGAAAAGGAAAAACATGGCGGCGCTGTAGCTGTCGAGTCGCCCGTCGCTATCGGCGAACTGACGGGAAACAAGCGGCTGGCCGGCGATACCGGCCATGGGGCCAAGGCAGAAGGCCAGCGCCAGGAACAGCGCGGCCGCGAACTGCATGCGGTTGTTCATGTCGGCAACTCATGGATTGTTTGGCACCATCGGCGTCAGGCTTTGTACATCCCTGGAATATGGGCCCAGATGATATCCCGGAGGCCACAGACATCCTCCGCGGCAAGGAGCGACAAGCCGGTCACGCTGACCCCGTAGGCATGGAATTGCGCAGAAATATTTACGGCAAGGGCCATGATCTGTTCATTGTTTTTGCGGAGCCCTCTGGGGGGTTCGTCCCGAAGCGTACGGTTATCGGCAAGAGGCGGCTTCGGGGCCCATGCCTCGTTGAGCAGCCCGACCGTTGCGACGAGAAGGTCCGCCTTTGTCAGCTTCGGCACCTCCGGCCCACCGTCAGCGGGGTGGGCCGGACGATCCCCGGTATTCATTGCTTCGGCAACACCTTGCCGGCGGAAGGTGCCGTCTGGATATACCCGCCGGTCGGCATCTGCTGGAGCTTGAGCGTCCCATAGGGGTTTTCCGTGTTGAGCCATTGGATGAAATCCCCCGTCAGCCACTGTTGCCGATCAGTGCCGAAACCGTCAGTACCGGGATACATCGCGATGAATCGCTTCAGCAGTTCGACGGTCATCGCCGACTCCTCCCCCATCGCCTTGTAGGCATCCTTGCAGGGAGAATTTTTGTCGGCCATGCTGCACAGTTCGCTTTTCTCGGTCAGGTAGCCGCAATGGCTCCCCTTGTCAACACAGGCGACGACAGCCCAGGAATCGCTGCCCGCAGGCGCCTCCTGGGCAAACTGGGTCACCTGCCCCGGAGTTGCCGACCATGCAGGCGGCGTCGAATTTTCGGGATCGAGGCATGCGGTGTCACAGTTTCCGACAATCATCAGTTCCGGCATCGGTGTCGCGGCAAGCGCTTCGCGATAGGCCGACATGCCGGGAATCAGGATCGGAACCTTTTCATCGACCGGAGAAAGCTGAATGAGGCCAATCGGCTTTGCCCGTTCCTGCTCGGCCCATGCCGACATCGGCCTGGAGATGTTCGGCAAAACCTCACGGTCATACATGACCGGGTCAAACGGAAGAAACTGGCTGCACCCGATCTGATGCAGCTTCTCGAAACCGCAGGCCGCAGCCTGGGCGTGAGCGCCGCCAACGGAATGGCCGGCAAAGATCACATTGTTGGAAACCAGGAAGCGCGACCGGCACGCAAGGTCGGGATCATAGTTGCTGCAGTTCGGGCCTGCGGGCTCGACCTTGTAGAAAAAGTCAGTCGCGCCGAACTTGATCAGGTAGGATGCGGCGGCATAGGCTTCCTGGCCGACACGCGGATTGCCGCCGATGTCTGTCCAGGGCATGCCCTGCACCTGCGCATGCGAGGCGCTGACAAACGCCATTGCCCAGTTCCGCTCAACGATCGACTTGCTGTAGTTGTAGTATGCTGAAGGATTGATGCCGAACAGCGGGTTGTCGTCAAGAAGCGCACCGATAATTTTCTTCGGGTAATAGAGAAGGTCATTGCCGATCAGGAACCCATGGTTGAACATCACCAGGCCGTTCGCGTTACGGCTCTCCGGATAGAACACCTCGACGACGACTTCGACGAATTGCGGAACAAGCGGATGATACTGTATCCAGAGGTGAATACGGTCAAAACAGTAATTGTTGATGCGGATCGGCTTCATAGGGGTTCCATGTGATAGGGGTGGAAGGAAACGTGAAGAACGGGTACATCCATGGGAAGACACTGGCGGGCGCCAGGAGCGACATCGGGAATCGTCGCAACCATCCGGAGACAGAAAACAGGAACTATCGGGGATTGCCGCATATCCAGAGCTTTCGAAAGTTCACGGAAAGACCCACGGAACAACTGCACTTCTGAAAGATACGACTCTACGGAACAGATTGGCAACAATAGTGATCAAATGCGCAGAATCACGAAGGATACCCACGTTCGGACGGTCATATACAAAAAAGCGGGAAACACACCCAGAAGGCCCGGTTCACTGCGGTGAAGGATCGTTTCACGCTGCCAGAGCGTTATGGAATGTATGCGGGCCAGAAATATTATGACCGCTATGTCAACGATGCAAAACAAGCAGGAAACCATGAAGACAAGCCTGATATTCGTCTACAATACCGACAGAAACCCCCTTTGCAGACTGTTCGACTTCGTGCATCGGCTGCTCCTCAGCCCCAGCACGTTCCGGTGCAGCCTCCACGCCCTTACCACAGGGTTGTGTACTGAAAAAACAGCCTGGATGAAATTCAGGGACAGTATCGCGATGCCAATGGAGTTCCTGCGCAGGCGGGAATTCGAGAAAAAATACGATCTGCGCTTTCCCTATCCGGTCATTCTCAGGAAAAACGGCAATATCGACGTCCTGATGAGCAAGCGCGAAATCGATGCACTGGAGAGCCTTGACGGCCTCATTGCCGCCCTCACCACACAGCTCGCGCCGCTGCACCATTGAAGAGCGGCAAAACCATGCCGCAGGCTCGTCATGACCGAACTCTTCCCGCACGCATCAGAAACGCTTCCTGAGGCTGTGGCAGTAAGGCTGGTGGCCGTTTTTACCATAGTAGTTCTGATGGTACTCCTCGGCCGGCCAGAATTGCACCGCCGGCACGACGGCGGTCACCACCGGGTAGCCGTTCTCCTTGAGCCGGGCAATCAGCGCTTCGATGGTCCGTTTCTGCCCCTCATCCTGGTAAAAAACTGCGGAACGGTACTGCACGCCAATATCCGGGCCCTGCCGGTTGAGCTGTGATGGATCGTGGATTTCAAAAAAACGCGTCGCCAGGGTTTCATAGCTGATAACCGCAGGATCGAATGTGATTTCAATGGCTTCGGCATGGCCGGTACCGCCTTCGCAAACCTCCCGGTAGGTCGGATTCCTCGTTGTGCCACCCGTGTACCCGACCTTCGTCGACAACACACCCGGCAGGGCTCTGAAATAGTATTCCACCCCCCAGAAGCATCCGCCGGCGAATACCGCCTTCGCCGCTGCCGGTGCCGGCTTCTCTGCCGGCTCGAAGTCGAGAGAAACCGAGTTCACGCAAAAACGGGCATCTTTCTTTGTCAGCCGCTCCCCAAGGAAGAGGTGGCCGAGATGTGCCCCGCATGCCGAACAGACGATCTCCGTCCTGCGGCCATCCGCATCGGGAAGCTGCCGTACCGCCCCGGCAATGGCATCATCAAAACTGGGCCATCCGCAACCCGACTCGAATTTGTCTTCGGAACGAAACAGTGGTGCATCGCAACGGCGACAACGATACAACCCCGGTTCCGTCGTTTTGTAATACAATCCCGTAAACGGTGCCTCAGTCCCTTTATCGACGATCACCGCCTTCTCCTGCGGAGTCAACTGCCTGTATGCCATGGAATGGTCCCCCCTGCTGCTTTGCGTTGCTGAACCGGATATGAACACCTCGCCGGGCCCTGCGGAGCACCCGGCAAGCAGGAAGCACAGGAACAGGAGGCCGAAAAACTGCAGGAACATCCTGCCAGAAGCATCCGATACGCTGCCCATACCTGCCTCCCTCCGGACCGGTTCAAAAATCTGTGGCGACATATCGCCATTGACAACAGAAACCGGAACGGATGGTTGTTGGTTTCCACCTGCAGAAGCGGCCTCTATGGCATGGGAATGGAAAACCCCGTCGGCATGATGGGGCTGTGCCGCGCGAAGGAACCTGTGGCAACAAACCTCCCAACCCCGGGCGAGGCAGGGGGTGAAAAGTGCAACAGACGGCCACGGGGTGCCGGGCGGAGGCGTTGCGTCAGTGAATCGCTTCCCGCTCGACCTCCCCGTCGGGCCTGGCGAACGGGTTGGGAAGCCCACCGCCGCTGATGGCCCCGATGGCCTTGAACGCCATCGATCCTATGGTAAACACCCCAAGACCGGCGACCGCGATGGCCGCAAGGCCGGACACGACCGGCACAGCAATAGGCGACACCAAGGCAGCGCCACCGGCAATTCCGGCAGCTTTCATGATGGAATCCTGATGCTCCTGCTCCATACCCCTCCCGCTCATGCTTGTCGTTAACCGGCAACAGCCCCGCATGGGGAGGGACTGGCACGGCATGAATTTTCGAATGGCAATGCCTCAAATTACGCCGTTTCCTGAACAAAATGATGTGAAGCGTTGGAAAAATCTCTCCGAAATCCTATACTGTCCCTGCTTTTCTGCAACGGACAATTAGCTCAGTTGGTTAGAGCGTTCGCTTCACACGCGAGAGGTCGTAGGTTCGAATCCTACATTGTCCACACCCTTTCCCCTCCAGCGTTTTCAGTCTTCAGCCGCATCGTTTCATCCTCAGGCGAATAGCGCCGCACCATCCCCAAAAACCGCTCCAAACCAGGCGCATCACCACGAAACCTGATCAATAGGCTCATGAAGATGGCACAGGACTTCTGCGGACTCGTAAAACCCGTACATTGACATTGCACCATTCGACAGGAAGTTCCGGGGCGAATGCCGGTCGGTGAACTGGTTCCTTGATCCGGAAGATACGAGGCACAAAATCGAAGCCTGGCGGAAAGAATGCGACGAGCTTCGGCCGCATTATTCCCTGAGTCAGATGACACCCATGGAATTCATTGCCGCACAATGAAACAAGCCCGGAAACCCTCCTTTAGCCGGTCTGATACACGGCGGCACATCCCGCCCAACGCCCTGGACTTGAGCGAGTCAGTGACAAGGAAAATCAGGCGCTGATCAATGACCTGGTCGAAGCGTTCAGAACCGCTGTGGATTCGGGGACGCGTTACACGCACAACAAAGAGGTTCTTAGAAACAAGGATTTTTAGTATCGTAAAGACAAGATCGGGTACTTTTTGCAGCACGAAGCCAGAAAGACCTTTCTCTCGGTTTTTGAGCACCGGATGCGGGAGGCGGCCGCCCGTCCTGTGAGCGGCCATACCTGAGGAGTAAACCGGAGGATAATTTTCAGCCCATGCAAAAGAGGCCAAATAGCAGCGCAACCTATTACAGCATAAAGAGATAGCGGAAAAAAGACGGAAACGGATTCTCCGGTTACCCTATAACCCATTCTATTTTTTACAGATACAGACCGTGACATTACTGAAATTCGGCTTCATGCTCCTTGACATTACTGAAAATTGGCGATCCTCCGGTTTTTGCGCCAGAACGCCGCAGCTGGCGCAGGTTTCCAGAGGCACTCTTTCTATTTCATTGCACGCCTAGCGAATTGCGACTCACTTGTCCTTCATCACTGAGATATTGCCGCCAGCCTTTCTATTTCATTGCACGCTTAGCGAATTGCGACGTCCATATTTCGTTTCCAGTGTAGCGATACACCTTCTTCCTTTCTATTTCATTGCACGCCTAGCGAATTGCGACCGAGATAATTGATATATGTGGAGTAATGAAAATATATGTGAGGCTTTCTATTTCATTGCACGCCTAGCGAATTGCGACAGCATCCATATTGTCATCATATACAAAACCTTCCGAAAGAAATCTTTCTATTTCATTGCACGCCTAGCGAATTACGACTTGAAGGGGACGCCGTGAAATGAGCCAAAGTTTTCAAACGGTGATTTCAGAGGGTCACTTGCTCAAAAGCAAGGAGCAAGTGCGAATGAAAGGAAGCGAAGTTCAGTGCGGACTTCAAGGCCACGGTGACCCTAAAGCTATCTGTGGCGTGAAAACCCTGAACGAGATAGCCCAGGGGTATGGTGTTCACCCGGTACAGGTACACATGGAAAAAAGGAACTCCAGCAGCAGGCATCAACGCTGTTCGAGCAGAAGCCCGGCCTTGCCGGCATCATGGCCAATCCGAAAACCAGCGATCCGCACCCCGGAACACAAGGTATTTTCGTATCTGCTGCGTAGCATACAGGTGAGCCGACCGAATCAGGTCTGGAGTGCCGACATCACGTACTGTCGACGGCCTCGGGGCTTCATGTACCTGGTGACCATTGTCGACCGGGTATTCACGAAAGGTCCTTGCCTGGCGATTGTCGAACACCATGGACAGTGCATTCTGTGTTTCCTGCCCGCAGGAGACATTCGGCAAATATGGAACACTGGAAACCTTCACTACGGATCAGGGCTTGCGGGAATATTTCCGGTTCTACAACGCTGAGCGCCTGCACCAGCCGTTGAACTATCTGACGCCTGATGACATCTATGCTTCGGCAGCCGATGGCGGAGCGATGATCGTGGAGAAAATCGTTGAATCGGGGCAGCACCATTCAGCTGCATGAACCGTGAGTTATTAGCTTAAATTCGCCTGTTTTTTGTCCGCTGAGGCGGGACCACGTCACTGCAGACATTGCGGAGCGAACTGCATATACGGCGCTCAAACTATCTTGCAGGGAATCTCCGCATCCTCATCGAAAGAATACACCGCGCACAACCGATGGTAACCATCGGCAATGACCACCCGCCCATTCCTGGAATCCCTCACCAGAAGTAACGGCGAAAGTGCCTGGCCGGCCTTGATTTTGTCCTGATCTTTCTCGACATGCCTGTTGCTTACACCGAGCAGGGATAATCCTGATGCCCGAAAAATATCTTTGGACTTGAACCTGGTCAACGGGGCCCGTTTCAGAGCTTTGACCATGGCTTTTACCGTTTCAGCATCATAGATGATGCTCAAATACGACTTCGCTGCCGGATAATCATGCGCCTCAGGGGCATCGAGCCACCTGATCTCAAAGTCACCCGTATGTTTCCGTGCAACCTTCTCCCGTTCATGTCTCGCCGTTACAGTCATAGCCAGGTTGGTTTATGGTTTGGGTAGGAACGCAATACGCTGCCTGATAGAGGGGGGGCGAAATCCAATTTTCAGCGGGCACGTCCCGCGAGATTCAGCAACGGAGACTGCCCTGAAACTGCTTCTGCAATGTACGGACAAGCGGGAGGATTCACCAAAACCCCGACGTACAGGCCTCACCTTCCCCACGCAGCCTGACGTGAAGCTTCGGCCGGACCATCGGAAAACCCGGAGAACTGCAGGAACTGTCACTGAAATGGAACATTGCCCGGCCTGCAGGCCACGCGATCATGAAGCACAGAAAAGCGGCGAGGTGGACCGGCCCGAAGAACTTCTCCGGCCAACGGAGCGCACAGGCCCCCGTATAAAACACAGAAGGCCCTGACTGGCGTCAGGACCTTCTGCTTAAACATGAGCATGAACCCCCCAGTATCATGCCCATGACAATGATGATTATAGTCATCGTTGCAATATCTACCAAACTGTATCTCAAAGATTTTGCGTGAAAAGGTTTTTTTTGACCCGATCAGGGCATTCTGCCGACAACCATGACAAAGTCGAAAGAACATTCATGCTGAAGCATGCGGTTTCTTGGCCTCCTCCTTTTTGGGTACACCGCAGACACGCTCCTCTGCCTGCAACCAGCAAGCAACATCCGTACCATTCTTTTCCCCGTTTTCTTTCCAGATGTAATAAGCTGCAAGCCGGATCTGCTCTTCACGCGGCAGCCGGGAGGCGGATTTCTCATCGTGTTGCTTTGACATGGCAGTGTTTTTTTGAATTTGCCGTTCACAGTCCGTCAGTAATTGGTACTACCTGACAAACAACTTCACTTTTAGGTTTAAAGTTGCCATAAAAACCCAAACACCGCGAACCCGATCAGAGGAGTAAAAAAACAGGAGGCTTCCCCAGCCTCCTGTTCAATGGCAATCAGTTCATATGCCACCATACGTCATGCACAACCATCATACGGGAATACCGATACCCGCACTCCGCAGGAAAACCTTGGTATGGCCGCCTGCAAGCCGCAACAGCACGTCGTTTGCACCTGCCTTCAGAATCCCTGCATTCGCAGTCCAGCCGATGCCGTAAAAGTTGACGATATGCGGATCAAAATTGTTCACCAGAACAATACCGTTCACCGTCAATGTTACCGGGCAGTCTGTCTTCCCCTCCACAAGGGAACTGCAAAGCTGGAACAGGAGCTGAATGTCCTGTGGCTGGTCCAGCGTAAGCTTGAATTTGAAAAACGCCCCCACGACATCAGCGGTCCAGCATTTGTACTGGCTGCTGAAGCTGCACCCCTGCGACTGGGCGAGACTGTAGTTTGCCGTTGGAGTCGGAGCAGGAATCGAGAAGTCCATGCTCTGGGTAATCACGACGCCAGCGCTCCTGAGAAAAACCTTTGTATGGCCGCCGCTCAGCCGGACAACGACGTCATTATCCCCGGCCCGCAACATTGACCCAGAGATCGTGAGGCTCATATTGTAGAAATTCACGATATGAGGATCAAAATCGCTTGTCACCACGGAACCATTGACCGTTATGCTGATCGGACAGTCCGTCTTGTCGCCGACAAGCGAACTGCAAAGCTGAAAAATCAGCTCGACATCCTGCGCCTGCTGCAGGGAAAGCCGGAATTTGAAAAACGCCCCCACGACATCGGCAGTCCAGCATTTGTACTGGCCGCTGTAGCTGCACCCCTGTGACTGGGCCAGATTGTAATTCTGCGTACTTGACGGGCTTGGTCCTGAAAGGTCAACGGTCTGCTTGATAATCATAACATCCTCCATGTTTTCAGTGAAAAAGAGAACTGCCATGGTACTGCTCTGCCCAACGTTGACACAACATGCAAACGGCGACGACGACGTGCAATCGGGGGTGTTTGCCTGCCGGAGCCGCCAGCACCCCACCAGCGACGCCTGAACACGTTCCCCCCCCTCATGCACGACAGTGGCTGCAGGCAAAAGATGCCTGCGCTTGCCTCCGTTACCGCATCACTTCAGAACGGCTTTGAGGTTGATGACCTTGATGACCGGCTCGCCTTTCAACGGCTTGTAGACACGAATGACTGCAGGATAGACTGTGGTACCGGGGGCGACGACCTGTGCATTGCAGAAAAATTCGTAGTTCATCCCTGAAACCAGCTGGGTTCTGACTTCCAGCGCTTCATAATGGACGCCGAGCAGATGTTCCTGTGCCGTTTTGAACACATCCTTATCCGCCTCGGTCAGCGGGCCGAAAGGTTTCCAGGCCCCGACAAGGCCGGCTGCGTGCTTTTCCGCCGGAGCTGCAGTTTCAGCGCCGTAGGAGACGGCGACGCCACTGAACGAAAGGGCCATGAACAGGCCAAGCGCAACGAGTTTCTTCATGGGAGTGGTTGTTTGATTGTTATGTTTGCTGTGCCGCACGTCCCTCTACCCCGGCATGAACAGGGCACACAAATCCATACCTCAATCCCACCAGAGGATCACCTGATGCAACCTGATGATATATGTATGGGAGAAAACACCATTGAGGGTACAGAACGAGTCTGCAGGTCATAGCCGAAGGTTATAGGGTCAGCTTGGCGACAAGATACTGCTTGTGGCACTACACCGGCTATACACCGGGATTACTGAATCACTACGTCGAAATATACAAAACAGAAATCCGTATCAAAAAGATACAGGACAAAAAAAAGCAGGAACCTTCGATTCCCCCCGCAAACATCCTGCAGAGCAATATCATCCTGCTGTGAAAAAGCAAGATCAGGCAAGCAATTACCTGATGCGGCATGATAGTATACACAGGCAAACAACAACAATCATCTGGCCGTTTGCATGCGAAAATCCCGGAAAATCGGACCATGATATGGAGGTGCCGGGCGCTGCCGGATCAACGTCGAGGAGAAATAAGCGCAGACAAGCAACGGAAGTCGGGTACGGCAGAAAAAGAGATCATGCACCGGGCGCGCTCAACCAGGCTTGCGCATCGGCGTAATCACGGAAAGCTCGGAAACGGAACGGAAGTCCGGCGGTGTCCGCCTCCTGGCAAAACCGGGACAGCAAGCCCATATGGGAAGCTGAAGATACGATCAGAGCCGTTTTGGTCTTGGAATTGTTCTTACGGCAATTTGCCTTGATCTTCCCGACAAGTGCAGCAAAACAGGAATCCTCCGTAACCTCACCGGAAATTGAATGGTCAAACATCCACATGGCATTCTTGGTAAAATACTCGGGATGGGACATCAGCTTTTCCTGCGCATCGAAGAGTTCCTGTCGGTCAATTCTGCCGGACAGAAAAACCTGAAGAAAATCATACCTGTTGACCACGACGTGCATCACCAAATCTCCTCTTGTTATGACGACAAGCCCTCAAAAAGAACTTCCGGCACCACCGGGAACCTGTCATGAACGGCCTGGCACACAGACACCGATGTTGGCTGAAAAGCATTGAGGCAGTCAATGTACGGAGAATTGCGGAATTTTGCGTCGCGTGGAGCACACGTGAACGGAGCAGTATGGAAGCGGGATGGACAGGGTGAGCAGGCGCCCTGCGGCAAGGGAAGCAGTCATTCCAGGAACGGGTAACGGGGCAACACGAGCAGCTGGGCCGGCAAGGCTGCTTTGCATGGTAAAAAACGTGGGCAGGCCAACAGCGCAGGCACTACCCACAAGTTCAGAGCTGCGAAAAAGCCCTACGGGAGTACGGCATGAATCTCCGCCTGAGGGAAATAGCTCCTCAGATCCTGCAGCAGCAAATCTTTCTGCAATGTGCCGTACGTATCGACATTTACCGGAAATTCAGGGCTTTCGCTGTCGGACACCTGTGCATACTCGGCCAGACTGTTCATCTGGAAAACCGCGACATGCCATTTTTCTCGGCTGGATTCCTGCACCAACGAAACCTGAAGCAGTTTCTGCGACACTGACTACCTCCACATTTTTGGGTTACTGAAAACACATCCACAGGGGGATTGCATGAGAAAAGCCCCTCATCAGGGGCCTTTCTCGTCATCGGCGCTGTATTACCAATCGGGGGCAACATCGTTTCATCGAATCAAAAAACCACTGGCGGCATTCTTTCTGCGTTTCGGCAGAAGCTGTTTCAGCTGTTGCCATGAACCAGCCGCCCAGCAGACATGCCTTGCCGGACCTGACAGGCCAGAAAACCACCATACACTAATTACTACGAAGCAACCAGCCCCTGGCTTTCAAAAAAATCACCGTTTTTGCAGAAAGAACTGAAAAAACTGCGGACAAGCCAACCCCGCTGAATACCGATATGATCAGACCATCCCGCAGTCACGGTTCCGGAAACTCATGACATCCCCGAAAGCACTGCACCAGGAATCCATGCCGCTCATTGATTCCGTTTACTGTTTTCGGCAAGGATCGTCGTGTTTTCAGCGATACGGAACGTAGCGACAATCGCCTCAAGGGCAAGCCTGACCGCGAGCGAAATCAGGATGAAAAACACCGGGGAAAGCAGAATACCGAGAATACCTTTGCCGAAATCGTCTTTCAGCGACGCGATGCCGCCAAAAAGCGATCCCAGCCCGACAACGGCAGCGAATACGACGCCAAGGCCGAACAGCAGCTGAATCAGCTGCAACGTAATGAACTCCTTGAAGGAAAAATCAAAAAGCTTGCCCAGAAATGAAGACTTGTCCATCCCCCCTCCCTGTTTGTTGTGTTGATGTGACGTTCGGGTTGCCCACGCCTGCCACCAGGCGGGCTCCAGAGGAAAAACCACCATGCGGAACAGCAGGCAAGCCTGATAAACAAAGGGATACAGGGGATATATGGAAACAAGCGGGCTGCATATCCGCGAGATGTTGATTCAGAGTAACGGGTACTGCATCATCGGGTACTACTCGGGAACTGCAGTGGTAATGTACGGAGATATGCCCGGCTTCCGCAAGCGAATCCGGCAGAAAGGGGGGCTCAGGACACAACCCGGGTGTTCAGCATCGCCATCATCTCACGAACCGTCTCCGCATAGGTGGCAGCCATAATGGCATGCCAATCCTGATGATCAGGCCACTCGCCCCGATGCGCCAGGGCATTCAGGTATCGCGCCATGACAAACAGGCGGTTCGCCCCCATGCTGCCGGACGACCCCTTGAGCGTATGCGTGAGGTGCTCGAAGCGCCGGATATCCCTGCGCGATTCCGCCTGGGAAAGCTCATCAAGGAATCCCGAGGCATCCTTGAAGAAAATGTCGAGCAAAGCGGCGAAATCTTCGTCGCTGCTGAACGACCGGATACTGTTGATAATCGAACGATCCAGAATATTTTCAGCCACAATCGACTGCCACGGGTCCTGGGCGGGAGGTACGGCTTCCGGCGCTGTTGCCGCAATTCCGGCGTTTCTTGCCGCACTCCTGTTCTGAAGCCAGAATGCAATGGTCGAAACGAGCTCGTCCTTGATGATCGGCTTGCAGAGAAAGTGGTTCATGCCGGCTCGCTGGATATCAGCTATGGTCTGGGCATCAGAATAACCGGTCAGTGCAAGAATCGGAAGCTCGCGGTACATTTTGAACCTGCTGAAGCCCGCCCCGGCACGTATCGCCCTGGTCGCCTCAACTCCGTTCATGACCGGCATGAGCATATCCATGACGACCAGGTCGTAATCATTCCGCTCAAGCATTTCAATGGCTACCGCTCCGTTTTCCGCCTGCCCGATCGAGCAGCCGTAATGCTCAAGGATCATGCTCATGAATTTCCGGCTGGTCTCATTGTCGTCAACCAGAAGAATGCGGCTGCGGGAAAGGATCTCTTCGTGTGAACCTGAAATCGACGGGCGTTGCGAGAAAAAGTATCGTTCGATGACGTTGTGGATATCCTGCCGCTTGAGCGGTTTGTGCAGCACCTCGTTCATCCCGCATGCCGCCGCCCGGGGCAGGGCGTCCTCCGGGGTCAGCGCCGTAATGCCGATCACCGGAATCTGCTCGTTATGCTGCGCCAGAGAGGGTTCGATATCCTGCATCTGCCGCAGCATGCCCACAGCCCGATCTCCATTGAGTACGGGCATCTCAAAATCCATGAATACCAGATCGTAGTAGTTTCTGGAAAGCCGTTCAAGCGCCTGCTGGCCATCTTCAGCATAGTCGACGGGGCAGTTGAGATCGGTCAGGAACTTCGTCAGCAACAGGCGGTTGCTGGCCTGATCATCGACGACAAGGATATGCCGGTTGCGGAGTATCTGCCGCTTGATATCATTGACGGTCCAGGAATCGTACAATGGCAGGCGGATAATGAATTCGGTCCAGAGACCCTCTTCGGATTCGCATTTGATCGTACCGCCGAAAGACTCCACGACCCGTCGACAGAATGCAAGGCCAAGGCCGTTGCCCCCCCGCTTCCCCGATGTGTAAAACCGCTCGAAGATAAGTTCCCGCTTGGAGGCGGGCACGCCCGGCCCCGTATCCCGGACCCTGATGTAATTCTCGTCAGCCCGGCACTCGGAGGAAATATCGATCCGGAATCCCGGCTTCGCCTTGTAGTGCAGGGCATTGGAAAGAAGATTGAACAGCACGTAAATCAGGAGATCCTTGTCACCAAGGAAGTCAAAGTTCTCCCTGGCGTTGTCAACGACCAGACCCAGCTCCTGCATGTCGCTGTAGCCGTAATTGACGATAGCGGAATGAATGACGCTGCCGGTGGAAACCCGTTTGAAATTCTTCGTATCCATGGCGCCATCCTGAAGCGTCGCAAGGATGGAATCAATGATCTTGTTGCCCCTTTTGATGGTTGCAAGCCCCTCATCGATCACCTCATGAATCCGCAGCACGCTTGCGGCACTCAACACAAACTGTTGCTGCTCGTCGCCGTTTTCCGGCTTTTCCGGCAGCACGGTCTGCACAATGCCCATGGCGTTGGTAATGGAATTGAGCGGGTTTCGCATCTCGTGGGCGATGCTTCCGCTCAAACTCCTCATCAGTGAAATTTTCGACTGCTGGGCAATCAGGTGCTGATGGTTACCGATCAATCCGCCGACAAGCAGAAACAGGTAGATAGGAACGTATTCCCAGGTGAAACTGTCATAAGAAATCGCACCATCGGTCATCCGGACGGCCAGGTATGCCGCCAGGTATCCGAAAACCGTATAGCCGCAGACGAAGCGCCAATCCTTGATGATAAGGATGAGAAGCACCAGACTGGCCATCGACGACATCATCCAGACGACCGACCAGCCGTTCTTCAGCAACATGAAGTGGAAAAAAAACGGCATCAGAACCGGTGCCGTAAGAATAAAGTAAATGGGAATATAGTTCTTTATCTTCTTCGGCAGTATCCGCACCAGCAACCACGGCAACGCAATGAGCGCCTCGACAAGTCGTAACGAAAGATTTTCATACGGCTGGGGAAAGATATATTTCCAGACGACATAGAACAGCGGGTAACCGACAGAACCAAACAGGCCGATCATGGGCAGATTCGGCTCAGCATACTCGAACATGCTGTCCACCTTCCGCCTGATCGCCGTCAAGCTCAATTTTTCACGCAACTTATCAGCAATCCTCAAGGGAAAATCAAGCTGCTTTCCGGAACGAAATCGCGCTTTACCCATAGGGTGTGCATTTTTTTACAACTAAACCCACCACGCAGAAGTCTATACGCCAACTATACGTTATCCCTGATCGTATATAAAAAACATATACAAATCATAATTTGATCAACAACCACACAATCATTAATATGCATTCGAGATATAACAACCGTCAACGTAACCGACCCCCATCTATGTCTACAAACAATATACGCCATGCATCAAAACAAACACCAAAATTCTCAACCCATGAACATGAAAAAAGAGATCGGCGCTGCTCCGGCTTTACCTGATTTTGTTGAAAAAAGGCTCCAGCTCTGCGATGAAGAGATGTTCAGGCCTCGTCGCAACAACAAGCCGCTGGTCCTCGGCAACCAGCTCCCGAATGCCGATTCCATCATGCTGCAAAGCAACGACTATCTCAATATTTCAGACCATCCGGCCATACGTAATGCCCAGCTCGACGTCCTGTCCAGAATGGGGCAGGAACCGGTGATGTCGGCAGTGTTCCTGCACGAGAACAGCAGCAACCATATTTTCGAAGCGAACATCGCCAGATACACCGGCTTTGAAAGCGCTATCCTGTGCCAGTCCGGCTGGGCAGCCAACGGCGGCCTGATGCAGACCCTCGCCGACAGTTCGGTGCCGGTGTATATCGACTTTTTCACCCATATGTCGCTCTGGGAAGGCATCAAAAGCTCGGGAGCCACACCCTTCCCGTTCCGCCATAACGACGCAGGGCATCTGGAGCGGCTCGTCAAAGAACACGGCCAGGGAATCGTGCTGGTTGATTCGTTGTACAGCACCGTTGGAGATATTTCGCCGCTCAATGATATCATTGACATTGCGGACCGGTATGGTTGCGTCTCGGTCGTGGATGAATCGCATTCGCTTGGAACGCATGGCGAGCATGGCGCCGGACTGGTCAACGAATGCGGTCTTACCGGGAAGGTGCACTTTATCACCGCAAGCCTTGCGAAGGCGTTTGCCGGACGCGCAGGGCTGATCCTGTGTTCGGCGAAATTCGCGAAATACTATCCGTACATGGCCTATCCCGCAATATTCAGCTCGACCCTGCTGCCACACGAAATCGCCGGGCTAAGCGCAACGCTGGAGGTAATCCAGGCCGGGGACGACCGCAGGGAAAGGCTTCGTGAAAAATCCGATTATTTCCGGGAAGGACTGAAGTCACTTGGCTATAACGTGGGAAGCCAGTCTCATATCGTTTCCATCGAAGGCGGCCTTGAGTCCGATACCGAACTGCTCCGCGACGCGCTTGAGGCAAGGAATGTTTTCGGTTCCCCGTTCTATGCTCCGGCGACTCCGAAAAACCGGTCTCTCATGCGGTTTTCGATGAACAGTGACCTCAGCATGGAAACCCTTGATTACGTGCTTGACGCATGCAGGGATTGCCGTGAGGAGATCGGGATGTGGAACTGGAAATCCACAAAACGAAGGTAGTCCGGGTAAAACACTTCGTCCTCATCCTTCTGGTGCAGCAAGGATACGTGACCGGTATCCTTGAGCGTGAACATGACCCGGCCCGGCAGGCAGCAGCATCAGGGCCATGAATCTTGTGGAGGTGGCGCATAGAGTTCTTCAAGGCGTTTTTGCTCAAACGCACGACGCGCTGCGTCCCGCTTGCGGTCGGCCTCGTCAGGAGAAACGGCTTCAGCGGCACCAGCGACGCTATCCGGCTGGACGCGTACACACGCCGGTGGTGGCGACGTCCGCTGTGCCTCGCCAACCGGCGAGGAAGGATTACCCGCAGATGGAGCCGGACAGAAAACAACCGCACCAGACGAAAGAACCCCGAAAAGGATTGCCCGGTTGCGCGTCAGGCGACAGAGACGATTCAACATGAATCGGAGGTTTGCGGAACGTGGCATTACCAGTGGATTTGCAATTCAGCCCTGTTCCTGAAATGTCAGGAAGGTTCCAAAATGAGACGGCATACGCCCAGAAAGCCTGGAAAGCCTGGAAAGCAATGCGCCATAAGAAAAAAGATATACCAGAAACGCGAAGATTACATCAAAAAACAGTGCCGGATACGTCTTGCCGGCAACTCTGAAAAACAGAGAAAACTTGCTTTTTTCTGAAAAACAGCTATTTTCGTCTTTATACATGGTAGGATTGACAAGCAGTAACGTAGTAAACGCAGTACACCAATCTCTGTCCCGGTCACTCTTTCGCTGGCAGGCGCCTCAGGCCTTCTGCCACCTCGACTGACCAATATCTTCTTCTTATATAGCAAACACACGCTGTTGTCCGCCGCCCCCCTGTCGGTTCACAGAAGATGATTGTTCGAAGCATTTTATTCACCATGCCAAGATCATTACTGACAACTATGACCCAGGAAAAAGCGCTACACATCATCACCCAGCTCAGGGCAGAGAAATATGTCAATGCAATTCAGAGCATACAGGAAGAGATCCTGCAACTTGAAGTCAAATCGAACCCGGAAATAGGAGATACCTGTCCGGAACGGAAAAAGATAAAGGCACTCTCCGGGCTTATCGAAAAGATCGGTGAAGCAGCCCTGTTCGGCAACGAATGGGAAGAAGGCCGCCGTGCACAGCATTCCGCAATCACCAGGCTCATGAAAATGAGTACCAGCAGGCAGAACCGGACGGCCTGCTGACCCCGTCCCCCCCCCCATTTCTTCATTGGCGTGTTGGCGCATGTCGGCACGCCAGCACACTACCCGGACAGATTTCGCCCTGCCCTGACAGCGTACCACTCGGCGACCGGAAATCCACGAATCGCGCTTATGGGGCAGCACGACG
This sequence comes from uncultured Chlorobiaceae bacterium, assembly GCA_964611215.1. GTDB lineage: Bacteria > Bacteroidota > Chlorobiia > Chlorobiales > Chlorobiaceae > Chlorobaculum. The sequence goes on from CAZSXF010000015.1 coordinate 37,274, forward strand.
ACGAGGCTGTCGCGGCCTGACAGGAGCAAGTTCCGCAGTCCACGCGATCGAGCAGCCGGAATTCCGAAGCATACCGGCAACACTGCAATAGGTGCCGATGGAAAGGCCGACTGACTTCTCGAAATCAGCTTGTGAGCAATCCGGGCTTTGCAGCCGGTACACCAGGCGGATCGAGGTGAACACCTTCGGATGCGTCTCGGCCCGCTCTGCCTCGACTTCCGCATGGAGAGCCTTGATCGTTTTCCGCTTCTTCCGGAGAATCGCGATGATATCCATCATTGAACAGGCCGCGAGGGATTCCAGCATGACCTCCATCGGGGATGCATAACGTGCCGGAAAATCGGGATCGAAGGTCGCGTCAAACCTTGTCTTCTGCAGTTTTGCATTGGTAGCGACAAGCGGCAGCCTGCCGCTGAAGGTTACGGAAACAAACATGTGAACAGCGTTGGTACGTTGATTGGCAGACCGGCAAAGCCCGTACGGCATCGGGAGATGGTGCCACGCGGCGGAACGGTCAGATATGGTATTCGATTGTTTCGATCAACCCGTTTTTTATGGCATACAACACCAGCTCGGAACTGCTGGATATGCCAAGTTTACGGAAAATGTTCTTCCTGTGCGTCATGACCGTATGGAAACTGATCTGTTTTTTCCGGGCGATTTCCTTGGTGGTCAGCCCTGAAGCAATCAGCCGGACAATATCGATTTCCGATCTGGTCAGTGGACCGGAGAGATCAATGGCATCGCTCTTTTTCAGGAGGATGTCCAGAACGCCCCCCGAATAATGCTGCCGCCCCCTGATGGCTGCATCAACCGCCTGGAGCAGCTCTTCACGGTCATCGGTCTTGAGCGACACATTGCCGATGCCTGCCTTGTGAAGATCTTTGACCTGCACCTGGCTGATCGCCGCCGTAAGGACCAGGATGCGCAACTCCGGTGATGCCTTCCTGAGCGCGGCAAGCTCAGTGATGCCCAGGAACCCGGCACACTGTGGATCGGCAACGACAAGCTCCACATCTTCCTGCCGGATCTGCTCCTGGAAACCGGCAAGATCCTCCACCACACGAACGGTATGGCCGCACGAGGCCAAGAGGGAGCCCAGCGCCTGGTTTGTCAGATACTGTGTATCCGTAATGAGAATCATGCGTTCATCAGGTAATCGGGTCATTTCGATATCGGCGATCGAGCTGGCGAAACATGGACGGGGCATCGCTGCCCGGGCGAAACCGGGCCCGGGCAGCGGCACAACTGCTCAGCGACGCTGAAGCGACCGGATGGCATCTGCAAGCCGGTCTATCTCTGACTTCGTGTTGTAGAGCGACAGCGACGGCCGGACCGTTCCTTCAACCCCGAAACGCCGCAGGGACGGCTGCGTACAGTGGTGGCCAGCCCGGACCGCAATGCCTTCACGGTCCAGGTAACGCCCCACCTCATCGTTGGGAATGCCGTCCAGCACGAAGGACAGCACCCCGACCTTCTCCCTTGCCGTGCCGATGAGCCGGAGGCCGGGAATTTCCGTCAGCTTTCCGGTGGCATAGCTGGTCAGTTCATGCTCATAACGGGCGATATTGCCGAGACCGAGCTTGCTGACATAGTCAAGTGCGGCCCCAAGACCGATCGCATCGGCGATCGACGGCGTGCCCGCCTCGAACTTTGCCGGGGCATCGTTGTAGACCGTATGCTCGAAACGCACGTCCCTGATCATGTTTCCCCCTCCCTGCCAGGGTGGCATGACCTCCAGGAGCTCGCGTTTGCCGTAGAGCACACCGATGCCGGTCGGCCCGAAGATCTTGTGCCCTGAGAAAACGAAAAAGTCCGTATCGAGATCCTGGACATCGACGGGAATATGCGCCACGGACTGCGCCCCGTCGACAAGCACCTTCGCGTCATGGCGTTTGGCCAGACGGATCATCTCCCGAACCGGCAAAATCGTACCAAGCCCGTTCGATGCCTGTGTGAGCGAGACCAGTTTTGTCTTCGGGCCAAGCAACCGGGCATACTCCTCAAGAATGATCTCACCACGGTCGTCGACCGGCACGACCCTGATCACGGCACCCTTTTCCTGCGCAAGCAACTGCCACGGAACGATGTTGGCGTGGTGCTCAAGAATCGACAGCACGATCTCGTCGCCCGGCTGGATAAATTTTCTGCCCCAGGTCTGGGCGACAAGGTTGATCGCCTCCGTGGTTCCCCGGACATAGATGATCTCGGATGAAGAGCCCGCGCCAAGGAACTTCCGGATCTTTTCACGAGCCCCTTCATATGCGTCGGTCGCCCGGGCAGCAAGGGCATGAGCGCCCCGGTGGATGTTCGAGTTGTCCGTCGCATAAAATTTCGAAAGCGCTTCGATGACGCTCAACGGCTTCTGGGTCGTCGCCGCATTGTCGAGCCAGACAAGATCCTTGCCGTGAACTTTCTGGTGCAACGCCGGAAAATCACGGCGCACCGACGCCACATCAAAGATATCTGTGCTGACGGAAGCCGGGGCGGAAAGCACCCGGGGGGCCTCGATGAAATAGTACGGGGCTGCAGGTTCCGGCTGCGCCGGCAAGGCAGCCGAAGGGACGGATGGCAGCGGGCGCTCCTTGCCGCCCGCTGCCTGCTTCAGCAGATCGAAGGCAAGACAGCGACCGTCTTCAAGTCCCGAAGCTCCTGTGGCAGCCTGGTCGCCAGGGCCGAAAAGTCCCCGAAGGAAGTCAAAGGAGAGGCCCGTAGCGGAAAACGGATCGGCAACATCCTGAAAACTGTTTCCAGGCTGCCGGTTCAGCTCCTCTTCAAGGCCGTAGGAGCCATTCTTGTTGGCCGCGTACGTCTGCTGTTCGGTCAGTCGCTCCGCGTGCGGCTCAAGCGGCGGCTCTTCACTGTTGCCGCCGATCTCCCTGGTGAAATAGAAGGCATTCGCGTCACCGGGGACCTCGCCTTCCGCCGGGAACCAGGGCAGCTCGGGCTGCCAGGCGGGATCTCCGGGGATCTGCGGGTGAGTCGCATGTTCATGCAGGCTGGCCGTTGCCGACTCCGGTGCATGCAGCAGTTCGGTTTCGCTCTTCGGCACCTCGGACGATCCGGGCAGTTCATTGTACAGGCGACTGGCAACCTGTGCGATAAAGGTCGGATTCAGCAGTTCGGAAATGCTCCCTTCCGGAGGCGTATGTTCGCTGGGTTCTGGCATTGGTATTCAGATGGCACATGCCGGCGGCTTCCGAAATCTGCCGGAAAACCGCACGGCATGCAGGGTTCCGATATGCTATTTGGTCTTGGTGGCGGTCTTGCGGCGCTCGTAGTCGTGGTAGTAACCGACCTCGACATTCTCCAGGACGCCGATCGCATCGTCGGTCAGCACCGCGACCGACGAATACTGCGTCAGGAGATAGGAGGCCACCCCGAGTTTGTCCAGCCCCATGAGGCGGGCGGAAAGGCTCGGGCTGATCTCGCCGGGGATACCGGCCTGGTGCAGGCCGACCACGCCCTGCTCGGCTTCGCCGACCCTCACCAGCAGGATATTGGTCGTTCCGAGGCTGGACTTGCTGGTCTTGCTGATTTCCAGCTTGTCGCAGGGAACCAGCGGCACGCCGCGCCACGTGATCACCGGGGTGCCGAAGAGGTTGATGGTGACCGGCGGAACCCCGCGCCAGGTGCACTCCCTTTCGAAGGCGGCGATAGCCCTCGGATGGGCGAGGAAAAACGCCGGTTTTTTCCAGACCAGCGTCAGGAGGTCGTCAAGGTCATCCGGCGTCGGCGTCCCGTACCTGGTGCTGAGGCGCTGCACGGGATCGGCCGCATGCAGAAGTCCGAACTCCCTGTTGTTAATGAACTCCCACTCCTGACGCTCACGAATCCCCTCGATCGTCAGGCGCATCTGCTGCTCGATCTGGTTGTAGGGATCGTTATAGAGATCGGAAACCCTGGTATGCACCCGCACCACGGTCTGAATGGCATTGAGCGAATACTCCCGTGGCTTGTTGGAGTAATCGACGTAGGTTTCAGGGATCTCGACATCCTCGGCGAATCCGGATACCAGGTCGATGTGCTTTTCACCATGCTTGTTGACGGTCGAACGGACCTTGAGGTACTCCTCAACCGCCGACTGGAACGACTCCTTCCATGCCGGTTTCTCCCGGAACAGCTGCTCGACCTCCTTGCTCGAAACCGAAAAAATCAGCCCCGGCGTGATGGTCCTGATCGACACCGTCGAGGGCTTGCCCGACACCAGCTCCTCTTCGCCGAAATACTCGCCCTGTGAGAGCAGCGCAATCCGCAGGTCTTCGCCATGCAGCCCCTTGCTCAGGATTTCGATCTGTCCATGGGCGATGATGAACAGCTTGTGGCGATCCTCGCCTTCAAGGATCAGCGTGCTGCCCAACTCCGCCTCTTCGAGCACGAACTTGCGTGCCAGGCCGGAAATCACCTCATCGTCGAGGCTTGAGAACAGGGGAATGCTTTTCAGTGCCTCAGGCCTGAACGACGGGATGCCCCGATGGAAATCGATGCCGATACGCTCCGGCTTCTGCAGCTCGATCTTGGTTCTGTTGACCCGATAGGTACCCGAGGCGACATGGACCCAGGGAAGCAGCTTGAGCAGCCACCTCGGCGTGATCGACATCATCTGGGGAACGGTCTTGGTCGTGTTGGCCAGGTTCCGCGCCACAGTCGTCGTAACGCTGCGCTGCAGCAGGCTGCCTGATTCAGGATGGTTTTTTGCCATGATTGATGGTTTGATGGTTTGGGTTCAAGTCAAATGCCGAGCCCGTCGATAAAGGTGCTCTCGACCGCCTTCTGCTGCTGGATCCTCGAATTCTGCGGCACGCTCCTGGTCACCCAGACGCTGCCGCCGATCACGGAATTCTTGCCGATGGTAATCCTTCCGAGAATGTTGGCATTCGAATAGATCACCACGTTGTCCTCGATAATCGGATGGCGCGGGACATTCTTGGCCGGATTGCCGTTCTTGTCAAGTTCAAAGCGCTTGGCGCCAAGCGTCACGCCCTGATAGATCCGGACATGGTCCCCGATCATGCATGTCTCGCCGATCACCACCCCCGTTCCGTGGTCGATACAGAAATATTCGCCGATCCGTGCTCCAGGATGAATGTCGATGCCGGTCTCCGAATGCGACATCTCCGAAATGATCCGGGGAATGAGCGGAACACCCAGATTGAGCAGCGTGTGCGCGGTGCGATGGTTGATCATTGCGCGAATCGACGGATAGCAGAAAATGATCTCCCCGTAACTCTTGGCGGCAGGATCACCGTCGTAAATGGCCTTGACATCGGTGCACAGTACCCGGCGGAGCGCAGGCAACTGCCTGATGAACTCCCGGGAGACCGCCGCCGGATCGCAATGATGAGCACGCTCGTCGTCAGGATCGGCCCCAAACTGCCGCACGCTCAGTATCTGGTCGCACAGCAGCTCATAGACCCGCTCGATCCGTACACCGATGAAATGGGGAAGCGACTCCCGGTGTACGATTGGCGAGCCGAAATAGCCCGGAAAGAGAATCGCACGAACCAGGTCGATAAACTCCCGAAGCCGGTCGACAGAAGGAAGCTTCTGCAACGGATCAGGCAGGTAGCCGCTTTCCGGCCCGAACGCGGCTACCGACTCCTGTGACAATTCCATGACCACATCCCCGATGGCCACGCTTCCTTCCCCGTTCGTTTCCATGCTTGCTCCGTTTCTGGTTATTGCTGAACTGCTTTCCGGGCAACCGTTCAGATGGTGACCGGATCGTTGCCGAACTGGTAGAGGAGC
>CAZSXF010000016.1:0-42533 GCA_964611215.1 uncultured Chlorobiaceae bacterium
GCGGTTTTGCCTGAGCAAGGTCCGTGACCTCCATGGCAAATACACACTTGTTGTCGAGCACCTGCTCCAGTGTGTTGCCAGAACAAACCTTAAAAAGTCCGTTGAACTGATCGACATGAGCAGGTATCGCAAGCCCGCCTGACCTTGCAATTTCATCAATTACCTCAACTGCGGAGCATTCAGAACAGCCGTCGCTCTTTCCCTTGGTGGCACGATACCTCACAGCACCGAGCAGAGAATCGATATCCGAGGTAGTCTTGTCTGTGCCGAAAATGGCTAGGATGTGAATATTCCCTTGAACGGTAATCTCGACGCCTGGAAAAAGATAAAGTGTTCGAAAATCGGGATGGCCTTCGGATGACAACTCCTGAAGTGCTTGCTTAAGTGGATCAATCCAGGCACCTGAATTGTGATCCGTCACCGCGACGCAATCGATGCCTTGACGCATGTAGTTGAGCAGCCAATCCTTATGGGATATCTGTCTATGCTGGATTTGGTCAGGACCTTTCCCGTAATCTTCCGATGCCGGTGTATGATTGTGAAAGTCAAACTTCCACCATTTAGCTCCAGCCCAATTCCAGTTGTTGGTCATTTAACCACTCCCATAGTTTCGTTTTGAGGGATTTTGATGCATTGATCCAACTTTCTGTGCAGCATAGAAATCAATGTGAGGTAATCAACAGCGTCCGTCTCACCCTGCCAAAGTATTTTGGGGCCATGCGCCAGCGGGTTACGGATCGCCGCCGCACATCCCTTCAGAAGCTGTGCGAACCCTTTGTGTTCTGATTTTTCTGTTTCAGTCTGAAGTGTGTTAAATGCGAGGAATGGCTTTTCAACTGAGAAGACTCTGTCAATCAGAATGGCTCCGTCAGCATCGACACCCGAAAAATCACGGATTCTCTGGAACAACCCTTTGCTGGCTTCGAAAACAGCATGGAAATAGTTTTCCTGCATGAGTTCTGGCTGGCAGTATTTGTAGACTTCAGAATGAGTATTGCGAGTAGCTAACTTGTTACGAACACCCTGTGCTCTCGCCTCTGCTTCATCCAGTGTGTTGGCTTGAGTTGTATATTTGAGTTTACCGTTCTTCCCATACTCAAGGCCGTGCAGTATCAAGATCGCGTTGAGTTCCCCACGATGATGTTCAAACTCATCTCGTTTTCCAACAAATCGACTAGGAACAAGAAAAGATTGGGTAAAGGCAAGAATCTGGTTCGCACTTTTTGTCGTGGCTTGACTTTTCAGAAATACCGAATTGAGTCGTCGCCACTTGGTTGATTCTCCAGAGTCATCAATAAGAGCATTCCATTGAAAGTATCGACTGATGTCTGATCCTGATCCAGCTTCACCAAGCACTTTGGCTAAAGCTTCAACTGTTCCGGGATCAAACGGAGGATGTATACTCATTGGCAACCTCCTTTCAGCTGAGCGTCCTCAAGCAACTTGAGGAGGCCGTTCATCGACACTCTCAATGCATTCGAGCTTTCCTGCCAGCTTGCAATTGCCGCCAGCAAGGAATTCTGCCCATGCCTATCCGAATCATCGAGTACCGTAATCGCTGGTTTGCTCACTGCCCGGACATAGAGCGGAATACTGAGATTGCATCCTTTCTCACTGATCTCATCATTGCTGATCACACGAGCAAAACCATCTTCATCGGCAAAAGCCTGATATGCACCAACGATCCGCTGGATATGGTCATCGGCAAGAAAAATCTGTGCCCGTTCATGGGTCACCTCGTTCACCGCGTTGATGAACAGCATCTTATGCCTCCGCTCCTTGAGCTTGTCCATTCGGCAAATGACCACATAGGCTTCCATTGGTGAGTTGGGACGAATAAGGGGGGACGTAGTGAATATACGGGTACTTTCTAACAGTAGAACAGAGAAGTCTCGTTCCACTCAAAGAACACGGGCAACCCAGAGAATCTGGCTGACAGCAGACCTTGAAATGCCAAGTATCCGCTCAACATCAGCATGAGACAATCCAAAATCATTAACAAGCCTACGGAAACATACCCGAAAAATTACATAAGCTCGACGACAATGCTTACAAGTGATAAATACGTAAAATATCGATTAAACACAATGTAAGCGTTGTGGATTCAGGGAGTTAGAAGCTGAAAAGGGGAAAAAGCGGGCACAAAAAAAGCCTGCTTGGGTGTGCAGGCTTTACGGGGTATGTGGGCGGTAGAAGATTCGAACTTCTGACCTCTACCGTGTCAAGGTAGCGCTCTAACCAACTGAGCTAACCGCCCATCAGGAAAGGATTTTAATATAAGGCTTTCCCGCTGTAATCCAAGCGATTTCCTGTTTTCTCAGGCAGTTTTTTTCTGCTTGCCGTCCTTGCTGTAATACAGTGGACCTGCGGTCTTGTCGATGGTTTCAGCCGTGATGACACACTTCTGAACGCCGGTAAGCGTCGGCAGTTCGAACATGATGTCGATCATGACGTTTTCAAGCACGGAGCGCAACGCCCGGGCACCGGTGCCACGGTCAATGGCGATCTCGACGACCCGGTTGAGGGCATCGTCAAGGAACTCAAGCTCCACGCCGTCCATCTCGAACAGGCGCTTGTACTGCTTGATCAGGGCATTCTTCGGCTCGATCAGGATGTTGTGCAGGGCCGTCGCGTCCAGCGGCTCAAGTGCCGACATGACCGGAAGACGACCGATGAACTCCGGAATGAGCCCATACTCGTGCAGGTCGTCCTGGGTGACGAGCTTCAGGATTTCAGGATCATAGCCGGTGAGCTTGTCCTTGACCTTGGAGCCGAAGCCCATGGATGACTTGGAGACACGCCGGGCAATGATCTTGTCAAGGCCTTCGAATGCGCCGCCACAGATGAAGAGAATGTTCTTCGTGTTGATATTGATCAGCTGCTGCTCCGGATGCTTGCGGCCACCTTTCGGCGGAACACCAACCACGGAGCCTTCAAGGATCTTGAGCAGCGCCTGCTGAACGCCCTCACCGGAAACGTCGCGGGTAATGGAGACGTTGGCGGATTTCCGGGCGATCTTGTCGATTTCGTCGACATAGATGATGCCACGCTCGGCACGGTCGAGGTTGAAGTCGGAGGCATGCAGGAGCCGTGCAAGAATGGTTTCAACATCATCGCCGACATAGCCTGCCTCGGTGAGCGAGGTGGCGTCCGCAATGGTGAAGGGCACTTCGAGCAGGTTTGCCAGCGTCTGCGCCAGCAGGGTCTTGCCGGTGCCGGTGGGGCCGATAAGCAGGATGTTGCTCTTTTCGATTACCACATCGTCCTCGGCGGACCAGTCGTGCGACTCTATGCGCTTGTAGTGGTTATAGACGGCCACGGCAAGCGATTTCTTCGCCTGGTCCTGGCCGATGACGTACTGGTCAAGCGCGTCCTTGATGGTTCTGGGACTTTTGAGGGTCGACTGGAATGCCGGTTCCTGTTCCTGCTCGCTCTGGCGGATGGCGCTGATCTCCTTGCGGAGTATCTCGACGGAACTGAGGATGCAGCGATCACAGATGTAGGCGCGCGGGCCGGCGACCATACTGTTGACTTCCTGGCTTGAGCGGCCACAGAAGGAGCAGACGACCGGCGGTTCGATGCCGCCGCTTTTCCTGCCGTTGCCAGCCTTGCCGGGTTCTTTGTCTTTGATCATAGGTTCGATTACTACAGTTGCATAGGCACCGTCAGAATCCCATCCGGGAAAGGCTGTCGAGGACGTGCTGGATCAGAATGCTCAGTTTCGGATGCTCCTCTTCAAAGAAGGACATCGCTTCGTTCAAGCGCTCCTGCAACCCCTCCTGGTCACGGGCACTGGTCAGTTTGGCAATATCTTCCCTGAGGGTGGCGAGGTCTCCGGCAGTCTTTTCATCGACCGTACCGACCTGTTCGAGTTCTTTATGCAGGGTTTCGAGCAGATCCCGCAGTTGTTGCTGTTCCATGGCGGTCATTGGTGGTTAGGAGCTACGGAAACCGCCATGCGATGACTCCTGGTAAAGGGGGTACTGGCATCGCATGGCGACATTGCATCGAGTGTAACATCCGGTGAACCGGATTCGTTCATCAGGGCAGGCTGGTGCCGCCCATCAGGAAGCGGTCGCACTCACGTGCGGCGGCCCGGCCCTCGTTGATGGCCCACACCACGAGGCTCTGCCCGCGACGGGCATCACCTGCGGCAAAGACCTTCGCCGTGCTGGTCTGGTAGGTTTTCTGGTCGGCCAGGATATTGCTCCTGCCGTCCTGCGCAACGCCGAGCGCCTTGAGCACCGTGTCTTCCGGCCCAAGAAAGCCCATGGCGAGCAGGACGAGGTCGGCGGCAATGATCTCTTCACTCCCGGCGACGGGAACCGGAATGAACCGGCCGTCCTTTTTCGTCCACTCGACCCTTGAAATATCAAGCGCCGTCACCCTTCCATCGGTGCCGATGAACTTCCTGGTGGTCATCAGGTAGCGCCGCGGGTCCTCACCCTGCACGGCGGCAGCCTCTTCCTGGCCGTAATCGACCTTGTAGACCTTCGGCCATTCGGGCCACGGATTGTTTTCCTGGCGCTCCTCGGCAGGCTTCGGCATGATTTCGAGCTGGATGACGCTCTTGCAGCCCTGGCGCAGCGAAGTGGCGACGCAGTCGGTACCGGTGTCACCACCGCCGATGACAACGACGCTCTTGCCCTCGGCCGAAAGCTCGGGAGCAGTGCCCGCAAGGACAGCCTTGGTATTGGAACGGAGAAACTCCATGGCAAAATGGATGCCGGAAAGCTCACGGCCTTCGGCATTCAGGTCGCGGGGCCGGGTGGCGCCGGTACAGAGGACGACGGCGTCGAACTCCGCCAGCAGCTTTTCGGCCGGGTAGTCAACCCCGACTTCGGTACTGAGCACGAAGGTGATGCCCTCCTGCTGCATGATGCCGATGCGGCGCAGGACGACGTTCTGCTTGTCGAGCTTCATGTTCGGGATGCCGTACATGAGCAGTCCTCCGGGACGGTCGTCACGCTCGAACACGGTCACGGTGTGGCCGGCCTTGTTGAGCTGGTCGGCACATGCCAGGCCGGAGGGACCGGAACCAATGACGGCAACTTTCCTGCCGGTCCTGACAGCAATATGTTTCGGCTCGACCCACCCTTCCGAAAAGGCACGCTCGATGATGGAGCACTCGATGTTCTTGATGGTGACCGGGGGACGGATGATGCCAAGCACGCAGGAACCTTCGCACGGTGCCGGGCAGACCCTGCCGGTGAATTCCGGAAAGTTGTTGGTCTTGGCAAGACGGTCGTAGGCCTCGTGCCAGAACCCGCGATACACATGGTCGTTCCATTCCGGGACGAGGTTGTGTATCGGGCATCCGGTAGTCATGCCGCCAAGCATGATGCCTGAATGGCAGAACGGAGTACCGCAGTCCATACAGCGGGCACCCTGTTCACAAAGCTTCTCCTCCGGCATCCCTTCATGGAACTCATTCCAGTCCCTGATCCTCTCCAGAGGCTCCCGGTCTTCCGGAAGGTTCCTCTGGAACTCCATAAATCCTTTGATTTTACCCATAGAGCTACGTAATGCTATGCTTTTTCAGGCGTTGCCTGTCTGATTAGTTCCCTGACACGCGCGACGGATCGTGCACGTTCTTCTCGAATGCGGCCATGACGGCTTCTTCACCAGTCATGCCCATCGCCTCGACCTCCTTCATCGCATCCATGGCGCGTTTGTAATCGTTGGGCAGCACCTTGACAAAGCGCTGCGAGGCGTTTGCCCACTCCTTGAGCAGCCCCTCCGCGAGGGTGCTGCCGGTAACGGCGGCGTGGCGCTCAACCTTTTCCTTCAGCCACGCAAGGTCCTCGGCCGTCTCGACCGGAGAGAGGCTGACCATATCCAGGTTGCAGCGGCCTGCGAAGGCGCCGTCGACGTCGTAGACAAAGGCGACGCCGCCGGACATGCCTGCGGCGAAGTTACGCCCGGTCCTGCCGAGAATGACCACCTTGCCGCCGGTCATGTATTCACAGCCATGATCGCCGACAGACTCGACGACGGCTTCCGCGCCGCTGTTGCGGACACAGAAACGCTCCCCTGCCATGCCCCTGATGAAAGCCTCGCCGGAGGTCGCACCATAGAGGGCGACGTTGCCGACGATGATGTTCTCTTCAGGCACGAAGGTTGCAGACTTCGGCGGATAGGCGATAATCCTGCCGCCGGAAAGGCCTTTGCCGATGTAGTCGTTGGCATCGCCGGCCAGCTCGATGGTCATGCCCTTGGGCATGAACGCCCCGAGGCTCTGGCCTGCCGAACCGACAAACTTGATGTGGATGGTATCGTCCGGAAGCCCCTTGCTGCCCCATGCCTTGGTAACCGCATGACCGACGATGGTACCGGCGACACGGTTGATGTTCTTGATCGGCAGGGTCGTGTTGACCGGTTCGCCGCGCTTGATTGCGGGCTCACAGATCGCCATGAGGGTTGTCATGTCGAGGCTCTCCTCGATGCCGTGCTCCTGTGCGATGGTGCAGTACGGCGTATCGTTGTCGCCGGTATCGACCTGGTGCAGGATTTTGGAAAGATCGACGCCCTTTGCCTTCCAGTGGTTGATGGTACGGACGGTGCCGAGCAGGTCGGTGCGGCCGACAAGCTCGTCGAGCTTGCTGATGCCGAGTTTCGCCATGTATTCGCGGACACCCTCGGCAAGAAAACGCATGAAGTTTTCGACATGCTCCGGCTTGCCCCTGAAATTCTTCCGGAGTTCCGGATTCTGCGTGGCAATGCCGACCGGGCAGGAGTCATCCTGGCAACAGCGCATCATGATGCACCCCATGACGACAAGGCAGGTGGTCGCGAACCCGAACTCCTCGGCGCCGAGCATGGCGGCGATGACGATGTCGCGAGCGGTCTTGAGCTGGCCGTCCGTCTCGACGACGATCCTGCTGCGCAGGTTGTTGAGCATGAGCGTCTGGTGCGCCTCGGCGAGGCCGAGCTCCCAGGGCATGCCGGCGTGCATGATGCTCGAAATCGGCGATGCGCCGGTACCGCCGTCGTGGCCGCTGATGAGCACCACGTCAGCGTGCGCCTTGGCGACGCCTGCGGCGATGGTGCCGACGCCGACCGTGGAGACCAGCTTCACGTTGATCCTTGCCGACGGGTTGGCGTTCTTCAGGTCGAAGATAAGCTGCGCAAGGTCCTCGATCGAATAGATATCGTGGTGCGGCGGCGGGGAAATCAGGCCGACACCCGGAGTGGAGTAACGGGTCCTGGCAACCCACGGATAGACCTTGGTTCCCGGAAGCTGGCCGCCCTCGCCGGGTTTTGCACCCTGGGCCATCTTGATCTGGATCTCCTTCGCGTTGGTCAGGTATTCGCTGGTGACGCCGAAACGCCCGGATGCGACCTGCTTGATGGCCGACATGCGCGAATCGCCGTTGGCGTCCAGGACGAAGCGCTCCGGATCTTCGCCGCCCTCGCCGGTGTTGCTCTTGCCGCCGAGGCGGTTCATGGCGATGGCGAGCGTCTCATGCGACTCCTTGCTGATGGAGCCGTAGGACATGGCGCCCGTCTTGAAGCGCCTGACGATCTGCTCGACCGATTCGACCTCCTCGATCGGGATGCCCTTTTCCGGGTAGCGGATCTCCATGAGGCCCCTGATCGTGCAGTAGTGTTCGCTCTGCTCGTCGATGAGCTGTTCGTACTTCCTGAACTGCTCATAGTTGCCGGTGCGGCAGGAGTGCTGCAGGAGGTGGATGGATTCCGGGTTGAAGAGATGGAACTCCCCGCTGTGCCGCCATTTGCGGTCACCGCCGGCATCGAGACCGCGGTCAACCTTGTTGCCGCCGGGCGGGAAGGCCGCTTCGTGGCGCTTGCGGACCTCTTCGGCAACGGTCTCGATACCGATGCCCTCGATCCTTGAGGGGGTCCTGGTGAAGTAGGTGTCCACTATCTGGGTGTTCAGGCCGACGGCCTCGAAAATCTGCGCACCCCGATAGCTCTGCACGGTCGAAATGCCCATCTTGGCCATGGTCTTGACGACGCCCTTGACCACCGCCTTGATGTAGTTCTTGACCGCCTTCTTCTCGTCCATCGCGATACGGCCGTTCTTGACCTGCTGGGTGACGGTCTCGATGGCGAGGTACGGGTTGATGGCTCCGGCGCCGTAGCTGATGAGCATGGCGAAATGGTGCACCGTGCGAGGCTCGCCCGATTCAACGATCAGGCCGACCTTGGTCCGCAGACCGGCGTTGATCAGGAAATGGTGGAAGCCGGAAACGGCAAGGAGCGCAGGAATCGGAGCGCGTGACTTCTCCAGTTCGCCCTTGTCGGACAGGATGATGATGTTGACGCCATCGGCGACAGCCTTTTCCGCCTGGCGATAGAGGTCCTGCATGGTCGATTCGATCCCCTTGCCGCCCTTGTCGACGTCATAGAAGATCGGCAGCGTCACCGCCTTGAAGCCGGGCTTGTCGATGCCACGGATCTTTTCGAGGTCCTCGTCGGTGAGGATCGGATGTGGAATCCTGACACGCCTGCAGTTGATTTCGTCGGATTCGAGCAGGTTGCCCTCGGTACCGAGCATGACGGTCGTCGAGGTGACGATCGCCTCCCTGATCGAGTCGATCGGCGGGTTGGTCACCTGGGCGAACAGCTGCTTGAAATAGTCGTACAGAAGCCTCGGGCGGTTCGACAGGACCGCCAGCGGGGTATCGTTGCCCATCGAGCCGATCAGCTCGATGCCGTTCTGGGCCATCGGGCGGATCTGGTGGGTAAGGTCTTCGTTGGTGTACCCGAACGCCTTCTGGCGAGCGGTGATGCTGTAGTTGTCGACATCCGGGTTCTTCATCTTCGGATGGTCCGGCAGCGAGGCAAGGTCGATCACGTTCCGGTTGATCCACTCCTGATAGGGCTTCTCCGCGGCGACGCTCTTCTTGATCTCTTCGTCGGAGATGATGCGGCCCTGGCGGGTATCGACCAGGAACATGCGGCCGGGCTGCAACCGGTCCTTCTTGATGATGCGTTCCGGCTCGATGTCGAGCACGCCGACCTCGGAGGCCATCACCACAAGGTCATCGCTGGTGATGTAGTACCGGGACGGGCGGAGACCGTTACGGTCGAGCACGGCGCCGATCTGGATGCCGTCGGTGAAGACGACCGAAGCGGGGCCGTCCCAGGGCTCCATCAGGCAGCTGTGGTATTCATAAAAGGCCCGTTTTTCGGGGTCCATGGCGGCGTTGCCCGCCCACGGCTCCGGAATGACCATCATGGCGGCATGGGCCAGCGAACGGCCGCTGAGCACCAGGAGCTCGAACGCGTTGTCGAGCGTGGCCGAGTCGCTGCCGTCGACCAGCAGGACCGGCTTGATCTCTTCGAGCGCTTCGCCGAACAGGCGTGAAGACATGTTCTTCTCGCGCGCCTTCATCCAGTTGACATTACCCCGGAGCGTATTGATTTCTCCGTTGTGGCTCAGGAAGCGATAGGGATGGGCACGGTCCCAGCTCGGGAAGGTATTGGTGCTGAACCGCGAGTGCACCATGGCGATGGCGCTCTCCATGTCGGGATCGCCGAGTTCCGGATAGAACTCCTCGACCTGTTCCGGATTGAGCATGCCCTTGTAGACGAGCGTGCGAGACGAGAAGCTGGAAAAATAGAAGTAGCTGCTGCCAAGGAGCCCGGAGGTGTAGCGGACCCGCTTGTAGATGCGCCTGCGGATAATGTAAAGCTTGCGCTCGAACTCCTCCTCGGTCATATTGTCGTGGCCGGGGCCGACGAAGAGCTGCTTGACGACCGGCTCCTGCGAACGGGCCGTTTCACCAAGGGTCGAGTTGTCGGTCGGCACCTTGCGGAGGCCCAGGTATTTCTGGCCCTCGGCCTGCACCATCTGGCGGCAGATGTCCTCGATGGCGCGGCGCTGCGACAGGTCGGGCGGCAGGAACATCATGCCGACGCCGTATTTGCCGGGAGCGGGAAGTTCGATATTCCTTTCGGCACAGACCTTGCGCATGAACTTGTCGGGGATCTGCATCAGGATGCCGGCGCCGTCACCGGTGTTCTTTTCGTATCCGGTGGCACCGCGATGGGTCATGTTGACCAGCACCTGCAGGCCCTGCTTGATGATCTCATGGGATTTGACGCCCTTGATGTTGGCGACGAAACCTACGCCGCAGGCATCATGCTCGAACCGTGGATCGTAAAGCCCCCCTTCATGCTTTGCTTTCATATTTTCAGGCACATCAATTCAGAAAAATTCAAAAAAATAGGACCGTCCTCGCTCCAAGGCCAGAATATAAAGGATTAGCGATAAAAATCCTGACCTTTTAGTCCCCGCCGCCCCCCGAGGGCAGCCGGCTTTTTACGCCTTGCCCTGATTGGCGACGGCTGCCACCGCCTGCTGCAGGGCCGCCTGGTCACCGAGGTAATAGCTCCTGATCGGCTTCAGATCGTCGTCCAGCTCGTAGACCAGCGGAATGCCGGTCGGGATGTTGAGACCGACGATATCATCATCCGAAATGTTGTCGAGATACTTGACCAGCGCACGGAGCGAATTGCCATGGGCGGTGACGATCACCCGCTTGCCGCTGCGGATTTCCGGTGCGATCGACTCGTGCCAGTACGGCAGGAAACGCGCGACGGTATCTTTCAGGCATTCGGTCGCCGGAAGTTCGGCTTCCGACAGCCCGGCATAACGCGGGTCCTTGCCCGGGTACCGGTCGTCGTCCCGGTCGAGTGCCGGCGGGGGCGTGTCGTAGCTCCGCCTCCAGACGAGCACCTGGTCGTCGCCGTGCAGCTTTGCGGTCTCTGCCTTGTTCAACCCCTGCAGGGCACCGTAGTGGCGTTCGTTGAGGTGCCAGTCCTTGGTCACCGGAATCCACATGAGGTCCATTTCGTCCAGTACGGTCCAGAGCGTGCGGATAGCTCGCTTGAGCACCGAGGTGAAGGCGACGTCGAAACCGAACCCGCCGTCTTTCAGGAGCTTGCCTGCGGCCCTGGCCTCTTCCCTGCCCTTGTCGGAAAGGTCGATATCCACCCAGCCGGTAAAACGGTTTTCCCGGTTCCACTGGCTCTCGCCATGCCTGAGCAGGACAAGTTTCTTCATACGATGCTCCTTGTTAGGTCTGGTCAATGATAAAATTTCAGGGCAGGACGGAACCTGCGTTACGTCTGCGTTAATTTAGCCCGTCAATTTAATACTCAGAACGCCATTCTCAAAGACTCCGTGAGCCCTGTGGGAGTCCGGATCGCACCGGCGGCAAAACACGTTTTTTTTTCCTTCTCCGGGCAACGTTCTGTTGTGTTTTATCGGTTGAAATATCCTATCTTTGAAGTCTTTCGCTCGTCTTCCGGGGCGGCACCGATACCGCCGCCCGAAAACATCCAGCATGCAACCGGTCTGAACAGTTATGAACGTCAACAATTTCAGATTAAACCTCGGCGGAAAGGAGTACGTCCCCATCATCATCGGTGGCATGGGGGTGAACATTTCGACGACTGAGCTCGCCCTGTCGGCTGAACGCCTCGGCGGTATCGGCCACATTTCGGACGCGGAGGTGATGTTTGTATGCGACCAGTTGTTCGGCACGACCTACATGAGCGACAAGCGCAAGCGTTATGCCGACAATGTGAACAACATCGACAAATCGATCGTCCAGTTCGACCTTGAGCAGCTCGCCGAAGCGCAGAAGCGTTACATTGAGCATACCGTCAGTCAGAAAACCGGCAACGGCGCGATTTTCGTGAACTGCATGGAAAAGCTTTCGATGAACAACTCCGCCGCGACGCTCAAGGTCCGCCTTGAAGCCGCCATGGAGGCAGGCATCGACGGCATTACGCTCGCAGCGGGGCTGAACCTGCGGTCGCTCGACCTGATCTGCGACCATGAGCGGTTCCGCGATGTCAAGATCGGCATCATCGTCTCTTCGCTCCGGGCCCTCAACATCTTCCTGAAACGGGCCGTGCGCGTCAATCGCATGCCGGACTACATCGTCGTCGAAGGACCGCTCGCCGGCGGGCACCTCGGCTTCGGCCCCGACGACTGGCAGAACTTCAGCCTCAAGTCGATCGTCACCGAAATCATCGAGTTCCTCAGGAAGGAGAATCTTGCCATCCCGGTCATTGCCGCAGGCGGCATCTTCACGGGCGGCGACGCCACCGAGTTCCTGCAGATGGGCGCAGGCGGCGTGCAGGTGGCCACCCGTTTCACCATCGCCCGCGAATCCGGACTGCCTGACGAGGTCAAGCAGCAGTACATCAACGCATCTGCCGAGGATGTCGAGGTCAACACCTCGTCGCCGACCGGCTACCCGATGCGCATGCTGAAGCAATCGCCGACCCTGAAGTACGCCATGCGCCCGAATTGCGAAGGCCTTGGCTTCCTGCTCGACAATGACGGCAAGTGCGCCTACATCGACGCTTACTACAAGGCGCTCGAATCGAAGCCCGAAGGCGGACGGCTCGTCGTCAAGGGGGCGACCTGCCTCTGCAACGGCATGGCGAGGTATGACTGCTGGACCTGCGGTTCGAGCGTCTCACGCCTCAAGGAAACCACCAACCGGCTTCCCGACGGCTCATGGCAGCTTCCGCCCGCAGAAGAGATTTTCCTCGACTACCTGCTGAGCGAAAACCATTCGATCAGGCTTCCGGAGATCCCGGAAAAGCAGGCCTGAGCGGTTTTTTTCCGGCAGGATGACGTACATTGTGCCTGATAGGGTGCAGCCCCGGGCCCCCGTGCCGGTGCCCAGGGGCTGACACGTACGCGCGAAACCAGCCAAGCCCGCTGCCGGTATGCGACAAAAACTCATCTCCTGGGCGAAACTCGCCATCCTGTTTTTCGCCCTGACGGCCTTCGCGGTTGCCGCCAACCAGCTTTACGGCCTGTCGCTCCTCATCGGGGCGCTGCATCCGCTCGCCGGCCATGCGTTCCTTGCGGCATGGGCTCTCTTCTTCCTCATCATCGCCGCAAGGGCGCTGCAGCTCTGGCGGGCGCCGAAAACCCCGCCGCTGCCTGAAATCGAAGGCGACCGGCGCTACGAGACCTACGTGGCCCATCTGGCCAAAGCGATGCCCGCCCACCCGTCGCACCCGGACGGCGGCAGAAAAACACGTGACCTGCGGTGGCTGAAAACCAACATGAAGTTCCTTGAGGTCGACGCTCTGAATGCGACCAAGCAACTGGCGATCAAGAACTTCTTCATCGGCGCATTCGCCCAGAACACCTCCTACGGTACGACGACCTCACTGGTCAACAACGTCAAGCTCATCTGGAGGATCTATGCGATGCACCACCGGAACCATTCGGTCAGCGAGTTCCTCCGGCTGTTCCGGTCGGTCTACGCATGCCTGCCGCTCTCCGATTTCAGCCGCGACGACCTCCCGGCGCATATCAAGCCGATCATCCAGTGCTCGTTCAGCAACACGCTCTCCTCGCTCCTTCCGGGCGGCAACCTGCTGACCCCGTTCTTTCTGAACCTGTTCCTGGCCGGAGCGACCAACACCTACCTGACCTGCCTTGCCGGCATCATCACCGCACGGCACTGCCAGATGCTCTCGCAGGAAGACCGGCAGGGGCTGGTGCAGCAAAGCATGTTCGAGGCGTCGTTCATGCTCAGGGAAATCGTCAAGGAGTGCAACCCCATTCTGTCGGTCACGATCAGCAACGCGGTCAAGAAAGCCGGTATCGAAAGCCTCGACACGGTGCCGAACCCGTCACCGGGCAGCAGCGTCGCCCAGGACATCGTTTCGCACCTGGCAACCTCGCTGAAGCATATCATCATGGAAAGCGGCAAGGAGTAGGGCCCCGGCGACGGCCCCGGAAAGAAAGCCGGAGAAGGATCAGCGATCCCGGAGGCCGCGGAAGAAATCCTGGAGGAGGCTTTCGGCCTTCCGCTCCATGATGCCGCCGTACACCTCAGGCTGATGGTTCAGAGCCTTGTTGCCGGTCACGTTGAGAACCGTACCGGCGGCGCCCATCTTGGGATCCCATGCACCGAACACCACCCGGGCAACCTTGGCCAGAACGATCGCCCCGGCGCACATCGGGCAGGGCTCAAGCGTCACGCAGAGCGTACAGCCCTCAAGGTATTTGCTGCCTATCGTCGCCATCGCCGACGTCAGGGCGATCATCTCGGCATGGGCCGTGGCATCGGAGAGCGCCTCAACCTGGTTGTGGCCGCGGCCGATGACGCTCCCGTTGGGGTCGAGAACGACCGCGCCGACAGGAACCTCCTTTTTTTCGTAGGCCTTGATGGCCTCCCTGAAGGCCAGCTCCATCATGTAATTCAAGTCATGCATGGCAAGAAGAAGAAAAGTGCCGTCCGCAGTGCGCCGGTTTCAGCAAAACGATTAATTTTTATTATTATACGGTTTCGGAAGTTTTGTCGTCTCTTCATTCCTCGCTCGCTGCATCAGCGGCGATGCCGCATTTAACCATAGAACATCCGCTATGAACATTCATGAGTACCAGGGAAAGGACATCCTGAAAAAATTCGGTGTGTCCGTTCCGAAAGGGATAGTAGCATTTTCGCCTGAAGAAGCAAAACAGGCAGCCATTCAGCTCTTCTCCGAACAGACCAGCCCGGTTGTGGTCGTCAAGGCGCAGATCCACGCCGGCGGCAGGGGCAAGGCCGGAGGCGTGAAGCTGGCCAAGTCGCCTGAAGAAGCCTTCGAGATCGCCCAGAAAATGATCGGTACGACGCTCGTCACTCACCAGACCGGCCCGGAAGGCAAGGAGGTCCGCCGGTTGCTGGTCGAAGAGGGCATGAACATCGACAAGGAGTTCTACGTCGGCATCACCCTCGACCGCAGCACCTCGCGCAATGTCCTCATGATTTCGACCGAAGGCGGCATGGAGATCGAGAAGGTCGCCGAAGAAACCCCGGACAAGCTCCTCAAGATCCAGGTGGAACCGCTCTATGGCCTCCAGGGATTCCAGGCTCGTGAAGCCGCGTTCTTCCTCGGCCTCGAAGGCGCCCAGTTCAACAATGCCGTGAAGTTCATCACGGCCCTTTACCGCGCCTATACCACCATCGACGCATCCCTTGCTGAAATCAACCCGCTGGTGGTCACCAAGGAGGGCAACGTCCTTGCACTTGACGCCAAGATCAACTTCGACGGCAACGCCCTCTACCGCCACAAGGACTTCCTCGACCTGAGGGATGAGAGCGAGGAGGATCCGCTTGAAGTCGAAGCCTCCCACTCCAACCTCAACTATGTCCGCCTCGACGGCAACGTGGGCTGCATGGTCAACGGTGCCGGCCTTGCGATGGGCACCATGGACCTCATCCAGCTTGCCGGCGGCAGACCGGCCAACTTCCTGGATGTAGGCGGTGGAGCAAGCCCGAAAACGGTCGAAGAGGGTTTCAAGATCATCCTGAGCGACAAGAACGTCAAGGCCATCCTGGTCAACGTGTTCGGCGGTATCGTCCGTTGCGACCGCGTTGCCGGAGGCATCATCCAGGCGGCAAAGAACATCGACATCAAGGTGCCGGTCATTGTCAGACTGGAAGGCACCAACGCCACCGAGGCGCAGAAGATGCTTGACGAATCGGGCCTGACCCTGATTTCCGCCAAAGGCCTCAGGGACGCTGCACAGAAGGTCCAGAGCGCCTTGGCCTCGGCCTGAAGAACGACTTACGGGGGGCCGCCGGCTGGCGGCCCCCCTGCCGAAACGGAGAAAGCCTGCCATCAACCATACCGGATGATGGCAGGCTTTTCTGATTCCTGCCTTTCCTGCCTTCGCGGCGGCAAAAAAAAAGAAAGCGTGGCGGAAAAACACACCTTCTTCCCGCCACGCTCTCTTTCAGCAACCCGCAAGCCGTCTCCGCCGGATCATCATCTGCAGTTCATCAGCATCATTGTTCATCCGTTTCAGACATCACAACGACAGAAAAGAACCGGCAGGCTGCTGAAATGTTGTTGCCACCACAACATTATGTACCAACGCATCAATCACATAGCCATCACAAAGAACTTGACTTGTCCATCGTCTTCATACAATAGGACGCCATAGCCCGTGGGAGCTTGCGGCATTCCTGCGTTTTTTTTCAAAAAAAATCCAGAGTTGCTGCAACAAGTGACGGCATCGGCCGGAGGCACCACGAAGCACCCGGCAGAGAGCCCGTTGCGTCGCCTGATGCAAACGCCTCACTCATAACGCAGGGCCTCGACCGGTTTCAGGTCGGCGGCCTTCTGGGCAGGCCACAAGCCGAAAAAGAGACCGATCAGCACCGACACGGTGGTTGCCAGCAGCACCGAAAAGAGCGAGGTCTGCACGGCCCAGCCGGCGAAGGTTGCCAGCAGGACCGCCGCGCCGACGCCGACGATGACGCCGATGATCCCCCCGCTGAGGGTCATGCCAACCGATTCGATCAGGAATTGCAGCATGATGTCGGCCTTGCGGGCACCAATTGCCTTGCGCAGACCGATCTCCCTGGTGCGTTCGGTCACCGACACGAGCATGATGTTCATGATGCCGATGCCCCCAACGACCAGCGATATGGCCGCAATCGAGCCCAGCAGCATGCTCATGGTCTGGGTCGTCGAACTCAGCATCTGCTGGAACTGGGTCATATCGCGGATATTGAACGCATCCTCGTCACCCGGCTTGAGGTTGTGCCGTTTCCTGATCAGGGTATCGATCGCCTGCTTGGCCGGTTCGATATTGTCCGGACTTGAAACTTCCACGAAGATGCCGTCAAGGTAGTTTTTGCCCAGCACGCGATACATGCCGGTCGTCACCGGAATCAGCACCACATCGTCCTGGTCGCGGGGCCCTGAAAAACCTTTTGCCGGGGCGATGCCGATCACCCTGAAGTTGATCCGGTTGATCTTGACGACCTTGTCGACCGGATTGGCATCACCGAACAGCCTGGCAACGACAGTCGTACCGAGGATCACCACCTTTTGGCGCCCCTGGATCTCCTGACGGGTGAACCAGCGCCCGACCGTCGGCACCGCTGCGCGCATCTGGCCATAATCGAAGTCCACGCCCTCGATGCTGGTATTCCAGTTTTTGTCGGTGAACACCGCCTGGCCAGTGCCGGACACGTCCCCCGAAACCCTCCGGACCAACGGGGCAAGTTCCGCTATCGCCGAGGCATCCTTTTCCGTGAATCGGGTAACCGTACCCGATCCCTGCGCCGCGCCGCCGATCTTGGCCGAACCGCCACGTATCGACAGAAGGTTGGAGCCCATTGATTTGAGCTGCTCTTCCATCGAGGCTTTGGCACCGGAACCGAGGGCCATCATGGCGATGACCGAGGCGACGCCGACCAGAATGCCAAGCACCGAAAGCAGTGTCCTGACCTTGTTAGAGAAAATGGACTGGAAGGCCTGCACGACGAACCCCATCATCCGGGATGGCTGAAACAGGGTCGTATCGGCCGCCTGCAGCGGTTCCGCTTCGGCCGGTCCGGCGGGTACCGGCGGCGCCGGTACCGGAGACTTCCGTCGGTCTTCGAGCACCTTGCCGTCTTTCATCGTTATCACCCGGCTCGCGTATTCAGCGATGTCCGGCTCATGGGTCACCATGATGATGGTCTTGCCCTTGGCATGCAGGTCCGTGAGGATTCGCATGATTTCGTGCGAATTCTTCGTATCGAGGTTGCCGGTCGGTTCATCGGCAAAAATGATTTTCGGGTTCCTGATCAGCGCCCTGGCGATGGCGACCCGCTGCTGCTCTCCACCGGACATCTGGTTCGGGCGATGGTCGAACCGGTGGCCGAGACCGACCATTTCAAGCCGGTCAAGCGCATCTTTCCGGAAATCCCGACGCTGGCCGCCGTAGATGCAGGGCAGCATGACGTTGTCGATGGTGGTCATTCTGGTCAGCAGGTGAAACTGCTGAAACACGAAACCGGCGACGTTGTTGCGGATCGAGGCGAGTTCGTCCTCGCTCATGCCGCTGACCGTGCGGCCCATGAGGCGGTATTCGCCGGTATCGGGCACGTCAAGCAGCCCGAGGATGTGCATCAGGGAAGACTTTCCCGACCCTGACGCCCCCATGATGGCCACAAACTCCCCCTCCTCGACCTTCAGGCTGACCCCGTTGAGCGCATTGACGAAACTTTCGCCGATCCGGTAGGTCCGGGTGATGTTGACGACTTCGATCATCTGCCGCCACCCTGCTGCGTCGGCCTGCGCTGCGGCATGAACGGGTTGTTTCCCGACTTGTTCTTCGGCAGCGAATAGGTGGTATCCCTCACCACGACCGCCTGGCCAGCCTGCAGGCCGGCGACGATCTCCACATTGTTGTCATCCTTCAGGCCGGTCTGCACCGGAAGCCGCCGCACCGAATCCGCGGTGGCACCGCGAACGGTGACAAAGGTCCGGCCGTCCCGGTTATGGACGGCGGCAATCGGCAGCAGCACCACATTCGACTTCTCCCTGACCGTAATGTCGACGTTGGCGCTCATGCCGGAACGGAACACCTCCGGCACGCTGTCCGGAGCGATATCGACATGGTAGATATTCACGTTGTTGACCAGGGTCGATTCATAGTAAATGTGGTCAACCCTGCCGTAAACCCTGATATCGGGGTAAGCGTCCAGGGTGATCAGGGTTTTCTGGCCGAGGCGGACGTTGCCGATGTCCGTTTCGTCGACATCGGCCTTGACGATGAGACGATCGGAAAGCACGAAGACGTCGTCGCTCGTCGTAATCGTCTGGCCCGGATACAGGCTGCTGACGATAACCTGACCGTTGATGGGTGAAATCAGCGCCGTCTGCTTGTATACCTTTTTCCAGTAATCGACCTCCCCTTTCCCCTGTTGTGAGGCCGCATCGATCAGCGCGGCGCGATCGGTCGAGCTGACCAGCGCAAGCAGCTGGCCCTTCCTGACGAAATCGCCCTCCTTGACGAGGATCTCGTCAATCCGGCCGCTGACCGGCGACTTGATTTCAAGGCGGTTCTGGGGTTTGATGGTGGCCGTCGTCGACACCACGGAGCGTATCGATCCGAACTCGGCGCGATATTCGTGCCACACCGTCTTGTGCTTGCCATTCCTGCCAAAAGCGAAAAACAGGGCAAAAGCGAGAAGGGCTACAGCCACCACCCCGCCAATGACCATGACCGGTTTACCTGGTTTCTTCAAAAGTCCCTCCTTTTGCCTGCACCCAGGCAGCCTCTGCCGTCAGCAGGGTTGACCTCGCGGTGAGATATGATTTTTTTGCGCTGACGAGATTGTCTTCGATGATGGTCCAGTCGTTGAACGTCACCAGGCCGGATGAGTACTGGGCATCGGAAATTTTTGCCCGCTCTGCGGCCGCGGCAAGGTAGAGCTTCTGGACGTCGACATTTTCGGCAGCATCACGGAAATTCTTCCAGCTCTGCTCCAGTGTCCGCAACAGGGAGAGGTAGCCGCTCTCTTCATTCGCGGCGAACTGGTTGAGCGATGCCCTCGCCATGGCGACCGTCGCCTTCCCGGTTCCCCCCTGATAGATCGGTACGGAAACGTTGAACCCTACCAGCCAGTTGATCCGCTCGGGAGGAATGCTGGGAAACGCGCTGTTGCCGACCGAAGAGGAGAGCGTCACTTTCGGGACGAACGCGCTCCTGGCCGCTTCGAGGCCGTAACGGGAAGCCTCCGACTGGGCGGCAAGCTGCCGGAAGGAGGGATGGTCCCGAACCAGCTGGTCGAAATCAGGACGCGCCCCGACGGATTCGGTCGCCGTAAACGGCGCGGAAACGGCCAGCACCGAAATGTTCCTCCTCCCGAGCTGGGTGCAGAGCACCGCCTGCGCCACCTTGAGGCCTCTGGCCGCCTGCGCGAGCTCGAATTCGGCCTGGGCAAGGTCGGCCTTCGCCTTGCTGTACGAACCGATGTTTTCACTGCCCGACTTGTAGAGCAGCCCAATGAGCCGCAGGCTGTGGCGGCGGATTTCGACGATTTCCGCTGCCAGCTTCACCTGCTGCTGCGCAGTCAGCAGCTGCACGAATGCCGTACGCAAGGCATAGCGGGTGCTTGACGAAATGACATCCGCAGCGTACTGCGACGCTTTTGCCGTTTCACGGTCCGAACTGATCGTATTGCGTGTCTTGCCGCCGTCGAACAGCAGTTGCGAGGCGCTGGCGACCGCCGACCAGTAGCCGTTGCCGCCACTGCTTGTGGAGGCGAGCGATGAGCCGCCGCCGCCATCGGTGAAGTTACCGGAACGGTTGCCGGAGCCGGAGATGCTCACGGTCGGATAGAGGCCGCCCTGGTCGACGGCGACCTGGGCTTCCGCTTTTCTGACGGCGGCGGCGGCGGCACGCAGGTCTGGATGGTTACTGGCTGCTTCGCTGAGGCACTGCCCCCAGGTCAGCGTCTCGGCAGCTCGGGCTCGATCCGGCGGCATAGCCGCAAGAATCAGGGCCGACAGCAGACCGCATATCAGCAATCGTCTCATGGGTTGGTATTCAGGGTGAACAGGTCGATGCCATTTGATGGTTTGACGTAGGGTTACGATGTATTCCTGCGGTCATACCGGAAAAAAGATCGTTACTGCAGTTCGCCGCGAAACGGCTGACGATGCAGGAAACGCCCGAACAGCATCCGGAACATGACCTTCCGTGGCGTGAGCCACCGGATGCTGGGTGACGGGCCCCGCGCCGAGAGCATGCCGTCGACGAGAAACGCCGACACCGTAGCGACATCGTCGGCAAGAAGATTGTAGAATTTCCGCCGGGAAGCGTTTTGAGGGTCATCACCGGCAAGCGTCTCCAGCAGCAGGTCGGTCACGACGATGCCGGGCAGGAGCCTGCCGATGGCGACACCGCTCCCGGCCGCCTCGCGGGCAATGGCCCTGGTGAAGTAGGTGGCCGCGCTCTTGCTCATGCCGTACAATGCCATGCCGTCGACAAGCCGCCCATCGCTGCCGTGGCCTTCCATCGTGAAAATCATACCGCCGCCGCGCTGCCGCATCGCCCTGAACGGCACCACCGTTCCGTGCACCACGCCAAGGATATTGACCGCGGTGATGCGCTCCGCAAGCTCCGCGCCGACCTCCCAGGCAGGGCACACCGGCTGGCCGAGCCCGGCATTGTTCACCCAGATATCGACCGGACCGAGCTGCGCCTCCGCCTCCCCGAACAGGCGTTCAACCCCAGGTTCTGTGGCCACATCGGCAACCACGCCATGAACCGACCCCGAAAACTCGTGCAATGCGGCAAGCGCACGCTGGACGCCGGACGCCGTCGTTCCATTGATCACAACCCGGCACCCCTTTGCGAGGAACCGCCGTGCAAGCCCAAATCCGAGGCCGCGGGTACTTCCGGTAATGACAACACGCTTCATGTCACACAGGGGCTGGTTAGCGGAAAACCGGCTGACGCAGGCGCGCCGCTCCATCAAATATACGGGTTTGACAACCCGAAACCCGGCAAACCTCCTGCGATACCCGAAGATGGTGCATTGCCGAAATATTGTATCTTCACCACTAACCAAGAAAAAAACCATCAGATGCTCGAAGCAAGAAACCTCTCCATGACCGCCGGCACCAAGCTGCTCCTGCGGGACACCTCATTCCGGATCGGCGACAAGGATCGCGCATCGCTGGTCGGCCTGAACGGCACCGGCAAATCGACCCTCCTCCGCCTGCTCGGCGACCAGCTCCCCGAAGACGGCCCGCAAAGCGAGGGGCAGATCATGAAATCTTCGACAACCACCATCGGCTACCTCCCGCAGGAAATCTCCTTTGAAGGCGACCTTGACAAAAGCGCCCTGCAGTACGCCATGGAAGCAAACCGGCAGCTCCATGAACTCGCCGGCCGGATTGCCCGGATGGAGCTCGAACTTGCCGACCCCGACCAGGACCATGCCAGCGACGCCTACCACAAGCTGATCGAACGGTTCAGCGACGCCTCGCATGAATTCGAACGGCTGGGCGGCTACAGGATGCAGTCCGAAGCGGAAAAAATCCTTTCCGGGCTCGGGTTCAGCGATGCCGATTTCCACAAGAAAGTCAAGGAGTTCTCCGGCGGCTGGCAGATGCGGCTCCTGATCGCCCGTCTGCTCCTGCAGAATCCGACACTCCTGCTGCTCGACGAACCGACCAACCATCTCGACATCGATTCGCTGCGCTGGCTGGAGCAGTATCTGGCCAACTACGAGCACAGTTACCTGATCGTCTCGCACGACCGCTTCTTCCTCGACAAGCTGACAACCAAGACGCTGGAGATCGCCTTCAACGAAATCACCGAATACAAAGGCAACTATTCGTTTTACGAAAAGGAAAAAGCCGAACGCTACCAGCTCATGATGGCCCGGTATGAAAACGACATGAAAAAGATGGCCGACCTGAAGGCCTTCGTCGACCGGTTCCGCTACAAGGCGACCAAGGCACGCCAGGCACAGAGCAGGCTCCGCCAGATGCAGAAACTTGAAGAGGAGCTGCAGGCTCCTGAAGAGGATCTTTCACAGATCGCCTTCTCCTTTCCCAAGGCACGCCCTTCAGGCCGCGAAGTGCTGCGCCTCGACGGGGTCTCGAAATCATTCAGGCTCCCTGACGGCAGTACCAGGGAGGTACTCAAGGAGATCACTGTGGAGATCATGCGGGGCGACCGTATCGCGATCGTCGGTTCCAACGGCGCCGGAAAAACCACCTTCTGCCGCATCCTTGCCGACGAAATCGAGTTCGAAGGCACGCGCCAGACCGGCCATCACGTCAGCATGAACTATTTCGCCCAGCACCAGACCGAGAACCTCTCCCCGGAAAAAAGCATCCTGCAGGAGATGCTCGACGCGGCGCCGACCGCCGAGGCCCAGCGCAAAGTCCGTGATATCCTCGGTTGCTTCCTGTTCAGCGGCGACGCCGTCGAAAAGAAGACCGCCGTGCTGTCCGGCGGCGAGAAGTCAAGGGTCGCTTTGGCGAAGATACTCCTGCAGGCCTCGAACCTGCTGATCATGGACGAACCGACCAACCACCTCGACATGCGCTCGAAGGACATGCTGATCGATTCGCTCGAAAACTACGACGGGACGCTGCTGATCGTCAGCCATGACCGCTATTTCCTCGACAGTCTGGTCAACAAGGTGTTCGAGATCCGGGATGGACGGCTCCAGGTCTCCATCGGCACGTACGCCGAGTATCTCGAAAAATCGGAGAAGGCGTTTGAGGAGGAGCGACGGCGGCTTGCAGAAGAGGAGGCCGCAAAAGCAGCCGCGGCGAAAAAAGCTGCTGCCGTCAGGACCACGCCGAAAACGCCGGCAAAAAAAAAGGGAAACCAGGCAAAGGTCGCATCGATCGAAAAGGAGATCCAGCGGCTTGAAGACGCAAAACACCGGCACGAAGAGCTGATGGCCCAGCCGTCGTTCTACCAGCAGACGGCCGAAGAGACCCGGAAGGCCGCCGACGCCTACCAGGATATCTGCCGGGAACTCGAAGCGCTGTACGCTCGCTGGGAGCAGGAGGCCGGTTGAGCCAGGCTATTTCGCCGACCGGTTCCAGAGGCTCTGGCCGGCAGGACCGAAATAGCGTGACTGGCCATCTTCGGTAATCAGCTCGGCGACCCCTCCTGAAAAGCCGAAGGCGTTGAAGCAGGTTACCGGGCCGATGACATAACGCCCGGTACGGTCGATGTACCCGAAACGGTTCCGGTA
The DNA here is from genome assembly GCA_964611215.1 of uncultured Chlorobiaceae bacterium. GTDB lineage: Bacteria > Bacteroidota > Chlorobiia > Chlorobiales > Chlorobiaceae > Chlorobaculum. The sequence continues at coordinate 23,511 of CAZSXF010000016.1, forward strand.
GTCCGCAGTAGGCTGCGCCATGACGACCGCACGACCTTCTGAGAACCCCTGGGCGTTGTTGAATTGCGGCGCAATGGCCATGACGCCGTTGCGATCGACGTATCCCCACCGGTCAACGCTCCTGACAGGGGCAAGCCCTTCGGAAAACGACGAGGCATCGTCAAACGACGGCTGGATGCAAAACCGGCCCGTATGGTCGATGTAACCGCATTTGCCGTCGCGGTCGATCCGCTGCCCCGGCTGCCGGACCATGGCCAACCCTTCGGAAAAATCAGAGGCTTCGGAGAAACGGGGCAGGATCACCATGGCCCCATGGGTATCGATAAACCCCCAGCTTCCATTGACGTTCACCGCGGCAAGCCCCTCCCTGAACGGCCGAGGGGCATCCATCACATAGTGCCCGGCAATGACCTCCCGACCGCTCCTGTCGATGTACCCCCAACCGGACGACAGGCTCTGGCGGACTGCGGCGAGCCCTTCGGAGAAGGAGGCTCCGTCAAGATAACGCGCAGGAATGGCGATGTCCCCCGAAGGGTCGATATAGCAGGTGACTGCTTCCCCGCTCCGCCGCACCGCTGCAAGGCCCTCGGAAAACGGCTCTGCCTGGGTGAAGGCGAAGTCGGTCCGCGACTTTCCTTCCGTGTCGATATATCCCCATGCCCCGCCAAGCCTGACGGCAGCCAGCCCCTCGGAAAAACGACGGGCATCATCGAACCGAACCGGGATCACCAACGTACCCAGGCTGTCGATATAGCCCCATTTGCCACCCTCCGGATCCCTGACCGGGATCAGCCGGTCGACGGCAAACGACGTACACACCTGGAACGCAAGCACCAGTACCGTCAGCACCATCAGCAATCGTCTCATGCGTCCACTCCTGATATCCATTGTAACGACCATTTTCCCCGAAACCGGCACAACCCCTGCCGGCAACCGACCCGCTCAGGGAACCGGCGGCGGCGTGGTGCGAAGGGAACGGGCCGGAGGGTCATACTGCTTCAGGTCGTTGGGATCGACGACACCCCGCTTTCCCCGAAGGTCGACGGCATCGCCCGAGCTTGAACCCCGGGAATCAAAACCGTTGCCGGCACGGGCACGGGCGGCTCCTTCGCTGGGCTCCTTCGCGGCGGCGGAGCTCTCCTTTTCCACATACTTCAGCTGATCCAGGGCACTTTCCGCGTGCACAACCCCAGGCATGCAGCATCCGGCGACGGCCATCAGGCAAAGCAATCTTTTTGTTTTTTTCATGACGCGCGCAAGTTATACGGTTTACTGTCGAAAAACACACCAGGCAAAGAACGGCATCCACCTTCCGCAAAACGGAGGAGGCTGCCCGTCGGGAGAGAACTTATCTGGCGGGATTGCTCAACCGCCCCATGAACAGGATGCAACCGGTGGCGTTGTCCCGGATCAGGAACATGAAGGGGTGGTCCGCCCGGAACTCCCGGGACAGGGCCACTGATTTGGTCACCATTTCGATGGCGGTCGCTGCCGCCGCTTCGGTGCCCTCCTCGTTGACTTCGACAACCCCTTTGTGCTTGATCTGCCCGATCCAGATATCACCGACACCTGCCCCCATACCCTTGAAATCTGCTTTCGGGCCGAAAGGCTCCTTCAGGCCCATCCGCTCGAAGGATGGCACCAGGTCATAGCCGGTACGCAACGTGAACTTCGGCAGAGCGACATCGACCTTTTCCGGACGCCGGGCGTCAAGACGGGCAAGCAGGGCATCCAGATCCCGGGAGGTCAGCTGCCGTTCGAGTTGCGCAAGCCCGTCGCCCTGCTGCGGCAGCAGGATGACCATCGACAGGCCTTCACCTTTATAGGGCAGCGAAATGGCCTGTAACGATCCTTCGTCGAGCATCCTGAATCGGGAACTCTGGTGCATGAAGGGTACCTGCACCTGCTGCTTCCTGCTGACCTGAAACTGCTCCGTACAGGTGAACTCCTTGCGGAAACTGTGCTGCCAGCTCCCCTTGAAGTAAATGGCATTCAGGATGACGCACACCGAATTCGGGTCGAGCTGCGAGAGAATCCGGGGAATTTTCCCTTCGGTCTTCCTGGCGACCCAGCCATTGATTTCAGGAAGGCCTCCAGAAAACAGCTCGGCACCATAATCCCTGTGGAGCATCTTCTGGTACTCCCGATCAACGCCGCCGCCCGTCTCGACAAGCGCATTGGCGATGGCAAGCTTCTGGCCCGTTGCGCTGATGCCGGCCATCTGCTCCCGGTTGTACGCCCCCATCACCTCGCCCATCCGTTTCTGGTCAAACCGGAAATGCATGAACTGGCGCAGTTCCGCGGCCGTGCTTCCTGCAGCGCCGCCATAGGTCATCGCCATGGCGGATGAAATGCTGTAGGGAGAGAAAAACAGGTTCCCGTCAGCGTTCTTCAACTGGCCGTAAAGATCAAAGGCAAATTCGTTGTTCCCCGCGGCAAGCTGCTGCTGCTCCGGCGACAGGGCGGCCACGGCGCGGGCGACCGGCAAGGATAGCACCAGGATTACCGCCAGGAGGAGCCTGAGGAGACCTGAAACCGACGATGGCGCGCCGGGTAACCGGCATGAAAGGAGCGAACGGCTGGAATACCGGGAACGACGGAATTGACGATGCATGATCATACCTGGCAATGGTTTGTTGGTAAACGGCTCTCTTGTCCTGACGTAAAAAACGGCCGGTTCCTGCGCTCCTGATGCAAAAAAAGAGATGCAGGATCAAAGGGTTGAACGTGAAGATACCGGCGGGCAAGCGGGCTTGCACCGGCCTGGTGGTGAAGGGCAATGAGGAGTGCGGAGCGGACACCAGCACGGAAAAACATAACTGCCTGAAAAAAGGGAAATGGTGATCAACTTTTAAATTTACCAAACCCGATAACGACAGTCAAGCCGAAACCTGAAGGCAAGCGCCCACCACCAGAGCGACGGTTACTTCGACGCAAGCATGCGGAGACCCGCCGCGCCGGCGACAATCAGCACAATGCAGCAGATGCGGGCGATGTCCCTGGATTCACCGAACAGCACCATGCCCGCGACCGCGACGCCGGCAGCACCGATGCCCGTCCACACCGCATAGGCAGTCCCGGCGGGCACGCTCCGCATCGCCACCGAAAGCAGCCAGAAACTGGCAAGCATGGCGGCAAGCGTCAGGATGGACGGCAGCGGTTTCGTAAATCCTTCGGTATATTTGAGGCCGACCGCCCAGACACACTCCAGTACGCCGGCAACGACCAGACAGACCCATGCCATAATGGTTCCTTTATGCTATTTGTGTTTCAGATCCTGACCCAGGCACGCTGCTTGTCGGAGTCGAGCCCCGCCTGCAGGACCCGCTGGATCATCAGGCCGTCTTCAAAACCGGCTGCGTCAAGCAGGACGACAGGATCACCGGCCTGGATGGCCCGGACGATACGGTGCGCCAGGAACGCGAAGCCGACGGCGAAAATACCGTGCACGGCAATCGAAGAGAGCCTGATCTTCTCCTGAAGGACCAGCTGGTCCCAGGGCAGGATCGGCTCAAGCTGCTTCCAGCGAGGAGGATCGATAAGGCTGCGCCCGCCTTTGGCCGTACCCGTGGCGATCTCCCATAACCGCCCTGCCCCATCGAGACGGATGGTTTTCAGGCTCCCGACAACTTCAAGCGAAAACCAGGTATAGGCACCGACCGTCGTGACGTGCATGAGCGACGATGCGCCAAGGGCAACCGACGAGGGGCCGAATTTCATGAACATCGCGAAGGTGTCGTCCGAGGTGACCGGAAGCATCCGGCCCGGCACAACCGGATCGGGACGCTGGGGAATGGAGGTCGACAGGTTGCAGCAGACTTCGGAGATTTCCCCGACAAGGTAACGATTGAGGTCGATCAGGTGCGACCCGATGGCCCGCAACGCTCCGCCGCCCTTCGCCGCGTCGCTCCACCATGACCAAGGCTGGTCGGGCCGGTTCCGCGTGGCAAGGTTCACCACGGCGCGGACTTCGTAAACCCTGCCGATATCGCCACCGTCGATCATCTGCTTCATGCTCCTGACCGATGGATGGTAGCGGAGCTGATGATCGATCAGAGCCATGCCGGGTGAACGCCGGGCAACCGCGGCCATCCGCTCCGCCTCCCCGACCGTCAGGGCGAACGGCTTTTCGCACAGCACGCTTTTGCCGCTTTCAAGAATCGCCGTCACCATCCGCTCATGCAGGTAGGTCGGCGTGGTGACGCATATCAGGTCGACATTGGTTGAAAGCATCTCCCTCCAATCCGAAAACCCCTCCCCGATGCCGAACCGGTCGAGGAATTTTCGCCTGTGGCGCTCGGTCGGACTGGCGACGGCGGCGAGCACCACATCGTCAAGCAGCGAAAATGCCGGGGCCTGGGCGACCTGCGCCCAGCCGCTCCCGATGAAACCTACCCGTATCTGTCTGTTGTTCATCACCATGCATAAAAAAAGGGTGACCTGCGGATCACCCTTTCAGTTTGTCGTCCTGCTCACCGCATGTCAGCCGATCTGCTGGGCTTTGGCGAGACGGGCGCGTTCAATGTATTCTTTCTGGATGTCGCGGGAAACGTTATAGGCCTTGGAAAGGCTGTCGGAACGCCAGAGACGTGCGTCGAAGGCCATGCAGATGTTCCTCAGGAAAGGGACGCCGATTTCGGTGACCCTGACGGATTTGTCACCGAGGATGACCAGCCCGTCGTTTTCCATGTCTTCGAGGCGGAAGCGGGCAATGTCCAGCTCATCGGTGTACATGGCCGGGTCTTCCCACGAGGTCTCCTGGCGGCACATGAGGTTGAGGATATGGCGGCGGAGCACCAGGTCCTCCTCGGTCAGCAGATGGCCGCGCATGATCGGGAAACGGCCTTCGTTGACCGCATCCATGTACGGTTTGTCGTCCCGCTCGTTCTGGGCGAAGGCATACCAGGTATCGCTGATCGACGAAGCGCCGAGGGCCAGCATCATCTGGGTGGTATTCTCGGTGTAACCCATGAAGTTCCGGTGCAGCGAGCCGTCCTGCATGGCCAGGTAGAGGGTGTCGCCTTCAAGCGCGAAGTGGTCCATGCCGACTTCGTGGTAGCCGATCGATTCAAGCATGGCGCGGCCCTTGTCGTACAGCTCCTGCTTGACATCGCCGACCGGCAGGTCTTCGACCTTGAAGCGGCGCTGCCCTTCGTAGAGGTGCGGGTTGTGGCCGTAACCGTAAAATGCAAGGCGGTCGGGGCGAAGCTCCATGACCTTCTGGATGGTATCGGTGACCGTGGCGAGCGTCTGCTTCGGCAGCCCGTAGACCAGGTCGAAATTGATTGAATTGAAACCGATCTGGCGGGCGAGGTCGATCTTCTCCTTGACGAGCTCAAACGACTGTGGGCGGTTGATTTCCGCCTGGACGACCGGGTCGAAATCCTGGATACCGAAGCTCATGCGGCGGAAGCCGACGCTGTAGAGGGCTTCAAGGTGCTCCCTGGAGGTCGAACGGGGATTGGTCTCGAAACTGAAAATGTAGTTGTCCATACGATTGACGTCCCTGAAGAGGGTCTCAACCAGCCGGACGAGGTTGGCAGGGCTGAAAAAGGTCGGTGTGCCGCCGCCGATGTGCAACTCCTTGACGTTGAGTTTGCCAGGGAAGACGTCGAGGTACATCTGCCACTCCTTGATCAGCGCGTCGATGTAGGGCTCCTCGAACGAATGGTCGTTGGTCCTGTGGGCGTTGCAACCGCAGAAATAACAATGGTTCTCGCAGTACGGAATGTGGATGTACATGCTGATACCGCTCTTCTCGTTGCTCTCGTTGAACCCCTTTACCATGGCATCCTTCCACTGCTGCTGGCTGACGCCATCGGCACTCCACGAAGGAATGGTCGGGTAGCTGGTATAGCGGGGGCCGGGGTTGCTGTACTTAACAGCGAGCTTGGCGAGATCTGTTGTCATTGTATTCTTCCTCGACATATGTTATTTTTTTCAGGCACTGGGGAAGAAAATACGCAAACAGCCATCAAAATCATAACCACGCCCCCGAAACCCGGCCGCGCCAGAGTGGCCTGATCATTTTTTTTATGACACCAGCAGCAAACGACCAGAAAACGCCCATCATCGGCATCCTGATGGGTTCAGATTCCGATTTCGATATCATGAAGGAGGCCGCCGATGTCCTTGACGAATTCGGTGTTCCCTATGAGATTTCCGTCATCTCCGCCCATCGGACGCCGGGCGACCTGGAACGCTATGCGTCGACGGCCGAGGAACGCGGCCTGAAGGCAATCATCGCAGGTGCCGGCGGTGCAGCCCACCTCCCGGGGGTCACCGCGGCCATGACGGTCCTGCCGGTGATCGGCGTTCCGGTCTACAGCAAGAAGCTGAGCGGCCAGGATGCACTCTACGCCATCGTGCAGATGCCGGCAGGCATCCCTGTCGCGACGGTTGGTATCGACAATGCACGCAATGCGGCCCTGCTTGCCCTCCAGATGCTTGCCACCGGCGACACGCAGCTCCGGCAGGCAATGAAGGCGTTCCGGGAAAAGCTTGCCGATGCGTCGCGCCAGAAAACGGCGAAGATCCGCGAAAAGCTGCATGCGAAAAGCTGAGGAGTGGATCGAACGGCTCCGGCTCGAACCTCATCCCGAGGGCGGCTGGTACCGTGAAACCTACCGCAGCGAGCGTTCGTGCGAGCTGGTCGGCGACACCCCGTTTGACGGCCCCAGGTCCTGCGCAACCTCCATTTACTACCTGCTCAGGCTGCATGAACGCTCGCGACTGCACCGGATACACTCCGACGAACTCTGGTTTTTCCACGATGGCAGCCCGCTTGACGTCTGCAGCTTCCCTGAACAGGGGGAGCCTGCTGTCTGCACCATCGGCATACAGGGTGATGGTACGGACTGCACGCCGTTCTGCATGGTGCGGGCCGGAAGCTGGTTCGGCGCCCGCCTGCACCCTCCCGCCGCACCCGGATCATGGTCGCTCGTAAGCTGCGTCGTCGCCCCGGGCTTCGATTTCCGGGATTTTTCCTTCGCCAGCCGCCAGGAGCTGTGTGCACGCTTCCCCGCACATGCGACAATCATCACGGAGCTGACCTGACGCCGCCAGGAGGCGGCCACGGCACACAACAGTTCAGCATAATTACGACATTGCCCTCTTTTTTATTACTTTTCGCAGGTTTGGGCAGCAGTTACCGGAATACCGGCAAGACACAGAAAGGAACATGAGCGAAAAGATGAAAAAGAGCGTGGTCATCGTCGGCGGTGGCTTCGCCGGACTGCACGCAGCAAGAATACTCGGCAACAGGCGCGACGTCGAGGTAACCCTCATCGACAGGAAAAACTACCACCTCTTCCAGCCGCTGCTCTACCAGGTAGCCATGGCCGCCCTCGGGGAGGGCGACATCGCCGCCCCGCTCCGCAATATGCTTGCCGGCTTCGACAACATTTCGGTCTTCAAGGGAGTGGTGACGAACGTCGACCTCGAAACCCGTACGCTCCAGACCGACTTCGGTACGGTCTGCTACGACTACCTGGTCCTTGCCTGCGGTGTCCAGCACCACTATTTCGGCAACAACGACTGGGAAGAGTTCGCTCCGGGCCTGAAAAACCTGGCCCAGGCGACTGAAATAAGGCGCCGTGTCATGGAGGCCTATGAAGCGGCGGAACGTACCAGCGATCCCGTGGAACGCAAGAAGCTCCTGACGTTCGTGATCGTCGGCGGCGGACCGACCGGCGTGGAACTTGCCGGTTCGATCGGCGAGATGAGCCGCTATACGCTTTCAAAATTCTACCGGCATATCGACCCGAAGCTGACCAGGATATTCATCGTCGAGGCGGCGGAACGTATCCTCGGATCGTTCGATCACGACCTGTCAAGCCGCGCCACACGCGAACTTGAAAAACTTGGAGTCCAGATATGGACATCCAGCGCGGTGAGCGCCGTGGACGCCAACGGGGTACAGATCGGCCGTGAGCGCATCGAAGCCGCAACGGTGCTCTGGGCTGCCGGTGTGCAGGCCCAGGAGATCGGCAAGACCATGGGCGTCGAAACCGACCGTATCGGCAGGATCGTGGTGGAACCTGACCTGAGCATTCCGGGCCATCCCGAGGTTTTCGTCGGCGGAGACCAGGCCTGCTTCACCCACCAGGGCGGAAGCCCGCTGCCCGGACTTGCGCCGGTCGCCCTGCAGCAGGGCAAGCACATCGGCAGGACAATCGTCGCCGAACTGAAGGGCCGGGCGCGCAAACCCTTCGCCTACTTTGACAAAGGCCAGATGGCGACCATCGGGAGGAACAAGGCGATTGTCCAGTTCCGCGGCCTGAAGTTCGACGGCGCCCCGGCCTGGTTCACCTGGATTCTCGTCCACATCTGGTACCTGACAAGCTTCAAGCACCGGGTATTCGTCCTGATGCAGTGGGCATGGTCCTACTTCACGCTCACCCATGGCGCAAGGCTCATCGTCAACAAGGACTGGCGGTTCTACGGCAGCGAGCACCACACCGATGAGTGAACCTGATTCGACAAGCCGGAAATCCGCCTGGCCGTCGATCGAGACCCTGCTCAACGCCCTGCTTTCTGTAACATTTCTGGTGCTGGCGGCGTATATTGCATGGGCATCGTCACTTGTTGCCGGGCAGGATGCGCTCCAGCTCCGCCTGTTCGCCGCCCTCATGGCAGCATACGCCATATGGCGATGGATCAGGCGCAGCATTTCCGGAAAACGGCAACGGACCCGGTAAACCGCTGCGATTGTCTTTCAACTGATAACTTTTTGGCCGTACCGACATGCTGATGAACACACTCAACATCGATACCGAAACGGAACAGCATCTGTTTTTCCACAACTATGCGAGGTTGCCGCTTGAAATTGATTACGGCAAAGGCTCATTCCTGTACACGACGAACGGAGACCGCTATCTTGACATGATCGCCGGAATCGGCGTCAATGCCATAGGGTATGGTGACCAGCGCGTCATCGATGCCATTACCCGGCAGGCAAGCCGCTACATCCATACGTCGAACCTGTTCATGCAGCGTCCGCAGTTTGCGCTTGCCGACAAGCTCCTTGAACTCTCCGGCCTTTCCAAGGTCTTCCTGTGCAACAGCGGCACCGAGGCGATCGAAGCCGCCATGAAACTGGCGAGAAGGTGGGCAGCAGGCAGCGGCAATGCCGACAAGAACGAGCTGCTGTCGATCAGCAACTGCTTCCATGGCAGGACCTACGGAGCGATATCCCTGACCGCAAAGCACGTCGAAGGCTATGCACCGCTCCTGCCGGGCACCGGCATGATCGGCTTCAACGATATCGCCGACCTTGAACGGAAGGTTTCGGAAAGAACGGCGGCCGTCTTCGTTGAATTCGTCCAGGGAGAGGGTGGCATCCACCGCATCAGCGAAGCGTTTGTCAAACGGCTTGCCGAACTGTCCGAAAGCTACGGATTCCTGATCGTCGCTGACGACATCCAGGCTGGTTGCGGCCGTACCGGCACCTTCTTCAGCCATGAGCAGTTCAACGTCACGCCGGACATCATCTGCCTTGCGAAACCTGTCGGCGGCGGCCTGCCGCTCGGGGCGATCATCGGCGGCAACAGGGTCGCGGATGTGTTTACGCCCGGCAGCCATGGCACGACGTTTGGCGGCAATCCCGTAGCCTGTGCGGCTGGCCTTGCACTGATCGAGGCAATCCTGTCGGATGGGCTGCTGCAGCATGCGACCGAAATCGGTGCCATGATGCGTGAACGGCTCGAAGGTCTTGCCGCCAGGTACCCGCAGATCAGGGAAGTGAGGCAGTATGGCCTCATGATCGGCATCTCCGTCGAACGCGAAGCGAAATACTATGTCGGAGAGGCGCTGAAAAAAGGGGTACTCATCAACGCCACCAGCGTCAACGTCATCCGCCTGCTTCCGCCGCTCTCCATCAGCGCCGAAGAGGCACAACTCTGCATCGATACGCTTGATGAAGTCTTCAGAGAAGAAAAGGCCTGAACCTGCGGCAAAGGCTGCCGCCCGGCAGTCACCAGCCATGCCGCTCGGCCCGGTGAACTACCTGTTCATCGCCATCGGAGCGCTGGTGATCGGCGTCAGCTATGCCGGCATGTACCTGGAAAAAGCCGTCGATGGCATTTTTTCGATGTATGTGGCGCCGGTCGCCCTGACCGGCGCCTACCTCTGGGTGCTCTTCGCCATCTTCTACCGGCCGGAGTCCGCAACCACCGCAGATAAAAAACGAGGGACCGCCTCCTGAAAAAGGCCGGTCCCCCTCGTTTTACCGTATGTTCAATCCTGTCGCCGGAACAACCTATCCATTGGCGTGAAGCGTAAACCTGATCGGATAGGTCAGCCAGACGCGCACTTTCCTGCCCCCCTGCTGGCCGGGCGAGTACCGTGAGCCCATGGCGATACGGATCGACTCCTTGTCAAACATCGTGCAATCAGCGGGAACCCGTTTGACGATGTCGGCCTTTATCGGCTTGCCATCCTCACCGATCAGCACCCGGATCGATACCCGGCCTTCTATGCCGGCGATCCTTGCCATTTCCGGGTAGTTGAGCGCCGGTTCTGCCAGCCGGCTCGGCTGAACTTCACAGGAAATGTAATCAACGGTTTCACAATCTCCGGAACCGGAGCCCTGGCTGGCTGCGCCCCCCCCACCCTGCAGCGCCTGGCGGATCTCTTTCTGGGTTGCCAGCGTCTGTTCCGCGGGAGCTTCGGCGACCTTTTTGATCTTGCCGACGTTCGGCGGAGCTTCAACCGGGACGGCCGTTGTTTTCGGCGGAGCCTTGGCTTCCGGAGGCACAATCGGCGGCGGTGGCGGCAACTGGGTGACATTGGTGACGATTTCGTAGCATTTGACCCGGTGCACGGCATCGCTGCCGGACAGTCCCGTCAATGCCAGAAGCCGGTTCCAGTTCGCGCTGCCGATCCAGAACACCAGGAGCAGCGCAACCGATACGATCACGCCATGGCTCAGGAACAGATGCGCTTCCCGACGCAGCACAAGGTTGCCGTAGGAAATGTTCCTGATCCTGTCGGTATCCAGAAACTCTTCACGGAAGGTCCATCGCATCGCCTTCCGGGCAGCCTCATCATGCACTCGTTCAATTTTTGAAGACACGGTCAAGAACTCCTTTATTCAGGTTCATGCAATAGCTTCTTCAGCGAACGGCGACTGCCCGTCTGACCTCCGCCTCGTCCTGCGGAGTAAAATCATCGAGGCTGAAACGGTCGATCTTCAGGAGGTTCAATTCGTCGATGATATCCACCAGCGACCTGTACTTCGCCTTTTCACTGATTTTGACAACGATCACGAGCTTTTTGTTTGCTGCCGCCTGCTGCAGAAGCACCTGACGGACCTGGCGGCTCACCGTCATGTGCGAAGCGCCCTGTGATTCATAGAGCGGCGTCTTCCTCGGGGCCTCATTGCCAAGCGACCAGTAGGCATAACCATCACCGGGAACCCGGAGGGTCATGACGTTCATCTCTGCGATGGAAATCTCTCCCGTATCCGGAGGAATGTTGATTTCCATGGTATTGGACTTGGCGAAGGTGGTCGTCAGCATGAAGAAGGTCAGCAGCAGGAACGCAACATCCACCATCGGCGTCATGTCGAGACGGAAGCCGAGGCGCTTGCGGCAGGCGGAGCCTTTTCGGCCGCCACGCCGCTCATTCGGAGCATCAACCATACCCATATCAGCCAACCTCCTTTTCGAGAACGGTCACCAGGTTGAAATTGAGCAGGTTCAGCTTCTTGAACACCTTGATGACGTAATTGACCGCTTCGTAGTCGGCATGGGCGTCGGCACGGATCACCGGACGGAGCCGCTGGTCGGCATATCGGGACATCATGATGTACCGGGGCAATTCATCGCGATTGATCCGAAAGCTTTCATCAAGCCGGAACTGCTTCAGGGAATCGGCAATCGCCGGGGCGGACATGCCGGCACTTTCAAGCCTCGGCCTGACGACGGAAGCGAAAAGCCGCTCACGCGCAGGTTGCGAAGAGAGCCCCATCAGCAGGCTGTTGTCCGAGGCGACCGTCACGGTCAGTATCTCGGATTCCGGCAGCTTCATGTTCGAATGGGAGGCCGGCAGATCGATCTTCACCGCTTCCGGCGGCCTGAATTTGGTGGTCAGCATGAAAAAGGTCAGCAACAGGAACGCAACGTCCACCATCGGCGTCATGTCCAGGCGGAACCCAACCCTTTTAGCCTTGATCTTGGACATGGATTACGCTTGGGATTTTCCGGTGCCGAGTGTCTGGATAATATAGAATGCCGCTTCGTCGATCTGGTAATTGAAATGATCGACCCGGTTCGTGAAGACGTTGTAGGTCACGATGCCCATAATACCGCCGAGGATGCCCAGGGCCGTATTGAACAGCGCCTCTGAAATACCGAGCGAAAGCTGGACGGCATCGGGAGCGCCGCTGGTCGCCATGGCGGCAAACGCACGGATCATACCGAGGGTCGTGCCGAGCAGGCCGACCATGGTGGAAATCGAGGCAATGGTCGAAATGGCCACCAGATTTTTTTCAAGCAGCGGCATCTCCATGATGGTCGCCTCTTCGACGGCTTTCTCCATTTCACTGATGCGCTTGTCACGGTCGGTGACGTTATGGACGGCCAGCAATTTGTACCGTTCGAGCACTGCGCGGAGAACTGCAGAAAGGGAGCTCTGGTGGTTGTCGCAACGGGAGATAGCCTGGTCCACGGCGCCGGATTCGATATCCTGCTTGAGGCTCTGGACAAATTCCGGAATTGAACCGTTTCCGGACGCTTTCTTCAGGGCGATTATCCTTTCGACGATATAGGCGATCACCATGAGGATCAGCGCCATCAGCACCGAGACGACCGGGCCGCCTTTCCAGACCGCATAGAACATGGACTGGGGAGGATTGCTCCCCATCCAGACATAAAATCCGAGGGAAACTGCGTAGGTGACCACGATCAGGATCGCCGTAAATAAACCCTGTTTCATTAGACTTGGTTTTAGGTGAATGGAAATCCTTTTAGCAGCGACCGCCTGCTGCGTTCTCGCGCGTGACGCACCCGCCCCGGCACATTCAGTAAAAAACACAACAAACAGGCAATTCGCAAACAGTTGCAACCACACGACGATATCCGTGCGCATGGCGCAATCAGGGGGAATATCCAGAATTTCTGCCGACGTTTTCCTTTAAAAAAGAAAGGTCGGAACCGCATTAAAATTAGTAAAAAAAACAGATAAGACCCCAAAACCATACGCAGCAAAGCCGTGGTTTTTTGCAAAGAATGCCGAGAGCCTCTCAGGAGGGCGACACCATCGAAAAGGATCAGCACTCTTGCGATTTCACTATTTTACCGTATCATTGCAACAGAGGAAAGATACCATGGGCACCAACGCAAAGAGGACGAATGATACCGCAGCGCATGATTGATGAGGTCCGTCAGGGTACGGACATTGTTGACATTGTCTCGGATTACGTCAAGCTCATGCCCTCCGGACGGCATTTCAAGGCGCTCTCGCCGTTCAGCCAGGAAAAGACCCCGTCGTTCATCGTCTCGCCCGACAAGCAGATTTTCAAATGCTTTTCAAGCGGCAAAGGAGGCAATGTCTTCACCTTCATCATGGAGATGGAGAAAATCACCTTCCCCGAAGCCGTCGAGCTGCTTGCGAAACGGGCTGGCGTCGACACCAGCCGTTACCTGGACAGCAACGCCCGGAAGGAAGACAAAAAGCATGACAGCCGTTTTGCAACGCTCCGTTGGGCGGCACGGCTTTTTTTCAGGACACTTTCAAGCGATGCCGGCCAGCAGGCCTATGCCTACCTGGCTGCGAACCGCGGCCTTGAAGCCGAAACAATCAGGAAATTCGGTCTCGGCTATGCGCCGGAATCGTGGGACCACCTGCTGGAGGCCGCCACTCGGGACCGCATTCCGATAGAACACCTGACCGAGCTCGGGCTGCTCACCCGGCACCGGCAGCGCAATTCGCTCTACGACACGATGCGCAACCGCATCATCTTCCCGATCCTCACCATCGGCGGGCAGGTTGCCGGTTTCGGAGGCAGAACGCTCTCGTCCGACCCCGACACGCCGAAATACATCAACTCGCCTGAAAGCGCAACGTTCGAGAAATCGAAACTCCTGTACGGCATGCATGCGGCAAAAGATGAAATCCGCAGGCAGGAGAACGCCATTCTCGTCGAAGGGTATATGGACGTGATCGCCCTGCACCAGGCAGGGTTCACCAATGCGGTGGCGTCGTGCGGCACCGCCCTGACCCGCTATCAGGCCAAACTGCTCCGGCGGTACACCTCCAGGGTTCTGTTCCTGTACGACGGGGACAATGCCGGCAGAAAATCGATGCTGGCAGGCATCGACATCCTGCTGGCCGAAGGACTCACGCCCTGGGTGCTGCTCCTGCCGGGAAACGAAGACCCCGACAGCTTCATACGCAACAATGGCAAAGAAGCGTTCATCGAGGTACTGCATGAAGGACGGACTTCGTTCCAGGACTTTCAGTTCCGCTGCTTCCGCGAAGCCGGGCTGATGGACACTCCTGAACAGGTATCAAAATCAGTTTCCGCAATGACCAAAAGCATATCGCTGGTCGGCGATCCGATCCAGAAAGAGCTCTATCTCGACGAACTTTCGAAGAAAACCGACATCAGCAAAAAAACGCTGATCAAGGTGATGCATTCGGCAAGCCAGCACAAAACGAATGAATACCGGCTTCCGGAAGAGCGTCCGGCGGTGCCGGAAACGGCCCCCGACCGGCAGGACAGACCCCTGTCCGTTACCGAACGGACATTTCTGGAGGCGCTGCTCGAAAGCACCTTCTACGGCACCGAGGTCCTGGCATTCGCCGCCAGCAACGAGAGAATGTTCCAGCTTGCCAACCGTGCCGCACAGGCCATCTTCACCCACCTGATCGGGCGATTCAGGGGCATGGACCCGAAAGAGGGCCATGGCATTGACATCACCTCTGAAATCAGCGCCATCGAGATGCCCGAGGCTCGTGACCTTGCCCTCGATATCCTTTTCAGGCTGCCCGTCCGGGAACAGTCTTTCATGTTGCCTGACCAGCTCATGCAGCATGCACGCCGCTGCCTCTCCCACTTTCTCATCGCCGTCAAAACCCTGGTCCTCGAACCATTGCAGCAGGAAAAGCAGTCGGTACTGGCCCTGCTGGCAGGATCGACCGAAAAAAGCGAGGAGCAGCGCCTCTTCATGCGCCTGCACGAGCTCAACAACAGGATCAAGACACTGGACCAGGAGGTCAGCAGCTCCATCAACGCGATCCTGGAAAGCTGACGCCGAAAGATGCCCCATCCTTCCAGCGGCGGAGCTCCTCCGACACGCGTCGCAGCACCGTAGCCCAGTCACCCGGACGCTCCTGGCGGTAGATCCGCACGCTTTCGTACCACGGCGAATCTTCCCGATCCACCAGCCATCGCCAGCAACCGTCGAACCGGGAGAGCAGCCAGACCGGCCTGCCAAGCGCCGCAGCGAGATGCACCACCGACGTATCCACCGCAATCACCAGGTCCAGGTTCGCCACCAGCCCGGCGGTGTCCGCAAAGTCATGCAACTGCTCCGTCAGCGCCACCATGTTCCCCTGCGGCCACAATGCCCGGTATCGCCGCCTGAACTCCGATTCCGCCGGCTCGCCTTTCTGCAGGCTGACAAATCCGATGCCCCGCATGTCCAGTTTCGAGATATGCTCAATGCCGATATTCCTTCTGGAATAAGCTGCGAACCATTCAGGATGAATCGGGTGATACCCACTGCTCCACACCAGGCCGACTCGCGGGCGGTGACGAAGACCAAGCAGTCGCCTGAACCGTTCGATACGGGCAGGGTCCGCCTTCAGGTATGCGCCCGGCGATGGAATGCTCTCCAGCGTCGTCCCGAACGCCAGCGGCAGCGACAGCAGCGGGCAATGGTAATCGAACTCCGGCAACGCCTGCTCCGGGGTGATTATTTCCGCAACACCGCCCAGGCTTCCCAACAATGCGACAAGCTCCGGCTGTACCATCAACATCACCCGCGCGCCAAGTGCTGCGACCATCGGCACATACCGGCAGAACTGGATCGTATCGCCAAGTCCCTGCTCGGCATGCAACAGAATCGTTTTGCCCGACAGCGGCTCCTGACCGCTCCACATCGGCTGCGAAAAGCCAAGGCCGGAGCGGCTGCATGTCTTGAGTTTCCACCGCCACTCATACCCTCGCCACCCATCCCGATACTTGCCCGACTGCAATTGCAGCAAGCTCCTGCCCCAATGCGCTTCGGCATAATCAGGGCGCAACCGGATGGCTTCGTCGTAACTCGACAGTGCCTGCACATCCCGCCGCAGGGCCTGCAATACAACACCACGGTTCATATGCGCCTCGACATAATCGGGCTTCAGGCGGATGGCCGTTTCGCAGTTTGCCAATGCCTCCTCAAAACGGCCCATGTCCAGCAGCATATTGCCGCGGTTCGCGTAGGCATCCGCATATCCGGGATGCAACCGGATCGCCTCCGCATAGTTCTGCAATGCCTCGTCATAGCGCTGCAGCGTATGCAGCACGTTGGCCCGGTTCGAATACGCTTCCGCAGAAGAGCCATTCAGGCGAAGCACTTCCGCATAGCTCCGCAACGCCTCCTCATATCGCCCGAGCGCCTGCAACGCATTACCCTGGTTCAGGTAAGCCGCAGCACAATCGGGCCGTAACCGGATCGCCTCCCTGGAACTTGCCAGCGCTTCTTCATACCGCCCAAGCGCCTGCAACGCATTGCACCGGTTCGAATAGGCCTCAGCATACCCGGGCCGTAACCGGATCGCCTCCCCTATCAGCCGTTCGCCCGCCTCATGCCTGCCCGTCTGATAACTTGCCACGCCCAACAGATGCAGCAACTCCGGCTGCCGGGGAAACCGCTCCAGCAGCTCCCGGTAGATACCCTGCGCTTCCGCCACACAGCCCTGCTGGTGCAGGGCCACCGCCCGCGCAAACGCCGTCTGCTCGTCACTCGTCCATTCCATGGGGCAATACGCTTGATTGCAAATCCCCGGCCACACGCCGCAGCACCGTAGCCCAGTCACCCGGACGCTCCTGGCGGTAGATCCGCACGCTTTCGTACCACGGCGAATCTTCCCGATCCACCAGCCATCGCCAGCAACCGTCGAACCGGGAGAGCAGCCAGACCGGCCTGCCAAGCGCCGCAGCGAGATGCACCACCGACGTATCCACCGCAATCACCAGGTCCAGGTTCGCCACCAGCCCGGCGGTGTCCGCAAAGTCATGCAACTGCTCCGCCAGCACCACCATGTTCCCCTGCGGCCACAATGCCTGATACCGACTCCTGAACTCCGATTCCGCCGGCTCTCCCTTCTGCAGGCTGACGAACTCGACCCACTCCATGTTCAATTGCGCCATCTCCTCAAGACGCACATTCCGACGTCCATTGACTGCATAAAGCTCCGGCTGCTCCGGCCGGTGCCCTCCATTCCACACCAGGCCGACTCGCGGGCGCCGCCGAGGACCGAGCAGTCGCCTGAACCGTTCGATGCGGGCAGGGTCCGCCTTCAGGTATGCGCCCGGCGATGGAATGTTCTCCAGCGTCGTTTCGAACACCAGCGGCAGCGAGAGCAGCGGGCAATGGCAGTCGAACTCCGGCAACGACTGGTCCGGCGTGATAATTTCCGCAACATCGCCCAGGCTTTCCAACAATCCGACGAGTTCCGGCTGCACCATAAAAATCACCCGCGCGCCAAGTGCTGCGACCATCGGCACATACCGGCAGAACTGGATCGTATCGCCAAGTCCCTGCTCGGCATGCAACAGAATCGTTTTGCCCGACAGCGGTTCCTGCCCACTCCATAAGGGCTGGCCAAAGCGTGCATCGGACAACCTGCCATTCCTGAGCTTCCATCGCCATTCATAACCTCGCCACCCTTCACCGTAATTTCCGGACAGCAACTGCACCAGGCTTCTGTTCAGGTGCGCATCCGCATAATCCGGCGCCAGGTCGACAGCATTTGCATACTTTTCAAGCGCTTCCGGGTAGCGTTGAAGTTCCTGCAACGTAACCCCGCAATTGTTATACGCTTCCGCATATCCCGGGTTCAAACAGATAGCCACATCATAACTCGACAACGCTGCTGCATACCGGCCAAGCCGCTGCAACGACACCCCACGGTTGTTATATGCTTCCGCGTACCCGGAGTTCAAGCCGATAGCCGCATCGTAGCTCGACAACGCCACTTCATACCGGCCAAGCCCCTGCAACGCATTGCCACGATTCAGGTATGCGTCGGCATACCCCGGCTTCAACCGGATGGCAGTATCGTAACCGGCCACAGCCTCCGCATACAGACCAAGCTCCTGCAATACATTTCCAAGGTTGTAATATGCCTCCGCATGCCCCGGATCTAACCGGATGGCAGTATCGTAACTTGCCACAGCTTCCGCATGCCGCCCAAGCTCCTGCAACGCATTGCCACGGTTCGCATACGATTCCGCACACCCAGGGTCTAACCGGATGGCAGTATCGTAGCTTGCCACAGCCTCTTCACTGCGTTGCAGCTTCTGCAACGCTATACCGCGATTGGTATAGGCAACCGACGAATCCGGCTGTAAACGGATGGCTTGTTCACAGCTTGCAAGCGCTTCGTCATACCGCTGCAGCTCGCATAATGTGTTGCTCCGGTTTGCATACGCCTCTGCATAATCCGGTGCCAGGCGGATGACGCGTCCGTACGCATCCAGCGCCTCCGCATGCCGACGAAGCTCCTGCAGGGCAACGCCTCGGTTCATATGCGCCTGGACATAATCCGGCACCAGACGAATGGCATCATCATAACTTTCCAGCGCGGCTTCACAACGGCTCAGTTTCAGTAACACATTGCCACGGTTATAATATGCTTCCGCATACTTCGGGTTCACCCGAATCGCCATGTCACAACTTGCCAATGCTTCCGCATGCCGTCCAAGCGCCTGCAAAACGGCACCACGGTTTGCGTGGGCTTCGGCATACCCGGGACGTAACCGGATCGCCTCCCCTATCAGCCGTTCGCCCGCCTCATGCCTGCCCGTCT
>CAZSXF010000017.1:0-30572 GCA_964611215.1 uncultured Chlorobiaceae bacterium
GTAGCGGCGTGTTGCCGATCAGGTCGGTCAGTTTTTTCGCGATTCGTCCCATGTCGATGCCTGTTTGATGTTGAAATACTTACGACATCAACAAGATGCTCACCACGTTCCATCCGTAAAATCCCGGTTATGCGGTATTTTTCCTACCGCAACCGAAGTAGATCAGATATGATATTCGATGTTGTCGATCAGGCCGGCCTTGATGGCGAACATCATCAGCTCCGGACTGCTGGAGACGCCGAGCTTGCGGAAGATGTTCTTCCTGTGGGTCATGACCGTATGGAAGCTGACATGTTTGCGTACTGCAATCTCCTTGGTCGTCAGCCCGGTGGAAATCAGCCGGACGATTTCGATTTCCGAGGTGGTCAGCAGGCAGGCGTCCTCTGCCGGGCCTTCCTGTTTGAGGAGCACATCCAGCACGGTGCCTGAATAGGCCTTTTTGCCTTTCAGGGCTGTGGCGACCGCCTGCAGGAGTTCCGTGCGGTCATCGGTCTTCATGGCTATGTTTTTGATGCCTGCATTGTTGAGCTCCTTGATCTGCATCTGGTTGACCGAATTGGAGAGCACCAGGACCGGTGTGTCGGCGTGCTGTTCGCGGAGTTCCCGAAGGTCGTTGATCGAGCGGAAATCAAACAGGATATAGTCCGTTATGATCAGTGATGGTTCGTGGATTTTCATGAATTCAAGCAGGTCGCTCCGGGTCGTGACCACGGAAACCCGGTATCCGGCCTCTTCAAGGAGTGAGCGGAGAGCTTCCGTGGTGAGGAACTGCGAATCTGCGATGAGGATATGGCCGGTGTTTTTCATGGCGTCACCTGTACGTCTGGTTCAATTACTGGGGTTACACGAAGGCTGTTGCAGGTTCCGGGGCGTCGGATGTATCTGCCTGCAGGTGCGGCAGCTTTCCGGCAGTTTCATCCCAGGTTGCAGGGCGCGCCATTACTTCGGAAATATATGAAATCGTGCTCATGGTACGGTGTGATCGGTTATTGGTTCAGTTCATCAGGGCCATGCGACATGGCAAAAAAAAAGCCGGTACTGGGGTATGCAGAACCGGCGTCACGCAAACGTATGCTCCCGAAACGGGAAATGCGTTTTCAGGAGGCATGCTGTTTTATGCCGGCAGGTACGTGGTGTAGACAGGATGTACAGATGCTGGCCATGCTGCTGTTGCTTTCTCTTTTTTATCGATACGGTTAACGATTGTTAAAAAGATGGCATTTTTTCCTGCATTTCAAAAATTTTTTTCATGCCTGTGCCATTGGCTGCCGATACAGAAAAAACTGTAAAGAGTGCTTGACTGATATCTTTTTTCCATGTACATTAACGATTGTTAATAGCTCTTTGACGTGATTGACAGTCATCAAGAAAGGCCGAGGGACTAGACCCGATGACGCCTTGACAACCGATCCCCGAGAGGGGACACGGTGCCGCATTCTACCTCCCGCACGACCGTCGGAGCCTGGGTATTCCAGGCCGGATGGCAGGGGGAAAGATGAGTGAAAAGACGTTTGACCAGGCCGCAGGGGAGTGCAGTTCTCCACCGGCCATGCTTCCCAGACACCTCTTCCGCACTCATCTGGAAGGGGTTTTTTCATGTCACCTTGAAATTCCGTTCCGCAAGCCGCGGCAACTGCAGCAGGTTTTTTCCTGAATTGCAGCACCCGGCATGCGCAGGCCCTTTTTGCGTATCTTCCGGAGATCGTGAAGCCAGGCCTGTCTGCGGCGCCTTTTTCAATGTGCCGATGTCGATTCCTTCCGTTTGCGCCAGATTTTACAACCATAAACGGAGGATCTCATGAGTTTCCAGACGGACACCATCCATGCCGGGGTAGCCCCCGACAAAGCGTACGGCGCGATCATGACGCCGATCTACCAGAGTTCGACATTTGTGTTCGAGGATATCGGCAAGCATCGCGGCTTTGACTATACCCGCAGCGGCAACCCGACAAGGAAAGCTCTCGAAGACAGCATTGCGGCCCTTGAAGGCTGCTCATGCGCCGTGGCCGTCACGACCGGCATGGCTGCGGTCGCAACGGTTCTGCACCTGTTCCGTGCAGGCGATGAAATCATCTGCACCGACGACTGTTACGGTGGTACGGCAAGGTTGCTGAAAACCATCCAGGAGCATTTCCAGATCACCATCCATTTCGTCAGCCTTCGCGAGCCGTCCGAAATCGCACAGTACATCAACGGCAATACCCGGGCCATCTGGATCGAAACGCCTTCGAATCCGCTTCTCAACCTGATCGACATCGGGGCGGTTTCGGCGATCGCCCGCGAGCACGGTCTGCTTTCCATTGTCGACAACACCTTCCTGTCGCCGTACAACCAGCAGCCGTTCAGGCTCGGCGCGGATATCGTGGTGCACTCGACCACCAAGTATCTCAACGGTCATTCGGATGTTGTCGGGGGGGCCGTGCTTTCCAACAGCCCGGAACTCGACGAACGGCTGAAGTATCTGGTCAACACGCTCGGCACCTGCGCACAGCCGTTCGATTGCTGGCTGGTGTTGCGCGGCATCAAGACCCTCGTTCCCAGGATGAAGGAGCATGAACGCAATGCCCGGCTGGTCGCCGAGTTCCTCAGCGGCCACCCGAAGGTGAGCCGTGTGTTCTACCCCGGTCTTGAAAGCCATCCCCAGCATGAGCTGGCCCTCGCGCAGCAGCGCGGTTTCGGCGGCATGGTCTCCTTCGAGGTCGCTGGCGGCACCGAAGCGGTCAACCGGGTTCTTACCGGAACGAAACTGTTCGCGCTTGCCGAAAGCCTCGGCGGTGTCGAGTCGCTGATCGAGCATCCGGCGACCATGAGCCATGCCTCCATGGGGGCTGAGCACCGTGCCCTGGCGGGGATTACCGATGGCGTGATCCGTCTTTCGGTAGGTATCGAGGACCCGGACGACCTGATTGCCGATCTCGCCGCGGCGCTTGCCTGAGCGCGGCACCGCAAGCGCCTGCCCCGCGCGCCGCAAGGCGCAGGCGGGGCGTCAGCTGGAGGGGTGTTGTATTTTGCCGGTGATCGGAGCTATTTTGCCCTGTTGCAATCTGCTCACATTTTCGTTTTCACCATGCCGATGCACCGGGTCGCCACGGCGACAGATATTCCCTATTCGCTTCGTGTCAGCAGGCGGGCAAAGCGTGCGCGGCTCAGGATGTCGCCGCATGATGGCCTGATCGTTGTCGTCCCTTCGCATTTCGACATGCGCCAGGTTCCCGGACTGGTGGAGCAACATCGTCGCTGGATCGAAACAGTTCAGCACGCATTCGACATGAAGCGCCTTGCGGGTATTTCCGATGGCGGCAGCTCGTTGCCATCAAGGCTCGATCTTTCGGGCATCGGGGAGTCCTGGCGGGTGGCATTCCGGCAGGAAGGGGTGGAGCTGGGCAATGCCGTCCGGGAAGCCGGGGATGACCTGCTGCTCCTGGCAGGGCCCGTCCAGGATGAGGGGTGGTGCCGCCAGGCCCTGGAACTGTGGCTGCACCGCCGGGCCTCCCAGCGCCTGGTGCCGCAGCTTGAGCGGCTTGCCGGTATCCACGGGTTCAGTTTTGCACGCGTATCGGTCAGGAAGCTGCGTTCCCGGTGGGGCAGCTGTTCGTCGAAAGGCGCCATCAGCCTGAACCTCAAGCTGCTCTTTCTTCCCCCCCTCCTGGTCCGCTACATCATGGTGCATGAGTTGTGCCATCTCCGTCACATGAACCATTCCGCCCGATTCTGGTCCGAGGTTGCCGGGATCGATCCCGATTATGCGGCTCATGACCGCCAGATGCGGCATGCCTGGCGTTATGTCCCCGGCTGGCTGGTCGTCACTCCTGGCGATGACGGCGTTCAGCGGTTTTCATAACGCCGGTTCGGCATCGATTCGATACCTGTGCGGATGATGGAAATGGCCAGCAGTGACAGACCGGACAGGATCGACAAGGCACCTGTCAGCATGGCGGCGTTCATGCCGAGAAGGAGGGCGCTGGTGGCGCAGGCGCAACTCCAGACGATCACGAGCGCAACGGCCCTGAGTATGCCGACAGGACGCAGGCGCACCGCGCTTGCCGTTGCCGCGACCGCTGCGGTCAGCAGCGCCCAGAAGGCGGGATCCCCAAAAATACCGAGCATTGCTGGTAGCATTTTCATCAGGAAGCTGTTTAATTACGGATAGAGGTATGGGGAGGAGCATAACCCATAACTTTTGCACGCATGAATATAGGTATTCCCAGAGAGATCAAGGTTCTGGAAAACCGCGTAGCCTGTACGCCTGCGGGTGTGAGGCACCTGGTTGCCGCCGGGCATCATGTCGTCGTTGAGGCTGGCGCGGGAGAGGGTAGTGGATTCAGCGATGAGAAGTACCGGCTGGCAGGAGCGGTGCTGGTCGCCAATGCGGTCGACGCCTGGGCCTGTGAGCTGGTTGTCAAGGTCAAGGAGCCGCTTGAGCGGGAGTTCCCGTTTCTTCGGGCCGGGCAGATCCTGTTCACGTACCTGCATCTGGCAGGAGCGCCCGGGCTTGCCCGGAGACTGGTGGAGGCCGGGACGACGGCTATCGCGTACGAGACAGTCGACATCGACGGGCGCCTTCCCCTCCTGGCCCCGATGAGCGAAATCGCCGGACGGATGAGCGTCCTGATGGGGGGAACGTTCCTGGCAAAGCATCACGGCGGTGCGGGCAAATTGCTCGGCGGGGTGCCGGGGGTGCTGCCGGCACGGGTGCTGGTGCTTGGCGGTGGAGTGGCCGGCATGAATGCCGCCCGTGCAGCGGCAGGGCTCGGTGCCGGGGTGACCGTGATGGAGGCGAGCCAGGCACGGATGCGTGAGCTTGAGGCGATCCTTCCGTCGCAGGTGCACACTATCTACTCGAACGAACAGCATCTTGATGAGCTGTTGCCGGACACCGACCTGCTTATCGGTGCCGTGCTGCAACCAGGGGCAAGCGCCCCGAAACTGGTGAGCCGGGAAATGGTCAGGCTGATGAAACGGGGTTCGGTGATCGTCGATATTGCCATCGACCAGGGGGGCTGTGTCGAGACGTCGCGTCCGACATCGCATGCCGATCCCGTCTATGTCGAGGAAGGCGTGCTGCATTATTGCGTAACCAACATGCCGGGTGCGTTTCCTGCGACATCGACCGAAGCCCTTACGGGCGTGACTCTGCCGTACGTCAGGCGGCTGGCCGATCTTGGCCTTGAAAGTGCGATGGTGCTTGTTCCCGGGCTTGCCGGTGGCCTGAATACCTGGAATGGCAAGGTGACCCAGGCTGCCGTGGCCCGTTCTCTGGGCATGGACTATGTGGAAAACCCCTTTGTCTGAGCCAGACGCCGTTCAGTCCGGCCCTGTCGGGGAAGACGAGAGCGCATGAACCAGCTGTTCATGCGCTCCGTTGTGCTATGGATGGTGTGCCCCCGGTTTCAGGGGATCAGCAGTTCAAAACCGGTCGCCTTGTCGGGCAGGCGCCTGGCGGTGTCGTTCAGCAATTCGACAACGATGACCTCCATGACCTGCCAGACCCTGACGCCGCTGCGGGCGCAGCCGGTCACCGTGTTTTCCTCCCTGCCGCAGGCCATGTGGAGGTGGACGACCGGGCGGCCCTGTGCGTCCGGGAAGATGGTGCCGGTTCCCGTGATTTCATGGGTATCGTAGAGCTCATGCACCATGGGGACAACCGGCAGCGCCCGGCTCTGTTCCGGGCCGACGACAAGCCGGCTGCCCCGGTCCGCGCCGCCGACCACATTCAGGAACGCACGCTCGATACCCTGCCGGCTTGCAAAACGTTCAATCTCCTCGTGGAAGATTTCTCCGTCTTCGAGCCTGATGATGAAGGTTCGTCCGATGGTCGCTTCGGCAAAACGCATGGTTCAGGTTCCTCCCCGCAGTGTGTTACTTGATGAAGACATGCAGGCCTACGGCGCCATTGAGCCTGACCGAGACGTTCGGGGCCACATCGACGACCGGAACCACTTCGGCAAAGAAGTCGAGCGGGGCATCTGCGAACAGGTAGGTAATGCCGAACGGAATGCGCATACCAAGCCGGGTATGGCCGTCGTCGGCCCTGATCCTGCCGCCGATACCGTAATACCAGGGAAGCGAGCCTTTCAGTTCAGGCGGATTGAGTGAATCTGAGTGGTTGTTGACCAGGTAGTCGGCATGGAACTGGAAGAAATGGCCGTCCGACAACGAATAGGCGAAGGCGGCGTCATAGGCGTGGTTGCTGTCGATGTACTGCTTGACGCTCAGGCCGGTCGGTTCCCCGGCAATAATGCCGACGCCGAATCCGTCCTGCGGACCGGCCACTGCCTTGCCGGCGAACGCAGTGCAGAGAATGGCTGCCAGGGCGGCCGATTTGATTGCTTTCAGCGGGTGTTTCATGTTCTTGCGAGCTTAGGTTGTCAATGCGTTGCGGGCGAGACATGGGGAGCAGGGGTTTTTCGTCAGATTCGCCCATCGGCAATGTAGCAATTCCTGTATTGTCGCCCAACCTTTCACAACATGGAATCAGGAGTTACGGGTTTTCATCGCAGCTCGCGCCGCCCTCTTCCGGCCTGGCACTCGCTCCAGCCGGAAGAGGAGCTTGCCTGCTCAGGGGTTGAAGGTGATTTGCAGGTTGTCGTTTTCCGCTTCCGTCATGGTGTAGGTTCCATTTCTCATGATCGAAAGTTTCCTGAGTCCCGCTGCCTCGAGCAGCCTTGCCGTGATGGCGTCCGCCTCTTCGGCCGTGCACTCCGTGTTGAAGAAAAGGTTGAGGCGGTTCGGTTCCGGCGCGAACTGCAGCAGGAAGTCGTTGTGCTCGATAAAGACCAGGTCATCATAGGCGTAGGTGATTTCATGGCCTGCCTCTTCGATGATTTCCTTGACGATGCCCAGGGGGCGCAGCTGGTTTTCCATGGTGGTGTACTCCTTTGTCGGATGGTAGCGGTTTCTGTCGTCACCCTGGCTGGCCGTTGCGACGTTGTGCGGAAGGGTCGCATGGTGGCGAATGCCTGAGTTTTCGTCCAGTACGGTTTGCTTGTTGATAAAATGAGTATAAATTATAGATAATCTTAAATAATTCAGGCTCCTTTCTTGGCCTGACCCGCAATAAAACATATCTGAAACAGGAGGAACTATGGTTTCTGGCGCTTTGCAGACCTGGGAGAAGGTCCTTGAATATGCCTCGGTCCCGCTTCACGGCACCATGTCACGGAAAATCAGGAAAGGCGTGAAGCTGCAGGTCAACGAGGGCAAGATTTACGAAGATGCGGTGCTGTTCATCAGCGACCTTTTCCTTCGGGTTACCGAAGAGGGTGACGGAACGGCCATCAACACCTATTACGACATCGATTCCATTTCCAGCATCCGTACCTACAGCGTCAAGGAGTGAAGCCTTGCCGTTTATCCCCCTTTTCCCTGGCGACGCTTGCCACGAAGTGGTCCGGACGTCCCTCTGCGGGGAGTCCGAGAAGCTGTCGTGAACGGTCGAGCGCGTCGTCGATGTTGCCGAAAATATTTTCTTCGCCGATGCTGTCCGCAAGTCCGAACTGCTGCATGGCAAACAGCGGTTGCGCATGAACTCCGGACAGGATGAGCGCGCTGCCGCTCTTCCTGCAGTCTTCGAGCAGTTCCTGCATCATGTTCAGGCCGGTTGCGTCAATGGAGCGTACTTTGCGCATCCTGATGATCCTGATCGCCGGAGCCTTGCCGACAATATGCATGGCATCCCTGAATTTCGAGGCGGCACCGAAAAAGAACGGCCCGCTGATTTCGAATACCTCGACACCGTCGGGAATCCGGCGATGGACGATCGCATTCGGGTCTTCATCCTCCTCCTGGTCCCGGAGTTCGCCGGTGACGGAGCCGATGTTGGTCAGGTTCGCCATGCGTTGCATGAAGAGAATGACTGAAAGGAGCATGCCGACTTCGATGGCGATGCTCAGATCGAAGAGCACCGTGAGCGTGAAGGTTGTCAGGAGCACGACCACATCGCTTCGAGGGCTCTTCAGAAGCCGCCGGAAGACGCGGTGTTCACTCATGTTCCATGAAACGACGATCAGGACCGCCGCAAGGGTTGGCATGGGGATGAGCTTCGCTAACGAGCCGAACAGGAGCATGATCAGGAGGAGGGTGACGGCGTGCACCAGGCCCGCGACCGGCGTGCGTCCGCCGTTCTTGACATTGGTGGCCGTCCTGGCGATCGCGCCGGTGACCGGGATGCCGCCGAACAGTGGTGTGACGATATTGGCGATGCCCTGGGCGACCAGCTCCATGTTCGATTTGTGGCGGCCGCCGATCATGCCGTCGGCGACGACAGCCGACAACAGGGCTTCGATGGCTCCGAGGATGGCGATGGTCGTTGCCGGCATCACAAGGTTTCTGACGGTTTGCAGGTCGAAGCCGGGGACTGCCGGGGCGGGCAGGGTGGAGGGAATTTCACCGAACCGCGATGCGATGGTGTCGACCGGGAGCTTCAGGATGCTGACTGCGGCGGTGGTCACCAGGATGGCGACGAGAGGGCCGGGAATCGTTCTGGTCAATTTCGGCCAGAAAAGGATGATCAGGAGCGCGGCAAGCCCGACAAGGAACGTCGGTGGGTCAACGGTCGGGATCGCCTGGGCGTAGGCGGCCCATTTGTCGATAAAATCCGGCGGCACGTTTTTGAGTTTCAGTCCTAGAAAGTCCTTGACCTGGCTGGAAAAAATGATGACGGCGATGCCGCTGGTGAAGCCGACGACCACCGGGTACGGGATGAACCTTATCAGGGAACCGAACTGGGCAAATCCCATGATGAGGAGGATGATGCCGGCCATGATGGTGGCGATCATCAGGCCGTTGACGCCGTAGTGCCCGACGATACCGTAGAGGATGACGATGAAGGCCCCTGTCGGTCCGCCGATCTGCACCCTGCTGCCGCCGAGCAGCGAGATGAT
Organism: uncultured Chlorobiaceae bacterium; assembly: GCA_964611215.1. Taxonomy (GTDB): domain Bacteria; phylum Bacteroidota; class Chlorobiia; order Chlorobiales; family Chlorobiaceae; genus Chlorobaculum. The sequence continues at coordinate 8,883 of CAZSXF010000017.1, forward strand.
GAATCCGCCGACGATCGCGCTGATCAGCCCTTTTTCCGGAGAGACCCCCGAGGCGATGGCGAAGGCGATGGCAAGGGGGAGGGCGACGATACCGACGAGGATGCCCGATACGATATCCCGGCCGAGCTGTTCACGGCTCAGTTCAGGAAGGATGGTCAGGAGTTTTGGCTTGAACATGGTCTGGATTACCTGGTCAGCGTGGGGCGGCAAGCCCTTCTGTCCCGGCTTGCCGGCAGGATGCGGATCGCAACCTGAAGGGTAATCTATCGGTTTTTGGCGATTTTCAAGCCCTTCACCGCGTTCCTTCGCAAGAATTTTTATAAAAATGAAGGAACCTTTGGAATCTGGTTGCACGTTTTGGAATAGGTTGCTACACTACATGCAGCTTCTTTTTGTGCAATACGTTGAGATCAATCCCAAAACAGAAGGAGTTACTTTTTCCATGTCCCAGACCAACGATAACCTGAAGAACGCCTTTGCCGGAGAGAGCCAGGCAAACCAGAAATACCTCGCTTTCGCCAAGGCTGCAGAAAAAGAGGGCTTCGCAAACGTTGCAAAGCTGTTCAGGACAACGGCGATGGCCGAAAGAATCCATGCCGAAGGGCACCTTAACTCGCTTGGCGGCGTCAGTTCCACGGCCGACAACCTCCAGGAGGCGATTAGCGGCGAGACCTACGAATTCAGTCAGATGTACCCGCCGATGTTTGACCTGGCGGAGGCTGAAGGCCATCCGGCAAAACGGATGTTCAGGTTTGCCCTTGATGCCGAGAAAGTTCATGCAGAGCTCTACGAGAAGGCGCTGGAGGCGGTACGTCAGGGGAAGGATCTTGCAACTGCAGAGGTCTGGCTTTGCCCCTACTGCGGTCATGTGGAGCTGGGCAATCCACCGGAAAAGTGCCCGATCTGCGGTGCAAAGGCGTCCGCGTATATTCAGGTCTGACAACGGCCTGTTGGTTTCAGGAAAGGAGGCCGGCATCATGACGGCCTCCTTTTTTTGTTGAGTGTATTTCAGGAAATTCATTGTCAATCCCGGGGGCGGCATGCATCAGTATCACATTCTCGGGCAGCTGGTTCTTATCGGTTCGCTCGCCATCATTACCATCATCGTTTTCCAGAAGCTGCGCCTGCCGTCGGTTATCGGTCTTATCGTCACCGGCATTATTCTCGGTCCTTCAGGTTTTCATGTCATTCATGACAGCGAGTCGATTTCGGTGTTTGCGGAGATGGGGGTGGTGCTGCTCCTGTTCACGATCGGTCTCGAGTTTTCAATCGACGACCTGCAACGGCTCCGCAAGATCGTCCTGATAGGCGGCAGCGTCCAGGTGCTGCTGACCGGGCTTGCCGTCGCAGGCCTCTCCTGGTGGCTGATGGACGCCATCGGCCGTTCCGTCGGCATACCTGCTGCGCTGATTCTCGGATTCTCGTTTTCGGTGAGCAGTACGGCACTCTGCCTCAAGATCCTCGCTGACCGGGATGAACTGTCGCTGGAGCATGGCAAGATCGCCGTGGGCATCCTGATATTTCAGGATATGGCGATTGTCCCGCTGATGTTCGGCCTGAATTTCCTCGCTCCGGGAAAGGTGGTGACCTTTGAATCGATGTTTCAGGAGATTGCGCTGGTTATCCTCTTCTCCATCGGCATGTTCGGTGGTTTCCGCCTGCTCATGCCACGGGTGGTCCGGGCGATTACCTCCCTTCGGGTCGCGGAAGTGCTGGTGCTCGGCGCCCTGGTGCTCTGTTTCGGGGCGGCATACCTTGCCTCGCTGATCGGGCTTTCGCTGGCACTCGGGGCATTCATGGCCGGTGTCGTCATTGCCAGCACCGATGAGAGCCACAGGATCAGCCGGACCATCGATCCCTTCAGGGAAGCCATGACCAGCCTTTTTTTCGTCTCGGTCGGCCTCCTGCTCGATGTCGACCTGATCGAGCTGCCGTGGCTGGTGCTGATCGCCGTTGTCGTGCTCGTCGTCAAGGCGCTGATCATGACCGCCATTTCCATGGCGCTCGGGTATTCGTCGCGGGTCAGCCTCATGGCGGGCATGGCCCTGGCGCAGATCGGTGAATTCTCCTTTGTGCTCGCAGGCTCCGCGCTCGACCTCGGTATTCTCGACAAGCATGTGTTCCAGTCGATGCTGACGGTCATCGTGGCGACGATGATCCTGACCCCGGCCCTGATCGCCATGGCTCCGAAATTTGCCGCGCAGGTCGCCCCGGCGCTTTCCTTCATTCCTCTTGGTTCCAGGGTGGCCCCGGTTGCCCCGAACCGGTCGTTTGCGACAGCCAGCGCATGCAGGGGGGATATCCATGCCGCGATTATCGGATTCGGCCTGACCGGACGTAACGTGGCCGCGGTCCTTCAGGCGACCAATCTGGCCTATTCGGCCCTTGAAATCGACCGGATGGTGGTCCGGCAGATGCGGGGCAGGGGGGAGCCGGTCTTTTACGGAGATTGCCTCGAACGGAAATCCCTCCTGCGGATTGGCGCGGACCATGCCCGTGCCGTCGTGGTCTGCATTCCGGAGGTGCAGGCTGCCATCGCCTGCATCCGGGAGGTCCGGCAGATCAATCCCGATGCGTTCATTATCGTCAGTTCACGGTTCCTCAAGCCGGTTGCGACCCTGTATGAATCCGGCGCCGATGCGGTGGTGACCGAGCTGGTCGAAACCTCGGTGCGCATTTTTTCCGAACTGCTGCGGCATTTCCGGATCGACCAGTCCACCATCGTCCAGCAGCAGGAGGTCATCAGGCGCGAAGGGGATGCGATTTTCAGGGAAGAGCATCACGAACAGGAGGTGCTGGAGCCGAAAGGCGAGGGATGAACGTTGGGGGATGGCAATTTTTGGCCAATTGGCGCGCGGAGTGCACGGTGGAATTTTCGTAAATTTACCAAAGTTCGGCTTTCAAAGAAATCCTATCCACGCAAGCCATGAGCCACATTCCCATCCCTTCCTCCGAGAAATTCCGGAATTACCGCGAAAAACTGCTTTCCAGGCACCGGTCACAGAAAACAGCCGATCAGCGGCAGACCGAATACGAGCTCGGGCTCATGGACAACAGCCACTTCGTGAAGGTCGGCGGCCTCCTGCACCATTACCACGATTCCGGTCCGAAGGATGCCGAGCAGACCATTGTGCTCATTCATGGCTGGGATTGCTGGTGGATGTGGTGGCACCATGTGATCCGGTACCTGAACGAACGCGGGGTGAGGACCATCGCGTACGATATGAAGGGGCACGGATGGTCGGAGAACGATCCGGCCAACCATTACCATATCGACCATTTCGCCAGGGACCTGCATGAGCTTGTCGAAGCCCTCGGTCTCCGGAATTTCCATATCGCGGCCTTCTCGTTCGGGCCGTTTGTCGCGCTTGATTACGTCAACCGCTATCCGCACACCGTGAAGTCGATGGTGTTTTTCAATTTCGGTTACCTGCCCAACAACGAGTTCGTTTCGAAACTTGCCCCGACGACGATCAATTTCGTGTTCAACAGGATGATGCGAAAGCTCACCTGGTGGCTTCCCGTCTACATCTTTGCCCGCCTGGTTCTCGCCAGGAACACGGTCATGCAGCATGACATCATGATCGGTTTCGAAAGCCTCGCCCTTTGTGCTTCAGAGGCTATCGAGCAGACCACGACGCAGATCACGGCGCTTGAGACCACCCGGATGCTGCCGGAGATGGTCAGTTCGGTCAGGATTCCGATGCTGTTTGTCGCCGGTGACGGTGATTCGATCATGACCAGTGAGAATACCAGGAAGCTCAGTGAGCTGAGCCATTCGGGCACCTATGTCTGCGTGCCACAGTGCGGGCACCTCATTACCATTGAGCTGCCTGAAACCGCGGCAGAGCTGGTTTACCGCCATATTACGATCCACAACTGAGTCCGCTGTCGGTACGGCGTACGGCATTGACGAAGGCGAGCATGCGCTCCCGGTCCTTGATGCCGGGCGCCGATTCGACGCCGCTGGCCGTGTCCACTCCCCAGGGCCTGACCTGCCGAATGGCTTCGGCGACGTTATCCGGCCGTAGGCCACCGGCAAGGATCGCCGGGGCGAAGGTCCGCGTTTCCTCGAAAATCGCGGCCGCCGTCGCGGCCGCGATGGTTTCGCCTGTGCCGCCGTCCAGAACCGGGCTGTAGGCGTCAAACAGAAACCCCTGGCACCGGCTTGCCGCAGCGAACTCCCGTACCGAATCCATCGTGAAGCCCGGCCCTGGCCGGAAAACCCTGATAACCCTTGCGGGCCTGATTTCCAGCGCCTGTGCAACGCCGTAACGCTCATGGTGGAGCTGGGCGACCTGAAGGCCGCAATACCGGCAGAGATCGTTGATTTCTTCCGGGAGCTGTTCAACGAAAACGCCGACCGGCGTGACGAACGGGGGCAGCCGGGCAACGATTTCACGGGCCGTATCGGGATCGATATACCTGGGGCTGGCATTGCTGAAGTTGAGCCCTATGGCGTCGGTGCCTGCCGTGCAGGCCTCAAGGGCATCGTCAATCCTCGTGATGCCGCAGATTTTGATTCTGGTCATGGTCGCTTTCGGTGCTGGTGAAGTCAAAACCAAAGGTAATATTACGGCGCAACTTGCCGAAACCGTCACGATTGCCGTCCGGTATGACGTGATTGTGTTATTTGCTGATTTTTGCGTATACTGGTGGCCTCATTTCCGGGCTGCCGGAATGTTGGGGTGTCGCCAAGCGGTAAGGCATCGGCCTTTGGAGCCGACATTCGCAGGTTCGAATCCTGCCACCCCAGCAGCGCCTGCCTCGCCGCATTGCCCAGGCTCGCTCTTCAGGTTACATGAAAAAACCCCCGGTGGTCCGGGGGTTTTTCTGTTCCCTTTTCTGAAGAAGGGGTCAGTAGCGGTAGTGTTCGGGCTTGTAGGGGCCTTCAACCGGTACGCCGATGTATTCAGCCTGCTCTTTGGAGAGCGTGGTGAGTTTCACGCCGAGCTGTTCGAGGTGCAGGCGTGCAACCTCTTCGTCAAGCTGCTTCGGGAGCCGGTACACATCGACCTTGTAGTCGTTTTTCCACAGTTCGATCTGGGCAAGCGTCTGGTTGGTGAACGAGTTGCTCATGACGAACGATGGGTGACCGGTGGCGCAACCGAGGTTCACCAGGCGGCCTTCGGCCAGGAGGTAGATCGAGTGCCCGTCGGCGAAGGTGTACTTGTCGACCTGCGGCTTGATGTTCAGGCGGGTGACCGTCTTGTCCGCATTCAGCTTTTCGACCTGGATTTCGTTGTCGAAATGGCCGATGTTGCAGACGATCGCTTCGTCTTTCATCTTTTTCATGTGCTCGAAGGTGATGACATCCTTGTTGCCGGTGGTGGTGACGTAGATGTTGCCTTCGGCGAGCGCATCCTCGATGGTGGCCACTTCGTAGCCCTCCATTGCGGCCTGCAGTGCACAGATCGGGTCGATCTCCGTGACGATGACGCGAGCGCCGTATGCCCTCATGGAGCGTGCGGAGCCCTTGCCGACGTCGCCGTAGCCGAGCACGACGACCACTTTGCCTGCAACCATCACGTCCGTGGCACGCTTGATACCGTCGGCGAGTGATTCACGGCAGCCGTAGAGGTTGTCGAATTTCGATTTGGTGACCGAGTCGTTGACGTTGATGGCAGGGAAGAGCAGTTCACCCTTTTCCATCATCTGGTAGAGGCGGTGCACGCCGGTGGTGGTCTCTTCCGAGACGCCCTTCATGCCTGCTGCGACCTTGTGCCAGCGCTGGTTGTCTTCGGCGAAGACCTCTTTGAGCTGCTGGAAGAGCGCTTTTTCTTCGGTGTTGCCGGGGACTTTGTCAAGCAGGACGGGGTCGTTTTCGATCTTGTAGCCGAGGTGGATCATCAGGGTCGCGTCACCACCGTCGTCGACGATGAGGTTCGGGCCTTTGCCGCCTTCGAATTCAAGGATCTGGCGGGTACACCACCAGTATTCGTCAAGCGTTTCACCTTTCCAGGCAAAAACCGGCACACCTGCGGCGGCGATTGCCGCTGCGGCGTGGTCCTGCGTTGAAAAGATGTTGCAGCTCGCCCAGCGGACTTCCGCGCCGAGGTCGACGAGGGTTTCGATGAGTACGGCCGTCTGGATGGTCATGTGCAGGGAGCCTGCGATTCGTGAGCCCTGCAGCGGCTTCTGGCCGGCGTATTTGCGCCGGGTAGCCATCAGGCCGGGCATTTCTTTTTCAGCGATTTCGATTTCCTTGCGGCCCCATTCGGCGAGCGATATGTCAGCCACCTTGTAATCGAGCACTGCTGCTTCTGTCGTCATGATGTCGGTGTGGTTTTCAGTTGGTTGGAAACAGAGCAGCCGGTTACTGTTGTGCAACCGGCTGTTCTGCTGGGTCAGTTTTCGCTCAGAGGGCGAATGCTTTCTTCAGCTCGGCAACCTTGTCGGTCTTTTCCCACGGGAAAATGTCGCGGCCGAAGTGCCCGTAGGCGGCCGTGTCGCGGTAGCGCCAGCCGTGGGGCTTGTCGAGGTTGAAGTGGCGGATGATCGCCGCAGGACGCAGATCGAAGATCACCTCGGCTTTCTCCTGGATCTGGGCGTCGGACAGGCCGTTCTTGCCGGTGCCGTGCGTGTTGATGTAAATGGAGACCGGACGGGCCACGCCGATCGCATAGGAGACCTGCACGGTGCACTTGTCGGCAAGGCCGGCGGCGACGATGTTCTTGGCGACGTGGCGGGCGGCATAGGCTGCGCTGCGGTCGACTTTCGACGGGTCTTTGCCGGAGAATGCACCACCGCCGTGAGGAGCTGCACCGCCGTAGGTGTCGACGATGATCTTGCGGCCGGTCAGGCCGGTGTCGCCATGAGGCCCACCGATTTCAAAGCGGCCGGTCGGGTTGATGTGCAGTTTGGTTTTCTCGTCGAGGAGGCTGGCCGGGATGACCACGTTGACGACATTCTCGATGATATCCTTCTTGATGAGTGCCTGGAATTCCGCTTCGCTGACGCCGGCAGGTTCGGGATCGTGCTGCGTCGAAACGACGATGGCGTCGACCCTGGCGACCTTGTCACCGTCATATTCAAGGGTGACCTGGCTTTTTGCGTCGGGGCGGAGGTAGGTCATGATTTTGCCTTCCTTGCGGATCTCGGCAAGTTTCTTGACGAGCTGCTGGGCAAACTGGATTGCGGCCGGCATCAGCTCGGGAGTTTCGTTGCAGGCGTACCCGAACATCATGCCCTGGTCGCCGGCGCCGACACGGTCGAATTCGTCGGCGATCTCTTCGGTGCGGTCGACGCCGCGGTTGATGTCGGGCGACTGTGCGTGCAGTGCGGAGAGGATGCCGCAGGAGTTGGCCTCGAACATGTATTCGCCCTTGGTGTATCCGATGTCGGTGATGACCTGGCGGGCGATGGTCTGGACATCAACGATGCCCTTGGTGGTGACTTCGCCGCCGACGATCACCTGGCCGGTCGTAACGAAGGTTTCACAGGCGACGCGGGATTTGGGATCCTGCTTGATGAACTCGTCGAGTACAGCATCGGAAATCTGGTCAGCAACCTTGTCCGGATGGCCTTCGGAAACGGATTCTGAGGTAAAGAAATACCTTGAATGTGACATGTTTCAGTACGGTTTTGGTTAATCGAACGACAAAGAACACCAGCCCCTCGGCAATTGCTGCGGAAAGGATTTTCGTGAGGTGAATGTCGTCTCGGGGACGGACTGGACACGGAAAGCCTTTCGGCAAGCTCCGAGGATATGCTCCTGCATGAGCTTTTGGCACCGTGTCCATAGATAATGGGGATGCCGGGCGGTTAAAAACAGTTCGAAGTATACGCATTCGGGTGCTGCAATGCAAGACCGTCCGGCATAATTACCCGTTTTGCGGTATCAGCTCATTCTGATTTCAGAATAGTCGCCGACGTTGACTTCGTGGCCCATGCCGGAAAGGGTTGCGTGGTTGCCGACGATGGACTGGTCAAGCATGATATCGCTGACATGCGATTTCTCCCCGATGATCGAATTCCTGACGATTGAATCGGCGATGACGGCATCTTCGGCGATCGTGGCGTTCGGGCCGATGATGGAGTTGGTGATGGATGCCGATTCGGCGATGAAGACCGGCGGGTTGACGATGCAGCCGGGAATGTCACGCAGGGTGTTGCGTCGGCGCAGCAGGACCTCGTTGGTCGAGAGCAGGGTTTCCGGCTTGCCGCAATCATACCAGCCCTGTACGGGGAAGGTGGTGAACTTCTCACCGTCGTCGATCATGTGCTGCAGGGCATCGGTGAGCTGGTATTCTCCTTTGGTCCTGATGTCGCTTTCGATGATGTGGTCGATGCTGCTGAACAGGGCCCCGGCCTTCCGGAGGAAGTACAGGCCGACGATGGCAAGGTTGCTGACCGGCTGGTCCGGTTTTTCGACGAGTCGGCGGATCGCTGCGCCTTCGGTGACGGCGACGCCGAAACGACGCGGATCGGCGACCTCCTTGACGCCGAGCGTGGAGACGCCGCCGTTGAGCACCGGCATGAGGTCCACGTCGAAGATGGTGTCGCCGAGGATGATGAAGAGCGGTTCCTCCTCGTCGACATAGGGGCGGCACATGTGGACGGCATGGGCGAGGCCGAGCTGCTCATCCTGGGTGACGAAGGTCAGTTTGATGCTGTAGTTTGATTTCAGGTAGGTCTCGATCATCTCCCCGAGGTAACCGACGATGATCACGGCTTCGTCGATTCCCGAATTGATCAGCTTGTCCATGATGTGGCCGATGATCGGCTTTCCGGCCACGTTCAGCAGGACCTTTGGCTGTGAGAAGGTGTGCGGGCGGAGCCTGCTGCCGACGCCGGCGACGGGGATGATGGCTTTCATGTGACCTTTTGGGTTGGATTTTTGACGCGTGTTGCAGTGCGAGTTATTCCGTGAACATATCGAAAAAACCTGAAACGAGCACAAGATTCCGCCCCCGGATTGTCCCGGAAAACTGCGAATTCCGATGGTCGGCAGGCAGGTACTCCGGCCATGCAGGAGCGTGGCCGAATTTGTGTTGCATTATGGTTAACAGGCCATGGAAAGTTGCCGAAATGGTGTATCTTTTTCTGCTGTTTTTTATCAGTTCCGACCGCTGCAGGTTGCTTGCGGCACTCTGTGCGGAGTCCGGACGACCATGATCGTGCCTATGTCCAACCCATCCCAAAAACTTACCATTCAGTCGGGAGTGCTCCCGCTGGTCGGGGACAGCGTGCTGCTCATTACCGCGCGCAGGTCGGGGCGGTGGATCATTCCGAAAGGGAATATCGAAAAGGGGATGAGCCCGGCTGAATCGGCAGCCAAGGAGGCATGGGAGGAGGCTGGTGTTTCCGGACATGTCGATGAAACGGCTATCGGGACGTATCGCTACAAACGGCCATCGGGGGTGCATGAGGTGCATGTCTTTCCCTTGAGGGTCGATCAGGTGTTCGACGAGTGGCAGGAGATGCACCTCCGCCAGCGTCAGGTGCTTGCTCCGGCCGACGCCATATGCCTGCTTTCACCCGCAGGTCTCAGGAACCTTGTTGCCGGATATTTCGCCGTGCGCCTCGAGTACTGACCTTCTTCGTAGCCTAAGGTTTTCACGTCGGTTGCGGGTCGAGATTTCTGAAATTTTTTTTTGGCAATCACGGTTCTTGTGGTATATTGTGAGCCTTCCGTTACGACGGGGCATGGCGCAGCTGGTAGCGTGCCTGCTTTGGGAGCAGGAGGTCCCGAGTTCGAGTCTCGGTGCCCCGACCAGGACAAGTAATGTGCCCGTAGCTCAATGGATAGAGCATCAGCCTTCTAAGCTGAGGGTTACTGGTTCGAGTCCAGTCGGGCATACGAAACGGAACGTTTTTTGGAATATGCATGGTGATTGTAGCTCAGCTGGTTAGAGCGCCAGGTTGTGGCCCTGGAGGTCGGGGGTTCGAGTCCCCTCATTCACCCCATCCATCCAGTTTGCCGTGTTGTTCGTCGCAGTTCCCTCCGTGGTGATTTGTGGCGTGCACGGGCAGATTACCGGCCCCATCGACTAGTGGTTAGGTCATCACCCTTTCAAGGTGGTAGCACGGGTTCGAATCCCGTTGGGGTCACATGATGATGAACATCCGGCGTCTCGGCTGGCCGGATGGAGTCACGAAAGCCGTAATGGTACATTACCGGTAGACAGCTCTGTTCCTGAACGGTTCAGGGCTGTTTTTATTTATTGGGGCATCCCTGAAAACCGTCCCGCGGTTTCTGAAAGCCCGAAAGCCGGTCCGGCCCGGGGTATATGCTTCCCGGATCGTTTCGCCCGGCTGGTCGCGGCGGTTCTCAGCGGTTCCCGTTCAAGAACGCAGCGCATCTTTCCATGAAAATCTCTGTCAACTGGCTGAAAGAATTTCTTCCCTCCTTTTCGCCTGTCACTGTCGAACTTGTTGATCGCCTGACGTTCCTCGGCCTTGAGGTTGAGGAGGTTTCCGAACAGCGCCTTCCTGATTCCAGGGTGGTCGTTGGCCGTATCCTTGAGGTCCGTCCGCATCCTAACGCCGACCGGTTGCGCATCTGCATGGTCGATCTCGGTGACGGTGACCCGCACCAGATCGTTTGCGGCGCGCCCAATGTCGAGGCCGGGATGTATGTGCCGGTGGCGACCCTCGGTGCCGTACTGACGACACTTTCCGGCGAGACCTTTACCATAAAGCCGGCGAAGATCCGTGGGGAACGTTCTTCTGGCATGATCTGTGCCGCTGACGAGCTTGGCCTTTCCGATGACCACGACGGGGTGATGGTTCTCCACGATACCTGCACGGTGGGCGAGCCGCTGGCAAGCTACCTGGAGGCGGACACCGTGCTTGAAATCGCGGTGACGCCGAACCGCGCCGATGCCCTGTCGCATCTCGGCATTGCGCGTGAGCTGGCCGATTGCAGTGAAATCGTCTATCCTGCAGTTCCTGTCCGGGAATTCACGAGAGGTGGCGGCCTTGTCGAGGTTCTTGACGCCGAAGGCTGCCCCTACTACTCAGGGACGGTGATCCGGGATGTGCAGGTCGGTCCTTCGCCCGACTGGCTCGTGCGTCGGCTTGAATCCATCGGGCTTCGTTCGCGCAACAACATTGTCGATATCACCAACTATATCCTGCACTCCTTCGGCCAGCCGTTGCATGCATTCGACCTCAAACGCCTTTCCGGCAGGAGGATCGTGGTGCGCAACGACCTTTCGGCCACCGTCAGGGCTCTCAACCAGAACGATTATCGCCTCGAACCGGGCATGACCGCCATTTGCGATGCCGAAGGGCCCGTGGCGATTGCCGGCGTGATGGGCGGGCTTGATTCTGCGGTGACCGAATCGACGACGGATATCCTGCTTGAATCGGCATATTTCAATCCTTCGTCGATCAGGAAAACGGCAAAGTTGCTTGGGCTCTCATCCGACTCTTCATACCGTTACGAGCGCGGCATTGATCCGTGCAATGTCAGGCGGGTGGCTGAATACGCGATTGCCATGATTCTCGAACTTGCCGGCGGCACCCTTGGCGAAGCTGTCGAATGTGGTCGGATGCCGGAGCCGCGTACCATCGTTTCGCTTCGTCCTGCCCGGACCAACGCCATCCTCGGGGCTGACATCAGCGCCCAGGAGATGATCAGGCTCCTTTCGCGGATCGGCATTCCTGCCGCCTCCCAGGGGTACGTCTCGTCCGATGCCGATGCAATTCCCTTTGCCGTGCCCTCCTTCCGCGTCGATATCGAAACCGAGATCGATCTCATCGAGGAGGTCGCACGTCTCTACGGCTACAATAACCTTGCGCCCTCTTCGGCCATGGTTTCCAATTACCCTGCCAGCCGCAAGGTGCCGGAGTTTTTCCCCGACTACCTCCGGAATATCGTCATCAGCCTGAACTTCCGGGAGGCGTTGACCAACCCGCTCATACGTCGCTCGGAGGCGGAGCGCTTCGGGGGGCTGCACGTCAGGGCCCTCAACCCGATCAGCGAGGAGCTTGAGGTGCTGCGTCCCAATATCGCGGCGTCGCTGCTGAAGGTCGTTGCGCATAACTTTCGCCATGGCAACCGTGACTTGCGTCTCTTTGAGGTCGCCCATGGCTTCGAGATGCTTGAACCGGAGTGCCGGGTGAGCGACGGCCCGCTGTCGGCCTACCGGGAGCGAGAACTGCTTTGCATGGTCATGACCGGGCGACGTGAGCCGAGAAACTGGAACAACGGCAGTGATGCCCTTGATTTCTTCGATATCAAGGGGGCTGTTGAGATGTTGCTGGAGAAGCTGAATTTGCTTGATAAATCTGCACTTAATATTTATAATGAGTCAACGATTGGCATTGAGATTGCTGTGGCAGAAAACGGGAAGCCGAGCGTTCTGAAAGCCGGTACGGTTTATCAGGTTGGCAGGGATATGGGTGCCGCGTTCGGCCTTGACCAGGATGTGTATGTGGCCGAAATCGACGTTGCGGTGCTCGACCGTTGTTTTGATCCGCGTGTTGCCTATGAACCACCGTCAAGATTCCCCGTGGTCGAACGAGATCTTTCATTCCAGCTTCCCCGGCATATTCCGGTACAGCGCCTTATTGAACTGGCTGCAAAAAGCGACCCGCTTATCAGGTCGGTTCGTGTTTTTGACGTGTTCGAACGTCATGATGACAGCCAGGGAGCGGAAACCCGGAGTGTGGCAATATCCCTCGAACTGGTCGACAGGGCCGGTACGATGAATGATGAGCGGATTGGTTCGATTGTTTCCAGCGTCAGTGAAAGTGCCAAACGTGAACTTGGTGCGGTAATTCGACAAGTTTGATCCAGCAGGGACATGGATGCAGCGGACGGGCGGAACGGCCAGCCGGACAATATGGCCGGGCTCGAAGAGAGCGTCAGGAAGCTCGTTGACCAGCTGAACGAATACCGTAAGGAAAATGAGTTGTTGAAATCTGAAGTTGAAAGCCTCCAGAATATCCTGAGGTCTTTCAAGTTGCCCGGAACGGAAGGGGCAGCCGTTGATGCCGCAGGGCGGTCGGGTGATGGTATCGCATCGGCCGACAGGATCAGGATCAAGCAGAAGCTTGCCCTGCTCCTCCAGAAGATCGAAAGGGAACTGCGAGGTGCACGGACCAGATTTTAATACCTATGGAAAAGATCAACGTCAATGTGTTCGGCGACAACTACCCATTGCGGGTAGAGAGCAGCGAGCTTACCGGAAAAGCGGCGAAAGAGGTTGATGCGGCGATGCGGGGGTTCGGCAACAGGGCTCCCGATCTTGAGCCGAAAAAACTTGCTGTTCTGGCGGCGATCCAGATCGCGGAGCGCAAGAACGAGCTTGAGCTTGAGCTGTCGTTGCTCAGGCAGAAAATGGCCCGGCTCAACGAATTTATCGGGCAGAATTTGCGCTGAAGCGTTACATTGACGGTAGAGATGACATTATCCGCACCACGATTCAAGGTGTACTGTAAGTAAAAGAACTAACAGGATAGAACAGGGAGTCGATCTCTTCGTTTTGATTGCAGGCCTTGCTGTACTCCGGTGCAAGCCGGGTGCATTGCCGCTCTCGCAGCGGTGACATTGGAAGCAAGAAATCTTGAAGGAGGCGCCCACCGTGTCAAAGCGGGTTCTTAAACTTACACACCTTACCCTGGTGCGGTTTTTTTGTTCAATTTTACGGGTGGCCGACCCCGGCCGTTCTGAAAGGAGGTTTGTTAATGGGAATCGTCATTAACCTGTTTCTTATTGTTTTTGCATCGGTTGTCTTTTTCGCGGTGGGTTTTTTCATTGGAAGGATTTTCCTCGAACGTATTGGAACCACCAAGGTTCTTGAAGCTGAAGAGCGTGCCGTACAGGTCATTCAGGAGGCCCAGAAGGAGGCGAATGACTACAAGGAGCTGAAGGTCAACGAAGTCAATCAGGAGTGGAAAAAGCGCAAACGGGAGTTTGACTCGGAAGTCACGATCAAAAACAACAAATTTGCCCAGCTCCAGAAGCAGATTCGCCAGAAGGAGGTAACGCTCAGCAACCAGCAGCGGGAGACCCGCGAACTTGACAAACGCCTCCAGGAACAGAAGGATGAGCTTCGCCACCAGGTGGAGAATGTGCAGAACCGTGCGGCTGAACTGGAACGGATCATTACCGAGCAGAACCAGCGGCTTGAGCGCATTTCAAACCTGACTGCCGAGGAGGCCCGCCAGATGCTGGTCGACAATATGGTCACCAAGGCCAGGGAAGAGGCGACGGAGACCATTCACCAGATTCATGAAGAGGCTCAGCAGAATGCCGACCGCATTGCAGAAAAAACCCTCCTGACCGCCATCCAGCGCATTTCGTTCGAGCAGGCGACCGAGAGCGCCCTTTCCGTGGTGCATATCCAGAGCGACGAACTCAAGGGGCGCATCATCGGCCGTGAAGGCCGCAACATCAAGGCTTTCGAGAACGCCACCGGCGTCGACATCATTGTTGACGATACGCCGGAGGTGGTCATCCTCTCCTGCTTCGATCCGCTTCGCAGGGACATGGCCAAGCGGACGCTCCAGAAACTTCTTGTCGACGGCGTCATTCATCCCGTCGCCATCGAAAAGGCCTACCAGGACGCAAAGAAGGATGTCGACGACGTGATCATGAGCTCGGGCGAAGAGGCGCTTGCATCGCTTCAGATTCCCGACATGCCCTCCGAGGTTGTTTACCTCATCGGCAAGATGAAGTTCCACACGGTTTACGGCCAGAACCTCCTGCAGCACAGCAGGGAGGTCGCCATGCTTGCCGGCCTCATGGCTTCGGAGCTGAAGCTCGATGCACGGCAGGCAAAGCGGGCAGGCCTGCTGCATGATATCGGCCTGGTGCTGTCTGATGCCGAAGGCCCGCATGCCCTGGCAGCAGCCCGGTTCCTTGCGAAGTTCAACGAATCACCGGTGGTGCTCAATGCCATTGCCGCCCACCACGGTGAGGCCGGCAAGGAGTCGCCGATCGCCGACCTGGTCGATGCGGCCAATGTCATTTCCCTTTCCCGTCCCGGAGCACGGGGCGCCGTTACCGCGGAAGGCAACGTCAAGCGGCTTGAAAGCCTTGAAGAGATCGCCAAGACATTCCCGGGCGTCATCAAGACCTATGCCCTGCAGGCTGGCAGGGAGATCCGTGTGATCGTCGAGGGTGACAACGTCAGCGATTCACAGGCCGATGTCCTCGCCCATGATATTGCCGCCAAGATCGAATCGCAGGCCCAGTATCCCGGCCAGATCAAAGTGACTATCGTTCGCGAAAAGCGATCGGTCGCCTTTGCAAAGTAGCTTTGGGCACATAGCCCTTCTGAAAGCTGCTCCGGCCTGTGTTCCGGGGCAGCTTTTTTTATGGGCGTTCAGTTTCTTTGGGCGGGGCAGTCGGTTCTGCCTGGGGGAGGTAAGGCCGCAACCGCTTTCCGGTGGTTGCGCCTGCGGCGGGAATGAATGGTCAGAGCGAACCTTTGGTCGACATGATGTCCGTACCGTTTATCCGGGTCGCCTGCTTCATGGCATATGCCAGCGACTTGAAGAGCGCCTCGATGATATGGTGCGTGTTCTTTCCCTCAAGTACGGCAAGGTGGATGTTCGCCTGCAGGGTCCGGGAGAGCGAAACGAAGAAGTGTTCCACCATTTCCGTTGACAACCCCTGGATGTCCGGTCTTGAGAATTCTGCCCTGAAGACGCAGTAGCTTCTGCCGCCGAGGTCTATCGAACAGCGGGCCAGCGCTTCGTCCATGGGGATGATTGCCCAGCCGTACCGTCCGATGCCTGTTTTATCGCCGAGTGCGTTGCCGATGGCCGTCCCGAGGACGAGCGCCACATCTTCGACCGAGTGGTGGTCGTCAACCTCAAGATCGCCCTTGCAGGAGATGTTCACGTCGATTCCGGAGTGGCGGCTGAAACTTGTCAGCATGTGGTCGAGGAAATCGATGCCGGTCCTGATTGACGAAGTTCCCGTTCCGTCGAGAACGACTGATGCCGTGATGTCGGTTTCCGAGGTTTTTCGCGAGCAGTTGCCCACGCGGCCCTGTTCCGGTGAAGATGCTGCCATGGAGGTGCTTACCTGAAGAGTTTGTTGAAAATGGCCATGATGATGCTCAGGATGACGGACAGAAGTATAGAACTTCCTATGGGAAAGTAGAAGCGGAAATTCTCCTTTTCAATGCGGATATCCATCGGCAGGTTTCCGAACCATCCAAACCATCCTGAGGCACCTGTACGCTGTGCGAGCAGCACCAGAATCCCGAAAAGGGTGATCGTGAGGCCGAGGAAAACCAGAATTTTTCCCATCTCTGAAAAGTTCGCTTGCATTTTGGCCGAAAGTTGCTAAATTGTGCCCACGTTAATGACAAGATACGATAGTATCAGACAAAATCATCAGTTGGCTCGGGCATGCATATTTTTATCGTCATCCTTGCATTGTTGGCCTCGATCCTGCTGACCGGAGTCGTGTTGCTGCAGAGCCCCAAGGCAGGCAGCGGACTGACCGGCGGCATCGCAAGCCTCGGAACGGTTCAGACGCTCGGCGTCAGGAGGACCGGTGATTTCCTGAGCAAGACGACGGCGATTCTGGCGGCTCTTGTCATGATTCTTTGTTTCGTTGCGCAGTTTACGCTGCCTGCCCGCCACCGTTCTGGTGATGCGGACAGGAGTATCCTTCAGAAAGATGTTCCGGCTTCGGCTCCGTCGAGCCTTCCGGCAACCGGACTTCCGAAGAGTCTCCCCGCGACTCCTGCTGCACCGCTGCCAGCAACACCGGCAAAATAAGGTTTTGCGTTCGTAGCTCAATTGGTAGAGCAACTGACTCTTAATCAGTGGGTTCAAGGTTCGAGTCCTTGCGAGCGCACCACAATGAAATCCCTTCAGACACCTGAAGGGATTTTCTGTTTTCAGGAAAAGCCGATATCTATGGTGTGCAGGGTGGCCCATTGCAGCCTGCACAAGCATTTTTTTAGTTGCCCGTCTGCAGCGGAATCCTGAAATTCAGGGGACAGGCCATCTGACTTGACCGGATCGATCGCCATGCCTCTACCCGCAATGCCACGTGTCGCTGCCATGCTCCTGCAGCTGGTGCGGACGCTTCTGGGGTCTTCCGTTTATGCCATGCTCGCCTTCCTTGGCGCCGGCCGGCTCGGGTGGGGCCGTGGATGGCTGTATGCCGGGGTGTTCGTCACGGTTTCCGTGGTCGGCAGTTTTATTATCCATTGTGCCGGCACCGGCCTGATGGAAGCCCGTGCAAAAGGGGTCCGGCCTGATACCAAGCCATTCGACAAGAAATTTTTTCTCTTTTTCCTGCCGTTCAATCTCCTCTACCCGATCGTCGCCGGAGCCGACGTTGTCCGTTTTGCCGTCGCTCCGCTTCCCGGATGGTCTCTCAGCGCCGGAATCCTGCTGTTCGTTACCGGTTCGGCCTTGTCGACATGGGCGCTGGTGGTCAACCGTTATGCAGAAAGCTCCGCCCGTATCCAGAGTGAGCGTGGTCATGCCGTCATATCGGACGGCCCGTACCGTATCATTCGGCATCCCATGTACGCCGGGACGATACTCGGGTTTCCGGGAACGGCGCTGATGCTCGGCTCTGGTCTTGCCCTGGTGCCCATGGTCTGTCTGGTCATCCTGTTTGTCTGGCGCACCGCCAGGGAGGACTCGATGCTGCATACGGAATTGCCCAGCTACGGCGCATATGCAGGCGGGACCCGCTGGCGCCTGGTTCCCGGCCTCTGGTGAGGGCACGGTTGTGCCCCTTCCCGCCTGGCCCTGTATCGCCGCACAGTGCGTTCTCCCTTTGCCGCAAACTCAATCCGGTGATGTGAGGACGAACAGTTGCTTCATCTCCGGGGCCATGATGACGCAGGTGTGGTCCGCTTCGACCGGTGCCGTATCGTATGGCCGCAATGGTTCACTGGAGAAGTACCTGTAATCGTTATACCAGGCGCCGTTCGCCCGTGCCAGTGCCGAGCGGAGTCCCGGCTGGGAGGCTCGTTGCGTCTCCGCATCTGCAAATTCAAGGGTTCCGTCGTCGGCTTTGAGAATGCAGTAGCCGTTTGCCGTCATGACGCCCGTCAGGATGAGGATGCCCTCCGACCGGATGGTGCTGTTGGCCGTCAGGGTGATGTGCCCCGATTCGGTGGAACTTCCGGTGCTGCAGGAGAGCGTTCCCCCGTCAAGCGTGAGGTCGTTGGCTACAATCGAAACGTTTCTGAGGTCGAGGGTGGCACCGTTGGCGATGAATTCCGCTCCGGAGCCGAGGGCCGCCGCATTGGTGATGGCGAGCGTGCCCTCGGTGCCGTCATTGCCTGCCGAATGTTACCTGAAGGATGAAATGACAATCAGTTTCGTCATTTCCGGCTTCATCGTGACACTGGTATTGACCTGTTCGACCGGCGCGGTCTCATAGGGCCGGAACGCTTCAGTGGTGAAGTACCGGTTATCGTTATACCAGACGTTGCTGTCTGTCCGGGTAAGAGCAGTCAGCAACCCGGATGGCGCTGATTCCCCTGATGATTTGGCTTCAGGGTATTTGATGCTGCCGGGGCCGGTTTTGGTGAGCCGGTACCCGTTGGCGGTGATGTTTTCCGTCAGGATAAGCAGGCCGTCGATGTTGGCGATGCTGTCGGCAGCCAGGATAATGGCGCCGGATTTGGTCGATGTGCCGACTGAGCATGCCAGTGTGCCGCCATTGAGGGTGAGCGTGTTGGTGACGGTCGAGACGTTCTGGAGATCAAGGGTTGCACCGCTGGCAATGGAGGC
Source organism: uncultured Chlorobiaceae bacterium (assembly GCA_964611215.1). Lineage (GTDB taxonomy): Bacteria > Bacteroidota > Chlorobiia > Chlorobiales > Chlorobiaceae > Chlorobaculum. The sequence goes on from CAZSXF010000017.1 coordinate 27,558, forward strand.
GTTTCCGGTACCGAGACCTGCCGCGTTGGTGATCGCCAGCGACCCGGCCGTAATCGTGGTGCCGCCCGTATACGTGTTGGTACCTGAAAGGATAAGTGTTCCCGGGCCTGTTTTGGTGAAGCCGACGCCATTGCCGGAAAGGGTGCCGGAGAGGGTCAGAATTCTTCCGTCAACCGCAATGGTGCTGTTTGCCGTGAAGGTAACGGAGCCCGAAGCGCTGGAGATTCCGCTGGAGCATGCCAGTGTGCCGCCGGCAATCGAGATGTTGTTCGTGACGCCGGTAACGTTCTGGAGGTCAAAGGTCGCCACATTGGCAATGGACACGGCCCCGGAACCGAGCGAAGCTGTTCTGGTTATGGCAAGCGTTCCTTCGTTGACGGCGGTGGTGCCGGTGTAGGCACTGGTGCCGGAAAGGGTCATCGTTCCGAGACCGGTCTTGACGAGGCTGATGGTTCCGTTACCATCACTGATTGAACCACCGAACTCGGTGCTGGTATTGTTGCTTCCGGTAGTCAGGGTTATGCTTCCTGCTGCGCCGGTGGTGACGGTGCCGCTTCCGGCAAGTGAGCCGATCGCCATACTGTTGCCGTTGAGGTCAAGTATCGCGCCGTCGGCAAGTGTCACGGCTGAACCGACGCCAAGGGCCGTGGAGGTGGTTGCCCTGATCGTGCCGTTGCTGATGGTCGTGCTGCCGGTATAGGTGTTGGTGCCGGAAAGCGTGAGGGTGCCCGTTCCGGTCTTGGTGAAGCCGAAGCCGGTGCCGGAGATGGTGCCGGAAAGCGAGAGCGAACCGGTGGTGCTGATGGTGCTGTTTGCCATCAGACTGATATTACCGGAAGCTGAAGAGGTTCCGGTTGATGCTGCCAGCGTGCCGCCGCTGAGGGTGATGCCGTTGGTGACGCCGGAGACGTTCTGGAGGTCAAGGGTAGCGCCGGAAGCGATGGTCGCCGTTCCCGACCCAAGCGCTGAAGCGTTGGTGATGGCAAGGGTACCGCTATTGATCGCCGTATCTCCGGTATAGGTGTTGGTGCCGGAAAGCGAGAGTGTGCCGGAGCCGGTCTTGGTGAGGCTGAAGGTGCCGGTGCCGGAGATGATGCCGGAAAGCGAGAGTGAACCGGCGTTGCCGATGGTGCTGTTTGCCGTCAGACTGATATTGCCGGAAGCTGAAGAGGTTCCGGTTGATGCTGCCAGCGTGCCGCCGCTGAGGGTGATGCCGTTGGTGACGCCGGAGACGTTCTGGAGGTCAAGGGTAGCGCCGGAAGCGATGGATGCCGTTCCCGACCCAAGCGCCGAAGCGTTGGTAATGGCAAGGGTACCGGCGTTGATGGTCGTGGTGTCGGTATAGGTGTTGGTGCCGGAAAGCGAGAGTGTGCCGGAGCCGGTTTTGGTGAAGCCGAAGCCGGTGCCGGAGATGATGCCGGAGATCGAGAGTGAACCGGTGGTGCCGATGGTGCTGTTTGCCGCCAGTGTGATGTTGCCGGAAGCTGAAGTGGTTCCGGTTGATGCTGCCAGCGTGCCGCCGTCGAGGATGATGTCGTTGGTGACACCGGAGACGTTCTGGAGGTCAAGGGTAGCGCCGGAAGCGATGGACGCCGTGCCTGAACCAAGCGCCGAAGCGTTGGTGATGGCAAGGGTACCGGCGTTGATCGTCGTACCGCCGGAATAGGTGTTGGCACCGGCGAGAGTGAGGGTGCCGGAGCCGGTCTTGGTGATGCCGAAGCCGGGGTCGGAGATAATGCTGGAGAGCGAGAGTGAACCGGCGTTGTCGATGATGCTGTTTGCCGTCAGTGTGATGTTGCCGGAAGCTGAAGAGGTTCCGGTTGATGCGGCCAGCGTGCCGCCGTCGAGGGTGATGTCGTTGGTGACACCGGAGACGTTCTGGAGGTCAAGGGTCGCGCCGGATGATACGGACGCCGTTCCCGACCCAACCGCCGAAGCGTTGGTGATGGCAAGGGTACCGGCATTGATCGCCGTACCGCCGGAGTAGGTGTTGGTGCCGGAAAGCGAGAGTGTGCCGGAGCCGGTCTTGGTGATGCCGAAGCCGGAGATAATGCCGGAGAGGGAGAGTGAACCGGTGTTGTCGATGATGCTGTTTGCCGTCAGTGTGATGTTGCCGGAAGCTGAAGAGGTTCCGGTTGATGCGGCCAGCGTGCCGCCGTCGAGGGTGATGTCGTTGGTGACACCGGAGACGTTCTGGAGGTCAAGGGTCGCGCCGGATGATACGGACGCCGTTCCCGACCCGAGCGCCGAAGCGTTGGTGATGGCAAGGGTCCCGCTATTGATCGCCGTACCGCCGGAATAGGTGTTGCTTGCCGTCAGCACCAGTGTGCCGGAGCCGGTTTGCGCAATGCTGCCGGTACCGTCGATGACCCTGCTGATGGTCACGGAATCAGAACGGTTGAAGGCGAGGGTTCCGCTGTTGGAGATGGTGCCGCTTCCACCGATGGTACCATTCGTTGTGCCGTCACCGACCAGGAGTGTGCCGTTGCTGATGGTCGTGCTGCCGGTGTAGCTGTTGGCACCGGTGAGGGTGAGTGTGCCCGTTCCTGTCTTGGTAAGGTTGACCGGCTTGGTGGTGCCGTCAGAGATCGAGCCGCTGAAAGAGGTGCTGGAGTTGTCCGCACCAGTGGTCAGGGTCGCTGCCGAGGTGGTGCTGTTGTTGGTGATCGCACCGCCGGTTCCTGCCAGTGATCCGATGGTAATGTCGCGACCGTTGAGGTCGAGTGTCCCGGCAGAGATGGAGATGGCGGAGTTGCTGCCGAGCGCTGAAGAGCTTCCCGCCTGGAGGGTACCGCCATTGATCGTTGTGCTGCCGGTGTAGCTGTTGGCACCGGCGAGGGTGAGGGTGCCGGAACCGGTCTTGGCAAGGTTGACCAGCTTGGTGGTGCCGTCAGAGATCGAGCCGCTGAAGGTGCTGCTGGAGTTGTCCGCACCGGTGGTCAGGGTCGCTGCCGAGGTGGTGCTGTTGTTGGTGACGGTACCGGCGGTTCCTGCCAGTGATCCGATGGTAATGCT
>CAZSXF010000018.1:0-27087 GCA_964611215.1 uncultured Chlorobiaceae bacterium
CTTATAATATCGACGGTCGCGCCCCACGCGGGCGCGTGGATTGAAACGTTGCCGTCCTGTTGATGATTTTAAATGCAGTTGTCGCGCCCCACGCGGGCGCGTGGATTGAAACGGGTAACGAGCCCGCCATTCTCCATCTCGAACCAGTCGCGCCCCACGCGGGCGCGTGGATTGAAACAATGGATGAAAGGAGGTGATGAGTGAATCCGAATGTCGCGCCCCACGCAGGCGCGTGGATTGAAACTCGTATGACGCGGAAAGTTTGGCTTTTGAGCTTGGTCGCGCCCCACGCGGGCGCGTGGATTGAAACAGGTCAGAGCGAAGACCATCAGTAATGCTGTGGACGTCGCGCCCCACGCGGGCGCGTGGATTGAAACCTTTGGTACTCAGCCAAGCTCACGTAATACTTGCGTCGCGCCCCACGCGGGCGCGTGGATTGAAACGCCGTTACCGGCATTTTGCCCGGCGACCCTATGCAGTCGCGCCCCACGCGGGCGCGTGGATGGAAACCGGCTCGTCTGACGAGAGCCCGTAAATCGGATCAGTTGGTTGTAGAAAAATGAGTAAACTCAACCAAGGAAGTATGATGCATGAAAACCAAGCGTTACAGCACAGCACAGATCATCGGCATCCTGAGAGATGGAGAAGCGGGTATGGCCGTCAAGGATCTCTGTCTGAGGTATGGTATTAGCGATGCGACGATTTACAATTGGAAATCGAAGTATGGCAACATGTCGGTCAGTGAAGCGCAACGGCTCAAGGAGCTTAAAGAGGAGAACCGTCGGCTGAAAAGACTTGTAGCTGATCAGGCCCTCGATATCCAGATGCTGAGGGAGATCAACTCAAAAAAATGGTAACGTCTGAAGCCAAGCGCAAGGCAGTCGAGCACTTGCATGCAAGCTTCGGGCGTAGCATAAGAAAACTCTGTACCCTGATCGGCATGAACCGGTCAAGCTGGCATTACCAGGCAAAACCGGATGCTGATGAAGGTTCAAGTTGCTTATTGCCTGATAACTCTACTTTAGGTCGTTTCAATTTTCTGGGATGTGGGGGTGTTTTAGTGGCAAATACCGGTTCTGTTCCAATCTTGTCTTATTATGGTACAGGATCATTTGTGCCATAAGGGACATCGGTGGTACATCTGGATATACGTAAAAATGTGAGATATAATCCCTTCGGTAAGCCGTATTTTTCAACGGCTTGAATTGAATAGATGGAACAGGTTGGCTTATATCTGCAGGCGATGTGGCCTTTTGTTATAGGATGGACTCTTTTTCTGTACTGTTGAACCATCATAATGTATGTGTTGCTCGATATCTGCTTTTCGGGGGCGCCGCATAGGTCAAATATAAATAATAACAATATTATGCTGATTGTGGTTAAAGAGCCACATCGCCGCATTGTCATCTCCTGTTGACTGTTTTTTCCGCTTTTGTTACTGGCCTGAGTTCGTGTCGTTTTTTTGTGGTCGTGAAAATATGTAGACAAGAATTCCTATAAGCGGTACAAAAAACACAAATACCATCCAGCCGATAGGGCTCTCAATGCCTCGTGATCGTGCGTCTTTGACAACCCATGCAAGCAGAGCGACCTGAATGACTATTGGTAAAATGATGAGGAAAATCATTCCGCCGCCACATGCCCCGCATGCCGCCGCGCTATCTGCATCGTTGGCAGCGTAGAGTGCGTTAGCAATTAATGAATTGGTAATAGTTACAATGCCTACGGTGTTTAACATTTTTTTGATTTTCATTTTGCCTCCCCTTTTTTTTGTTTAAGTGATTTTGCTTGAACTATGGAAGAATCGTCTTGTTGTTCGGGGGATATATATGAATAAATAGTCTGAAATAATGTAGTGGACGTTGCTATTAATGAGGTGATTTTTTTACTGTCGTAGGAGATTTGGGAAATATCTGCTCTGGAATAGATATGCTTTTTCTGTGTCGAAATTTGCCTGAAATTGTTTTCCCCTAAATTTTTGCCTATGGCCATGGGAATGCGATTTATGACGGCAATCATTTGGTATTAAATAAACAGTTTAAGCCACTGGCTTGGCCAATGCCACAATACCTGGAAAAATGTACTGACTGGAACTGCTGAAATAAATCAACTGCTGAATGCAAAGGACAATGGGGACGTGCCAAACCTTCCACTTTCAAAGGCAGCGCGTAAGGAACGAAGGGGATGTACAGATGGAGACAAAGAGCACTGAGGAACGAATATTACTTACTTTGAAGATAACAGTTTTTGTTATGCAAATCAAAGCATTTTATTATATATGTCTTTTTTGAATGCTGCTTTGTTTGGGAATGTACTTTGTTTTTTATGGGTGTGTCTTTTTTGAGTTAATTTCTTTGAATGCAATATGTTCTTACGCTTTGCATGGCCAGATCGAATGGAAAGCTTCCATGTTCCAGGAGCAATTTAGAACATGTGCACTTTACAGGCATCGGATTTTCATGCGCTGTCTGGCGGTAGTTGGCTGCAGGTGCCGTACATTAATATATGGTGCGACGCGGGCAGGCCTGGGGTCTGTCCGGTTTTCGAGTGAACCTGGCGGAGCGGCTGAAGCATGAAGTTTTGCAATGGCATTGCGGTCTATGACACTCTCCGGGAGATTGTCGATCCGGTCCATACCTGCCTTGTCGTGTGGGATGTGCAGAACGGGCTTGTGGACAGGATTTTCAACAAACCGGAATTCATCCGATCCCTGCGGTCGCTTCTCACTCTGGCACGGGGCAGGATGCCGGTCTTCTATACCAGGATCACGCCGTTGCCCGCGATGTTCCGATCTTTATGGAGCATTTATGCCATGATGAGGCGGTTCCAGGTGGATGATCCTGCACACCTGCCTGCGTTCATGGCTCCTGGTTCGTACGAGTCTGAAATCTGTGATGAATTGCGGCCGGAAACCGGTGACGTCGTTCTCCTGAAATCGACGGCGAACATTTTTCTCGGTACCGGGTTCGCGGCCATGCTTCACAGCCGGGGGATTACGACGGTCATGTTTACGGGCATTGCTACCGAGATTGGTATAGAGTCAAGTGCCCGGGATGCCGGGAACCGGGGCTTTTATCCTGTCGTCGTGGCCGATTGCGTCTCTTCGATGGACCGGCAGTTGCATGAAACGTCACTGCAGTGCATGCGGAAGCTCTGTATCGTTGCCGGGGTTCCGGCCATAGAGGCGGCGCTGCTTCCGGCATGCGGCCCCATGGGTGCGGATGCTATGGGTAGTCTGTAGCGAAAGCCCTGCTGGCTTTGGATATTTGGAAAGCGTTGTTGTGTGTGGTTGTTCTTTGTCGTTGTGACAGGATACGACGACGGCGATAACGACGTGGTTGCTCCCGGGATGGTTTCCCGGGGGCTTTTTTTTTCTGGTCGTGGTTCTGGAGCGGTGTTTCTGCGGTGCAACGACCGTCAGAACGAGGCAAGGAGGGGGCAGCGTTTCTGTGGTTGCGGTATCCAGAAGTGGCAGCCTGGATCGATGCTCGACTTGAAAATGCGTATCGCCTGGGGTGCGTCGGGAGCCAGCTCGATGCGGTATTTTTCTATGACGAGGTCCTCCTGCGCCCGGTCAGCAGACCCTGCAGCGGTGTTCCTGGCTTCGAGAAGCTTCGGGGAGATGCGTATGGGGGGCAGTTCTTCCCTGACGAGCCGGTCTGTCGAGGTCAATGCTTCGTACATTTCCGGATTGACGACAATCCAGGGGATTCTGGCTCCTTTCGGATAGGATCGGAGTGCCTTGTCCAGTTCGTTGAGGAGCTGCTGGCTGGCGGTAACACGCATTGGTTCGTCAGGCTGTGTATAGGTAAAAACTGTATTCATGTAACAAATTGTACATGTTTTTTGTGAACTATGCAACATACTGAATGGTACACGACTGATCGGATGCAAAAACTCCGGGTGCCGCTGGCGCACGATTGACCTGTGTTTCCGGCGTTTTGCCGGAAGTGGCGGGGCCATCGGTGAGATTTTTCGGCGTCAGGGTCTTTCATCATGCCGGCAGACTCCGTATCTTTGCCTTAGCAGTATCCCAGCAGTACACCCCCGGTTGCATCCATCCTGAACCTTCTTTGCCGCGGATATGATGATTTTCCGTCTTTTGCCTGCTGTACCTGTTGATTGCTTCCCGTCGTTCATAGCCGTCATTCACGGTTCGTTCCGGAACTGAGCCAGTCGTTCGGTGTGAGATCCCGCCTGCTGGAAATCGCCAGGATCGCCAGGATTGAGTATTCCCGACAACCGGGATTCCTTGGCGTCGCGCTTGAAGGGGAGCCTGCAATCGGGCTCAGGTACCGGTTTGCCGATCCGGGCACGGCAGCGCGTTTCTTTGCGCTGCGTGAGGCGCAGAATCACTATGTCTGCTGCGATAACCTGCTTGACCTCGATGGGAGCGACGTCATTGAGGTCTGGGATATGTGAGGTTAAATCGTAACATGAAGCGTATGGGCAGGCATATTGGTGACGTAGTGTGCGCCATCATCGAACATGAGGGCCGTTTCCTTGTCGCCCGGAGGGGCGCGGGTCGGCATCTGGCGATGAAGTGGGAGTTTCCCGGCGGCAAGGTCGAGGCGGGGGAGACGCACGAGGCAGCGCTTGAACGGGAGCTGCAGGAGGAACTTGGCGTCAGGGTCGACATTGTCGGCAGGCTTACGCCGGTCGAGTATGACTACCCGGACGTTTCGCTCCGGCTCGTGCCGTTCCGGTGCCGGCTGGTGGCGGGTACTCCGGAAGCCCGGGAGCATGACGAGCTCCGCTGGATCGATATCTGCCAGGTGTCGGAGTATGATTTTCCCGAGGCGGACGCACCTGTTCTCGATGAATACCGTCGGGCGATTCCTGGAAATGACGGTTGCGTAAGGATATTGCCCTGACGATTGTTACATTTCAGAATGCGCTTTTTTTGCAATCCGATTCAACCCTATTCCGCAAGCCCCAGTGACCACATCAATGATGTCGCAGTTTCAGCGAAACTCGTACCTCTACGGCGGCAATGCGCCATACATCGAAGAACTCTACGAATCCTATCTGAACGATCCGGCCTCGGTTCCTGACAACTGGCGGAGCTGGTTCGACGCCATGCAGCATGTGCCTGCCGTCGACGGCAGCGATGCCCGGGATGTCGCCCATGCGCCGGTGGTGGCTTCGTTTGCCGAACGGGCCAAGAGCGGCCCTATCCGCCAGGTGATCGCCTACGGGGCCGATACCGAGCTTGGCAGGAAGCGCGTCGCGGTACAGAAGCTCATTGCCGCCTACCGCTCGCTTGGCACGCACTGGGCCGATCTCGATCCGCTCAAGCGCCACCAGCGTCCGTCGCTTCCCGATCTGGAGCCATCCTTTTACGGCCTGACCGATGCGGACATGGATACGGTGTTCAATGCCAGCGACACCGGATTCGGCAAGGAGTCGATGAGCCTGCGCGAACTGCTGCAGAACCTCCGTGAGACCTATTGCGGCACCATCGGTGTGGAGTACATGTACATTACCGACGGCAACCGCAAGCGGTGGTGGCAGAAGAAGCTGGAGTCCATCCGCTCCAAGCCGGACTTCACGGTTGACGAGAAGAAGCACCTGCTCGAACGGCTCACTGCGGCCGAGGGGTTCGAACGCTTTCTGCATACGCGCTACGTCGGCCAGAAGCGCTTTTCGCTCGAAGGCGGGGAGAGCTTCATCGCCGCACTGGATGAACTGGTGCAGTCCGCCCGTTCCTACGGTGTGGAAGAGGTGGTGATCGGCATGGCCCATCGTGGCCGCCTGAACGTCCTGGTCAACATTCTCGGCAAGAGTCCTGCAGACCTGTTCGCCGAATTCGAGGGCAAACATGGCGACGAGCTGCCTTCCGGTGACGTCAAGTACCATCTCGGCTTTTCGAGTGATGTCTCGACCCCGAACGGCCCGGTGAACCTTTCGCTCGCATTCAACCCGTCGCATCTGGAGATCGTCGATCCGGTGGTCGAAGGGTCGGTCAAGGCCCGCCAGGAGAACCGCGGCGACGTGGACGGCCATCAGGTGCTGCCGATTCTCGTGCACGGTGATGCGGCCTTTGCCGGTCAGGGCGTGGTGATGGAGACCCTGAACCTTTCCCAGACCCGAGGCTACGGCACGGGCGGCACGGTGCACATCGTCATCAACAACCAGATCGGTTTCACGACCTCCGACCCTCGCGATGCCCGCTCTTCGATCTACTGTACCGATGCGGTCAAGATTATCAAGTCGCCGGTGCTGCATGTCAACGGTGACGACCCGGAAGCGGTCATCCTCGCTACCCGCCTGGCGCTCGAATACCGTCAGACCTTCCGGCATGACGTGGCTATCGACATCATCTGCTTCCGCAAGCACGGCCACAACGAGCAGGATACGCCGTCGATCACCCAGCCGCTGATGTACAAGAAGATTTCCCGTCATCCGGGCACCCGGAAGCTGTATGCCGAGCGCCTGAAGGTGCAGGGGGTCATCGACGACACCTTCGGCGAGAACCTGATAAAGGATTACCGGCAGGCGATGGACGCCGGGCGGCATACGGTCGATCCGGTGCTGTCGAATGCCAAGAACAAGTATGCCGTCGACTGGCTGCCGTTCCGTAACCGCGAATGGACCGACCAGGCGGAAACCGGGGTCCCGGCGGCGGAGCTCAAGCGTCTTGCCGAACGCATCACCTCCATTCCGCTCAACATGAAGCTGCACCCGCTTGTCGAGAAGGTCGTTCGCGACCGTGCGCAGATGGGCGAGGGGGCGGCACCGCTCGACTGGGGTATGGGGGAGCATCTGGCATTCGCATCGCTGGTTTCAAGCGGGTACGCCGTACGCATTACCGGGCAGGATTCCGGCCGAGGCACCTTTTCGCACCGTCATGCGGTGCTGCACGACCAGAACCGCGAGCGCTGGGACATGGGCGCCTATATCCCGCTGCAGAACATCGCCGAAAACCAGGCAAACTTCACGGTCATCGATTCGGTGCTTTCCGAGGAGTCCGTGCTCGGCTTCGAGTATGGCTACTCGATTGCAGAGCCCAATACGCTGGTTATCTGGGAGGCCCAGTTCGGTGATTTCGTCAACGGTGCGCAGGTCGTCATCGACCAGTTCATCACCTCCGCTGAGGTGAAGTGGGGCCTTGCGTCAGGCCTGGTCATGATGCTGCCGCACGGCTACGAAGGCCAGGGGCCGGAGCACTCCTCGGCACGGCCGGAGCGCTTCCTGCAGCTTTGCGTCGATGACAATATCCAGGTTTGCCAGCCGACCAACCCGTCGCAGATCTTCCACCTGCTGCGCCGTCAGATGATCCGCACGATCCGCAAGCCGCTGGTGATCCTGACCCCGAAGTCGGTGCTCCGGCACAAGGAGGCCATTTCGCCGCTCGAAGACCTGACTTCGGGCAGTTTCAAGACGGTTATCGGCGACGATTCGGTCAAGCCGGCAAAAGTCACCCGTGCGCTATTGTGTTCGGGAAAGGTCTACTATGACCTGATTGCCCGTCGCAGGGATAACGGCATGAAGGATGTTCCGATCATCAGGATGGAGCAGTTCTACCCGTTCCCGGCCGAGGCACTCAGTGCCGAACTTGCCCGTTTCCCGAAGCTCTCCGAGATCATCTGGGTGCAGGACGAGCCGCAGAACCAGGGGTACTGGCTCTTCATGCTCCAGTATTTCCTGGAGATCATGCAGCCGGGCCAGAAGCTCGGCTACGCCGGTCGACCGGCATCGGCTTCTCCGGCTGTCGGTTACTATACCAAGCATACCGAACAGCAGAAGGCCCTGCTTGATACGGCCTTCGGAAAGTTTCAGGGACGTACTATCTGCAAATAATATCTAAAATCAAGGCACCAAGGATCTGGTATGGCTATCGTCGAAGTCACAATACCCCCGTTGTCGGAATCAGTCGCCGAGGCAACCATGCTCGGCTGGCGGAAACAGCCGGGTGACGCCGTTGTCAAGGATGAAACGCTTTTTGAAATCGAGACCGACAAGGTCGTTTTCGAAGTGCCCGCCCCCGCTGCTGGCGTGCTCGCTTCTGTAGCTGCCAGCGATGGCGACAGTGTCGTCGCCGGCCAGGCGGTGGCGACCATCGATACGGAGGGGGTTGCCCAGGCAGCCGCTTCCGCATCGCCTGCTCCGGCAGCGCCCGTCGCCGCACCGCCCGCATCTGCGCCGGTTCAGGCAGCTCCCGCGCCGGCACCGCAGGTTCCTGCGCCCGCTCCCGCACCACAGGCACCTCCATCAGCCTATCCGCTTGCAGCCGGCCAGGCGCCGGTCACCATGCCTTCGGCGACGAAGATGATCGAGGAGAACCAGCTTGTCGCCGCGGCGATCCCCGGCACCGGTCGTGGAGGCCGCATCACCAAGGGTGATGTCCTCGCGAACCTTTCCGGAGGGGCCGTACCGGCTGCCGTACCGTCAGTTCCGGCACATCCGGCACCGGTCCCCGTCGCCACATCGCCATCCTGGACGCCCATGGGGCCGGAGTTCTCGGTCCGTCCCTCGATGCCCGTCGTCGAAGCGGTCATGGACACCTCGTTGCTCAACGATCGTCCTGAAGAGCGGGTGCCGATGTCCAGGCTTCGCGCCAGGATCGCCGAAAGGCTTTTGCAGTCGCAGCAGACCAACGCCATCCTGACCACCTTCAACGAGGTGAACATGCAGGCGGTTATCGATCTGCGCAACCGCTACAAGGAAAAATTCGAGAAGGAGCATGGCGTCAAACTCGGCTTCATGTCGTTTTTCGTCAAGGCTGCCGTTCATGCGCTTCGCAAGTTCCCGGTCCTGAACGCCTCGGTCGACGGTACGGACATCATCTACCACGGCTATTTCGATATCGGCATTGCCGTCGGTTCACCCAGGGGCCTGGTGGTACCGGTGTTGCGCAATGTCGACCAGATGAGTTTCGCCGACATCGAGAAGCAGATTGCCGACTATGGGCAAAAGGCAAAGGCCGGCAAGCTTTCGCTGGAAGAGCTGACGGGAGGTACCTTCTCCATTTCCAACGGCGGAACGTTCGGCTCCATGCTTTCGACGCCGATCATCAACCCGCCGCAGTCCGCCATTCTGGGCATCCATGCCACCAAGGAACGGGCTGTCGTTGAAAACGGCCAGATCGTCGTCCGTCCCATGAACTATTTCGCCCTTTCTTACGACCACCGTATCATCGACGGGCGTGAGGCCGTCCTGGGGTTGGTGGCCATGAAGGAGGCTATCGAAGATCCATCAAGGTTGCTGTTCGATCTCTAAATTCCTGGAAAAGACCATGATCAAGAAATACGACGTGCTTGTTATCGGCGCAGGTCCCGGCGGTTACATCGCCGCCATCCGCGCCGCACAGCTCGGCTTCAGCGTCGCCTGCTGCGAGTCGAAATCCTATGACGACCCGGACGGTGAACCCCGTCTCGGCGGTACCTGCCTCAATGCGGGCTGTATTCCGCTCAAGGCGCTGGTCGCCTCTTCGGAAGCCTACGAACGGGTCAAAAACCAGTATGCCGAACACGGCATCACGGCATCGGACGTCACGATGGATGTGCCGCAGATGATCCGGCGCAAGGCCGATATCGTGACCCGCATGACCGGGGGCATCAAGCTCCTGTTCCGCAAGAACCACATTACGCTGCTCAAGGGCCACGGTTCCTTTGTCGGGCGCACCGAGGACGGCTACCAGGTCTGCATCAGCACGGCTTCCGGAGATGAGGAGGTCGTCGCCGGCAACGTCATTATCGCGACCGGTTCCAAGGCTCGCCACCTGCCCAATGTCCAGGTTGACAATGTCACCATCTGCGACAACGAGGGCGGCTTGAAGTTCGAGTCGGTCCCGAAGAAGCTCTGCGTGATCGGTGCCGGCGTGATCGGGCTTGAACTCGGTTCGGTCTGGCGCCGTCTCGGCTCTGAAGTCACCGTGCTCGAATCGATGCCGACCTTTCTGGCTGCCAGTGACGAGAGCATCGCCAAGGAGGCCGGCAAGCTGTTTCCGAAGCAGGGCATCAACATCGTGCTCGGCATCAGGATCGACGAGGTCAAACAGGGCCGCAACGGCGTGACGGTCAGTTACACCGACGCCCAGGGGGCAGGCCAGAAGCTTGAATGTGACAAGATGATCGTTTCGATCGGGCGCATTCCGAATACAGACAAGCTCAACCTTGAAGCGATCGGCCTGAAGACCGACGAACGAGGCTTCATTCCGGTCAACACCCAGTGCGCCACTGCGGCGCCGGGAGTCTTTGCCATCGGCGATGTCGTCCGTGGCCCGATGCTTGCCCACAAGGCTGAGGACGAGGGCATGATGGTCGCCGAGGAGATTGCGGGCCAGAAGCCCCATATCGATTACAACTGCATGCCCTGGGTCATTTACACCTCTCCCGAGATTGCCTGGGTCGGCAAGACCGAGCAGCAGCTCAAGGCGGAGGGACGGGCCTACAAGGCGGGCAAGTTCCCCTTTATCGCCAACGGCCGTGCGCTTGGCCTGGGCAAGGTCGACGGTTTTGTCAAGATGCTGGTCGACGCCTCAACCGACGAGGTCCTTGGCGTGCACATCATTGGCAGCGAGGCTTCGGACCTGATTGCGGAAGCTGCGCTGGCCATGGAGTTCCGCGCTTCGGCCGAAGATGTTGCCAGGACCTGCCACCCGCATCCGAGCCTTTCGGAAGTGCTGCGTGAAGCGGCCCTTGCAACGGACGGTCGCGCCCTGAATATCTGACGTTTCCCGCGGTACCGGTGCATGCGCTCCCACGCTGCGTGCACCGGTGCGGTTTTCCCTCCTTACGACATTCCCGAAACAACCCCGTTACCGGTTCCGAATGCGCGGTGTTCTCCAGGTTTCCGCTGGAGCCTACCGCACGATCGAAGGGTAGCGTACGGCCGTTATGGCGACCAGCCCGACAAAGGTCGCAGCGAGCACCGTGAGGTCGGTGGTGATGCCGAACGTGCTGTATCCTCCCTGGATCATGAGTGCCCTGAGCAGGTCGACCTGGTAGGTCAGCGGGTTGAGGTGGGCGACGACCTTGAGCCATTCCGGCATGATGGCGATCGGGTAGATTGCGTTGCTGGCAAAGAAGAGCGGCATGGTCAGTACCTGGCCGATACCCATGAAGCGTTCACGGGTCTTGACCACGCAGGCGACGAGCAGGGAAAATGTGGAGAAGGTTGCAGCACCGAGTATGATTGCCACCGTGACGCCCGCGAGCGAGGCGGGGGCGAGGTTGAGCGGCACGCGCATTGCCGCGGCGAGCAGGTAGACGATGAGTGCCTGCGCCAGGGCCCTTATGCCTGCTGAAAACGCCTTGCCTGCCACCAGGGCGCTGCGTTGCGCCGGGCTGGCCAGCAACTTCTGCAGGATGCCGAGGTCGCGTTCCCAGATGACGCTGATGCCGTAGAATATCGCGATGAACAGGACGCTCTGGGCGAGGATGCCCGGCGTGAGGAACGTGAAGTAGTCAAGCGTGCCGGTCGGGACGGCATGCAGGCGTCCGAACACCTGACCGAATACCAGCAGCCAGAGCGCAGGCTGCACCGAACGGGAGAGGATTTCGCTGGGGTCGCGGGAAAGCTTGGAAATTTCGACGGCGATGACGGCGCCGATGACCCGCAGGAACCCTGCGGGGCCGGAGGTTTCAGCCAAGCCGTTGTGCCGTTCTTCTGGTGCGGTTGATTTCACGGTAGGTTGTTGTCTGTTCGCCTCCGTTGGCGGTGAAGTAAACGAAGACGTCGTGCATCGAATCGGTTGCCGCCTGCCGTTTCAGCTCTTCCGGCAACCCTTCAGCCGCAATCCGCCCTGCCTGCAGGATGGCGATGCGGTCGCTGAGCACGTCAGCCTCCTCCATGTCGTGTGTCGTCAGCAGGATGGTGGTGCGGAAGGCGCTCCTGAGTTCGCACAGTTTGTCCCAGACAAGTCGCCTGGCGACCGGGTCAAGGCCGATGGTCGGCTCGTCGAGGAAAATGACGGCAGGGTGGTGCAGGATGCTCTGGGCGATTTCCAGCCGCCGGATCATGCCTCCGGAGTAACCTCCGACCAGGCGTCCTGCGGCTTCGTCGAGCCCCATGAACTCAAGTGCTTCGTCGATTCTTCGACGCCGTTCCCTGGCAGGGATGCCGTAAATTCGGGAAAAAAGCAGGAGATTCTCATAGCCGGTCAGCGCCCCGTCGGCCGAGAGCATCTGCGAGACGTAGCCCATGCGTCGCCGTACCCCGACCGGGTCGCCGGTGATACTGTGCCCAGCCACGAATGCGGTGCCCGAGGAGGGCGGCAGGATCGTCGTCAGCATTTTGATGATGGTGCTTTTGCCTGCACCGTTCGGCCCGAGCAGGCCGAAGATGGTTCCCTCCGGGACGGTGATGGAGAGACGGTCGACGGCGAGGTTTCTGCCGTAGCTTCTGGTGAGCCTGTCCGTGACGATTGCCATGCCTTCCGGCATGCGGCTCTGGCGGTCGGCGGGTTCCGGCGTGTCGTCCGTTTTTTCGGTGGGGCTTTCCATGCTGGCGTGTCGCATCAGGTTGCTTTTCTCGATGGTTCCGCTCCCGCGCAGATCGCGCATGCCGGGTTTCGCCGTACCTGGACTTTCCGGAATGACATGGTGAGTGCGTCGAAGGTGAGGATCGCGTCGACAAGCGGCTCACCGATGCCGAGCAGGTGCTTGATTGCCTCGATTGCCTGGATGGAGCCGATGACGCCCGGAAGTGCCCCGAGCGGGCCCTGCGGGGTCGCTCCGCGCGGCGCGTCGGCTTCGTCGAAGATGCAGCCGTAGCAGGTGCTCCTGCCGGGCAGGACGGTCATCGTCTGGCCGTGGAAGTTGCGGATTCCCGCATGCGACCAGGGCTTGGCGGCATGATGGCAGGCTCGCGCAATGCAGAACTTGGCATCGAAGTTGTCGGTCGCGTCGATGACGAAGTCGTAGCCGCCCAGAACTTCCGGTGCGTTGCGTTCGTCGAAACGGAACGGGTAGGGTTCGATGGCAATGGAGGGGTCCAGCGCCCTGAGTCTCCGCACGGCTGAATCCGTTTTGCCGGTGCCGACTGCCTCGGTGGTATGCAGGATCTGCCGTTGCAGGTTCGAAAGATCCACCGAGTCACCGTCCATGATGCCGATGGTACCCACGCCGGCGGCGGCGAGGTAGAATGCCGCCGGTGATCCCAGCCCTCCTGCGCCGATGACCAGCACCCTGGCGGCAAGCAGGCGTTCCTGGCCCGCAGCCCCGATTTCCGGCAGTACCAGATGGCGCGCGTAGCGTGCATACTGCGGGCCGGTCAGTGACATTCTTCCTCCATGGTGTTTATCGGGTCGCTGAATGCGGTGTCCCAGTTCTTGAACACCGGGTCGAGCTGCCTGGCACGGAGCGCGCTGCAGAAGGCTTCGGCGCTTCGGTCGTCGGAGACTTCGAACTGGGTGCCGCTTTCCGGAGCAGCGTCACGGTAGCCGCCGACGGTCGTCCGGCTGGCGATGCTCATCCGGGTGATGCCGAGTCCGGCCATGCCGTCCCGGAACCGTGGGCTCTCCCTGGTCGACAGGACGAGGTCGATGTCCGGCATGGCGATCCTGAATGCGAAGATCATCCGGGCCAGGAAGCGGTCGTCGACCGGGTGCGGGGGCTGGAAGGCGCCCTGTTGTGGGCGGATACGCGGGAAAGAGACGGAAATTCCCGCTTTCCAGAAGGTGCGGCAGAGGTGACGGGCGTGGCGTGCAAGCGACAGTGCTTCGCCATAGGGTTCGGCAAGGCCGAGCAGGGCCCCGATGCCGACGCTCCTGATGCCTCCTGCCAGCGCCCGTTCAGGTGTTTCGAGCCGGTCGAGGAAGTCCCGTTTCGGCCCCCAGCGATGGAGCTGCCCGTAGATTTCCGGGTCATAGGTCTCCTGGTAGATGGTCATGGCCGTGCAGCCGCAGTCGGCCAGACCGTGGTATTCGGCGACCGTCATCGGAAAGGCTTCGACGGCGACCCTCGGCATGATCCGGGCGGCAAGGTCGACAGCCTTGCGCAGGTAATCATACCCGACCGCTTTTGTTCGTTCCCCGGTCAGCAGCAATACGTCGCCGATGCCGAGCTGTTTCATGGCTTCGAGTTCACGGGTGATCTCATCCTCCTCCAGTTTGCGCCGCGGGGAGTTCCTGTCGGATGCGAAGCCGCAGTAGATGCAGCCGCTCGGGCAGAAGTTCGACAGGTAGAGCGGGGCGTAAAGTGAGATGATCCTTCCGAACCGGCGGCGCGTGATCGCCTGCGCTTCGGCGGCAAGCCCTTCAAGTGAAGCGTCGTCGGTCACCTTCAGGAGGGGGGCGATCTCTTCCGAAAGGGTCCGGTCTGTCAGCCAGCTGGGCATGGTATTCATGATCCGGGGGCGAGGAATGCGGTGAGCGGACTGGTGGCGACGGCACTGCCGGACTTCGGCATGATGCCTGCCAGGCGGGCCCGTCGCCCGGCTTCGACCGCCTCGGCGAAGGCCGAGGCCATTGCCGTCGGATCGGCGGCTACGGCGATGGCGCTGTTGACCAAAACGGCGTCACAACCCATTTCCATTGCTGCGCAGGCTTCGGATGGCGTACGGATCCCGGCATCGACGATGACCGGTATGGAACTTTCACGGACGATGATCCGCAGCATCTCCGCGGTGGCAAGCCCCTGGCCGCTGCCGATGGCCGAGCCGAGCGGCATCACCGAGGCGCAGCCGACCTGTTCGAGGCGTTTGGCAAGCACCGGGTCCGCCGGGATGTAGGGCATGACCAGAAACTCTTCGCCGGCAAGTATCCTGCAGGCTTCGTACGTTTCGATCGGGTCCGGCATCAGGTGGTGCGGGTTCGGATGGATTTCGACCTTGATGAACGGACTGCCGGAGAGCTCCCGGGCGATGTGCGCCGCCCGTACCGCCTCCCGGGCGGTTGCGGCGCCGGAGGTGTTCGGCATCAGGGTGATGCCGGCGATCTCCGAGAGCGGACCGAAAAGGTCGTCTTCGGCCTGTTCACGGTTGAACCGGCGAAGGGCGACCGTCACCATGCGGGCTCCCGACGCCACGACGGCGTCAAGCATGGTTCTGGTACTGCTGAATTTGCCTGTTCCGAGGATCAGGCGGGAGGTCAGTTCAAATGAGCCTAATGGCAGGATATCCATAGTTACAACAGTAGCTTCATCGGCAAGGCGGCTCAGCCGCCTCCGGCAAAGGCGAGCACGTCGACCTGGTCGTTTTCGGCCAGGGGCGTCGTCGCCTGATCAGCCTGCCGGATGATGGTTTCGTTGAGCACGACGGCAACCTTCCGGTCGCCGGTCCCGGCAAGTTCCAGCAGGTCGGCGATGTTTGTCCCTTCCGGGACCTTGCGTCGTTCACCGTTCAGGGTGATGCTGATCGTGTTCATTCGTGTGTCGTCGGGCACGTTGGTTTTCAAAGCAGGTCACAATATACACCTTCAGGGCAATACCGCAGGGCCTTGCAGGAAAAAATACCGGAAATACGGCACTACTGCGGGTACTGCTCAGACATCGATGTCCATGAACAGCTCGGTGCTGAGGTAGCGTTCACCGGTGCTGGGCAGGATCGCGACAATGGTCTTGCCTCTGGCCTCAGGCCGCCGTGCGATTTCCATGGCAGCCCGGACGGCCGCCCCTGACGAGATGCCGCACAGGACGCCTTCCTGCAGCGCCAGTTCGCGAGCCGTGGTGATGGCATCGGCGCTGGTGACCGGCACGACGTCATCGACGACCGACATATCGAGCACGGAGGGGACGAACCCGGCTCCGATGCCCTGGATCAGGTGCAGGCCGGCACTTCCTCCGGAGAGTATCGCGGATTCGGCCGGTTCCACGGCCACTGTCCTGCAGGATGGTCTGAGCGGTTTGATGAAGCGGGCGATGCCGGTGATGGTGCCGCCCGTACCGACGCCCGCGACGACGTAATCGACGTTACCCTGGGTGTCGTTCCAGATTTCCGGGCCGGTCGTCGCCTGATGGATCCTGGGGTTGGCAGGGTTGTCGAACTGTGCGGGCATGAATGCGTTTTTTTCCGTTTCAAGAATGCCTTCTGCAGCTTCGATGGCCCCCTTCATGCCCAGGTTGCCAGGCGTGAGCACCAGTTCGGCGCCGAGGAAGCAGAGGAGCTTGCGACGTTCGATGCTCATGGTTTCCGGCATCGTCAGGAGCAGCCGGTAGCCGCGTTGCGCACAGACGAATGCCAGCGCGATGCCGGTATTGCCGCTGGTCGGCTCGACGATGAGGGTTTTCGGGCCGATCCTGCCGTCGTATTCTGCCGCTTCGATCATCGATCGTCCGATGCGGTCCTTGATGCTGCCCAGCGGATTGAAGAATTCGAGTTTGAGGAGGATGGTCGCTTCAAGTCCTTCGGAGAGGCGGTTCAGGCGAACCAGCGGCGTGCGGCCGATGGTGTTGGTGATGTTCAGGAACGGTCCCATGGTTCAGGCTCGGATGGTTGCAAGTGCGTTGACAAGGTCTGCTTCAAGGTCTTCAGCGTTTTCAAGGCCGACGGAGATCCGGACAAGATCGTCGGTACAGCCGCGTCGTTCGCGTTCTTCCGGTGAAAGGGCGCCAAGCGTCATCCTCGCCGGTGAAGCGATCAGTGATTCGACTCCCCCGAGGCTGTCGGCCAGAACGAACAGCCTGGTGGCCGAAACCAGTTTTTCCACGGCGGGCATGCCCCCTTTCAGGGCGATGGTCAGCATGCCGCCGAATCCGCTCATCTGGCGTTCTGCGATCTCGTGCTGCGGATGGTCGGGGAGGCCGGGGTAGAGCACCCTTGTGACCTCGGGGTGGGTCTGAAGTACCCTGGCCAGGTGCATGGCGGTCGCTTCGTGCTCCCGCATCCGTACCTTCAGGGTTTTGATGCCGCGAAGCACCAGCCAGCAGTCCCATGGGCCCGGTACGGCTCCTGCAGTGCTCTGGTATGCTTTTATGGCCCGGTGGAGCCTGTCGTCAGAGGTGACCACAGCGCCGCCGATGACATCGCTGTGCCCGCCGAGGTATTTCGTCGTGCTGTGCACCACGATATCAGCTCCGAGTTCGAGCGGGCGCTGGAAGCAGGGACTCAGGAAGGTGTTGTCCACGACGGTGATGATGCCGCGTTCATGGGCAAGCGTCGAGATCGCCCGTATGTCGGAGAGCTGCATCAGCGGGTTGGACGGGGTTTCGAGCCAGATCAGCTTCGTTTCCGGCCTGATGCATGCCGCATAGCTTTCGGTCAATTCGTCCGGTGCATAGGTGGTTTCGACACCCCATGGCCGCATGAGCTGCTCGAAAATGCGATAGGTTCCGCCATAGATGTCGCCGCCGGCGACGATGTGGTCTCCTGGCCTGAGTACCTGCAGGGCTGCGGTGATTGCCGCCACGCCGGAGGCGAACGCCAGGCCGTGCCGTCCGTTTTCCAGGAGTGCGAGCGTCGCTTCGAGACCTGCCCTGGTCGGGTTGCCTATCCGGGAATAAAAATAGTCCGGGTGGTGGTCGAGTCCCTGCCTGCCGAAGGTCGAAGACTGGTAAACCGGTATGGAGACCGCGCCGGTCTCAGGGTCGGGCGTGCGCCCGTCATGGATTGCAAGTGTTTCGAAATGCATCGTGCTGTCGTTGTCTGTTCTCTGCAAGGTACATAAAAATGCGGGATTCGGGAGCCCGGCTGGACGGTTCCGGTTCCGGGCAGGATTTCCTGTCGGTCGAGGTTTCCGGAAAGGTAAGGATTTGTCACCGGATCTCCAGCCTCACCTGCCGGTACGCCGCGATGCGGCTACCGTATATGCGGTATTTTCATGGTAGCAGGTTGCGGAACCTCCCGGTTGCAGTGTTATTTGTTGCCGTGCTTCCGTCGCAGGGCCTCCTGCCGGAAGCGCAACCTTTCCGGCGACGTGGGTGAGTGGCTTAAACCGGGGTCTGCAAAACCATCGTTCTCGCAAGTTCGAATCTTGCCGTCGCCGCCGTAACGGGGCAGGGGAGTCCTCTTCCCTCCCTCCATTTCAGAACGAGGCAGCCAACCTGGAGTACCGATCATGTCGTACAGCGATCTCGATAGCGCAGCACTTGGTAACGTGGGCATGATGCGCCAGAAGCAGGAAGACTGGTATGTCATGCGCCTCAAGGCTGTAGCCGGGGATCTCGACGCCAGCCAGCTGGTGCGCATTGCCGAGGTGGCCGTGCAGTACGGGCGGGGGAGCGTGCACCTTTCGGCCCGTCAGGGCGTCGAGATCCACTATGTCCACAAGGACAACCTCGAAAAGGCGCGTGCAGCGCTCGCCGAGGCGGGTGTCGAAATGGGGGCCTGCGGTCCTCGCGTGCGGGTGATTGTCGCCTGCCCCGGTGCCTCGACCTGCCGTTGGGGCATTATCGACACCAAGGAGCTTGCCCGTGAACTGGATGCGCGCTACTTCAAGCAGGAGATGCCGTCGAAGTTCAAATTCGCCGTTACCGGCTGCCCGAACAACTGCACCAAGGCCAATGAGAACGATATCGGCATCCGTGGTGCTATCGAGCCGCGCTGGGAGGAAGCGCTCTGCCTCGACTGCGGGCTCTGCCCCAGTTTCTGCCCGGTAGGAGCGATCGTCCGCCGTGAAGATGAACGCTCCTACCGGTATGAGGTCACTCAGGAGCAGTGCCTTAACTGTGCGGTCTGTTCATCGCTCTGTCCCGCAGGTGCATGGGTGGCGGGCAGGAAAGGCTACACGGTGCTGATCGGCGGAACCATGGGAAAGAAACCCCGTTTTGCCTCGGTACTCAAGAAGATCGTCGAGGATCGGCGGGAGCTCCATGCGCTCATTGCAGCCGCTGTTGCGGTTTATCGTGAAAAAGGATTGAAAAAGGAGCGGTTCGGCCATACCATCGACCGGATCGGGCTCGAAACCATCAGGGAGGATATCTTTGCAAGAGCAGCTGACTATCGGCAAGAGCCTTGACCTCAGGGGCGTCCTGTGCCCGGTGAACGCCGTACGGGCAAAAACCGTCATCGCTTCGCTCGACGAAGGTGAATTGCTGGCGCTCGTCGTCGACGAAGGCGAATCGCTCATTCGGGTCGTTCAGTCGCTCAACGATGCCGGCCACCGGATTTTCCGCAGCGAGCGCCTGGAGCATGCGGTTCGCATCATTGTCGGCAAAGGCGGCCGTCCCGGCAGAAACCCGGAGGCGGCGGCATGAGCAGAGAGCTTGCTGTGATGCTGGAAGCGGCGTGGCGGGACCTCTCTCCGGCCGAAGTGCTTCGGCGTGCCGTCGAGACGTTTGGGCCCGGGCGTATTGCATTTTCGACCAGCCTGGGAGCCGAAGACCAGGTCATCGTCGATCTGCTGCATCGCGAGGGACTGCCGGTCCCGGTTTTCACCCTCGACACCGGACGGCTTCCCCAGGAGACCTACGAGGTGCTCGATGAAACGCGCCGACGTTACGGCATTCGCATCGAAGTGCTCTTTCCGGATGCCGCCGCGCTTGGCCAGCTGGTGACGGAACAGGGGGCAAACCTTTTTTACGAGAGCATCGACAAGCGCAAGGCGTGCTGCCGGGTCCGGAAAATCGAACCATTGCGGCAGCGGCTTGCATCACTCGGCGCATGGATCTGCGGCCTGCGACGGGAGCAGTCCGTCACCAGGACGGAAATCGGCGTTGTCGAATGGGACGAGGGCTTTGGCCTGGTCAAGGTCAATCCGCTTTTCGGGAAGAGTGAAGCCTGGGTATGGGAGTATATCCGGGAGCATGGTGTGCCCTACAATCGCCTGCATGACCGGGGCTACCCGAGCATCGGCTGCGCCCCCTGCACAAGGGCCGTCGAACCGGGCGAAGATCTCCGGTCCGGCCGCTGGTGGTGGGAAAGCCCCGGGCACCGCGAGTGCGGTCTGCATCGTCAACGGTAACCGTCGAATTTTTCGCAATGAACCATCTTGAACGTCTCGAAGCGCAGAGCGTCTATATCCTTCGTGAGGCCTATCGCGAATTCAGGAACCTGTGCATGCTCTGGTCGATCGGCAAGGACAGCACCGTCCTGCTCTGGCTGGCCAGGAAGGCTTTTTTTGGCCATGTTCCGATTCCGCTCGTCCATATCGATACCCACTACAAGATTCCCGAGATGATCGCGTATCGGGACCGTATCGCCCTGGAGTGGAACCTGAACATGATCTACGGCGAGAACCGCGAGGCGCTCGATGCGCGGCAGACCTTTCCGGATGGCAACACGGACCGGATCACCTGCTGCCGCCACCTGAAGAGCGAAGCCCTGAAGCGGACGCTTTCCGGGGAATGGCCCCGTTACCGGCTGAATCACCAGCTCGGTCGCTATGAGCGAGACGAGGGCAATGAGCCGTATACCGGCGTCATTGTCGGAGTTCGTGCCGACGAAGAGGGGAGCCGCTCGAAGGAGCGCTATTTTTCACCCCGCGACAGCGCCAACTCCTGGGATGTCGGCGACCAGCCACCCGAGTTCTGGAACCAGTTCAAGACCGATTTCGCACCGGGAACCCATGTCCGGATCCACCCCCTGCTCGACTGGACGGAGCTGAATATCTGGGAGTACATCGAACGGGAAGCGATTCCTGTCGTGCCGCTCTATTTCAACCAGGGTTCCGGGCGCAGGTACCGTTCGCTTGGTTGCGCCCCCTGCACCAACCCGATCGAATCGTCTTCCCGAACGGTCGCCGAGATCATCGAAGAGCTTCGTGAGGGGAGCCTGGCCGGTGTCGCGGAACGTTCCGGCCGCGCCCAGGACAAGGAGGACGGCGGTCTGGAGACGTTGCGGCGGGACGGTTACATGTGAAGCTCCTATCTTCTTTCAGGGAACAAAAACGAGGTGTCAGACCAGGGACGTTATGCTATGACGAGTGCAACGGGAAAAGGGAACGGGGTGGAACGCTCACGGATGAACATCGTGATCGTTGGTCATGTGGACCACGGCAAGAGTACGGTCATCGGGCGGCTCCTCGTCGATACCGGTTCGCTGCCTGAAGGGCGGCTGGATGCGGTCAGGGACTCCTGCCGGCGCAACTCCAAGCCTTTTGAATACGCATTCCTGCTCGACGCCCTCAAGGACGAGCAGGCACAGGGGATCACGATCGATGCCGCCCGCTGTTTTTTCCATACCGCGTTGCGTGATTACATCATCATCGACGCTCCCGGCCACATCGAGTTCCTCAAAAACATGATCACCGGCGCCTCTCGTGCCGAGGCTGCCCTTCTGGTCATCGACGCCAACGAAGGCGTTCGCGAAAACTCGAAGCGGCATGGCCACATGGTGGCGATGCTCGGGGTCAGGCAGGTTACCGTGCTGGTCAACAAGATGGATCTGGTCGGTTACCGGCAGTCGAAGTTCGAGGAACTTCGGGAAACCTACTCCGCATACCTCAGGCAGATCGACGTCGAACCGGTCAGCTTCATCCCGGTCAGTGCACGTGAAGGTGACAATATCGCGGACGCTTCGTCCAGGATGCCCTGGTATTCGGGGCCGACCGTGCTTGGCCAGCTTGACCTGTTCAGCAGCGGTGGGGCCCCGGGCGGCAAGCCGTTCCGGCTTCCCGTACAGGATATCTACAAGTTCACCCAGTCCGGCGACGACCGCAGGATTGTGGCCGGGACGGTCGAGGCCGGGAGCGTTTCGGTTGGCGATGAGGTGCTGTTCCTGCCTTCCGGCAAACGTTCTGCCATCGCATCGATCGAATCTTTCAACACGCCCCGGAAATCCGATGTTTCGGTCGGCCAGGCCACGGGATTTACCCTTTCGACCCAGATCTACATCAGGCCCGGTGAATTGATGGTTCACGCCGCAGCTTCCCTGCCTGAAGTGGGGCAGCGGTTCAGGGCGAACATCTTCTGGGTGGGCCGGACGCCGATGTCTCCTGAAAAGGAGTACAAGCTCAAGCTGGGGAGTGCCCGTGTTTCGGTCAGGCTTTTACGGATTCTCGGGACGCTCGACGCCTCCGAACTGCAGTTGAGCCGCACCAAGCAACAGCTCGACAGCCGCGACGTCGGCGAGTGCATTCTGGAAACCACGCGTCCGATAGCGTTCGACCTTGCCGCAAAAAACGAGGCGACCGGCAGGTTTGTGATTGTCGACAACTACGAGATCGCCGGCGGCGGGATCGTCCTTGAAAACCTCTCGGGCGGCGAGACCCTCCTGGAGCGGCATATCCGGGAACGCGAGCGCCACTGGGAGACCGGCAACGTGCTTGCGGCGGATCGTGAACGTGCCAACCGGCACCGTGCGAAATTCATCGTGGTTACCGGACCCCCGCATACCGGCAAGCGAGTGCTTGCCCGTGAGCTGGAAACCACCCTGTTCAGGAACGGCTGCAGTACCTATTATCTCGGGATGGCGGCTATCGAGCACGGCCTTGAGGCGGACCTCCGTGCGGATGCCGGTAACGGGGAGGAACGTCTCCGGAGGATCGGGGAGCTGGCCCGGATCATGACCGATGCCGGTCAGATATTTATCACCGTCGTCGACGATGCCGATGATTTCGATATCGCGGCGCTCCGGCAGTTGAATGAGCCCAGCGAAATCCTGGTGGTGAATATCGGCAGGAACGACTTCTGCAGCACGGTTCCCGACCTGCAGCTCGATGCCGTGAGCGACCTTTTCGACGCCATCGACCGCATCGCCCACCTGCTCCAGTCACGCGATATCATCAGCGATTTCCAGATCTGACCTGTATGGCGCAACGCCATTGCGCCGGCATGTCGGGTGCGTTCAGATTTCGTAGTTCTCCGTGAACACCTTGACACGGTCGAGGGTGATGAAGACTTCGTCGCCTTTCGCAAGTTGCAGGTTCCGCCACGTCTCCCTCGGTATTTCAGCCTCGATCAGCTTGTCCAGTCCCGGGCTTTCGAGTTCGAGGCCGATCTGGCTGCCCATCAGCCGGATATCGCGGATAACGCCCGTCAGATTGTTTTCGCTGCTCCTGATTCTGCTGATGCCGATTTCGTGCGGCCTGACAAACGCGTGGCCATCACGGGCGCCATGCAGATGTCCATTGCCCTGCGCTGTCTCGATGAGCTTGTCGCCGACGAGGACCTTGCCGTCCCGGACCCTGCCGTGAAAGACGTTGACATTGCCGAGAAAGTTGTAGACGAAGGCGTTGGCCGGATGGTCGTATACCTCCTGGGGCGTTCCGACCTGCTCGATCCTGCCCTTGTTGATCACCACGATCCGGTCGGCCAGTTCGAGCGCCTCTTCCTGGTCGTGGGTGACAAAGATGCTGGTGACATGGATGTCGTCATGCAGTTTTCTGAGCCATCGGCGAAGTTCCTGCCGCACTTTCGCGTCAAGGGCGGAAAACGGTTCGTCGAGCAGCAGGACTTTCGGGTTCACTGCCAGCGCCCGGGCAAGCGCGACACGCTGCCGCTGGCCGCCGGAGAGCTGCGAGGGGTAGCGCCTGGTTGCCCAGTCCATCTGCACCAGGTGCAGCAGGGAGCCCACGCGCTCCCGGATTTCACTTTTTGTCGGCCGATGCCTGCCAGGCATGACCCTGAGCCCGAAAGCGACGTTGTCGAACACGTTCAGGCGGCGGAACAGGGCGTAGTGCTGGAAGACGAACCCGACGTTTTTTTCCCGGGGCTGCAGGTTCGTCGTGTCCCTGTTTTCAAGGATGATGCTGCCGGAGTCCGGGCTTTCCAGACCTGCGATAATGCGCAGCAGCGTGGTTTTGCCGCATCCCGATGGGCCGAGCAGGGCGACCAGTTCACCGGTTGCGACCTGCAGGCTGATGTCGTCGAGGGCGGTGAAGCCGGGAAACCTTTTGGTGATGTTCTTGATCTGGATGCTCATGGTACTCAGGAGAGGGAGTGTTGGTTGATGTCGGCAAGTTTTTCAAGCAATGCCTTCGCCACGATGGTCGTCAGCGCCAGGAAGACGAGGATCGAAGCGACGGCGAACGATGCCGTGTAGTTGTATTCGCTGTACAGGATTTCGACGTGCAGCGGGATGGTGTTGGTCATGCCCCTGATGTGGCCGGAGACCACGGAGACCGCACCGAATTCACCGATGGAACGTGCGGCACAGAGGATCATGCCGTAGAGCAGTCCCCAACGGATGTTGGGCAGGGTGACGATCCGGAATGCCTGCCAGCCTTTCGCGCCGAGGGTGATGGCGGCTTCCTCCTCGTCTCGCCCCTGTGCCTCCATGAGCGGAATGAGCTCCCTGGCGACAAACGGGAAGGTGACGAACAGGGTGGCGATAATGATGCCCGGCGTCGAGAAGATGATCTTGATGCCGTGCTCGTCGAGCCAGGAACCGAAAGGCGTCCTGCTTCCTGCGAGCAGGACGAAGATGAGGCCTGCGATGACGGGCGAGACGGCGAACGGCAGGTCGAGCAGGCTGACCAGGAGCGTTTTGCCCCTGAAGGAGAATTTGGTGATCGCCCATGCGGCCATGACGCCGAACACCGCGTTCAGCGGCACGACGATGGCTGCGGTCACCAGGGTCAGCCTGACGGCGGCGAGCGCGTATGGTTCGGAAATGGCGTCGAGATAGAGCCCGAAGCCCTTTTCCAGCGCCTGGGCGAAGACGAGCCCGAGGGGCAGGAAGATGAAGGCCGCAAAAAAGGCGCAGGTCAGGAAGATCAGGATGAGCTGCACGATAACAGGGTCGTTGCGCCTTGCCTGTTTCCGATCGGGAGTTCCTGAGGGCGGGTTGCTTCGCTGCATGTCGGGAAATGGTTACGGTTACTGATGCTGTTGCTGCTGCCAGCGCTGGATGCCGTTGAGCACGAGCAGCATGCCGAACGAGACGATCAGGAGCACGAAGGCGACAGCCGATGCCCCGTCGTAATCGAACTGGTCGAGTTTGCTCATGATCATCAGCGGCGCGATCTCGGTTTTGTATGGCAGGTTTCCCGCGATGAAGATGACCGAACCGTATTCGCCGAGCGCCCTGGCGAACGAAAGGGTGACGCCGGTCAGGAGGGCCGGGAAAAGATGCGGAAACAGGATTTTCCGGAATGTCTGCCAGCGTGTTGCGCCAAGGCTCTGGGCAGCTTCCTCGATTTCCGGTTCGAGTTCCGCAAGAACGGGCTGGATGGTGCGCACCACAAACGGGAAGCCGATGAAAATCAGGGCGATGACGATGCCCGGCGGGTTGTTGATGAGCTGGATGCCGGTGCCGGAGAGCGCCTGGCCAATCCAGCCGACAGGTGAATAGAGCGTGGCGAAGCAGATGCCGGCCACGGCAGTCGGCAGGGCGAATGGCAGGTCCACAAGCGCGTCAAGCACCTTGCGCCCGGCAAACCGGTAACGGACGAGCGTCCATGCGGTCGTGAATCCGGCGAATGCATTGAGCAGGGCGGCATATGCGGCCGTCGAGATGCTCAGCCGGTAAGCGGCAAGGACTCTCGGGGAGGTGACGGTTGCGATGAAGGCATGCGGTTCCATCTTCACCGTCCCGAGCATCAGCGTGCCGAGGGGTATGAGGACGATGGCGGAGAGGTAGAAAACCGTATAGCCCATCGAAAGGCCGAATCCCGGCAGGATATGGCGTCTGTTCTGGCTGAAGAGCGGCATGGCATGCATCCGGATGAAAGCCCGCCGGGAAAGCGGGAGGCATTGTCCTCCCGCTTTCCCGGCGGATTGTTGAACTTGATGGATCGGCAGGTGACGTTTACGGTGCCGAGATCTGGTCAAAGACGCCGCCGTCGTTGAAATGGGTCTTCTGAGCCTGTCGCCAGCTGCCGAAGAGATCCTTGACGGTGAAGAGCCGGATGCCGGGGAAGTATGCGGCATATTTTTTCGCAATGGCGGCATTCCGCGGGCGGTAGTAGTTTCTGGCGATGATCTCCTGAGCCTGCGGGGTGTACAGGAAGTTCAGGTAGGCCTCGGCAACTTTTTTCGTGCCATGCTTCGCGACATTCCTGTCGACGACGGCGACCGGTGGTTCGGCAAGGATGCTGACCGGAGGGGCGATGATCTCGAACTTGTCGGAACCGAACTCCTTGAGAATCAGGTGCGCCTCGTTTTCCCAGGCGATCAGGACGTCACCGAGACCGCGCTGGCTGAAGGTAAGCGTGGAGCCCCGGGCGCCGGTGTCGAGAACCGGCACGTTTTTGTATAGTGCCCTGACGAAGGCCCTGGCTTTTTGCGGCGATCCGGTCTGCTTCTGCTTGTAGCCCCATGCGGCCAGGTAGTTCCATCTTGCGCCTCCGGAGGTTTTCGGGTTCGGCGTGATGACCTGGACGCCGGGCCTGACCAGGTCGTCCCAGTTCCTGATCCCTTTCGGGTTGCCTTTGCGGACCACGAAGACGATGGTCGAGGTGTAGGGGGTACTGTTCTGGGGCAGCCGCTGCTGCCAGTTGGTCGCCAGGAGCCTGCTGTCGGCGATGGCGTCGATGTCGTAGGCGAGGGCAAGCGTCACGACATCGGCTTCGAGGCCGTCAATGACGGCGCGGGCCTGCTTGCCTGAGCCGCCGTGCGACTGGTTGATCGTGACGCTCTGGCCCGTTTTTTTCAGCCAGTAGCTGGAGAATGCCGCGTTTTCGCTCTGGTAGAGTTCCCTGGTCGGATCGTAGGAGACGTTCAGGAGGTTCACCTTCGAGGAGACGGCTGCCTCCGCCGCGGTGGCAGCCAGGCCGGTGAACAGCAGGATGCCTGCTGCCAGTCCTGCTGCGGTTGATCTGAAAGTATGATGCATGGTCATGTTCCGGTTCTGTTTTGCTGAAGTTGATCTGTTCCGTGCCGTTGTCCGGCATGCCGGAGCCGTGCCCTGCCATCCCTGACGGGGTGCGGCGGCCGTGGTATTCGGGTGAATTCAGGTTTCGTCGGTGCGGAACCGACAACGTGGTGCATGTCTGGTCAGCATGATTGTGGCATCTTGTGGTTGCATGGATGATCTGTCCCGAGATGGACACGAAGGCAAAGAACACTTCCGGCATGGATATCCATCGGTGTCTACCGTGGAAATACCCTGAATGCGGTAGGCCGCTGTGTCATTGCTGCCCGTTGCGGATGCCGGGGTGGGCAGGGCGCACAGGGATGCCGAAACAACGGTCGCAGCGTGTTACGGGAGGGGATGGTGTCGTGGGTATTCGGCCAGAGGGCGCCTGGGGATGGCGCTTCCCTGAAGCCGGGGAGGGTACAGTGCCGCCCGCAGGCGACCGTACCCTCGTTTTGTGTGTGGTCGGATAGCCGTTTCCGGGCAACCGTTCAGATGGTGACCGGATCGTTGCCGAACTGGTAGAGGAGC
>CAZSXF010000019.1:0-26508 GCA_964611215.1 uncultured Chlorobiaceae bacterium
GTCGAAGAAAAGAGGTTGTCGACCTTCTCGTACACCTCTTCCGGGGCGACGAAGTCGTCAAGCTTCTTGACCTTTTTGGAAAGCGGGCGGATAACCGGCTTGACCATGTACTTCTCGACGTTGCGGATGAACTTGATGAACCAGCCGAAGGTCTCGGGAAGGGAGAGCAACCGCAGCGTCTCGCCGGTCGGAGCACAGTCGACCACCAGCAGGTCGAAATCCTTCTGCTCTTCGTTGTAACGCTTGATGTACGAAAGTGAGAAAAGCTCCTCCATACCAGGCAGGACGCCCATCTCTTCGGCGTAAACGCCTTCGATTCCGCGGGAAGCCATCAGGTGCGCGAAGTGCTCCCGGACAACGTCCCAGTTCAGGTTGAGGTCGCCGAAAACGCTGACTTCCTGGCCCCAGAGATTTTCCGTGACCTTGACCGGGGAAGGACCCAGCTCGACATCGAGCGAGTCACCGAGGCTGTGCGCAGGGTCGGTAGACATGATGAGGGTCTTGAAACCCATATCCGCAGCCCTGAGCGCCGTTGCGGCAGCAACCGAGGTTTTGCCGACGCCGCCCTTTCCGGTGAAAATGATATTACGCATACGTTGTTGTTGTTCCCTTTGATAGGTGGTTAAAGAAACTCTGCTGGTGCGTAAGAAATTGAATTGCAAAGATAACAAAAAACAGGACAAGAAGAAGAACAAGAAACGATTTCACAACGCCCCCGGACGGTGGATGGAAATGAGGTCAGCGACATGAATTGGGCGTTGTGGAAGGGGTTGCGTACAGGCAT
The DNA here is from genome assembly GCA_964611215.1 of uncultured Chlorobiaceae bacterium. Taxonomy (GTDB): domain Bacteria; phylum Bacteroidota; class Chlorobiia; order Chlorobiales; family Chlorobiaceae; genus Chlorobaculum. The sequence goes on from CAZSXF010000019.1 coordinate 785, forward strand.
GTCCGGCGGGATTCGGGATACACGGTCAGCGCCCCCGGTGCTTGTGCGATGAAGTTCCGGATTTGCGCGCTTTCGACGGAGCCTCCTTCTTGGCCCCTTTTTTCGAAATCGAGCTCTTCGACGCGCCAGCCTTGCCTTTCAGGGCTTTGCCCGACCTGCCGGCCTTTGCGCCCCGAACAGCCTTGCCGCCTTTTGCCGGCCGCGACGGGGAGATCGAACGGGAAGACTCTCGGGAACCGCCGCCGGTCGAGAGAATCACCAGATGCTGGCCAGGTTTGACCTTGCCGTTCTTCAGGTTGTTCATGGCGATCAGCTGACTGACGGAAACACGATACTTGTGCGCCACCGAAACGAGCGTCTCGCCCTTGCGGAGGACATGGACCTTCTTGCCTCCCGAAGAGATGACGGCGTTGTCCTGACGGTCACGGTCACGGACCATGGCGTACAGGCGCTCGCGCTCCTCTGCCAGCTCCGACCGGTAGGCGTAAATCTGCTGCTCTTTCTGGTAGAAGGCCTGCGCGTACTGCTTCGGCAGGCGAATCATGTTGGCGTCGGCGTTCGGCGTCGGAACGAGCCCGACCTTGTACTGCGGATTGAGGAACTTGAGATCTTCGACCGGCATGCCGATCGTGGCCTGGAGCTGCTCGAAGGTCAGGGCGTTCCTGACCGGCACGCGCTCGGTATCCACATACAGGGAACCGGGCTCAAGCGGTTTGATGTTGTGCTCGCGGTAATAGTTCATCACGTAGGTCACCGCGATGAAGGCCGGAACATAGCCGCGGGTCTCCAGCGGCAGGTAGGGCCATATCTGCCAGTAGTCGTGGGCGCCGCCGGAAAGGCGGATGGCCCGCTTGACGGTTCCTGCACCGGAATTGTATGCAGCCAGGGCGAGGAACCAGTCGCCGAACATGCCGTACAGGTCCCGGAGGTGCTCGCAGGCGGCTACCGTGGCCTTGTAGGGATCATAGCGGTCCTCGATGAACGAAGAGGCCTGCAGGCCGTACATCCGTCCCGTACCGCCCATGAACTGCCACAATCCCCTTGCACCTGCATGGGAGACCGCTGTCGGGTTGAGGGCGGATTCCACGACGGCCAGGTACTTCATTTCGGTCGGGATATCGTACTCCCGAAGCTTCTCCTCGAATATCGGGAAGTAGATCTTGCTCAGGCCGAGGACCTTGGCGACCATCTTGCGCTTGTCGACGGCATAGACACGGATAAAGCCCTTCACATGCTCGTTATAAACCAGCTTGAAGCGGCTTTTTCTGGCAAGGTCGGCAATCCTGGAGGCGTAGACCGAATCACTGAACTGGGGAACAAACTGGCTGGGAAAGGCATAACTACCGGCGGCGGGAGGCGTCTGCTGGAAACGATCGTCCTGGAAATAGGTCGCCGTGACCAGGCTGTCGAGTATCTCCGATACGCCGGAGTTACCGGATACCTTTGCGCTGTCGGGTTCGGCACCAGACGCCACGGGCGAATATCCCGATATCAGGAGTGCGACGCCGAGACACGAAAGTTTGAAGGGTAACGAAATCTTCACAAGCCGGGCCAGTTTAACAAGGGAAATACGGTGACCATCCCTGCGTTCTTCACAAGACATGCAACAAGCCTCAACATAACCATGGAAGCTGATTAATACAAAACCTTGTAGCTTTTTGCATGCCGGACGGGGCATTCAGGGATAGAGAACCTTCCAGAGAAAAAGACCGGACGGCGAAGCGGGAACCAGCCCCTTTGGTCGCTCGCCCCCGGCCAGGAGATTGCCGAATTCGGCCTCAGGCATACGCCCCGTGCCGGCATCCACCATGGCCGCAACAAGATAGCGCACCATCGAACGCAGGAAGCGGTTTGCCGTGACCTGAAAGACCAGGAACCGGCCGTACCGGTACCACCTTGCGGAGAATACCGTACATGCCGTGCCGTGCTGTCCGTCGCTCTCTTTCGAGAAGGAACGGAAATCATGCGTACCCTGAAGGGTCGCGGCAAGACGCTCCATGGCCTGCAGATCCGCCCGCCTCCTGCTGCAACCGGCAAAACGGCTGTCGATGGCCGACTGCCGCTCGACGAGGAAATAGCGGTATTCGCGTGACAGGGCACTGAACCGTGCGTGGAACTCAGGAGGCACAAGCCTGGCCGAGGTAAGCCGGATCGAGCCGGGAAGCAGCGCATTTGCGGCATGCAGCAGGCGCGCAGGCGGCATGGTGACGTTCATCGTCGAAAAACTTGCCGTCTGGCCTCGGGCATGCACGCCCCGGTCGGTTCGTCCGGCCCCGTCGATCCGGATATCCTCCTGCAGGAGCCTTGCCAGGGCATCCTCGATCGTCCCCTGCACGGTGACGGTTCCTCGTGCCTGGCGCTGCCATCCTGAAAATTCAGTACCATCGTACTCGATATCGATCCTGACGTTCCGGGACGTCGCCGCTGCATCTTTTGTCAACTGATATGCCCCTGATTGGCGATAATGCCTTATCTTCGTTATTTTAACAGGTTATTTATCCCTTTTTCCCGACCAACCGATACGCAGCTTGACGACACGCAACCTCGAAATGCTCAGGGAATCCCTCGGTTCCGGAGCCGCAACACCCCTCCCGGGCGGATATGCCGTTCCGAACCTTTGGAACGGCGGGACGGCCGGTTCGACCCTCGTCGATCCCGCAACCTATTACCTCGACATCGTCGACCGGATACTGGCAAGCCCGCACGAGCAACGGCTTGACCCTTCCGCTCCTGCGCCCTCCTGGTCGGCCGATGCCGTCGTCTACAACCTCTTCGTCAGGCTTGCCACGGCCTTCGACCACAATGGCGACGGCACCATCCAGACCGAATCGATGGATTCAGGGTTCCGGGAAACCGGCACCCTGCTCAAATCGATCGCCCTGCTGCCGTACATCAGGCGGCTCGGCGTCAACACCGTCTATCTCCTGCCGCTGACGACCATCGGCGTTCAGAACCGCAAAGGCTCGCTCGGCTCACCCTATGCCGTCAAAAACCCGTGCCGTCTGGATCCGATGCTTGGTGAACCGGCACTCGGGCTGCCGACCGAGGTACAGTTCGCCGCCTTCATCGAAGCGGCCCACTGCCTCGGCATGCGCGTCGTGCTCGAATTCGTGTTCCGAACCGCTGCGGTCGACAGCGACTGGGCCTTCGAACATCCGGACTGGTTTTACTGGCTGCGCCAGGGAAACGACCAGCCGCCATACGGACCACCGGCCTTCAGCAGGGAAACGCTTGCGGAAATTTACGAAAAAGTCGACAAACACGACCTCCGCGAACTGCCCGAACCTGACGCCGCCTACCGCAGCCGATTCACGGCCGCGCCCGAAACCGTGAGCGAGCGAAACGGCGGAGCCCCGATCGGCATCGATGCCGAAGGCAACGCATGCGTGGTCGCCAGCGCGTTCTCCGACTGGCCTCCGGATGACCGCCAGCCGCCATGGACCGACGTCGCATACCTGAAAATGCATCGCCATCCCCGCTTCAACTACATCGCCTACAACACCATCAGGATGTACGACGAAGCGCTGGACACTCCGGATATGCAGAACACCGCCCTCTGGGAAGCGGTTTCCGGCATCATCCCCTGGTTCCAGGAGCGCTTCGGCATCGACGGCGCCATGATCGACATGGGCCACGCCCTTCCGGCGGCGCTCAAAGCCGACATCGTCTCGAAAGCCCGCCGCGCCCGGCCGGATTTCAGTTTCTGGGATGAAAATTTCGATCCCTCCCCGAAGCTCAGGGAAGAGGGGTTCGACGCCGTTTTCGGCTCGCTCCCCTTCGTAATCCATGACGTCCAGTACATCAAGGGGCTGCTGAACTTCCTCAACCGCAGCGGCGTCGCCATCCCCTTCTTCGCCACCGGTGAAAGCCACAATACGCCCAGGGTCTGCCACAACCTTGCCGGAAAACCTGAAGGACGCCGCCGGGCGCTCTTCCTGTTCACCCTCGGCGCCATCCTGCCGGCAATGCCCTTCATTCACTCCGGCATGGAACTGTGCGAATGGCGCCCGGTCAACCTCGGACTGAATTTCACCGACGAGGACCGCGAGCGCTTCCCCGCCGCCTCCCTGCCGCTCTTCAGCGCCGGGAGCTATGACTGGAACGGCGCCAACGGCCTGCCACCCCTCTGCGGGGAGATCGGCCGCATCCTCGAAATCAGGAAGCGCTACCTGGAGCTGATCCGCTGCGGCGACGCCGGTTCGATCATCCAGCCCTACATCTCCGATCCTGCAATCCTGGCGGTGATGCGGAAATCCGGTGGAAAAACCCTTATTTTTGCCGGCAACAGCAACCTGCAGCAACCTGTCTCGGGCACGATGGAGTTCGACCACGAGGACCTTGAACTTGAAGAACTCATCTCGGGAGGCAGCATCGGCATCAGGGAACACCGGCTGACCATCGATTTCGAACCCGGCCAGTGCATCCTGTTTGAACTGCCAAGCCAGGCCGACGCATAAAACCGTTTTCCATTCAACCACCAAACCATCACCAATATGTCACTTCTCGTCGTAGGCTCCATGGCGTTCGATGATATCGAAACGCCTTTCGGCCGCTCAGACAACACCCTCGGCGGCTCATCGACCTACATCGCCCTTTCCGCCAGCTACTTCACCGACCCCGTCCGCATGGTCGGCGTGGTGGGCTCTGATTTCAACAACGAGCATTTCGGCCTCCTCCACTCAAGGAACATCGACACCAAAGGCGTCCAGGTCGTCGACGAAGGCAAGACCTTCCGCTGGGCGGGACGCTACCACTACGACATGAACACCCGCGACACGCTCGACACCCAGCTCAACGTCTTCGCGGAATTCGACCCGAGAATCCCGCAGCAGTACCGTGAATCGCAGTTCGTCGTCCTTGGCAACATCGACCCCGTCCTGCAGTCAAAAGTGCTCGACCAGATCAACAAGCCGGAACTGGTCATCTGCGACACCATGAACTTCTGGATCGAAGGCAAACCGGAAGAGCTCCGCAAGGTGCTCGAACGGGTCGATATCTTCATTGTCAACGACAGTGAGGCCCGGCTGCTCAGCGGCGAACCGAATCTGGTCAAGACAGCCCGCATGATCCGTTCCATGGGCCCGAAAACCCTCATCATCAAAAAGGGTGAACACGGCGCCCTGCTCTTCACCGACAACGGCATCTTCGCCGCTCCGGCCTACCCGCTTGAATCGATTTTCGATCCGACCGGCGCTGGGGACACCTTCGCAGGCGGCTTCATCGGCCACCTCTCGCGCTGTGGCGAGATCAACGAAAACGAGCTCCGTAAAGCCGTGCTGTACGGCAGCGCCATGGCCAGCTTCTGCGTCGAACAGTTCGGCCCCGACCGCCTGCAGGAGCTTGAACTGCTCGAAATCGAAGACCGGTACAACAGCTTCCTCGACCTCTCCCGCATCGGCAACTGACCTGCAGCGGCCGCAAGGCTCCCGGCGGTCGGCACTGCGCCGCCGGGGCCCGAAGGGCCTGCACGGACCTAACCACAGACACCCATGCCGCAACTGACCATCCTCGATCTCGCGTTCATCGTCGGATACCTCCTGCTGACACTCGCTGTCGGCCTGTACTTCTCATCCCGTGCGTCGAAAAACACCGGAGAATTCTTTCTCTCCGGCCGGCAGCTGCCCTGGTGGATCGCCGGCACCGGCATGGTCGCCACGACCTTCGCCGCCGATACCCCGCTTGCCGTAGCAGGCTTCGTCGCCCGTAACGGCATCGCCGGCAACTGGGTCTGGTGGACCTTCGTTTCCGGAGGCATGCTGACGGTCTTCTTTTTCGCCCGGCTCTGGCGACGCGCCAACATTCTGACCGACCTCGAATTCATCGAACTCCGTTACAGCGGCAGGGCGGCGACCTTCCTGCGCGGCTTCAAGGCGCTCTATTTCGGTCTGTTCATCAATGCCATCATCATCGGCTGGGTGAACCTTGCCATGTACAAGATCATCCGGATCATGATTCCGGGGCTGAGCCCGGAACTGAGCATCGTCGCCCTGGTCATCTTCACGGCCGTCTATTCCGGCATGTCGGGGCTCTGGGGCGTCTCCATCACCGATGCCGTACAGTTCATCATCGCCATGGGAGGCTGCATCGTCCTGGCTGTGCTGGCCGCGCACGCCCCGGTCGTCCAGGCCGCCGGGGGGCTGAAACATGCCCTTCCAGCCTGGATGTTCGACTTCTTCCCCAGATGGAACGCTTCGGCAATACCCGACAACACCAGAAGCGGGGCCTTCGCCCTGCCGTTCGCCTCGTTTGCCGCCATGGCCTTCATCCAGTGGTGGTCGTCATGGTATCCGGGGGCGGAACCGGGCGGCGGCGGCTACGTCGCCCAGCGGATGATGAGCGCCAAAGACGAAAAACATTCCCTCCTGGCAACCCTCTGGTTCACCATCGCCCACTACTGCGTCCGCCCGTGGCCATGGATCGTCGTCGGCCTCGTCAGCCTGGTGATGTTCCCGAACCTGCCGGCCACCCAGAAGGAGGACGGCTTCGTCCACGTCATGAACGCCGTGCTCCCCCCCGGCCTCAAGGGGCTGCTGATCGCCGCCTTCCTTGCCGCCTACATGTCGACCCTCTCGACCCACCTCAACTGGGGAACCAGCTACCTGATCAACGATTTCTACAAACGCTTCGTCAAAACGGATGCCGAAGAGCCCCACTACGTCATGGTCTCCCGGCTGGTAACGGCCATGACCGCGCTCTTCGCCCTCTACATCACCTTTTTCGTCCTGCAGAGCATTACCGGCGCATGGGAATTCATCATCCAGTGCGGCGCGGGGACCGGGTTCGTGCTCATCATGCGCTGGTTCTGGTGGCGGCTGAACGCATGGAGCGAAATCACCGCCATGATCACGCCCATCCTCGCCTTCTCGGCCCTGTCGCTCTGGACGGATGTGGCATTCCCCAACACGCTCTTCATCATCGTCGCCATAACGATCGCCTGCACCCTCCTGGTCACCTGGCTCACGCCGCCGACCGACCGGGGGCACCTCGAAACATTCTACCGGACCACCCGCGTGGGCGGCGTTCTCTGGAAACCTGTTTCGAAAAACCTCCCGGATGTCAAGGGCGACACCGGATTCCCGGCGCTTTTCGCCGACTGGTTTTTCGGGATCGTACTGGTCTACACCACGCTGTTCGGCACCGGAAAACTGATCTTCGGCGAACCCATTGCCGCCATCTGCTATTACGCCGCGGCAATCTTCGCGGCATTCATGATTTACCGCGACCTGTCGCAGCGGAACTGGAAAACATTTGACTGATGCCGATGCCACGACAACCGATACTCATGCTTGCATCGCAGTCCCCACGGAGAAAAGAGCTGCTGGGGCTGATCGGCTACCCCTTCAGGACCTGTCCGGTGGAGATCGACGAAACCTTCGAACCCGGCCGGACTCCGGAAGAGAATGTCGTCAGCATCGCCGTCAGAAAGGCGCAGGCAGCCATGGCACTCATGGCGGAACCGGAAACGACGGTGCTGCTCTCCGCCGATACGACGGTCGTCCTGGACAACATGCCGCTCGGCAAGCCGCGTGACGCCGCAGATGCGTTTGCGATGCTTTCCCGGCTCCAGGGGCGAAGCCACCAGGTGCTCACCGGTTTTGCCGTCACCCATGGCGGACGAACCGTTTCCGGCTTTGCCAGAACCGTCGTCACCTTCGAACAGATACCCGATGCTGAAATACGCCGGTACATCGACACCATGAAACCTTTCGACAAAGCCGGCTCGTACGGCATCCAGGACCCGATCATGGCCTGCTACGTCCGTGGCATCGAAGGCTGTTACTACAACGTCGTCGGTCTGCCTGTCTCAAAGATATTCGCAGCCCTGCAGCCCTTCCTCGCCAACCGGCAAGGGCAGCAATGAGCCAGCGGCCCGTCCTGGTCATCCTCGGCCCGACAGCCTCCGGCAAATCCGAACTGGCCTTCAGGATCGCAACCGAAACCGGCGCGGAGATCATTTCCGCGGATTCCCGGCAGATCTACCGCGGCATGGATATCGGAACCGCCAAGCCGCCCGGAGGCCTCCTTGAGGCCGTCCGCCACCACTTCATCGACGAAAAGGAGATCGGTGAACCGTTCAGTTCCGGCGACTTCGCCGCCGCTGCGTGCACGAGGATAACCAGCCTCCAGGCCCGCGGCATCCCCGTCATCGTCGCCGGCGGTTCGACACTCTACCTCGAAGGCCTGCTCAGGGGATTTTCAGACCTGCCCCCCGCAGACCCGGAAATACGGGCACGCCTGCAGGAAGAACTTGAGCGACTCGGTGCCGGGCACCTGTTCCGGAGGCTCACGAAGCTGGACCCGGAACAGGCGGCAACCCTTGACCAGACAAAGACGCAGCGCCTGATACGGAGCCTTGAAATCATCGAAGCGTCAGGAAGCACGGTCACCGGCCTGAAACGCCGGGCCGCAGCAACGGCGCAGCGGCCGGAATTTACCGTCATCGGCCTCGACCTGCCGCGCCAGCTCCTGTACGGGAAAATCGACCGCAGAACCGAGGCAATGGTTGCCTCGGGGCTCGTCGAAGAGTGCCGACGCCTCTTCGAACGTTACGGACCGCAAATCCGCAGTGCAGAGCTCAACGCCCTCCGCACCGTTGGCTATCGCGAACTCTTCGAGCATTTCGAAGGCCGGTTCGACCAGGCGACGGCCATATCGCTGGTGGCACAGCACACCCGCAATTATGCAAAACGCCAGTTGACTTTTTTCAAAAATAGGCTTAATGTTGAGTGGGTGGCTTCCCCACTGGATGAAACCGGGTTCGCCAGGCTTGCAGGTTCCCTCAGCCGCAGATTGACCGGCGACCGCAGGCGATGATGTGCGATGGATTCATATCGGCACCCGGAAAAAGCAGAGGCATACGATCGCCCATCCTTTTCAATCAGGATTGCAGGCCCATGATCCCCAGGTTCTTCAGCATCGACGAAGGTTCGTCGCAGACCAAGGTTTCAACAAGCAGTATCGCCTATGAAACACTCCGTAGCAACCAGAAAGGAACTCACCATTCTCAAGATTGAAGAGCCTGTTTTCGATGTACGGCATGCCGACTTGTTCAGGGAAACGATCGACCAGCTGGTCAGCAGGGAAAAAAGCAGGAACCTGATCATCGATTTTTCACAGGTCAAGGCAATCGACTCTTCCGGAATCAGTTCGATGCTGCTCGCCCACCAGCTTGCAAACCAGTCAGAAGGCCTCGCCATCTTCGTTTCGCTGTGCCAGCAGATCAAAGACCTCCTCAAGCTCACCAACCTCGACAAGCAGCTCTACATCTTTTCCTCCATCAACGAGGTCATGACCCTCGTGGAACCCGCCATCAAGGGCAAACGGGCCCAGCGGGCGAAAGCACAGGCACAGCCGTTCGAACCGGCCGATGAGCTCGGCGACGACGATCTCGAACTGCTCAACGACGATGTCTTTCCCGAAGAGCATTTCACGGAAATCGTCGAAGAGACCGGCGTCGATGACAACGACACCCCTGAAGCGGCTGAACCCGTAGAAGAACCGGCCCCGAAACGGCGGGGCAGGCCGAAAAAAACGCCCGTGAACAGCCCCGGAAAGGAGAAAATGCCCGGCTGAGCGCGCGATGCGCGGCAACCTGCCCGGGTGACGCCCCCCTCTTCCGAACGACCTCCCAGCTACTTGTACAGCAACCGGTCCGGCCATGACGCCTCAAAGGCGCTGACCGACGCATGTGCCGTACGCAGGATCTCGCCGATCGATGCCTGACGGACAATCATGGCCCGGTACTTCGGCGTCCCGGCAAGCTGGTCAAAAAACGCGGCATGCCGGTCCAGGCCGAGCTGGCGGGCATAAAGCTTCTGGAGGCTGACCAGCAGCACCGTCGAGGTACGGAAGGGATCGAACACCTTGCGGTCGGTCACCCGGAACCGGACACCGTGGCAGAGGCGCCCGGCATACTTGCCATCTTTCGGAGTAAACGAGGCCGCCGTAATTTCCAGGCCCGGCAACGCATAAAGGCTGAGCGTCGACCTGAGGGCTTCGGCATTGATGAACGGTGCCCCGATCAGATGAAACGGCGCCGCCGTTCCCCGCCCTTCACTCACATCGGTCGCTTCCAGCATGACCGTCGCCGGGTAGATGATTGCGGTATCAAGGTCGACAATGTTCGGCGAGGGCGCATGAAACCTGAAACCGTCGATCTCGTCGGCAAACTTCTTCCGGTCGTAGTCCCGCATTCTGACCACCTGCAGCGACAGGTTGGGATACCGGCTCTTCTGGAGCCACATGGCGATTTCCCCGAGGGTCATGCCGTGCAGCATCGGCAATCCCGCTGCGCCGACGAACGACTCATTGCCGGGTTCAAGCACAAACCCGCCGGTCCCGAGCGGAGCGACCGGATCGGGACGGTCAAAGAGCACGAACCCGATACCGGCCTTGTCACAAGCCTCCATTGCCAGCTTCATGGTCGACAGGTAGGTGTAGCAACGGGTTCCGACATCCTGCAGGTCAAAAGCCAGCACGTCGACCTGCCGGAGGAGTTCGGGTGAAGGCGACTTCCGGTCGCCGTACAGCGAATAGACCCGCAGAGAATCGCCGATACTCGTATCCCCGACTTTCCGCCCGGCAGGCGCAGCCAGCGAAAAACCATGTTCAGGAGCCATGACGAAACGGAGATCGATCCCCCGTCTGCGCAAGGCTTTCCAGGAGGGCTCCCCCTCACGGCTCACCGCCGCCTCGTTGGTGATGAGCCCGACCCGCTTGCCCTTCATGATCTTGCAGGCACACGGGCCGCTGCCGGAGGCAATCATGTCGATGCCATAGCGGAATTCCGCAGAAGCGGGAACCTGGCAAAAAAAGATGAGCGACAGCAGCAACGTGACTGCCCGGAATGATCCGTTCATGGTGTCAGCCGAAATTAGGGATTTTTTGAAGCACAGCTTCGCCGAGACTAAAGATAGCGTTTCCGTGATTACCGTGGAACCGGAAGGAGATGAAAAGCGTGGAAAACGGGGAATGACGCGGAAGAGGCAAAAATAAAAAGACCGCACAACATGGCACGGTCTTTTTCTGGTGGTGGGGACAGGACTTGAACCTGCAACCTTCGGGTTATGAGCCCGACGAGCTACCAATTGCTCCACCCCACGGTGTTGAGTAATTCAATGTACAACTTTCCTCGATCATAACAAACAATTATTGCACAGAATTCCCGACGATGCCGGAACCCTGGGGTTCGATGAGCAGCAACCGGCCACCTTCCCCTTCGACGGCAAGAATCATCCCCTGGGAAACCTCACCCCTGATGGTGCGTTCGGCGAGGTTCGCGACCAGCATGACCTGCTTGCCGACCATCTCTTCCGGCTGGTAATGCTCGGCGATGCCCGAGAGGACCTGCCGGGTTTCGGAACCAACCTGCAACTGCATTTTCAGCAGCTTTGTCGACTTCCTGACCTTTTCGCACGACAGAACCCTGGCAACACGGAGATCAACCTTCTGGAAATCGTCAAAATCGATCTCCTCCTTGAAGGTCGTCTTCGCCTGACTGGTCGCAGCCTCACGCGCCTCGGCTTCCGCCAGAAGACGTGCAATCTTTTCCAGTTCGGGTTCGAGGTCCTTCTGCTCGATTTTCCGGAACAGGATCTCCGAAGTACCCTGGAGGCGGTGTCCGCCGGCAAGAGCCGGATGGAGAATACCCTGCCAGAGAGGCTTGCCAGGCGCCGCGAGGCTGCCGATCGGCTCCTCGAAGCCGAGCATGGCATGGATGCGTTCGCAGGTCTCCGGAATAATCGGGTAGAACAGCAGCGACAAGGCATGGCACAGGTTCAGGGATGCGGCCATGGTGCGGGCGGCAGCCTCCCGGTCGACCTTGATCGTCTTCCACGGCTCCGCTTCGGTCAGGAAACGATTGGCGAAACGGGCAACCTCCATGGTCAGCGTCGTGGCTTCCCGGAAATGGAACCCGTCATAGGCATCCGAGATCTTCTGCAGGCTTGCGCTCCAGTCAATGCCCAGCGAATGCCAGGCATCCTCCGTCATGTCGCAGGGCACCTGCCCCCCAAAACGCGAGTTGGTGAAATCGACCGAACGCTTGATGAAGTTGCCGAGGGTATCGGCAAGCTCACCGTTGGTGCGATTCTGGAAATCGGCCCAGCTGAAGTCGGAGTCCTTGTTTTCCGGATAGTTCATCGCAATGCTGTAGCGCAGCGTATCGGCCGGGAAACGGTCGAGAAACTCGCCAAGGTAGATCGCATAGTTGCGGGATTTCGAGAACTTGCGCCCCTCGAAATTCATGAATTCCGAAGCCGGCACGTTGTCCGGCAGTTCATAACGCCCATCCTGCCGACCTTCGTTCCATGCCATCAGGATAGCCGGGAACATCAGGGTGTGGAACACCACATTATCCTTGCCGATGAAGTGCACGATGCGGCTCTCCGGATCCTGCCAGTACCGCCGCCAGCGTTCCGGTTCGCCCTGCAACTCCGCCCAGGACCTGGTGAAGGAGATGTAGCCGAGCACGGCATCGAACCACACGTAGAGCACCTTGCCACGAGCCGCCTCGTCGTCGAGCGGCAACGGAATCCCCCAGGAAAGATCGCGGGTAATCGCACGATCGGCAAGACCCTGGTTCAGCCAGGTTTTGGCATAATTGACCACATTCGGCCGCCAGGTCTCCGCATGCGCGTCGACGTAGGCTTCAAGCTGCTGCTGGAACCGGCCGAGCGGGAAATACCAGTGCAGGGTTTCACGCAGTTCGGGGCTTGCGTCCGAGAGCTTGCTTTTCGGATCGATCAGTTCGGTCGGGCTCAAATGGGAACCGCACTGCTCGCACTGGTCGCCGTTGGCGCCGGGGCTCTTGCAGACCGGGCAGGTCCCGGTGACATAACGGTCGGAGAGGAACCGCCCAGCCTTGGCGTCATAAAAAAGCTTTTCGGTCTTCCTGACGAAGATACCCTTGCCTTCGATGTCGCTGAAAAATTCCCGGGCGGTTTCATGGTGCCGCTTCGAACTGGTGCGGCCATAATAGTCAAACGAGATGTTGCACTTCCGGAAAGCCTCGGCGTTCATTGCATGATAGCGGTCGACGACATCCTGCGGTGTAATGCCTTCGCGATCCGCGGTGATGGTAATCGGCACCCCGTGTTCGTCGGAACCGCCGATATGGATGACATCATCACCCTGCAGCCGCCTGAAGCGGACAAAAATATCGGCAGGCAGGTAGACCCCGGCGAGATGGCCGAGATGCACCGGGCCGTTGGCATAGGGAAGCGCGGAAGTAACGAGTGTTCTCTTGAAATTTTTCGACATGTGGAGGCGAACAGATAATGAAAAGTTGCTGGCAGCGGCACCGGCCGCCACCCCATTTCAGGCTTCAGGTTTCCGTGGTGCGCCTGCCGGTTTTTTGCCGGTGAGCACGAGATACTGGTCAAGCGAAAGGCGCCGTTTCTGGCCACTTTCCTCATAACGGATCCAGATGCTCTTTTTTTGCGGATCGACGCTGTCGACGACCGCATTGCCATCCCTCGTGGACATGACGACCCCGACGGCAGGCCAGCCCTGGCCGCCCTGATGGCCGTTGCCGAGGCGGCAGGGATGCTCCTTGCGCCCCCCCTTCGAGAAGCCAAGGCAACATTTCGGGCGGTTGCACAGCCCGATCGTGTTGAACGAGTGCGCATCGCCGTTCTGCCCCTCGATATACTGGGGCTTTTCGGCAAACGGATTGGCATGGATCTTCTGCATCCAGCTTGAACAGCACAGCATGCACCCGCAGGGGCCCTGGGCATTGGCACGCCGGGCTTCCTCCCTGGTCGTGATCTGGACCATCTGAATGCGCGCCTTGAACTCGCTGGCAAGATCACGGACCAGCCCGCGGAAATCAACGCGATGGGTGGCGGTGTAGTAGACGGAAAGCTTCTGCTGGTCAAGACGGAGGTCGATGTCGACCAGCTTCATGTCGAGGCTGTGGCGCTCGATGCGGTTCTGGCATGCCTCCCTGATTTCGGGTTCCCGCTCCTGGATATCGGTGAACGCCTTGACGTCGTTCTCGTCGGCAGGTCTGAGAATCGCCGACAGGTTGACGTTCGGGCTCTTGAGCGACAGTTTCTTGCGGGCGATGCTTCCGGTCGAATAGACCACGCCGAAATCAAATCCCCCGTCCGCCTCAAGAATCACCGGCTGGCCGATGCCAAGCAGCTCACCGGTCGGGTTGGCGAAAAACTCACGGCGGCACCCCTTCATCTCGACCTCACAGACCGCATCACCGGTTTCCTCCGGATTGTCTCCGTAAAAATCGGTTACCTGATCATGAAGGATCTTCGAAAGTTTCAGCCGTACCTTGGCACTTTCACCAAGCAGGCAACTGCAAATAACCGTACTCATGTCATCATGTCCTTTTCCCGAACAACCCCGGAGAACAGGGAAAGATCGGGAGCGAAAGAGTTATCTTCTTACAAAATAAGAAGCTGCAAAAACACAACACCCATTCAGCGCTGCTGCAATCCCTTCTGGCCCACCATGGCCCGAAGCAGCGCGCCAATGCGTTCGAGACGAATATTGATTGATGCCGACCCCCTGAGCACCGTTTCGAACCCCTCCAGGCGCCGTTCGATGACCAGCTGCCTGAGCGCGTCAAGGCGTGATGCGGTCTCGGCCTGCATGAACCCGGTCAGCCTGTCAAGCTGCCCCCTGTCCTGGCCCGTGAGCAGCCGGGGGGAGCCGAACGACAAAAGCATCTCAGGTTTCTGGTCCTCAAGATATTCAATGCGGCTGACAACTGAAACAAGATAGAGCATTCCCCCGCTTTTCAGAACGCGTTCGGCGATGCCGGCGGTTCCCCGGAAAAAGAGGATCGGTCGTTTATCGACATGCTCGATCCGTCCCTGGGGGAATATCCAGAGCGCTTGCTGCCGGTCAGAGGGCGCCGTCAGGCATGCCGCTGCGTAATCGAGCGTACGGATCGCGCTCCTGGGGTGATCGCGATCGATGGAAAAGGCCCCGAGACGGGTGAAAAAGCGGTGTTTTTCGAGCTGTTTCTGCTCGATCATGATGAAGAGATTCTGATGGAAAAAGATCTCCGCGCAGAGTTGCGACCAGAAACCATCCCACCAGTAGGCGTGGTTACCGTAGAAAATAACCGGAACCGACAGATCCATGCCCGTCAGTTCCGGCGGCATCTGCACCCTCAGGGAGTGAAAATGGCGCCGGAACTGACGGCGGGAGTACCATCCGAACCAGCGGGTGTAAGCCCGGCTTCGGCGAACCTCCAGCATGGGCAAGGGTTACTGGAACGCCTTGCGGAAACGGCTGATCGCCTCGGCAAGCTCCTCGATCGACGCTGCATACGAAAGCCGCAGGTTTTCAGGCGCACCGAAAGCGTCGCCGGGCACCGTAGCCAGGTAATGCTCCGTCAGCAGGTATTCGGCGACATCGCCGGAGTTGTTCATGACCCTGCCGCCAAAGCTTTTACCCAGAAGTCCCTTGATCGAGGGGAAAATGTAGAAGGCGCCGTCGGGAAGCGTGGTCTTGATGCCGGGAATGCTGTTCAGCTCGCGATACATGAAGTCACGGCGCTTTTCGAATTCGGCACGGCGCTCCTCGACGATCGACTGGTCGCCGGTCAGGGCTGCGACGGCGGCCTTCTGCGCAATGGCATTGGCGTTCGAGGTGGTCTGCGACTGGATCTTGTCGCATGCGGCGATGATCCAGCGCGGGGCGGCAAGGTAGCCGATCCTCCAGCCGGTCATCGAATAGCTTTTCGAGGTGCCGTTGGAAACGATCACCCAGGGCTTCATGGAGGCGATGCGGGCCGGCGAGAACGGACGGACGCCGCCGTAGCAGATCATGTCGTACATCTCGTCGGAGATGACGAAAATCTCCTTGCCCTCGATCACCTGCATCAGCGCGCGGACCTCGCTCTCGTTGTAAACCGCACCGGTCGGGTTGGATGGCGAGTTGAGCACCAGCAGCTTGGTCTTGGGCGTAATCGCCGCGGCAAGCTGCTCCGGGGTGAGCTTGTAGCCCGCCTCGATCGTGGTGTTCACAATCACCGGGGTGCCGCCGGCGAGGCGGACCATTTCAGGGAAGCTGACCCAGTAGGGTGCCGGAATGATCACCTCATCCCCCTCCTGGCAGAGTGCAAGGAACGCGTTGGCCAGCGTCTGCTTGCCGCCGTTGCTGACGATGATTTCATTCTCTTCGAACTCGACGCCGTTGACGCGGGCAAGCCGCTGCACGATGGCTTTCTTGAGTTCCGGGATGCCGGAATTGGCGGTATATCTGGTAAAGCCGGCCTTGATGGCGTCAATGCCTGCCTGGCAGACATTGTCCGGGGTCGGAAAATCGGGCTCGCCAGCCGAAAGGCTGACGATATCCTTGCCTTCAGCTTTCATCTTCTTGGCAAGTCCGGTAATTTTGAGTGTCTGGGATTCCTGCATGCTCAGGACCCGCTGGCTCAGATACTTGTCTGTGCTTACTGCGCTCATCGTTCTATGAATGGTTATTGGAGTGTTATCGGTTATAATTCACTTCTGTTTCATCACGGCGAACTTCTTCTTCAGCATCCTCCGCACGAACGGATGGACAAATTTGCTGACGTCACCGCCGAGCAGGGCCACCTCCCGGATGATCGAGGAGGCCACGTAGGTGTATTTGACGTTCGGCATGAGAAACACCGTCGTCACCTCGGGATAGAGGTGACGGTTGAGCAGGGACATCTGAAACTCATATTCGAAATCCTTGACCTGCCGAACGCCCCTGACGATCGCACGCGCACCGGCCTGGTGGGCGTAATCGGCCAGCAGCCTGCCATGCAGGACATCCACCTTGACGTTCGGAAAGATCTTGACCACCTCGCGGATCATGCCCAGCCGCTCCTCGACGGAAAACAGCGTGCTTTTCGCGCTGTTTTCGGCCATGACGACATCGACCTGATCAAAAATGTTCAAGGCGCGTTCAAGCACGTCAAGGTGCCCATTGGTGAACGGGTCGAACGTGCCGGGATAGATTGCCTTGTGAATCATGGTTTGTCGGTGGCTCGGGTGAAAAAAGTGACCCTCGTGGTCCCGTAATCCTTATGGAACAGGTAACCTGGAAAGGCGGAAAAATCATGGCTCGCATGATGCTCGACCAGGAGCAGGCCGTCCTCGGCAAGCAGCGAGGAGACGATGGGACCAACCAGCGCCCCGTAATCCTCCCAGCGATATGGGGGGTCGCAGAACACCAGATCGTACGTACCGGCCTCCCGCTTCAGGAAAGCGGTCGCATCCGACTGCACGAAACGGCACTGCCCCGATACGCCGAGATCGGCAGCAGTCGCCTTGACGGTCTCCAGCGCCTGCCGTCCGAGATCGACGAAACATGCGCTGCGGGCGCCTCGGCTCAACGCCTCGAAGCCAAGGTTGCCAAACCCCGCAAACAGGTCAAGCACCTCAAGCCCGTCAAAATCCATCCGTGCACTGATCGTATCGAACAGTGACTTCTTCACCCTGCTGCTGCAGGGACGTATGTCACGCGAGGGCAGGTGCCGGATCTTCCTGCCCCGGTATTTTCCCGCCTGAACCTGCACGGGTCTCAGAAATCCCCGTAGACGGTCTCGCCAAGTATCTCAAGCGCTTTTTCACCATCAGCCTTCGACGGAGCTTTCCCATGCCAGTTGCTCTTGTCCGGCATGGTGCCTTCAAAGAAGGGCACGCCCTTGCCCATGATGGTGGTTGCAAGAACGACGGTCGGCCTGACGCGCGCGCTGTCGCTCCTGACGCCGTCAAGCGTCTCGATGAAATGCTCGATGTCGTTGCCGTCACAGCACACCACATCCCAGCCGAATGCGCGCCACTTGTCGGCAAACGGTTCGATGCCCATCACGTCGCAGACTTCGCCGTCAATCTGCTGATTGTTGTAGTCGATGATACCGATCAGGTTGCCGAGGCGGTAATGAGCGGCGCTCATGGCTGCCTCCCAGACCTGGCCTTCCTGGCACTCCCCGTCACCCATGAGGCAGAACACATCGCCTTTTTTGCCGTCCATACGCAAACCGAGCGCTGCACCGACCGCCGAAGAAAGCCCCTGACCGAGGGAACCGGAAGCGATCCGGATACCCGGCAAGCCGGCTTCACAGGTCGGATGGCCCTGCAGGTAGGAGTCGATCTGGCGCAGGGTGTTCAGCTCTTCGTGCGGGAAATAGCCCGAACGTGCGAGCACGCTGTACCACACCGGGGCGATATGGCCGTTGGAAAGGAACAGCATATCTGCATACTGCGGCTCACGGAAATGGGATGGATCATGCTGAAGCACCCTGAAGTACAGGGCGGTGAACACATCGGCCATGCCAAGCGAACCGCCGGTATGTCCGGAACTGGATTTCACGAGCATGCGGATAATATCCCGGCGGACCTGCCGGGCCATATCCCGGAGCTCATCGATGGTCGAGAGCTGCACGCGCTCCCCTTTTCTCTCCGGCGGATAGGGCTTCAGATGTTTTGCCATAATGCTGTCGGCGAACCTCTTGATGGGTTTGATGGTGGTGTAGGAATGAAACGGTCTAAGTTACAAGGGCATGCCCTAAATACCAAGCATGGATTTCAGTCGCCCCGCTTTCGCCTTGCGATCTGCCTGCCGAACGACCAGACGAGGAACCCGGCGAAAAGGAGCGTCACCGGAACGCTGTAGATTGCCAGATAGGCCCCGATCCCCTCCCAGTTCCTGCCGAGCACGTAGCCGCCGTACAGCAGCAGGGTGTTCCAGAGCGCGGCACTGGTCAGTGCGGCCAGGAATACGGAAAACGCATTGAGGTGCAACAGGCCGCTGACAACGGAAATCAGCGCCCTCGACCCCATCAGAAAGCGGTTGGCAAGGACGGCCACGTAGCCATGGCGGGAATATTTCCGGCGGACGGCCTCCATATCGTCAGGGGGGAACATCCGGTGCACCCACTGCGCGAACCGGCCGGAGACCTCGGCGGACTGGTCGCCATACAGACGGGAACCAAGCGAGCGGACAAGCAGGAACACCGTCATGAAACCGCCGACCGAGCCGGTCGTGCTCCAGAACAGGGCCCAGAAAAAGGAGATCTTGCTGAATGCAAGCAGGTAGCCGACGAAGGCCACGGGAACATCGCCGGGAATGGGCGGAATGATATTCTCGAAAAATGCGGAAAGGAACAGAATAAGGTATACCAGCGCCGGATCGGCAAGCTGCAGCCAGGCAATAACGTGGTCGATCATCGGCGCCGGTTCCCCATTATGGATGATTACCCTTCAAGCACGCGGCGCTTGACTTCCGAATAGGCATCCTCGACACCACCGAGGTCAAGCCGGAAACGGTCCTTGTCAAGCTTTTCGCCGGTCTCGGCGTCCCAGAAACGGCAGGTATCCGGGCTGATTTCATCGCCAAGCAGAATCTGGCCCTTATGCCGACCGAATTCGAGCTTGAAGTCAACCAGTTTCAGCTTCCGTTCCGCAAACCAGGGCTTGAGCAGTTCGTTGATGCGCCCGGCAAGATCCTTGAGGACAGCGATTTCGTCGTATGAAGCAAGGCCCAGCGCAACGGCATGGTCCTCATTCATCAGCGGGTCATCGAGGTCATCATCCTTCAGGTAGAGTTCGATGATCGGTTTTTCAAGTACGGTGCCCTCGGCAAAACCGTAACGACGGACCAGGGAGCCCGCGGCAATGTTCCGGGTCACCACCTCGACCTTGATGATCTCAAGGCCCTTGCAGAGCATATCACGGTCGTTGAGCTTCTCGACCAGGTGCGTCGGGATGCCCTTCTCGCCGAGCATGGTGAACAGGCGGCAGGAAATGGCATTGTTGGTCACGCCCTTGTCGGCGATCGATCCGCGCTTCTTGTTGTTGAAAGCCGTCGCGTCGTCCTTGAACTCCTGTATGATCAGGTCCGGCGAATCGGTCTGCCAGACCTTCTTTGCCTTGCCCTCGTGCAGTAGCTTCGTCTTTTTCATGATGAATACATCGGTTAATGTTTGCCCGCACCATCGCAGGCAGAAATTGAATAAGATACACCAGTCACCTTCTCGCCGCTTCACCAAAACGGGAAACGGCCGCCGGCATAGGCACCGGAGCCACAGGACTGCGGCCGCCTGCCGATGGGGCAATCCGATACACGGTAGTTCCCTGCGGGGCTCTCCCGGTCAGGCGTCCCGATGGTCCGTCGCCTGCTGGATGGCGCCGGTCAGGACAATATCGATCTGCTCTTCCGTCAGCCCTTTCTCTTTCAGGAACCACATGAACCTGAAAATGCCCAGGTCGGACAGCATCGCCCTGGGCAGGTCGACCTCATCGACCCCCCGTGACCTGCTATGCTCCTGCGCCGTGCGGAGCCAGTCCTCGATGAATGCCGAAGACCTGGAGTCGCTGACGAAATAGTCGGTCACGATACGAACGGCATCGGCAAAGGATGGCGCAGGGTTGCTGGTGAAGATGAGCTGCATCTCCTCGGAAATCCTCCCGAGAAGCACCACGGCCTCCATATCAAGGGTCTCTTCAAGAATGTCCCTGGCCTTCTCCTTAACATCGAACTTGTTGCTCATACTCCGGAAGACAACCGAATGTCCAGGTTAAGGTGATTGAAAACTCCGGTTAAAGTTAAGTAACCCAAGCCTAAACAGGAAACAAAATTTCGACGTCCCGCCACGCCCGAACCACCCTGTCCGCCCTCTCCGGCAGGCCTGCGGATGGCTCATGAACACCCGGCTTGTATACCAATAGTTAGGATACTATCTTTTTTCATTATGAACACACCGGAACAGCACGATATCGACCGCAGCAACCTGATGTACCGCCTTGCGCTCCTTACCCGGCGGTGGCGCAAAATCCTTGACGCCAACCTGCGCATCCAGGGACTCACCGATGCATCATGGAGGCCGCTGCTCTACCTCAGCAGGCTTGGCAACGGCATCTGCCAGAAAGAGCTGGCCGCAGCCCTCGGCATCGAAGACCCTTCCCTGGTACGGCTCCTTGACGAACTCGCGGCAAAAGGGCTCATCGTCAGGACTGAAAACGCTTCGGACCGCCGCATGAAGCGCCTCAAGCTCACCCCGGAGGGTCACGAATTCGTCCTCAAGATACAGGACACCATCGAACCGCTCAACCAGCGGCTGCTTGAAGACTTTACCGACGACGATATCGGCAGGCTTGCCACGTACGTCAGGGAACTCGAATCGAACCTCGGCAATTTCGCACAGCCCGGCAAGTGAACCAGGCCCGCAACAACATTGTCCGGCGCATCTTCATTTCGGTGCCCGACACCCTTTTTGCGCTCCGCGTTGCAGGTGCGGCGATCACTGCGTTCTCCATCGCCGCGGCGCTCGGCCTCGAAAGCCCCTACTGGGCCGCCATGACCTCACTGGTGGTCATCCAGCCGACACGAGGGCAGCTGCTGGAAAAAAGCGCATTCCGCCTCCTCGGCTCCACGATCGGCTCCATCGTCGGCATCACCATCCTGGTCACCTCCACGACGCCCGGATCGCTCTCCCTCATGCTCTGCATCTGGCTCGCGGCATGCGTCGCCATCGGCAACCTGCTTGGCGGCTTCCGTTCCTACGGCGTCATGGTCGCAGGGTTCACTGCAGCCGTCATCTCCCTGACCGGCTACAACCAGCCGATGCACCTTGGCGAACTGATCGTCGCCAGGATAGGCTGCATCGGCATCGGCATCGTCATTTCAACCGTGGCGACCCTGTTCTTCGCGCCGCGGGACGGCATCAAGACAATCAAGACGCGGCTTCGCAACGTCGTGGTGGCGAGCATCAGGCTGCTTGCCTACATCCTGCAGGGCGCCGGCGCGCGGAACATCGAGCGGGCAAGAAACGACATCATGAACGAACTGGCCGATATCGAATACGGCATTGACGCCGCCTGGGCCGGGACGCTCGACCTCAAGCGCCGCAAGCTCCAGGTCGAAAACCTGATCGTCGACCTGCTTTCGTCGCTCGAAACCGGCGTGCTGCTGGAACACCGGCTGCAGATCGGCCCCGAAATGGACAAAACGGCATGCCTCGAAACGACTCGCCAGCTCAAGCAGCTTGCACAGGAACTGGATCGGCACCGCCCCGACCGACCCGCGAAGATCGACCCGGAGGCGATCGTCGCCCAGGCCCAGGCATGCTTCCCCCTGCTGGCAACCTCGCTGAACGACCTGTTCGGCTCGCTCCTGCCGGTCATCGAAGCCAGCGCAGCAGCATCACGGCCGTCACGGGAGGTCGTTACGACCAAAGCCATGATCCGCACGCACGACTGGGCGGCGGCGGCCAAAGCCGTGCTCCGCACCACCCTCGGCGTCGGCTCGGTCGGGCTCATCTGGCACTGGAGCGGCTGGCAATACGGACCGGCCATGATGATCGCCACCTCGATCATGATCAGCATCTTCTCGACGAGGGACAAACCGGCCGTCCTGCTCATGCAGGTGCTGACCGGAGCCTCGATCGGCGCCGTGCTCGCCATGGCCTGCCGCACCCTCATTCTGCCGGCAGACAGCACGCCGTTCATGCACCTGAGCGTGCTCGCGCCGCTGCTCCTCTGCGGCTCGATCGCCAAGACCCACCGAAAAATCGCGTTGAGCGCGCACGACGCCATGATGTTCTTCATGATCGTGATGCAGCCGGGCATGCCGACACAACCAGGCAACTACTCCTATGTCGTTTCTGGCGCCGCATCCGTCGGCGGCATTGCCCTGGCGATGCTCTCGTTCCTCTACCTGGTGCCGATGAACCCCGCCGTCAGGCTGCACTCGATCCTCGTCGCGATCGTCAGGGACCTTGACACCATGGCGACCGTCAATTCCCCGCGCTCGCTGGAGCGGTGCAGGAACCGCACCCGCTTCCGGGTGCTCCACCTCCTGCTCAACGCCAGGCACCTCGACCATGACACTACGGTGATCATGAACGGTGCACTTGCCGCCCTGGCAATCAGCCGAGTCCAGGTGCAGGCTGCCGCGAACGTTGCAGCTCACCGGATGCGCCCCGAGCTCGAAGAGGAATTCCGGCAGCTTAACCGGGAGCTCTCCGCAGGCATCGACAGCTCAGGCATCAGCCCTGAGCAGGTCCTGCCCGTCCTCACCGATGCGGCGCACCGCTTCTGCATGCTCGCCGTCAATCAGCAAAGTAACCCCTGAAGTGGACCCGTCTCAATAGACAAAAAACGAGCGAATTTAAGTTAGTAACTCACGGTTCATGCAGCGGAATGGCGCTGCCCCAATTCAACGAATTTCTCAACGATCATCGCTCCGCCACCGGTTGCCGAAGCATAGACGTCATCAGGCGTCCGATAGCTCAATGACTGATGCAAGCGCTCAGCGTTGTAAAACTGGAAATACTCCCGCAATCCCTGGTGCAACTCAGCACCTGACGAGTAGCCTTTCAGATACAGGTCTTCGTGCTTGAGGCTGCGCCACAGCCGTTCGACGAACACGTTGTCCAGCGCCCGGCCTCGTCCATCCATGCTGATGCGGATGTCGGGATATTGCCTGACAGCACCGACGAAAGCCTCGCTGGTGAACTGTGAGCCCTGATCCGTATTGAAGATCTCCGGTGTTCCATATTTGCCGAAAGCTTCCTGCAGGCATAAAACACAAAACGCACTGTCCATGGTGCTCGTCGCCATGCATGGACCTTTCGGGAATACCAGTCAACAATGGCCACCAGGTACATGAAGCCCCGAGGTAATCTGCAGTACGTGATGTCGGCACTCCAGACCTGGTTTGGTCGGCTCACCTGAACGCCACGTAACAGATACGGAAACACCTTGTGTTCCGGATGCGGATCGCTGGTTTTCGGATTGGCCATGATGCCGGCAAGGCCGAGCTTGAGCATCAAGCGTTGAACACGTTTCCTGTTGATCCGATAACCTTGATTTCTCAGGTAGTGCAGCATCCTCCGACTGCCATAGAACGGATGTCGGGTGAATTCCTGATCGATCAGCTCCAGCAGTTTCAGCTCTTCAGCGTCTACCCGATGGATGGTCGGTTTCAGATAGTAGGTCGAGCGATTCGTACCGGCAAGGTCGCATTGACGGGCAATCGGTATCGGATGTTCAGCGCCGATCCATGTGCGACGCGCTTTCATCGGGATATTCCGGACTTTTTTTTCAACCAGTCGAGTTCCATCCTCAGTCGACCAATCTCGGAATAAAGCTTCTCAGGATCCTCGATCGGATCAGCCGGCTTCGGACCGCGTTTCTGCTCGAACAGCGTTGCGGCTTGCTCCTGAAGTTCCTTTTTCCACGTGCTTACCTGCACCGGATGCACACCATACTCCTGGGCAATCTCGTTCAGGGTTTTCACGCCATGGATGGCTTCCAAAGCCACCTTGGCCTTGAAGTCAGCACTGAAGCTCTTGCGTTTCCTTTCACTCATACTTGCTCCTTGATTTTGAGCAAGTTACCAACTTAAATCACTGTCTAAAAACCGGGGTCCATTTCACTGCTCTGGTGGAATGTCATAGCAAAGACCTAATCTGCTATATTTAATACACTTAGCCAAAACAAGAACTCACACCAACAACAAGAGAGCAACAAAAAAGCCCCGGGGACAACCCGGGGCAAGTTTTTCCTGGCATATTATTCGAGGCCTTTTACGATAAAACGCTCGTCATTCCTGACATTCACAAGGAGCCAGACGATATTCAGATGGAGCTAATACATTGAGAGGCTCCCCCTCCTCTTGCTTAGGCACGAACTTATCCAAACACGCCATCAATCCATTAGAGATATTGAAAGCTGCTTCAAAAGTAAAAGCCTTCGCCTCTTTTTCCATCACTTCATCACCGTCGCTCAACTGACAAATCCTGTTCAAAAGCCTCTGAATCTCAAACCAATGATATTTAACCATGCTTGGAAGGCTCATCTTTGATGGCATAACCCCCACATTGACAGTAAAATTCAAGGCGCTGCAGAAATCCAAAATATCCCCCATTGATAAATCCCTATCAGAGGAATGCTCTATCTTGGAAATTTTGCTCTGTGTCATGCCAGATTTTTGGGCCAGCTCTGCTTGTGTAAGACCTGCTTTACAACGCATCGAGAACAACAGCTTTGAGAGCTTTCTCGACGTAATCATTTTGTTAAAAGCCTTCGAGTCTTCGGGAGTGGCGTAGTTGGCGAACATTTCGCCGACGCTCTTATATGTTTTTTTTTCGCCCATTATCTACTCTCCAGATTTTTCAAATCCTTTATAAATCCCTTGCAATCAGCCAAGTCTGCAGATTGTGACTTTTTATCGCCTATCGTAATCAAGTAAAGCCTCTTGGATTCCACATCAGGAAACACGTACAACCTGCCTTCTTTTGGTTTTCCGCCAATACCCAGCTTTTTTCGACTTCCCGACTGGTCAATTGCCTTAACACCCTCTGGCTCACGATGAATAAACTTAGTTGAAATCTGCTGCGGATGAATCCCCTTTTTTAATGTTTTAAAGTATGTGTCAAGGTTATCACTAATTAACAGAACTACATCCTCATTTTTTTTCCTAAACTGGCTCATTTTATCTTTAAAAAAGCCAGACTCCTCAAGTTCCCACTCACCAACCTTATTCATTATAAGGATATTTTCGGTTAAAAAGTGCCATTTTGAGCGTTATTAAGCACATCCATATCGAAATTACGAATAAATCAGCAACTCGAAAGGAACTCACCCCTTTGTGGGTAACGCCAGATTTAAAGAATTCCCGCAACTGCGTATGGCCCCTTAATCGGTCAACCCAAAAGTAGAGATTCCGGCCTATTTTGTTGCAATGCAAGGAATTCAAGAGGGGTCAGACCACTCAAAGAA
>CAZSXF010000020.1:0-25310 GCA_964611215.1 uncultured Chlorobiaceae bacterium
GGCGGGAACCAGGTCACGGGTTTCATGAGCGGCACGATCGCAGCGGGTTCTATCCGGAACCCGGGGCGGTTGACATTTTTCAGCGCCTGCTCGATGAGAAGCCGACGCGACGGGCTGATGCCGGACAGGTGCAGTTTCTCGTCGAGTGTCTGCTGCAGTTCGGGAGTAACCGTTTCGCTTCCGTTCATGATGTACTGATGCTCGCTTCGGCTGGATAGAGAGAAAACATCAATTATACGTGTTTTTCCGAAGAAAAAATAAGGCCATTGTCAATCGGGTTACCTGCATGCCGCGGCCAGGGTTCTGTTGACGTCGATGATACGCTGGAGTTTGGCCGATGCGAAGCCGCTTTCCAGGCTCTCCTTCGCCTTGCTCAGGCCGTCGTCGATGCAGGTGGCGATGCCGGAGATGTAGCAGGTTATCGCTGCGGCGTACAGTGCCGCGTCGATCTTGGCCTGCGATGAGGAGCCGTCGAGGACTTGCAGCACGATGCGCGCGTTTGCTTCGCTGTCACCTCCTTCGAGGTCTTCAAGGGTCCATCTGCCGAGCCCGAAATCCTCAGGCTCGACGGTGTGCCGGGTGATGGTGCCGTCGTGCAGTTCCAGCATTGCGGTCGAACCGCAGACGCTCGGTTCGTCGAGGCCCAGGCCGGTGCCCGTTTCTCCATGCACGATCATGGTGTGGCGGCAACCGGCGCGCATGAGGACTTCGGCATACAGTTCCATTATGGAGGGGTCGAAGACGCCGATCAGCTGCCGACCGACCCTGGCCGGGTTGATGAGCGGGCCGAGCATGTTGAAGATGGTGCGGATACCGAGTTCCCTGCGGATAGGCGCCACGGCCTTCATCGACGGATGGTACAGCGGGGCGAACAGGAAGGCGAAGCCGGTTTCTTCGAACTGCTGCCGCGTGGCTTCCGGCGGCAGGTCGACCGCATAGCCCAGGATTTCCATGACGTCGGCGCTGCCGCATTTGCTGGTGACCGAGCGGTTGCCGTGCTTCGCTATCGGGACTCCGGCGCCGCAGGCGATGAATGCGGCGACCGTTGAAATGTTGAAGGTTCCCGTGTGGTCCCCTCCCGTTCCGCAGGTGTCGACCGCATCGGGGGAGAGCAGGATCGGGGTCGCCTTGTCCATGATTGCCGACCACGCGCCGATTGCTTCGCTGGAGGTGATGCCCCGTTGCTGGAGCAGCGCCAGGATGGCGCCTATGCCGGCAGGGGTGAAGCGTTCCTCCATGATGGAATTCATGCAGAATTCCATGTCCTGCTCGGGAATGGTTCCTTTTCCCAGCAGCTTCTGAAGCAGTTCCTGTTGTTGCATGTCGCGGGTCTGAATCGTAATGATCGGTTTTCGTGAATTTGGATAATACTAAAAACTGTCCTATTAAACCATTAACGATACCCTCATCATGCTTCAGCAGCCACGATATGCTCGAACACCTTCTTCACCCGCACCGGGTCTCCCTCCTTGGGGACATTTACAGAAAAATGGCCTCGTCATCGCTGGATTCGCTCCTGGTCACCGACCTTGCGACCATACGCTGGCTCACGGGTTTCAGCGGATCGAACGCGTTCCTGCTGCTTGCCGGGGGCAAGGCGGTGCTTTTCACCGATTTCCGGTATCTGGTGCAGGTCAGGCAGGAGACTTCAGGAATCGGCATCGTGATCATGAAAGAAGGGCTTGCCAGGGAACTTGCTTCAGGCGGCCTGACGCTGGGCAGCCGCATGGCGCTCCAGGCAGACCACGTCACATGGCGGGATGTGCAACAGCTCGCTTCGGGTCTCGGTGGCCGGGAATTCGTTCCTGTCAGCATGTTCTTTGACGAGTTCCGGCAGCTCAAGCATCTTGCGGAACTTGACTGCATGCGGCGTGCCGCCGCTCTGAGCGAACGCGTGCTTGCGGAGGTCGTGCCGATGATCTCCCCGGAAGTGACCGAAATCGATATCGCCGCTGAAATCACCTATCGCCACCGCAAACTCGGGGCGGAACGTGATGCCTTCGACCCGATCGTCGCCGGTGGCCCGCGTTCTGCCATGCCGCACGCGAAACCGACGGGGAACCGTTTCCAGCCGGGGACGCTGGTCGTCATCGACATGGGCTGCGTGGTCGACGGGTACGCATCCGACCAGACGCGGACGGTCGCACTGGGCAAGGTCCCTGAAGAGGCACGGCGTATCTACGGGATTGTCCGGCGAGCCCAGAAACTCGGTCTCGAAGCGGCCAGAGCGGGAATGATCGCCAGGGAACTCGATGCCGAAGTCCGTGCATTCATTGCCGCCGAAGGCTATGGTGAGGCGTTCGGCCACAGTCTTGGCCATGGCGTGGGGGTTGAGGTGCATGAGGCTCCACGCATCGGCGTTGCCGGAACGGAAACCCTTCGTGAAAACATGGTATTCACGATCGAACCCGGCATTTATCTTGAAGGGCGTTATGGCGTCAGGATCGAGGACACGGTCGTGCTCGGCGCGGCGGGCGCCGAACCCCTGCAGTCGTTCACCAAAGAGCTTATTGAACTCTGAACCATTTACCGCTGCGATATATGGACGAGCCTTGTTGCGTGGTCATGACGACGCTTCCCGATCGGGAAAGTTCGGAGCGGTTGGCGGGAATGATCGTTGAAAACCGGCTTGCGGCGTGCGTGCAGATGACCGACGTCAGCAGCGTTTTCCTGTGGGAAGAGGCGCTGCATCGCGAGCAGGAGGTCCTGCTGTTCATCAAGACGGCGGTGCGGCGGTACGGAGAGCTTGAAGCCTGCATTCGGGAAAACCACCCGTATACCACTCCGGAAATCGTTCAGCTTCCCATCACCGAAGGGTTGTCGGCATATCTTGGCTGGATCGGACAGGTGACCGGGAGCGGGGTGCGTTAGTCAGGGACGTTCCAGAACCCGCCGCAATTCGATGGTGAGTCCTGCCATGACCGGCAGGGTTGCCGCATTGCGCTCCACGGAACGGACCGCCGATTCGATGGATGACGATGCCCGGAGGAGGTCGCGTGACGGGAAGCCCTTCACGAAACGGTCCACTGCCAGGGCGATGTCCGGATTGTTGATCTCGGGGCAGGATGGGCTGACCCCCCGCCGCAGCACATCCTGGAAGA
This sequence comes from uncultured Chlorobiaceae bacterium, assembly GCA_964611215.1. Classification (GTDB taxonomy): domain Bacteria; phylum Bacteroidota; class Chlorobiia; order Chlorobiales; family Chlorobiaceae; genus Chlorobaculum. Next base: position 3,102 of record CAZSXF010000020.1, read on the forward strand.
ACAGGAGCAGCGCGCCGAGAAACATGAGCTGTTCGGGCCGGGAGAAACTTTTGCCGAACTCTTCGCACGTGGCGATGGCTTCATGGAAGCGTGAAGGGGTCAGGAGGTTCCTGAGGTAATCCACAGCGAGGTCCCGCATCCGTACCAGGCTCGATGTGCCGCCGTCCGCCGTCCTTGCTTCGATGAGCTCCACTGCGGTCCTGAGGTTGCCCCGTGAGAACCCGGCGATGAAGTGCCGGTCAGTCTGGTCAAGCTCCGGAGCCCTCTGCGTGATCCATGTTTCCAGCTCTGCAGGCCGTATCCGGTTGAACGTGATGGTCTGGCAACGTGAACGGATGGTCGGCAGCACTGCTTCCGGTTTGGAAGAGACCAGGAGGAACAGGACATGCGCCGGAGGTTCTTCGAGCAGTTTGAGGAGTTTGTTGGCTGCCGCCGGGAGCATGCGCTCCGCCTGCGAGATGATGAAAACTTTTTTTCCGCCGTTCCGTGGCGCGAGCGCGGCTTTCTGCTGCAGTGCCATGACCTGTTCGGTGAGGATGCCCATCGACCGTTCCATGGCGGGCGAGCAATACGGGTTGTGCCGCTTTTCCTCAAGCAGGGCCTCGTAGCGTTCTTTAGCTTCAGCCAGCTTCCTGTTTTCCTTTTTCGACGGATCCGATGGTTCAAGGAGGGCGGCTTCGACCGGAAAGAGGTATTCGATGTTGGGGTGGAGCAGGCGGGTTGCCTGTCGGCAACTGTCGCATTCGCCGCAGCTTCCCCTTTCACCCGCGGCTTCCTGGTCGCGGCAGTTGAGGATTCTGGCGATTTCGAATGCCACGCTCTCCTTGCCGGACCCCTCGGGACCGGCAAGAAGGTAGGCATGGGCCAGGCGGTCAGTCGCGAGCGCCTGTTTCAGTACCCGTACCTGGTGTTCGTGCCCGACGATGTCGCTCCAGCCCATAAAGCCGTGCTCAGATGAATGTCAGCCAGTTGTACGGGTCTTCGCCGGTCTGCACGATCTTGAGGTAGGCCTGCTGGATCGCCTCGGTGATCGGGCCCCTGCGTTCGCTGCCCACAGGGTACTTGTCGACGCTTCTGACCGGGGTGATCTCTGCCGCCGTACCACTGAGGAAGATTTCGTCGGCGACGTAGAGTGCTTCGCGGGGGATGAGCGTTTCGCGAACTTCGTATCCCAGTTCCCGTGCGATGTGTATCGCTGCGTTGCGCGTGAATCCCGGAAGGATCGATTGTGCTGCCATGGGGGTGCAAATGACGCCGTCCCTGATGACGAAAATGTTTTCACCACTTCCTTCGGCGACGTAGCCGTTCACGTCGAGTGCCAGCCCCTCGGCATAGTTGTCGGCCAGCGCCTCCATCTTGATGAGCTGCGAGTTCATGTAGTTGCCGCCGGCCTTTGCCCATGACGGGAGGGTGTTCGGAGCCATGCGGTTCCATGAGGAGACCCTGACGTCAACGCCGTTTTCAAGCACGTCGTCGCCGAGGTAGGTTCCCCACTCCCAGGTGGCGATGGCGACTTCAATGGCGGCACGGGAGGGGTTCACCCCGAGTGCGCCGACGCTGCGGTACACCAGCGGTCTGATGTAGCAGGCCTTCTGGTTATTGGCCTTGATGGTGGCGATGCAGGCCTCCTTGAGTTCGGCCTCGGAGTAGGGAATCTCGATGCGGTAGATTTTCGATGAATCCCGCAGACGGCGGATGTGGTCGTCAAGAAAAAGGATTGCCGACCCTTTGGCGGTATCGTAACAACGGATGCCTTCGAATGTCGAGGAGCCGTAATGGACGACATGGGACATGATGTGAATCTTTGCATCGTTCCAGTCGATCAGCTCTCCATTCATCCATATTTTTGCGGACTTGTTCATAGCTTGTGCATTGGAATTGAGAAATTGCCGGATTTGCTATTAAGATAGTGCGTTTTGTCTTTTTTGAAAACGGGCCCAGGTTGCGTGTTTACGCCACATGAACAAAAAAAGCCCCGCAGTTTCCCGCAGGGCTTGTTCTTGCCGTCTGGAAACCGTTATCAGTAAATGCGCTCGTAAACGCCGTCAACTTCGCGCAGGATCGGGTCGTACGCGGCGCTGTTCCTGCCGAAGCAGGTGCCAAGCGATTCGTACAGCGCAACCTGGTCAAGGTCTACATAGCGCTGGACGATGGCTTTCTGCGACTCGATATACTCGATCTTGCGGCCCTTGACCTTGGATACGGTCACGCCGGTCTTTCCGTCCAGCAGCAGCAGCACCGCCGCCGCTCCGGCTTCAAAACCGAAGTTGATGTCATAGGCCGAGGAGTTGCCTGCCCGTACAAGGTGCCCGGGATGGACTTCCCGTACCTCGGGGATTTCATAGACGCCTTCGACGAACATGCCCGTCTCTTTCATGAACTGCGGCATGCGGGGATCTGCCTTGAAGCGTTTCTGGATCTGCTGGCAGACGTATTTGCCGGCCCCGGCGAGCTTTTTATGGCCGAATGCGTCAATGCCCGCTGATTCGTCGACGATGTCGGAGCCGTCGGCGTTTTTCATTCCTTCAGCGACCACGATGGTGTAGGTCCCGCTGTGCACATCGCTCTGGCGGATCCGTGCGGTGAATCGGCTGACGACATGTTCGTACACGATATCCCAGGTGACCGGGATTTCCGGGATCAGGATGCAGTCCGCCTCGGCGGCCACGCCGCTGCGGAATGCCGTGTGACCGGCATAGCGGCCGAACACCTCGGTCACCAGGACACGGTTGTGGGTTCTGCCGGTGGTTTTGAGATCCTCGACGAACTGGGCGATACGGTTGATGGTCGAATCGCCGCCGACCGAGTAGGTCTGGAGGTCGAGGTCCATCGTTTTCGGCGCATGGATGCACTGGATGCCGTTCTGGTTCAGGTCGATCATGACGCTTCCCGAATCGTCTCCGCCGCTGATGATCAGGGCATCGAGTTCGAATTTCTTCATGCCCGCCTTGATCCGGTTATATTTGTCCGGATTGCTGATGGCCTTGATCTTGACCCGTGAATGCCCCGCTTCGGAGCCGGCGAAATTGGCATCGAACTGGTCAAGCCGGACCTGGTCGAAGCGGACCAGTTTCTCCTGGTTCAGGAGGTTGTAGAGGCCGGCGTAGCCATTCGGAATGACATACAATTCAAGCCCCTTGTTTATCGCCATGAGCGCGGCGCCCTTGATGACGGCGTTCAATCCGCCGCAGTCGCCTCCGCTGGTCAGGATACCGATTTTTTTCACGTGCACTCTCCTCGTTGCTCGGTTTGGGTTTTGACGGCCTAATGTAGTTAATTACTCCATGGTTGCCGTGGTGGTCTCTTTCGGATCAAGATAGGGCATTTACACGATATTTCATTGCCTGGTGCCCAAATACCGGTTCAGCTAACTCCTTTTTCCAGCGATTCATGACCTTTTTCGACCATCTCCGGATCGCCTGGGTCCATCTCCGTGAGCGGAAGCGGCAGACCGTGCTGACCGCGCTTGGCGTTGCCGTCGGCTCGGCCATGATGATCACGACCATTGCCGTCGCGCGGGGGTCGTCGCAGAATGTTTTCACCAAGATCATCGATATTGCCCCGCACATTACGATCGGGGCTGACCGGGTCGTTCCGCCGGTTCCGGACAATCTCATCGGCATGGGGCCTGCGAGTTTCTCCATTGTCAGCAAGGAGGTTACTACCGACCGGAAGGTGGTGATCAAGAACTATGCAGAAGTGCTGCGGGCAATCGCTCCGGTCAGGGAGATCGTTGATGTCTCTCCGTATGTGTCAAGCAAGCTGCTTGCGCGGAACAAGACCCGTTTCTCTCCCTGCATAGCCAAGGGGGTCGTGCCTTCCCGGGAGGCCGATATGGCCAGCCTGAGGAAGAACCTGCTTGAGCCGAATGCCCTGGAGGAGCTTGCCTGGACGCCCAACGGCATTCTCTTGGGCGGTATGCTCGCGGAAAAACTCAGGGTCGGCTATCGCGACCGGGTCGTGCTGGTCAGCAAGACCGGCATGGAGTACCCCGTCATGGTGGTCGGCCGGTTCAGAAGCGGTTTCAACGAAAAGGACAAACGGGAAGCGTTCGTCAATCTCGCCCTTGCGCAGCGCATGGAGTCGCTGCCCTCCAATACGGTGTCGGGTATCGGCCTCAGGATTGCCGACATCAACCGGGCCGACCTTCTGGCCCAGCGAATCCAGCACCTGACCGGCTACAAGACGGAGAGCTGGAGTGAGACCAACCGCAACGTCATCGCCTTTTACAGCCGCAACGGGACCATCACCCTGGTGCTTGTCGGGTTCGTGTTCGTGGTTGCCGGGCTTGGCGTGGCATCGGTGATGACGACCATCGTCCTGCAGAAGGTCAAGGATATCGCGATCATGCGCTCCATGGGGGTGCAGCGCAGCAGCATCACGAAGATTTTCATGCTTGAGGGGCTCATGATCGGCATCATGGGGGTGCTGCTCGGCAGCCCAGTAGGTCACCTGACCTGCCAGCTGGTCGAATCCATCAGGTTTGCCCCAAGCACGGCAGGCGTGATCAGCGCAGACCGCATCACCATGCTCGAAACGCCTGATGCCCATGCCATCGTCATCGTTTTCGGAGTGCTCATTACCGTTGTTTCTTCGGTCGGCCCGGCACGGCGGGCGACCAGTTACCTGCCGGTGCGGGTACTTCGGGGAGAGGTGGGGTAAGTGACGCGTCAGGGTCGTGGGCAGGCATCCGGTGCCCTGTCCACGACCCTGACGCGTCATCGTTCACTCGATGATGCACACCGCGTGGGCGCAGGCGCCCTCTTCGCGGCCGACATAACCGAGTTTTTCATTGGTGGTCGCCTTGACCGACACGGCGTTGATTTCCAGGTCAAGGCACCTGGAGATGTTGCGCCGCATTTCTGCGATGAATGGGGCGATTTTCGGCGCTTCGAGCAGGAGCATGGCGTCGATGTTCACCGGCCTGAACCCCTCCTTTTCCAGCAATTTTCCGACATGCCTGAGCAGGATCATGCTGTCGATATCCTTGTACTCGGGACTTGTGTTCGGGAAATGCAGGCCGATGTCGCCGAGCGCGGCAGCGCCAAGCAGGGCGTCACTGATGGCGTGCAGCAGCACATCCGCGTCGCTGTGGCCTTCCAGGCCGATGGGCGAGGGGATTTCCACGCCGCCGATGACCAGTTTGCGGCCTTCGGCGAAAGGGTGGACGTCGATTCCAATTCCAATGCGCATGAGAGATGGTTTTCGGGATGGTTCGGGTGAGACTGTATGGCTCGAAAGATAGGACAATTCAGGCAAAAATCGAACCCTTCCCTCCCGAAAGGCGTCCGGGGAAATTGGCGGTTATCCCGAAGGGCTGTAAATTGCACCTGTGCAGCGCGGCAGTTGATGCCATGGCGACGATACGGCACGTGACCTGACAGACCCGACCCAATGAATTACGAACGACTACAACGCTTTTTCTGGATCTGCGCCGGAACGCCGGTGGAGATTATCGAAAAATATGCAACCGAACATGCCAAGTACCTCGGCATCGGTGCGACCATCTTCTTTACCGCCCTTTTTGCCGGTTTGTCCGGCGGTTATGCACTCTACTTCGTCTTTGCCGGCTCTCCATTCGCCTGGCTGGGTTCGATCCTGTTCGGTCTGCTCTGGGGCCTCGCCATTTTCAATATCGACCGTTATATCGTTTCCAGCATCAAGAAGACGTCCCGCGGCTGGAAACAGCTCTACCAGGCTTCGCCGAGGGTCGTGCTCGCAATTCTCATCGCCATCGTCATCGCCCGGCCGCTGGAGCTGAAGATTTTCGACAAGGAGATCCGGGACAAGCTCAAGGAGCGTTACCTTGTCGACCAGAAATCCGAGATCGTGAAGGTCCGTGAGGCGTTCAATGAAAAGTATTCGCTCGAAATCTCCCAGATGGCCAGGTACCAGGCGGAATATGATGCCCTGAACCAGGAGACAGGCCACCTTCGTGAAGAGCTGAAGTCGGAGGTGTTCGGCAGCAAGACCGGCACGACCTCGGGGATTGTCGGCTATGGCCCTTATGCACGGAACAAGGAGTCGGTCGTTCAGGGCAAGGAGGTCCGCATGCAGTTTCTCTCTTCCCAGCTCGCTTCACTCCAGGACTTCCTGAACCGGCAGAAAGCTTCGGAGGGCATGAACAACCAGCAGATGCTGACCGATTCCATGCTGGACCAGAAGGCGTTGCGTGCCGGGTTTGCCGACCGTAACTGGGCGCTCGGTGCCCTGACCCACGCAACCAGCGATGTCAGCCGTTCTTCGGCCAATGCGGTTTCGTTCATCACCATGCTGTTCATCGCCTTCGAATGTGCGCCGCTGATCGTCAAGCTGCTGTCCGATCCGGGCCCTTCCGATGTCGATCTGCAGGAGACGGAGTCCAGGATCATCGCCCAGCTCACCAATACCACCTTCCTTAACCGCAACCGGGCCATCCGGCAGTATCGCGCGCTCGGGTTCCGCAGTGGCGGCAAGTATCGCAAACGGACGCTTGGCTACCGGCGGGGCGGTCGGTAACCGGAGGCAGGCAGGACAACCGTTTTCCGGCTCAGACGATCAGGCTGCCGATGTAATCGCGGAGTGCCGGTGCTCCGGGATCGGAGAAAAAGCGGTCGATAGCCGTGGCGATGCGCTCCCCGATGTCAGGATAGACGAAATTCATCGTCCCGATCTGGATGGCGCTTGCCCCCACCAGCAGGAACTCCATGGCATCCTCGAAGCTTGCGATGCCACCCATGCCAACCACCGGAATGGAGACCGCTCGTGAGACTTCCCACACCTTTGCCAGCGCGATCGGCTTGATTGCCGGTCCCGACAAGCCGCCGGTGATATTTTTCAGGACCGGTTTCCGCGTCCTGTAGTCGACCGCCATGCCGACGACCGTGTTGATGAGAGACACCGAGTCGGCGCCAGCCTCTTCCGCGGCCCTGGCGATGGTGGCGATGGAGGTGACGTTCGGGGTCAGCTTGACCATGAGATGCCGCCTGGTGACGGCCCGGAGCATGGCGACGATCTCCCTGGTCGCATCCGGGCTGACTCCCATGATCATGCATTCGCCCTTGACGTTCGGGCAGGAGAGGTTCAGTTCGTAGGCGTCGATGCCGTCGATACGGTCAAGGCGTTCCACCACCTGGCAGTAATCTTCATAGGATCGGCCGGCGATGTTGACGATGATGCTGGTGTCGAGTTGCCGCAGGAACGGGATTTTTTCGTCGACGAAGCGGTCGAGGCCGACATTGGCCAGCCCGATGGCGTTGAGGACGCCGCCCGCCGTTTCGGCAATCCGCTGCGGCGGGTTGCCGGTCCTTGGTTCCGGCGAAATGGCTTTGGTCACCAGACCGCCGATTTTCCCGATGTCGCAAAGTCCGGAAATCTCTTCCCCGTATGAGACGGTACCGGAGGCGAGCATGACGGGCGACCTGAGATCAAGTCCCCTGCCGAGGCTTACTGCGGCAGGGGAGGTTGTTGCTGGTTCGGTTACTGAAGTCATGGTGCGTTTCGATTGTGCTCAGACGCGCGGATCCTTGAGGTAGTAGCGCAGGGTGTATTCCTTGACCATGCGGTCGGTGTTGTAGACCGGCGCGATGGTGGCTATGGCGTTGCGGATGTTCTTCAGCCAGCGAACCGGGATGTTCTGCTCGTTGCGCTCATAGAAGGTTGGAATGATCTGGTTTTCCAGCACCTCGTAGAGCTTTCCGGCATCCTGCCGGTACTGTTCATCGTAATTGTCGTTCTCTTCACCGTTGCCGATCGACCAGCCATTGGTGCCGTTGTAGGCTTCACACCACCAGCCGTCCATGATGCTCAGGTTCAGGCCGCCGTGCAGGACGGTTTTCTGGCCCGAGGTTCCGCTTGCCTCCATTGGGCGGACCGGGTTGTTCAGCCAGACGTCCACGCCGGAGACCAGGCGCTTTGCGACACCGATGTTGTAGTTCTCCAGGAAGATCACCTTGCCGAGGAACTGCGGGCGGCGCGAGAATTCAACGATCTGCCTGATGTACTCCTTGCCGGCATCGTCGTGCGGGTGGGCCTTGCCGGCGAAGATGAGCTGCACGGGCATGGCGGAGTTGTTGATGATGGCGTTCAGGCGGTCGAGGTCCTGGAAAATCAGCGGTGCGCGTTTGTAGGTCGCGAACCTCCGGGCGAAGCCGAGCGTCAGCACATCCGGGGAGAGCGAGCTCTTGACCGACCTGGAGGAGTCTGCCGGCTTGTAGGGGGTGAACTGGTGCTGATGGTAAAGCTGGTTCGACAGGTACCTGGAGATGAAGTCGATCAGGTTCCGTTTCAGCCGGTAACGCATGCACCAGAGGTCGTTGTCGGAGACGTTCGTCAGCACCGCTTCGGCGGACTCCCTTGACGAGAAGAGCGCTTCGATGCTGTCGGCGTGGCATTTCCAGAACCGGTCGGTGAAGCCGCTGCTCCAGCTCCGGGTGTGGATGCCGTTGGTGATGTGGCCGATGGGCACCTCCGAGGCCTCCTTGCCAGGGAAAAGGTGTTTCCACATCTCCCGTGATACCTCGCCGTGGAGTTTTGAGACGCCGTTGGCGCACCGCGACAGCCGCAGGGCGAGGACCGTCATGGTGAAGAGCCCCGAGGTGTTCTCCGGGTCTTCGGAACCGAGTTGCATCAGTTCGTCGAAGTCGATGCCGACCTGCGACACGTATTTGTCGAAGGTGTAGTGCATCATGTCCCTCGAAAAACGGTCATGACCCGCCGGAACCGGGGTGTGGGTGGTGAAGATGCACTTTTCGCGGACCAGTTCGATCGCCTGCTGGAACGGCAGGCCCTTGGCCAGCTGGGCGCCGAGCAGTTCGAGTGTCAGGAATGCCGAGTGCCCTTCGTTCATGTGGTAGACCGCAGGCTCGATGTGCAGCGCCTGCAGAAGTTTGATGCCGCCGATGCCCAGCAGCAGCTCCTGGTTGATCCGCATGTTCTGGTCGCCGCCATAGACGCGCGAGCAGATGTCGCGATAATGCGATTCGTTGGCAGGGATGTTGGTGTCGAGCAGGTAGAGCGTTGCACGGCCGACCTTGATGCTCCATGCCTGTGCGTACACCGTGCTCTGCGCAATCGTGACCTCGATGATCAGGTCCTTGCCGTCGCTGGTGGTGACTTTCTCGACCGGGAGGCTTTCAGGGTATTGCAGCGGGTAATCCTCGATCTGCCAGCCGTCATGGTTCAGGTACTGCCGGAAATAGCCTTCCTTGTAGAAGAGCGTGATGCCGATGAAGTTGATGCCCAGGTCGCTGGCAGATTTCAGGTGATCTCCGGCAAGGATGCCGAGGCCGCCGGAATAGATCCGGAGGCTTTCATGGATGCCGAACTCCGCGCTGAAGTATGCGACGGGGCTCTTGACCAGCTGCGGGGCGTGCTGTGCTGCCCAGGTTTCGGTCTCCGCCATGTATTCGTCGAAGCGGACCTTGACGTGAGCGATCCTGCTGCCGAATTCGCATTCACAGCGGGCTTCGAGTTCATCTGTTGAAATATGCCGGAGCAGTTCGACGGGGTTATGGTTGACCCGCTCCCAGAGGAGCGGAGAGAGGTTCTTGAACAGCTCTTTGGCTTCAGTGTCCCAGGACCACCAAAGGTTGCGTGAGAGTTGCTTGACGACGCTTGTGTTTTTCGACATGGTGGATATGTGGATTTTGATCGGCGCCTCCGATGGCGCAGGTTCGAAAAAGGCAGTATCTTGTGGTCAGCGGTCATCCCGATCCGGGAGCCGGGGCGCGGCAGGCTGCCCCGGGATCTCCGGTTTCCTTGCCGCGTCGCTTTAAGTTATTGATAATTTACGGCAATAAAGCCTGAAAACCTCAACAAGCACGTGTCCTCAACTGAGAAAGTATCCATCGCCCACCTTTCCGATCTGCATTTCACCGGCAGAAGCGACCGGAAGCAGTTCGAGCGTTTTGATCGTCTCCTCGACGAAATCTGCCGAAGGGGATGTGACCACATGGTCATCACCGGTGACCTGATTGATACTGCGAATCCTGAAGACTGGGTCTCCGTCAGGGAGGCGCTGGAACGCCATGGGCTGTTCGATGTTGGTCGTACGACCGTCATTCCCGGCAATCACGACCTGATCTGCCTGGAGGAGGAACTTCGCTTTTACCATGCGTTCAACCCTGACGCCGGCGGCCGCAGGCATCGGGTGCAGGAGCGGCTGCAGGCGTTCTGTTCCGTGTTTCAGCCGCTGATTTCCGAAGATGAAACGACAGTCTCGGGATTTCCGCTGGTCAAGGTGCTTTCGTTCGGCCAGGCAAGGATTTCGTTTGTCGCCGTCAGTACGGTTCTGCCGTGGTCTGGTTCCGACAACCCCCTCGGCGCGCGGGGCTATGTTGCCGAAAGCATGCTCCAGGCCCTTCTTGCCCCCCCAGTCCACGAGGCCGTTTCGGGCAGCTTTGTCATTGGCCTCTGCCATCACGCCTACCGGGTCTACGGCACCGATGCGCTGGTTGACCAGGCGTTCGACTGGACGATGCAGTTCAAGAACCGTGAGGCGTACCTTCAGGCCATGAAAACCCTTGGCGCGAGGCTCATCATGCATGGACATTTCCATCGTTTCCAGACCTATGAGGTCGACGGGGTCGCCTGCATCAACGGCGGCAGTTTCCGCTACGGTCCCGAACGTTACGGGGAGCTGACGGTCGGTCCGGACGGCCTCTGGGAACACCGGTTCCTGAGCCTCGGCTGATTCAGGCCTACCCCATCCTGGAGATGCCGATGCCATTCTGCTTCATGTATTCCCGCAGCCGCCGGGCATGATCCTGGTCATTGCTTGCGAGCTGTTTGAAAAGATCGGCGGTCAGCGAACCTGTCTCGCTTTCCATGAACTCCTGGAAATGGGCTTCACCTGCCGACATTTCATAGCGAAGGGCCGTGTTCAGGGCCTCGGCGCGTGAGTATGGGGCCTGTTCAAAGCGGCTGATCTCGCCGATGATGCTTTCGTTGCTGGCTTTCAGTGCGTCAATATCCTTTGCCAGCAGGTTCTCCGGAAAGAAGGCCAGCGGTTGCGGCAGCTTTTTTTCCTGTTGCAGCAGGGCGGCATGGTTGCGTTCCTCCATCGAAAGTTGCCACCAAAACTCCTCGTCCGCTTCAAAATGGTCATTGAAAAGCGTGTAGAGTTTGGCAAGGTTCAACTCAAGCCGGATTGACTCGTCAAGCAGGGCGGAAATTGGTGTTGGCATGGGGTGGAGCTGCTATGGTGATCAGGAAGGGGAAAGCGTTCTTGCCGGCCATTGGGCCATTCTGCCGGGCGAAAAAATTCTTTCAACCCGGCAGGAGGTTACTCCGGATATCTCCAGGGTGTTATCCTTTGCGGTAGGTTGCGTATTCCTGCAGGCTCTTGACGCTGAACTCCTGGCGCCTGATGCAGTCGATCGCCTGGACGGACGCTTCTGCCGCTTCGATGGTGGTGACGAACGGGACGCCGCTCTGTACCGAAGCAGACCCGATGGCTTCCTCATCGTGCAGGGCCCGTTCGCCCCTCGGCGTGTTGATGACAAAGTCAACCTTGCCAAGCTTGATGATGTCGAAAATGTTCGGGCGACCTTCCTCGCCGACCTTGAACACCTTTTTGCAGTCTATGCCTGCCGCGGCAAGGAACGCGTGGGTGCCGGTTGTCGCGACCAGGTCGAAGCCCATCCGGTACAGCTCACGGGCGACGTTGATGATTCGCTGGTTCTTGTCCTGTTCGTTCACGCTGATGAAAACCGTGCCGGAAAGCGGCAGGTGCATGTTTGCCGCCTGGTAGGCTTTGGCGAAGGCTTCAGGAAACGCCTCCGCAAGGCTCATGGCTTCGCCGGTGGAGCGCATTTCCGGACCGAGGTAGACTCCCGACCTGATGAATTTCGAGAACGGGAAGACCGGCTCCTTGATGGCCAGGTGTTTCAGGCCGAGCTCGTCGCAGTCCCTGAGGTTGAACTCGCGGCGCAGGTCGGCAAGTTTTTCGCCGAGCATGATCCGGGTGGCGATCTTCACGACGGGGATCGCCGTCGCCTTGCCGACAAACGGCACGGTGCGGCTTGCGCGCGGGTTGACCTCGATCACGTAGACCTTGTTGTTCTGGACGGCGTACTGGACGTTCATGAGGCCGATGACGCCGATGTGTTCCGCAAGGGTCCGCGTGTACGCCTTCATCATCTCGATAGCCGAACGGTCGATATTGTAGTAGGGCAGGATGGAGGTCGAGTCGCCGCTGTGGATGCCGGCAGCCTCGACGTGCTGCATGATGCCGCTGATGACGCAGTCGGAACTGTCCGCAAGGGCGTCGATATCGAATTCCGCCGCGGTTTCCAGGAACCTGTCGATGAGCAGCGGGTACTTGTCGGTGATGAACAGCGCCTGATCGACGTACTCTTTGAGCGAGTCGTCGTTATAGATGATTTTCATGGCCCGGCCGCCAAGCACGTAACTTGGCCTGACCAGAACCGGATAGCCGATTTTCCTGGTCACCTCAAGCGCTTCGTCGAAGCTGGTGGCCGTTCCGTAATCAGGATGCGGGATATCGAGCTTTTCAAGCAGCGCGCCGAACTTCTTGCGGTCCTCTGCCAGGTCGATGCCTTTGGAGGAGGTTCCGAGGATGTTGACGCCGGCGGCGTCGAGGCGGGTCGAGAGCTTGAGCGGCGTCTGGCCGCCGAAACTGACGATGACGCCAAGCGGCTGCTCATGCTCGATGATGCGGATGGTGTCCTCGAACGTGAGTGGCTCGAAGTAGAGCTTGTCGGCGATATCGTAGTCGGTGGAGACGGTTTCCGGGTTACAGTTGACCATGATGGTCTCATAACCGGCCTCACGGAGTGCGAAAACGGCCTGCACGCAACAGTAGTCGAACTCGATACCCTGACCGATGCGGTTTGGCCCGCCGCCGAGGATGATGACTTTCTTCCTGTCCGAGCGAACCGATTCGTTCTCTTCGTCGTAGGTCGAGTAATGGTAAGGCGTCGTGGCGTCAAATTCCGCTGCGCAGGTATCGACGGTCTTAAAGACCGAAACGACGCCATACTGCTTGCGGAGCGCCCGTACTGACTGTTCGCTGACCTGGAAGATGGTGGCGAGCTGGAAGTCGGAGAATCCGTTTTCCTTGGCTTTCCGGAGCATTGCTGCCGGCAGTTTCTGGGCGAGCTGCTGCGTTTCCCGGGACAGGTCGGAGGCTGGTGTGGTCATGCGGTGTCGTATATGGTAAATGCTTGTGTGATGCGACCGTGTCTAAATCTAACATTTAGCCGATGTTTCAAAAAACCCGACAAGTATAAAAAAATGTCGTCCGAAGTCAAAGCCGAAAAGGGGACAGGCCTGCCGTTTGCCGCCGTTTCGATGGCCGGAAGTTTTTTTACATTAGGGTAAATTCATGTAACTTGGGGCACGAACACACGGGGTCCGCGCTGGTTGTAACGGCCGGGCCCGCAAGCATTACAGCATTATACCCGCGAGATGAAGAGACAGCGTTTTGACACGATTGCATCAGCCATTGAAGACATCCGTAACGGCAAGCTGGTTATTGTCGTCGATGACGAGGACAGGGAGGATGAGGGCGATCTGATCGCCGCGGCGGAGCATGCCACCCCGGAAATGGTCAATTTCATCACCAGAGAGGCACGAGGCCTGCTTTGCGTTGCCGTCACCATGGATCGTGCAGCGCAACTCCAGCTCGATCCCATGGTCCAGCGCAACACCTCCCAGCACGAAACCAACTTCACCGTTTCCATCGACGCCATCGCCGATGGGGTGACGACCGGTATTTCCGCTTTTGATCGTGCCACGACCCTCCGGATGATTGCCGACCCTTTCTGCACGGCTGACGATTTTTCGCGGCCCGGCCATATCTTTCCGCTCAGGGCAATGGATGGCGGCGTCCTCCGGCGTGTCGGCCATACCGAAGCCGCTGTCGACCTTGCCCGGCTCGCCGGCTGCCAGCCTGTCGGTTTGCTGTGTGAAATCCTGCACGATGACGGGAGCATGGCCCGACTGCCCGAACTGCTCCGGTTCAGGGAGCGGCTCGGCCTGAAGCTGATCACCATCAAGGATCTGGTCGCGTACCGCATGCAGCAGTGCAAGCTGGTTCAGCGGGCCGTTGAGTCGAACCTGCCGACGGTGCATGGCGAATTCCGCCTTATCGCATATGAATCATTCATCGACCGCCAGAACCACCTGGCCTTTGTCAAGGGTGATGTGACCGATGGTGAACCGGTGCTGGTCCGGGTGCACTCCCAGTGCGCGACCGGAGACACCTTCGGTTCGCTGCGTTGTGACTGCGGCAACCAGCTTGCCAGGGCGCTTTCGATGATTGAAAAGGAGGGTCGGGGCGTGCTGGTTTACCTGCTTCAGGAAGGGCGCGGCATCGGCCTGATCAACAAGCTGAAAGCGTACAACCTGCAGGATGAGGGGTTTGATACGGTTGAGGCCAATGAAAAACTCGGCTTCAAGGCGGATCTCAGGGATTACGGCATCGGCGCCCAGATACTCCAGGATCTTGGCGTGCGGAAAATGCGCCTGTTGACCAACAATCCAAAGAAGGTTGTCGGCCTTGAAGGGTACGGGCTGGAGATTGTCGAGCGGGTTCCGATTGAAATCGAGCCCAACGAGGTGAATTTGCATTACCTGCAGACCAAGAGGGACAAACTCGGGCACATGATCGAAAGTGTGGCCGGCAATGACCCTGCGGCATCGGAACCACATGCGGCAGGACAGAACCAACAGCACAAATAAACGCAAAACCTCCCACGGGAGAAGGGGTAACGATGAATTACGATATTCTCAAGCTTCATGATCGCGAGGTTTTCGACGCGATTGCCAGCGAAACGAAACGCCAGACGGAAACCCTCGAACTGATCGCATCGGAAAACTTTACGAGCAGGGCGGTCATGGAGGCATGTGGTTCAGTGATGACCAACAAGTATGCGGAAGGGTATCCCGGCAAGCGCTACTATGGAGGTTGTGAATACGTCGATGTGGCGGAAAACCTCGCACGCGAGCGTGCCAAAAAGCTCTTCAATTGCGAGTACGTCAACGTCCAGCCCCATTCCGGTTCGAGTGCGAACATGGCGGTGCTTTTTTCCGTGCTCAAACCCGGCGACCCGATTCTCGGCCTCGACCTCTCGCATGGCGGGCACCTGACGCACGGCAGCCCGGTCAACTTCTCGGGCCAGCTGTTTCAGGCGCACTCGTATGGCGTTGAGCGTGAGACCGGCATCATTGATATGAACAAGGTCGAAGAGATTGCCCTGCAGGTTCGCCCGAAACTCATTATCGCCGGTGCAAGCGCCTATTCACAGGGTTTCGACCTGAAGGCATTCCGGCAGATCGCCGACAGGGTGGGCGCACTGCTCATGGCGGATGTGGCGCATCCGGCAGGCCTCATGGCGGCCGGTGTCCTTCCGAGCCCCATGGAGCATTGCCATGTGGTGACCACCACGACGCACAAGACCCTTCGCGGTCCGAGGGGCGGCATGATCATGATCGGCAAGGATTTCGAAAACCCGCTCGGCCTGACGATCAAGACCAAGGCCGGCACCAGGGTCAAGATGATGTCCGAGGTGCTCGATGCCGAGGTCATGCCCGGCATCCAGGGCGGACCGCTCATGCATATCATCGCCGGCAAGGCGGTTGCGTTCGGCGAAGCCCTCCAGCCGTCGTTCAGGGTCTATGCGCAGCAGGTCAAGGATAACGCCGCCGCCATGGCTGCGAAATTCATCGCGCTTGGTTACCACATTGTCAGCGGTGGCACCAGAAACCACCTGATGCTGCTCGACCTTCGCAACAAGAATGTCACCGGTAAGGTTGCCGAGAACCTGCTCCACGAGGCAGGCATCACGGTCAACAAGAACATGGTGCCGTTCGACGACAAGTCGCCGTTCGTGACCAGCGGCATCCGCGTCGGAACTCCGGCAATGACCACGCGCGGCATGAAGGTTGCCGAGAGTGAGCAGATTGCCGTGTTCATCGATCGTGTCATTGCCGCCGCCGGCGATGCCAACGTTGCCGATGTTTGCAGGCAGGTCAGGAGCGAGATTCGCGATCTCTGCCTCAGCTTCCCGATCGATGGCTATACGCTCGTCTGAGCACGTTTGCCGTCAGCTGTTTTCAGGCCGGTTGCCCCAGGGTGTCCGGCCTGATCTGTTTCAGGTCGCAGCCTGACTTCCTTTTCCCTCCTCCCTGTTCGCTATCTTTCGTATGCAGTCTGCCTGCAAGAGGCGTCGCATACGGGCAGAACTGTTTCATTGCTTGTGATGCAGTGATATATTAGCACGTATGCCCGATGGTAACGGGCAAAGACAGTACTCCCCAAATCTTCCTCCCCCTCCCCCCATGGAATGGACCCGAGAGGATCAGTCGGCATTTGAACGAGCGGTGGCCCTGCACCGGCAGGGGGCGATACGCGAAGCGCAG
Organism: uncultured Chlorobiaceae bacterium; assembly: GCA_964611215.1. Lineage (GTDB taxonomy): Bacteria > Bacteroidota > Chlorobiia > Chlorobiales > Chlorobiaceae > Chlorobaculum. Next base: position 19,467 of record CAZSXF010000020.1, read on the forward strand.
GAAGCCTGCCGTGAGCTTCTTGTGCGATGCCCGTGGCATGCGGACAGCCTGCATCTGCTGGGCATTGCGTACTATCAGGCAGGCGAACCGGTTGTCGCTTCCGGCTTGATAGCGGAGGCGATCTGCCTCAGGCCGGGGTATGCGGAAGCGTATTCGAACCGGGCCCTGGCATTGCATGCGCTCGGGCGATATGAGGAGGCATTGGCAAGCTGCCGGCAGGCCATTTGCCTTGAGCCCGGATTTGCCGAGGCGTACCTGAACCAGGGTATTTCACTGAGGGCGTTGCAGCGCTGTGAAGAAGCTGTGGCAAGCTATGACGAGGCCATCCGGCTGAAGCCGGGGTATGCGGATGCGCACCTGAACAGAAGCCTGGTGCAGTTGCTGTCCGGAAATTACGGTGAAGGGTGGCGAGGTTATGAATGGCGATGGAAGCTCAGGAATGGCAGGTTGTCCGATGCACGCTTTGGCCAGCCCTTATGGAGTGGGCAGGAACCGCTGTCGGGCAAAACGATTCTGTTGCATGCCGAGCAGGGACTTGGCGATACGATCCAGTTCTGCCGGTATGTGCCGATGGTCGCAGCACTTGGCGCGCGGGTGATTTTTATGGTGCAGCCGGAACTCGTCGGATTGTTGGAAAGCCTGGGCGATGTTGCGGAAATAATCACGCCGGGCCAGTCGTTGCCGGAGTTCGACTGCCATTGTCCGCTGCTCTCGCTGCCGCTGGTGTTCGAAACGACGCTGGAGAGCATCCCATTGCCGGGCGCATACCTGAAGGCGGACGCTGGCCGCATCGAACGGTTCAGGCGACTGCTTGGTCTTCGTCGCCGCCCGCGAGTCGGCCTGGTGTGGAATGGGGGGCACCGGTCGGAGCAGCCGGAGCTTTATGCAGCCAATGAACGGCGGAATGTGCGCCTTGAGGAGATGGCGCAATTGAACATGGAGTGGGTCGAGTTCGTCAGCCTGCAGAAGGGAGAGCCTGCGGAATCGGAGTTCAGGAGTCGATATCGTGCATTGTGGCCGCAGGGGAACATGGTGGTGCTGACGGAGCAGTTGCATGACTTTGCGGACACCGCGGGACTGGTGTCGAACCTGGACCTGGTGATTGCGGTGGATACGTCGGTGGTGCATCTCGCTGCGGCGCTTGGCAGGCCGGTCTGGCTGCTCTCCCGGTTCGACGGTTGCTGGCGATGGCTGGTGGATCGGGAAGATTCGCCGTGGTACGAAAGCGTGCGGATCTACCGCCAGGAGCGTCCGGGTGACTGGGCTACGGTGCTGCGGCGTGTGGCCGGGGATTTGCAATCAAGCGTATTGCCCCATGGAATGGACGAGTGACGAGCAGACGGCGTTTGCGCGGGCGGTGGCCCTGCACCAGCAGGGCTGTGTGGCGGAAGCGCAGGGTATCTACCGGGAGCTGCTGGAGCGGTTTCCCCGGCAGCCGGAGTTGCTGCATCTGTTGGGCGTGGCAAGTTATCAGACGGGCAGGCATGAGGCGGGCGAACGGCTGATAGGGGAGGCGATCCGGTTACGGCCCGGGTATGCTGAGGCCTATTCGAACCGGTGCAATGCGTTGCAGGCGCTTGGGCGGTATGAAGAAGCGCTGGCAAGTTCCAGGGAGGCGATCCGGTTACGGCCCGATTGTGCTGCGGCTTACCTGAACCAGGGTAATGCGTTGCAGGCGCTCGGGCGATATGAGGAGGCGTTGCGGAGCTATGCGGAAGTGCTTCGCCTGAATGGCTCTTCTGCGGAAGCCTATTCGAACCGAGGCAACGTCCTGCAGGAAACAGGCCATCTTGAGGATGCATTGGCCAACTATGCGGAGGCGATCCGGTTGCGTCCTGATGACGCAAGAGCATATTTCAGCAAGGGTAATGCGTTGCAGAAGCTGCTCAGGTATGAAGAATCGGTTGCGAGCTATGATGAGGCGATCCGGTTGAGCCCAGGGTATGCGGAAGCCTACTCGAATCGAGGCAACGCGCTGCAGGCGCTGGATCGGTATGCAGCGGCGGTTGCGAGCTATGACGAGGCGATCCGGTTGAAGCCGGAATATGCAGATGCATATGTCAATCGTGGTTATGCGTTATATGAGCTTGGCCGGTATGAAGAGGCACTGGCAAGTTGTGAAGAGGCGATCCGGCTGAAGCCGGAATCTACAGATGCATACGTCAATCGGGGTAATGCGCTTAATGAACTTGGTCGATATGAAGAGTCGTTGGCAAGTTGCGAAGCGGCGATCCGGCTGGAGCCGGAATATGCGGAAGCGTACTCGAATCGAGGTAATGCGTTGCAGAAGCTGCTGAGGTATGAAGAATCGGTTGCGAGCTATGAAGCGGCGATCCGGCTGAAGCCGGAATATGCGGAAGCGTACGTCAATCGTGGTTATGCGTTATATGAGCTTGGTCGATATGAAGCATCGTTGGCAAGTTGTGAGGAGGCGATCCGGTTGAAACCGGAATCTGCGGATGCATACGTCAATCGAGGTAATGCGCTTAATAAACTTGGTCGATATGAAGAGGCACTGGCAAGTTGTGAAGAGGCGATCCGGCTGAAGCCGGAATATGCGGAAGCGTACTCGAATCGGGGTAATGCGTTGCTGTCACTGGGTCGTCATGGAGAGGCGCTGTCGAGCTATGAAGCCTCGATTCGGCTGAAGCCGGAATATGCGGAAGCGTACTCGAACCGAGGCAACGCGCTGCAGGTGCTGGGTCGTCATGGAGCGGCGCTGGCAAGCTATGATGAAGCAATCCGGCTGAAACCGGAACATGCAGATGCGCACTGGAACAGAAGCCTGTTGCAGTTACTTGTGGGCAATTACCGTGACGGGTGGCAGGGCTATGCGTGGCGGTGGAAGCTTGAGAAACTGAGGTCGTCATGGCGACATTTTTTGCAGCCGATGTGGAGCGGTCAGGAACCGCTGTCGGGCAAAACGATCCTGTTGCATGCCGAGCAGGGGCTTGGCGATACGATCCAGTTCTGCCGGTATGTGCCGATGGTCGCAGCACTTGGCGCGAAGGTGGTGCTGGCCGTGCCGCCGTCTCTCGTGCGGTTGCTGCAGACGCTTGACGGTGTTGCGGCAATTATCACGAATGGTGACGTGCCGCCGGAGTTCGATTACCATTGCCCGCTGCTCTCGCTGCCGCTGGCGTTCGGGACGACGCTGGAGAGCATTCCGTCGCCGGGCGCATACCTGAAGGCGGACGCTGGCCGCATCGAACGGTTCAGGCGACTGCTTGGTCTTCGTCGCCGCCCGCGAGTCGGCCTGGTGTGGAATGGGGGGCACCGGTCGGAGCAGCCGGAGCTTTATGCAGCCAATGAACGGCGGAATGTGCGCCTTGAGGAGATGGCGCAATTGAACATGGAGTGGGTCGAGTTCGTCAGCCTGCAGAAGGGAGAGCCTGCGGAATCGGAGTTCAGGAGTCGATATCGTGCATTGTGGCCGCAGGAGAACATGGTGGTGCTGACGGAGCAGTTGCATGACTTTGCGGACACTGCGGGACTGGTGGCGAACCTGGACCTGGTGATTGCGGTGGATACGTCGGTGGCGCACCTCGCTGCGGCGCTTGGCAGGCCGGTCTGGCTGCTCTCCCGGTTCGACGGTTGCTGGCGATGGCTGGTGGATCGGGAAGATTCGCCGTGGTACGAAAGCGTGCGGATCTACCGCCAGGAGCGTCCGGGTGACTGGGCTACGGTGCTGCGGCGTGTGGCCGGGGATTTGCAATCAAGCGTATTGCCCCATGGAATGGACGAGTGACGAGCAGACGGCGTTTGCGCGGGCGGTGGCCCTGCACCAGCAGGGCTGTGTGGCGGAAGCGCAGGGTATCTACCAGGATCTGCTGGAGCGGTTTCCCCGGCAGCCCGAGCTGCTGCATCTCCTGGGTGTGGCCTATGATCAGACGGGTCACCATATAGCAGGTGTCAGCCTTATGGCGGATGCCCTTCGCCTGAATCCGGAGTATGCGGAGGCGTATTCGAACCAGGCTATCGCCTTGCAGTCGCTCGGGCGTTATGCCGAGGCACTGGAGAGTTGTGAACATGCGGTCCGCCTGAAGCCAACCTCCCCTGAAGCCTATTTGAATCGTGGGGTTTCGCTGAAGGCGCTTGGCCGGTATGAAGAGGCGCTGGCGAGTTATGATGAGGCGATCCGCCTGAGAGCCGGTTACGCGGACGCGTATTCGAACCGGTGCAATGCGTTGCAGGCGCTTGGGCGGTATGAAGAGGCGTTGGCGAGTTGCGAAGAGGCGATCCGGTTGAAACCAGGGTATGCGGAGGCGTATTCGAACCGCGGCAACGTGTTGCAGGTGCTTGGCCGGTATGAAGAATCGGTGGCAAGCTATGATAAAGCCATCCTGTTAAAACCATCGTCTGCGGAAGTCTGTGCATCCCGGGCTAATGTGTTGCATGCGCTTGGGCGATACGATGAAGCGGTTTCGGATTACGACCGGGCCATCCTGTTGAAGCCAGGGTATGTGGAGGCTTATGCAAACCGCGGTGATTCGTTGCTGGCGTTGAAACGGCATGAAGAGGCGTTGGCAAGCTATGACGGATTCCTCCGGTTAAAGCCGGATTGCGCTGAAGCATACCTCAGCAGGGGCAGGGCATTGAAGATGCTTGGGCGCTATGAAGAGGCGGCATCAAGCTATGAGGAAGCTATTCGTCTCAAGCCTGGCCATGTTGAGGCGTATGTTGACCTTGGTATTGCGTTGAAGGAGTTACATCGATATGAGGCGGCTCTGGCAAACTATGACGAAGCCCTTCGCCTGGATCCTGATTGCCCGGAAGCGTACGTGAACAGGGGTAATGTGCTGCATGAACTGAACCGGTATGAGGCGGCCGTGTCAAGTTACGACAGGGCGATTGCCCTCGACCCGGAGTTTGCCATGGCGTATTCGAACCGTGGCAATGCGCTGCTGTCACTGGGCCGGTATGAGGCGGCCGTGTCAGATTACGACAGGGCGATTGCCCTCGACCCGGAGTTTGCCATGGCATATTCGAATCGTGGCAATGCGCTGCATGAACTGATGCGCAATGAAGCTGCCATGTCAAATTACGAGGAGGCACTTCGATTACATCCGGATTATGCCGATGCGAGGGTAAACAAAAGCCTCTTGCAACTTTTCCTTGGCAATTACCGTGACGGGTGGTTGGGATATGCGTCGCGCTGGAAGCTTGAGAAAATGAGGTTGTTATGGCGGCAGTTTTCACAGCCGATGTGGAGCGGTCAGGAGCCACTGTCGGGCAAAACGATTCTGTTGCATGCCGAGCAGGGGCTTGGCGATACGATCCAGTTCTGCCGGTATGTGCCGATGGTCTCGGCACTTGGAGCGAAGGTGGTGCTGGCTGTGCCGCCGTCCCTTGTGCGGTTGCTGCAGACGCTTGACGGTGTTGCGGAAATAATCACCTCGGAGCAGGCGCTGCCGGAGTTCGACTGCCATTGCCCGCTGTTGTCGCTGCCGCTGGCGTTCGGCACGACCCTGGAGACGATTCCCTCTGTGGCGAGCTATCTCCGTGCCGATGCCGGCCGTGTCCGGTACTGGAGGTCGCGGCTTGGTGCTGCCGCGGTGCCCCGCATAGGGCTGGCCTGGAGCGGGAGCCCGGGCCATTGCCGTGATCGCGCACGAAGCATGGGGTTGCAGGTTCTCCTTGAGCGGTTGCCGGAAGGGTTCGAGTACATCTCTGTGCAAAAAGAGGTTAGAGCGACTGACCTGGAGGTGCTTGAACACACCGGTCGCATTCGGAGTTACGGCGAAGAGCTGCCGGATTTCGCTGAAACGGCAGCGCTGGTGTCGACCCTTGACCTGGTGATTGCGGTGGATACGTCGGTGGCGCACCTCGCTGCGGCGCTTGGCA
>CAZSXF010000021.1:0-11708 GCA_964611215.1 uncultured Chlorobiaceae bacterium
CGCCGAACTGTTCCTGGCGGTAAATCCGCACGCTCCCGTACCACGGGCTGTCGTCACGGTCCAGCAGCCATCGCCAGCAGCCGTCGAACCGGGAGAGCAGCCACACCGGCCTGCCCATCGCCGCCGCCAGATGCGCCACCGACGTGTCCACAGCGATCACCAGATCCAGGTTCGCCACCAGGCCCGCCGTATCGGCAAAATCATGGAGACGATCCGTCAGCACCACCATGTTGCCCGACGGCCAGAGCTCCATCCTGCGGGCCAGACATTCCGACTCCGCAGGCTCACCCTTCTGCAGACTGACGAACTCGATCCCCTCCATGGCGATGCCGGCAATCCCCTTGAGCGTGATATTCCGGCGGGCATTAAGGCCAGACAGCTCCGGCTGGTCCGGACGATGCCCACCACTCCATACCAGCCCGACACGCGGGCGCTTCCGGGGCCCGAGCAACCGGGCGAACCGCTCCACCCGACGAGGGTCGGCGACAAGATACGGGCCCGGCGACGGAATGCGCTCCAGCGTCGTCCCGAACGCCAGCGGCAGCGACATCAGCGGGCAATGGCAGTCGAACGGCGGCAGGCCGTCTCCCTGCCGCACGACCTGCACCACGCCACGCAACTGCCCAAGGAACCCGACAAGCCCTGCCTGCACTTCGAGGACAACCTTCGCACCAAGCGCGGCGACCATCGGGACGTACCGGCAGAACTGGATCGTATCGCCAAGCCCCTGCTCCGCATGCAGCAGGATCGTCCTGCCCGACAGCGGAAACTGACCCGTCCACAGCGGACGCTCAAACTGACGCTGAAAGGGACGGAACTTCGTGACCCGCAGCCGCCATGCGAATGCCTCCCATCCGTTCCGGTAATCGCCCAGAAGCAGCTGCACCAGGCTTTTGTTCCAGTGCGCTTCGGCAAAGTCGGGTTTCAGGCGTAGCGCCTCGTCATAACTTGCAAGTGCAGCTTCATTTCGCCCAAGCAAACCCAGCACATTGCCCTGGTTGACATACGCCTCGGCATAATCCGGTTTCAGCCGGATGGCTGCCGCATAGCTCTCCAGCGCCGCATCAAACAGCCCGGCGGCCTGCAATGCGTTGCCCCGGTTGTAATATGCCATCTCATAGCCAGGCCTCAGCCGAATGGCTTCGTCATAACTTGCGACTGCATCGGCAGATCGTCCCAACACCTGCAGCACGTTGCCCCGATCCAGGAAAATACCCGCATTATCCGGCTGCAACTGAAGCGCCGTTTCATAGCCGGCAAGCGCCTCGGCATATCGCCCAAGCGCCTCCAGCGTGACAGCCCGGTTTGCATGGGCCTCCATATAACCGGCATGCATGCGGATTGCGGCATCATAGCAGGCCAATGCCTCGTCATACCGCTGCAATGCCTGCAGGGCAGCCCCCTGATTCAGGCAGGTTTGCGCCGTTGCAGGGCGAAGACGTACTGCCACTGCATAACTGGCAAGCGCCTCCTCATACCGCCCCAGCGCATGCAGTGTATGGCCCTGGTTGAAATGGGCATCGGCATATCGCGGATCGAGACGTATCGCCGCCTCGCAACTCGCCAGCGACTCTTCATAGCGCCCCAACGCCAGCAATACGGGACTCCGGTTTGCATAAGCTTCGACATAACGGGGGTTCAGCTGAATCGCCGCAGCTATCAGATCGTCGGCAAGCTGATGCTCGCCGCGCTGGTAACAGGCAACACCCAGCAGATGCAGGCTGCCGGCATGCCGTGGAAACTTTGCGAGGATATTCCGATAGATCATTTGCGCCTCGGCGAGCGAGCCTCGCCGGTGCAATGCTACCGCCTCTTCAAAGTTTGCCTGGTTCTGCAGTGTCCATTCCATAGGGGGGTCAATCAAAAACTGCGTTCAGTTACCACGCGCCGACAAGAAGCGACGCGGCCGGACTGACCTGGCCAATCCGGAACGCACCGGCATACCGCTTCCAGCAGCATCGGGATTTCCCCGACGATGGGAACGGATAGCCTGCTGCAACAAGTTTTGCACCACTGCCATGGCAAGATCGTGTGTACTGGATGACGATACTGGATTGCGGAAGGCGATTCCGCAACGAACGAAATTCGTCAGCTTCGTTCGGGGTACTTGTCTTTGAATGTACGGTAAAATGCGCAATTATCACCCGGTCCTGTGGAAACTGCCACGGCAAAGTCACTGCGGACGGGCAAGGCACGCCGGAAACCTCCGGAACACCGTTCCCGGCAATAGGCCTGGAGGAAACATTATTTTTCGCTTGCGTTGCAATGCAGGCATGCCGAATATGCGTAAATTGAAGGCAGACCACCTGTTGCCAAGCTTCCGATACGTTAGCCACGTTGTTATGCCGACGAAAGGTACGAAACCGAAAACGCCGAACTTCTGGGACATCATCGCCTTCTTCCTGGTCATGGGCCTGATCAGCCTGATGGCCTGGGGAAGCCACCAGATGACCATCCCGTACACTCCCGGAAAACAGATCCCGATTTCGCTTGACCCCGTCAACCTCCCGGTCTATGCCATGCGCACCGTGCTCCGCATGGCCATCGCCCTGGCGGCATCGCTTTTCTTCACCTTCACCTACGCGACGCTTGCCGCAAAAAACCGGCGCGCTGAAACCGTTTTGCTGCCGGTACTGGACATCCTGCAATCCGTACCGATCCTCGGGTTTCTGTCCGTAACGGTAACCGGATTCATCGCCATGTTTCCCGGCAGCCTGCTCGGCGTCGAACTGGCGGCGATCTTCGCCATCTTCACCTCACAGGCCTGGAACATGGCGTTCAGCTTCTACCAGTCCCTGAAAATCGTGCCGAACGAACTCCAGGAAGCCTCAAAGCTTTTCCGGCTCTCGCCCTGGCAACGGTTCTGGAAGCTCGAAGTCCCTTATGCGACACCGAACCTCATCTGGAACACCATGATGTCGGTCTCCGGCGGCTGGTTTTTCGTCGTGGCGTCCGAAGCCATTACCGTCGGCAAAACTTCGGTGACACTTCCCGGCATCGGCTCCTACGTCGCCGAGGCGATCGCCGAAAAAAACCTTGCTGCAATCGCCTCGGCACTGCTGACGATGCTGCTGGTCATTGTCATCTATGACCAGCTCTGCTTCCGCCCCCTGGTCGCCTGGTCGGAAAAGTTCAAATTCGAACTGACCGAAAGCAGCGAAACGGCCGAATCCTGGGTGCTCCTGCTGTTCCAGCGGGCCTATTTCTTCAGGCAGTTGCTCTACCATGCCCGCCACAGCTGGCGCAGCCTGCTCGACCGCCTGCCCCGGCTGCCCGAACGGCAGGCGGGTACTGCCACGGAAGTACCGCACCGAAACCACAGGCTCGACCTTCTGCTGCGCATCGTGCTGTGGTGCGGCATGCTGTCAGGAGGATGGCTCCTCTTCACCTTCGTTGCCGGCGGCGTCTCGCAAAGCGATGTCATCAGCGTCTTCTGGCTTGGCCTCCTGACGCTCGTCCGCGTCATGGTGCTGCTCCTGATCGCCTGTATCGTCTGGGTCCCGCTCGGTGTACTGATCGGCCTCAACGCCACGCTCGCCATGAGAATCCAGCCGCTCGCCCAATTCCTCGCAGCATTCCCGGCGAACCTGTTTTTCCCGGTTGCGGTCTTCCTCATGGTCCGCTACCACCTTTCCCCGGAAATATGGACCGCGCCGCTGATGATCCTCGGCACGCAATGGTACATCCTGTTCAACGTCATCGCCGGAGCGACCGCAATCCCGAGCGACCTCCTGGAAGCTGCCCGGAACATGGGGCTTTCCGGCTGGCGCATCTGGCGGAAGCTGCTGCTTCCAGGAATCGTCCCCTCGCTGATCACTGGCCTGATCACGGCATCGGGCGGCACCTGGAACGCCAGCATCGTCTCCGAAGTGGTCAGTTGGGGCAACACCCGCCTCATGGCCACCGGGCTGGGTTCGTACATCGCCCTCTGGACGGAAAAGGGTGACTACCCCCACATCGTCCTCGGCATCGCCGTCATGAGCATCTATGTCGTCGGGCTCAACCGGCTTGTCTGGCGGCGTCTTTATTCACTTTCCCAGACACGGTACCGTCTGGGCTAATTCCGGGACAGCTCCCATGGCAACAACGACCCAGGATTCACCATTGCTGAAGCTCAGAAACGTACGCAAATCCTTCAGCAAGACCGGCGCGGAAGAGCACCTGGTGCTCGATGGCGTCAACCTGACGATAAGCGACGGGGAAATCGTTGCGTTGCTTGGCCGGTCGGGCTCCGGCAAATCGACCCTGCTGCGGATCATTTCAGGGCTTACCTCACCGGCAAGCGGCGAAGTCCTCTACGGCGGCAACCAGGTCAACGGGCCGGCAAAAGGCATGGCGATGGTGTTCCAGACCTTCGCCCTTTTCCCGTGGTTCACCGTACTCGAGAACGTCGAACTCGGCCTCGAAGCCATGGGAATCCCGCAGGCTGAACGACGTCGGCGGGCGCTGGCTGCCATCGACCTCATCGGCCTCGACGGGTTTGAATCGGCCTACCCCAAGGAGCTTTCCGGAGGCATGCGCCAGCGGGTCGGCTTCGCCCGCGCACTGGTGGTCGAACCGACGTTGCTGCTGATGGATGAGGCGTTCTCGGCACTCGACGTCCTCACCGCCGAGACGCTGCGCACCGACCTCATTGAACTGTGGATCGAACGGCGCATCCCCACGAAAGGAATCCTGCTGGTCTCCCACAACATCGAAGAGTCGGTCCTGCTGGCAAACCGGATCGTCATCCTCGGCACCAACCCCGGCAGGATCATCTCCGAACTGAACGTCCCCCTGGCACATCCCCGGGATCGTGACGACCCGAAATTCAGGCAGATCGTCGACTGGGTCTATGAACTCATGACCAAGCAACCCCGCGGCACGTCGGCACGGCAGGAGTCGGTCCCGCTCTCCTACCGCCTGCCCGGTGCCCAGATCAACCAGCTCGCCGGCCTCATGGAGGCACTTGCAAGCGACGCTTACAACGGCAAGGCCGACCTTCCTGAACTGGCCGATCAGATGGGGTTCGGCGTCGAACTGCTCTTCCCGCTGCTTGAGGCGCTTGAAATCCTCTCTTTCGCCAGGACGGCAGGCGGCGACGTTGAACTGACACCATCGGGAAAAAGCTTCGTGGATGCCGACATCCAGCAGCGGAAAATCATTTTCGCCGACCACCTCATCCGGCATATCTCGCTTGCTGCGCACATCCGGCGCATCATCGACGACAGGCCGGGAAACCGCGTCTCCGAAGACCGGTTTCTGCGGGAACTGGAAGATTATTTCAGTGAAGACGAAGCCGCCCGGGTGTTGCAGGTCGCCATCGAATGGGGGCGGTACGCAGAACAGTTCGCCTATGATGAAGCTTCAGGCATGCTGAGCCTTGAGAACCCCTCCAGCGCGGAAGAGACTCCTGAGGAAACCGCCGACTGAGGCCATCAGCCCGTTTTGCCCCGCTCCACGCCGGAACCGGATGGAATGACCAGCCGCAACAGGCCCCCGGCATCGGCAACCGTATAATCGGGATTACAGGCAAGGCACTGCTCACGCCGACCATACCCATAACTTGCCCAGCAGGATCGCAGGCCGGCGGCACGTGCAAACGCGAGGTCGGTCTGCGTATCACCCACCACCAGCACATCGCCGCTGCTGCACGAGGGATAGCATGGCCCGATCTCCGCATGAAACAGTTCCGGATCCGGTTTGGTATGCCGGACCGAATCGCCACCGAAAATCCGGTCGACATAGTCGCTGACCCCAAGCCGTTCGACAGCAGCCTGGAGAGCGGCAATCCCCTTGTTGCTCACGATGGCGAGCCGCACGCCGCTACCGGCGATCTGCCGCATGCACGAGGCCATGCCGGGAAAAAGCATGGTGCGCCGCCCGCCTGCGTCACGATAGATTTCGCGATAGGTTCGCACCCACTCAGCCATATCCCCCTGCACCGACAATGGGCACCCCAGCGCCCGGAACGAATCCTCAAGCGTCATGCCGACCGTCCGGAGCACCGCCCCGTCAGCCGGGACGGCGCAGCCGAACCGTTCGAACGTCCTGGCCATGCACCACACCACATCCGGCAGCGTATCGGCAAGCGTTCCGTCGAAATCCATGATCAGCAACCTGAATACTGCGTTCACCATCACCCTCCCCTCATTGTGCGTTTCCTCCGTAACCACGCTCATTATATTAACCACAAGCATCGCCATTTGCGGAATAAAAGGTGACTTTTTCACCGGATGTCACCGGAAAGCCATGAAAGCGGAACGAATCCATGGCGCACCACCAATCCCGGTATGAGCGGGCCGACTTCGCCGTTTCAGGGAATGGATTCCCCCCGCTGCACGTTATAGGCAGAGGCGTGACGGCAAACCTGTCACACCCGCAACCTTACCGCCGCTGATGAGTAACAACCGACTGGTGTGGATCCTGGGCTTTACCGGATTCATCTCCGCTGCAGACAATTGGATCGTCTCGCCAATCCTCCCGGAAATCGCCGCGACCATGGGCATTTCAATCCCGCAGGCAGGTATCATCCTGACCGCCTACATGATTCCCTACGGCCTCATGCAGCCTGTCTACGGCTTTCTTGGCGACCGACTCGGCAAAAAGGGCGTCTTGCAGTGGATTGTTTCGGGGCTCGCCATCGGCACGCTCGGCTGCGCCATGGCAGGCTCCCTGTGGCTGCTCTGCCTGTGGCGCACCATAACGGGACTGTTCGCCGCAGGCCTCATCGCCGTTTCGCTTGCGCTGATCGGCGACACGGTACCGGTCACCGAGCGCCAGAAATACGTCGGCAAATTCATGGGCATCGTCTTCATGGGCCAGGGTATCAGCGTCGGCCTGGGAGGACTGTTCGCAAACCTGCTGAGCTGGCGGCTCGCATTCGGCATGTTCGCATTCCTGGCGCTCGCCGCAAACCTGCTGCTCCGGAGCGTCAAGGAACACGAACCGCCATCCCCCACGGAGGGAAACTTCCTCCAGGAATTGGCCAGGGTCGTCCGAACCCCCAAGGGAATCGTCATCTTCCCGACGGCATTCGCCGCAGGGTTCCTGCTGCTCTCGCTTTACGGGTTCCTCGGTTCGTTTCTGCACGAAGTCACCGGCCTCAATGACATCCAGATCGGCCTGGTCGTCATGGGATTCGGATTTGCCTGCCTCGCGGGCGGCACACAAGTCGGCACGCTCAGCCGCAACTTCGGCCGCAAAAACACCGTCCTCGCAGGTTGCACCCTCAGCCTCCTGAGCACCATACTCCTTGCCTTCGCACCGCACTGGGCAAGCGCCCTCCTGGCAACGCTCCTGCTCGGCCTCGGCTACATTTTCATCCAGTCGACCCTTGCAACCATAGCCTTCGACGTCGCCAGCAGCAGCAAAGGGCTCCCCTCAGCCCTGGTCGGCCTGGGGCTGTTCGGCGGCGGTGGCCTCGGCTCCGCCGCAGGAAGCGCGATCCTTTCGACCTGGAGCTACCACACGCTCTGGCTGCTGCTGGCAGTCGGCATCGTCGCCCTGATGCTCGTCATCACCAGGCTGCGCTGGGACTGAAAACAATCACCGGCCTCCTTGGTTTTTGTGCCCATGGTGCGTAAACTGTTCCATGACCACAGCATACACCGGAACGCCCTCTCCGGACATAACTGCGGCCCTGGGATGCCGGAACAGGATATCCGTGGCCGCCGTACAGCAAACATCATGAACATCAATGCAATCTGCGTCTACTGCGGCTCAAGCCCCGGCCTGAACCCCCAATACCTGCAAGTCGCGACCGGGTTCGGCCGACTGCTTGCCAACAACGGCATCACCCTCGTCTATGGCGGCGGCAATGTCGGGCTGATGGGCGCGGTCGCCGATGGTGCGCTTTCGGAAGGCGGCAAGGTCATCGGCGTCATTCCGCAGAAACTCGCCGAAAAAGAGGTTGCCCACCAGCACTTGACCGAACTCTATTGCGTCGCGTCAATGCACGAACGGAAAATGAAGATGGCAGACCTGTCCGATGCGTTCGTCGCCCTTCCCGGCGGCATCGGCACACTCGAAGAGATCTTTGAAGTCAACACCTGGCGGCAGCTCGACCTCCACCAGAAGCCCTGTGCGTTCCTGAACGTTGCCGGATTCTACACCAGCCTGCTCTCGTTCATCGACTTCATGGTCGAACAGCGTTTCCTCAAGGCTGAACACCAGAATACCATGATTGTCGAGGAACAACCGGAGCGGCTCCTCGAACGCCTCCAGGCATACGAACACCGCCCTGTCGACAAATGGATGGACCGGAAATCAGAAACATAGGCGATGAGTCCCCCACCGTCGCTCCGCCGGTGATTTCATTTCAAAAAAAAAGAGGCATATCAAGAGCGGAAACAGTAACTTGGTGCGTTGCAGCTTTCCGCTGACGGCTGTCAGCAGTTGTACCATGTAGTTCCTTTTCCTGAATCCCCAAGACCAAAAGGAGATGAACATGTTACGCAACAAGCTCAAATTCCCGGCAATTCTCATTCCGATCCTGCTTCTTGGCGGCTGCGCATCGACCGTTGAAGTTGTCCCGCTCAGTGAAGGGGCAAAGAAGCTCTCCACGGAAAATGCGGTTCCGTATTACTTGCCAATGCCGTGCCTGCTGGTGACAAAAAACATGTCATGCAACATGCAAAAACCGAGCTCCCCGTCAGACTCGACCACGGGGAAAAACGCATCCACCAGTAAATCCGGCAAGATCGCAACACGCTCGGCAGGCACCAACATCCCTGCCCGTCTACCAGCCGCGCAAACCGATACCGGGAAAGACCAGTACGAATTTCAAATCGTCTACTTGCCCGACACCGACAAGCTCTATGGAATAAAATTCACCCATGGAACCGGCTCTTTCCAGCACGGCATCACACTGCAGGACGGCTGGAAACTCACGACCCTGAACGCCCAGGGCGACAACAAGGCAAGTGATACCATCAGTGCGCTAAGTGGCGCCATACCAGCAATAACCAGAGCCCTTGCTGATACCTCCACCAGGAGCGATGGCTCCAAAAGCAGTCAAAAAAAGGAATCCGTCCCCGAATTGTGGATCTACCGGCTGCACATGCAGAACAACCAGCTTGAACTGATTTTCCACTGGAAGCCTGAAAACAGCCAATAACCAGAACCTCAATGAAAACAGGCGGATTGCAGCACAATCCGCCTGTTTCGTCTCCACGCATCCTGACGTTCACAATGGAAGTATGGTGCTTAAGAGGACGTGAGCCCGTAAAATCCCTCGCATGATGGCTCGACGACGTGCCCGCCAAGATCGAAGACTGGCGAAACGAATACAACAGCTTAAGGCTCCAGTATTCCTTGAGAGGTCTTGCCCTCCATTGAATTCCTTGCATTACAACAAAACAGGCCGGAATTGCCACTTTTGAGGTGACCGATAAGGGAATAGCCGCACCCTTGATTATTTTGCTTTATCCGCATACCCCAAACTGAAGTCCAGGGCAATCATCGAGCATTGAAATCACCAAAGCGTCAACCCCAAGCACCTCTCAACTCATGAAAAAATCGATACTTGTACTCTGTACCGGCAACTCCTGCCGAAGCCAGATGGCCGAAGGATTCCTGCACTCCTTCGACCCCGAACTCGAAGTCTTCTCCGCAGGCACGATTCCGGCTGGCGAGGTGCATCCGCTGGCAGTTCAGGTGATGCTTGAAAAAGGGATCGACCTCGCCGGAAGCCGCCCGAAAAGCGTTGACGAGTTCCTCGCCAAGCCGTTCGACTTCGTCATCACGGTCTGCGACGGCGCGAACGAGTCCTGCCCCATGTTTACCGGCGTGGTCAAACACCGCCTGCACATCGGCTTCGACGATCCGGCGGCGGCCACTGGCAGTGCCGATGAGGTTCTCGCCGTCTTCCGGCGGGTGCGCGACGAGATCAAGACGCAATTCGGAGCGTTGTATCGCGAAACCATTGCAGGAGCGTAATCATGAGTAACACGACAAAACAGCTCTCCTTCCTCGACCGCTACCTGACGCTCTGGATATTTCTCGCGATGGGCATCGGCGTGCTGTCTGGCTTTCTCTACCCGCAAATCGCCGGTTTCTGGAACCGATTCCAGTCCGGCACGACCAATATTCCGATCGCCATCGGCCTGATCGTCATGATGTATCCGCCGCTCGCGAAGGTGAAGTACGAAGAGCTTGGCGACGTGTTCCGCAACACGAAGGTGCTCATACTTTCGCTTGTGCAGAACTGGGTGATCGGACCGGTGCTCATGTTCGCGCTCGCCGTGCTGCTCCTCCATGACATGCCACACTACATGGCGGGGCTGATCATGATCGGCCTGGCGCGCTGCATCGCGATGGTAATCGTCTGGAACGAGCTGGCCAAAGGCGACACCGAGTACGCCGCCGGGCTTGTGGCATTCAACTCAGTGTTTCAGGTGCTCTTCTTTTCGATCTATGCGTGGCTTTTTCTAACCGTACTGCCCGGCTTGCTCGGTATGAGTTCGTTCCGCGTCGAGATCACAATTACCGAAATCGCCTCGTCGGTATTTATCTACCTCGGCATTCCCTTCGCTGCCGGATTTCTGACCCGCTTCATCATGCTGCGGCTGAAAGGGCGCGAGTGGTATGAAAACGTTTTCGTGCCGCGGATCAGCCCGCTCACACTGGTGGCGCTGCTCTTCACGATTGTCATTATGTTTTCGCTGAAAGGCGAATATATCGTGAAAATTCCTTTCGATGTCGTACGCATTG
The DNA here is from genome assembly GCA_964611215.1 of uncultured Chlorobiaceae bacterium. Classification (GTDB taxonomy): domain Bacteria; phylum Bacteroidota; class Chlorobiia; order Chlorobiales; family Chlorobiaceae; genus Chlorobaculum. The sequence continues at coordinate 10,693 of CAZSXF010000021.1, forward strand.
CCATCCCCCTGCTCCTTTATTTTGTGATCATGTTTCTTGTATCGTTTTACTTGGGTAAAAAAATCGGAGCGGATTATTCGAAGTCAGCCACCCTCTCTTTCACGGCTGCAAGCAACAATTTCGAACTGGCCATTGCTGTTGCTGTAGCTGTTTTCGGCATCAATTCTGGAGAGGCTTTCGCAGCTGTCATAGGCCCCTTGGTCGAAGTACCCGCACTTATCAGCCTGGTCAACGTTTCGCTGTGGTTCAAGGAAAAATGGTTTGGACTTGCTGACGAAGCATAAATATTGCCGCTGACTTCAGACCAAAACCTTTGCGAACATGGAAAAGAAACAGAACGCGCTCTTCCTATGCACCGGTAATAGCGCGCGAAGCCAGATTGCTGAAGGCCTTTTTCGAAACATGTCTGGTGAAATGGCCCCCGGTTTTTAGACAGTGATTTAAGATGGTAACTTGCTCAAAATCAAGGAGCAAGTATGAGTGAAAGGAAGCGAAAGAGCTTCAGTGCTGACTTCAAGGCCAAGGTGGCTTTGGAAGCCATCCATGGCGTGAAAACCCTGAACGAGATTGCCCAGGAGTATGGTGTGCATCCGGTGCAGGTAAGCACGTGGAAAAAGGAACTTCAGGAGCAAGCCGCAACGCTGTTCGAGCAGAAACGCGGTCCGAAGCCGGCTGATCCGATCGAGGATCCTGAGAAGCTTTATTCCGAGATTGGTCGACTGAGGATGGAACTCGACTGGTTGAAAAAAAAGTCCGGAATATCCCGATGAAAGCGCGGAGAACATGGATCGGCGCTGAACATCCGATACCGGCCAATGCGACCTTGCCGGTACGAATCGCTCGACCTACTACCTGAAACCAACCATCCATCGGGTAGACGCTGAAAAGCTGAAACTGCTGGAGCTGATCGATCAGGAGTTCACCCGACATCCATTCTATGGCAGTCGGAGGATGCTGCACGACCTGAGAAATCAAGGTTATCGGATCAACAGGAAACGAGTTCAACGCTTGATGCT
>CAZSXF010000022.1:0-10501 GCA_964611215.1 uncultured Chlorobiaceae bacterium
GGCGATCGCCTAAGCCCGGAGCCTTGACGGCCGCGACCTTCAGGGTACCACGCAGCTTGTTGACCACCAGGGTAGCCAGTGCCTCGCCTTCGATGTCCTCGGCGATGATGAGCAGCGGACGACCGGACTGGGCAGACTTCTCAAGGATCGGAAGGAGCTCCTTCATGTTGCCGATCTTCTTGTCGTGGATCAGGATGAGAGCCTCTTCAAGTTCGGCTTCCATGGTCTCCGGATTGGTCACGAAGTACGGTGAGAGGTAGCCGCGGTCGAACTGCATACCCTCGACGACCTTGAGCTCGGTGTCCATGCCCTTCGCTTCCTCGACGGTGATGACGCCATCCTTGCCGACCTTCTCCATGGCCTCGGCAATCAGCTCGCCGATTTCAGGATCGTTGTTGGCGGAGATGGTGCCGACCTGGGCGATCTCCTTCTTGCCGGAGATGCTGCGGCTGATGCTGCGAAGCTCGCCAACGACCTCCTTGACGGCGCGGTCGATACCACGCTTCAGGTCGATCGGACGTGCGCCTGCGGCGACGTTCTTCAGGCCTTCACGGTAGATAGCCTGGGCAAGCACGGTTGCGGTGGTGGTACCGTCGCCAGCGACGTCGCTGGTCTTGGATGCGACTTCACGGACCATCTGGGCGCCCATGTTCTCGACTGCGTCGGCAAGTTCGATCTCCCTGGCGACCGTTACGCCGTCCTTGGTCGAGGTCGGTGCACCGAATTTTTTGTCGATCAGGACGTTGCGGCCGGCTGGGCCAAGCGTAACCTTTACGGCATTGGCAAGTTTATCAACGCCAACCTTGAGTTTTGCCCGGGCGTCGGATTCAAAGAGAATATCTTTAGCGGTCATGGTAAACCTTTCCTCCTTTAGCGTGTTAGAAAAACGGGTTGGTTAGGCAAGAATCGCAAAAATGTCAGACTCGCGCATGATGAGGTAGTCCTCACCCTCGACCTGGACTTCCGTGCCGGAATACTTGCCGTACAGAACCTTGTCGCCGACCTTCACCTGCAGCTCAACGAGCTGGCCACCATCGGAAACCTTGCCGGGGCCTGCTGCCACGACTTCGCCATACTGCGGTTTTTCCTTGCCGGTATCCGGAATGTACAGACCGCCCTTGGTCTTCTCTTCAGCCTGCGCGGGTTTAACAATAACTCGATCAGCTAATGGTTTCAAGTTCATTGTCGTTCTCTTGTTTGAATTTGTTTGGTAGATCACTGGTGTTGACACCGTTTACCTTATGGTGTCCAGGCTGTTAGCACTCTCATGGGTCGAGTGCTGACAGCACAGATTGATTATAAATAAAAATTTTCGGGCAGCAAATTATTTTTTATCGTATGTGGTCTGGAAACACCAGAAATCGATCCGAAACCATGACACCCGAAAAGCAGAAACAAAGAACGCCCGAGCTGCTGTGCACCATCGGCAAGGTCACCATTGAAAAGCTGGAAAGCATCGCCTCGAAACTGCGGGACGACGTCGCGACGGGAGCCGACCGCAGCAATTACGAAATCCTCGCCGAAATCGTCGCGCTGGCCTCCAACCGCGTCAGCGCCGCGGCGAACGAATCGCGGGTCCAGGAGGGCGGTTCCGCATGGACCGAACGCACCTCACAGTCCCACTTTCCGCACATCCGCCTGCATGGCGGCGCGCTTGAAGATGATCCGCTGAAAATGAACCTCTGAAGGGTGACCACGGCCCCATCCGCCCGTCAGGAGAGATAGGGTTTGAGGTGGTGGCCGGTACGTGATGCCTCGCTGGCGCAGATATCCTCAGGCGTCCCGACGGCGACCACCGCACCGCCCCTGACACCCGCACCGGGCCCGAGGTCGATGACCCAGTCGGCCTGTTTGATGATATCCGGATTATGCTCGACAATGACCAGGGTGTTGCCCTGGTCGAGCAGCTTCTCGAAGCAGCAGACCAAACGGGAAATATCGTCGAAGTGCAGCCCCGTGGTGGGTTCGTCGAAGATGAAAAGCGTATTGCTCACATCCGCCCGCGAAATGAAATGAGCGAGTTTGAGCCGTTGCGCCTCGCCGCCCGAAAGGGTGCTTGAGGACTGACCGAGGCGGATGTATTCCAGCCCGACCTCTTCAAGCACCTGCAGCTTCCTCTGGATCACCTTGTCGCCGCTGAAAAACTCTCTGGCCTCGCCCACGGTCAGGTCAAGCACTTCGGCAATCGACAGCCCGTTGTAGGTGACTTCAAGCGTCGACGGCTTGTAGCGTTTGCCGGAACAGGCCTCGCACACCGCTTCGATGTCGGCCAGAAACTGCATCTCGATTTTCACCGTACCTTCGCCGGCACAGGCCTCACACCGGCCGCCCGGAATATTGAACGAAAAGTAGCCCGGCTTCCATCCCCGCGCTTTCGCTTCGCGCGTCGAAGCGAACAGGTGGCGGATATCGTCGAACAGCTTCAGGTAGGTCGCCGGGTTGCTCCGGCTTGACTTGCCGATGGGGGACTGGTCGACGTGTTCAACGGCTTCGATCAGTTCGATACCGGTCATCGAACGGTGAGTGCCGACCTTTTCCCTGGTCCCCTCCTTCTCCTTGATGATGCCGAGCTTGAGGATGTCGTTCACCAGCGTGGATTTGCCCGATCCGCTCACCCCGGTGACGCAGGTCATCACGCCGAGCGGAAAGGAAACGTCGATATTCCTCAGATTGTTCTGCATGGCCCCGTTGATGGTGATGCAGGCCGAGAAATCGGGTTCGCGGCGATTGACGGGCACCGGAATATTCCTGCGACCGGCAAGATAGTCGGCAGTGAGCGAGCCGGTGGCGGCGGCCATCGCCGATGGAGGGCCGTGGAAGACCACTTCCCCGCCAAGCCTGCCGGCGCGTGGCCCAAGGTCGATCACCTCGTCTGCCGCCTCGATGATCTCCCGGTCGTGCTCGACGACGACGACGGTGTTGCCAAGATCGCGCAACCGCTTGAGCAGTGCCACCAGGCGTGCGGAATCGCTCTGGTGCAGGCCGATGCTCGGTTCGTCAAGGATATAGATGGCGCCGACCAGGGGCGAGCCGAGCGAGGTCGACAGGTTGATCCGCTGGAACTCGCCGCCGCTGAGGGTGTGCGTCAGCCGGTCGAGCGTCAGGTAGTCGAGCCCGACGTCAAGAAGGTAGCCGAGGCGTTTGACGATCTCCTGCAGGATGGCATCGGCAACGCTCCGGTCAAAGGGGGAGATGTCAAGGCTGGCAAAAAACTGCTGCGCGTCGGCGATGGTCATCCGGGTCACTTCACCGATGCTTTTCCCGGAAACCCGAACGAGCCGGGCATCGGCGTTCAGCCGTGAGCCTTCACACTCCGGACAGGTCGCATAGCCCCGGTAACGGCTGAGGAAAACCCGGTAGTGGACTTTGTAGCCGGCATCCTTTTCGAGATCGGCAAAAAACGGCCAGAGCCCCTTGTACTCCTTTTCGGCAAGCCCTTTCCAGATGATATCCTTGTGGGCGTACCCCAGCTTTTCATAGGGCACGTCGACCGGAATGCCGACCTTCGGGGCGATTCGCAGCAGCTGCTTCAGGTACCACGAATACTTTTCGGAGTTCCAGCAGGAAATGGCCCCTTCGGCAAGTGACAGCGACTTGTCGGGAATAACCGCGTCTTCGTCGATACCGGCAATCCTGCCAAACCCCTGGCATGCGGCGCAAGCCCCTATCGGCGAATTGAACGCGAACAATTGCGGTGACGGCTCCTGGTAGACGATGCCGTTGAGTTCGAGCCGGTCGCTGAAGCGGAACTCCTTGCCGTCGGCAACCCGGATGACGGCGTTGCCGGAAGACTCGGCGAAACAGGTCTCGGCTGCCTGGGCGACCCGGCTGAAGAGCTTTTCGTCCAACCGGGCGACAAAACGGTCAACCAGAACCAGCAAGCCGTTCCTGGTGCGGCTGTCCATGCCTTCAACCTCCGCACGCCCTGCCGGGGTGGAGATATCGAGCGGCGTCTCATTGCGCAGGAGCCGGAAAAAGCCTTTCTGGAGCAGGTGCTGCAGCTCTTCAGCCACTGTACAGTCCTTCTTCAGCGCATCGTGGTGGCAGGAAAAGGGATAGCCGACATAGAAGCGGGTCCCCTCGTCGAAGAACCGAACCTGCAGGGCCACATCTTCAGGCGTATGTTTCAGCACCAGCTCGTCGGTGTCGCGAGAGTAGATCTTGCCGATCCTCGCATACAGCAGGCGGAGATAGTCGTAGATCTCCGAAACCGTGCCGACCGTGGAGCGTGGATTCCGGGGAATCGGCTTCTGTTCGATGGCGATGGCCGGGGCGATGCCCTCGACGCGTTCGATCTCCGGCTTCGGCATCCGCTCAAGGAACTGGCGGACATAGGCGGAGAGCGACTCGACGTAGCGGCGGTGCCCTTCGGCGTAGAGCGTATCGAAAGCCAGGCTGGACTTCCCCGATCCGCTCAGGCCGGTCAGCACCACAAAACGGTTCCTCGGAATCCTGACGGTGACGTTTCGGAGATTGTGGGTGTTCACCCCTTCCAGAACGATGTCAGGGAGGGTTGCGGGGCTTGCCGTCCCGTTGCCGGATGTCAGGTTCAGAGCGTCGTCGTTGGCCATGAAAGAATCGGAAATCTTGCGGTAGAACCTTTTAATGTAATGAATTCAGGCCGGTTGCCCGTCATGGTTTTCCGAAGCGTTCGAGCAGTGTGGCGACGGTCGTCTCTCCAAGGAGGTCGTGGATGCGCATCTGGAGGTTGGCCATGTAGCCCTTGTGGTTGCAGTTCGTCTCGATCTCACACTGGCAGTCGATCTGGGAACAGCGTACCATGTGCGGCTGCCCCTCGATGGCAATGCCGATGTCGGCCACCGTGATGCATTCCGGCGGCTTTCCAAGCATGTAGCCACCCTTTACCCCCTGCACTGAACGGGCGATGCCTGCCTTTTTGAGGCTCTGCATTGCCTTGGCCAGAAAAACCTGGGAAAAACCGATGTCGGCAGCCATCTCCTTGACCGTGACGACGCGCCCCGGCCCCTGGAGGGCAAGGTAGGTGACGGCGTGGAGGCCGTATTCGAATTTTCGTGATACCTGAAGCATGTGCAATAATGGATTGATAAACAGGATTAATTTAAACCTATTTTCATCAAAATCCCACGATCATCTTATGATTATCGGTTCCAAGGGCTATATTTTCAGGGTCGCCCGCCGCCTCCGGCGGAGGTGCCCGAACCGAAAATCGCACGATCCGCTATGACCACACCTATCCAGGACCGCTGGTTCATCTGGCAATTCGCTGAAGGACAGGAAGCCAGAATACGATACCAGGAGTACGGTCCGCAGGACGCGCCCCTTCCCCCGCTGCTATTCATCCACGGTTATGGCGGCATGATCGAGCATTGGGAGCTGAACATCCCGGCGTTCACGGACCGGTTCCGGGTCTATGCCATGGACCTCATCGGGTTCGGCCAGTCGGAAAAACCGAACGTCAGGTACAACCTCGACCTGTTCGCCGCACAGATCGAAGCATTCCTGACGCTCAAGCAACTCCACCGCGTCATCCTGGTCGGCCACTCCATGGGAGCGGCAAGCGGGGTCTGCTACGCGCACTATAACCCGTCAAGGATCGCGGCGCTCGTGCTCGCGAACCCCTCCGGGCTCTATGGCGACAGCATGGACGGCATGGCGAAGGCGTTTTTCGGCCTCGTCGGCTCACCGCTGATCGGCGAAGTGCTGTTCGCGGCTTTCGCGAACCCTGTCGGTGTCAGCCAGAGCCTCACGCCGACCTACTACAACCAGAAAAAGGTCGACCTCAGCCTGATCAACCGATTCTCCCGACCGCTGCAGGACCGGGGGGCGATCTATTCCTACCTCTCCCCCTCCAAAAGGCCGGATGACTTCCTGCTCGACCGCATCAAGCCGTGCAACTACACGGGCGACGCATGGCTGATCTGGGGCGCTGAAGATACCGCGCTGCCGCCGCACAAAATCATTCCCGAATTCCAGGAACTCCTGCCGCAGGCCGGAGCCTTCATCATCCCGAAAGCAGGCCACTGCATCCACCATGACGCACACGAGGCGTTCAACGAACGCCTCGACAGGATCCTCGATCTCATCTCCAGGAAAACCGGGACAGGAAAGCCAGGCAATCAGTAGGCGGAACTCGCCTTGTAACGGAGGTCCTTGAGTTGTGGAGGCTTCATGGCGAATTCGATCTGGTAGCTGCGGTACTGGCCTGACGGCACCCACTGGAAGCGGAACTGGAAGTCGTGCAGATCGCGATAGACGGAGATCTGCGGATAGATGAATTCGCGGTTGACCATATCGAAGCCGGTGGTGACGCCAGCCTGCCAGTTCCGGGAAAGCGCGATACGCCCGGAAGTGTTGAGCAGCACCGATTTGGATGGTGAAACCGGATTGCTCTGGTCGTTGACCAGGTACAGCGATGCCCGGAGTGACCAGGGCAGCAGCGGACTGAACTCGACCAGCTCACCGTTTGAATAGCGGTCCCGGAATATGGCCTGCTCCACTTTTGGCGCACCGTTCTGGGGCCCCGATTTACTGCTTTCACTCGTCGCGTCGAACGACTCCCTGAGGTTGCCGTTGACACTGAAACTCATGTTGATGTAATTGGTCAGCATGCGAAGCAGCCCGCGGCCGACCTCGCTGTTCAGCTTGTTGATCCGTGCGCCGGTCGTGGGGTCGTACGTATAAAAATCGTAGGTCGCCCCCCAGGTCATCTGGAACGACGGCGAAAGGGCGTTGCTGGAAGCGGAGAGGGTCAGCGGCGCTATACGGAGCGAATCGGCCGCAAAATTGTAGCCCGTCGCCGCCGTGAACGAAAGCAGCTGGACCGTCTTGTCCGGCTTGTCCGGATCGGCCGACGGGTTCGGGTTCCGGAACTTGCCGTGAATCAGGTTCTGGATGCTGATGCCGACATAGCGCTCCGACTGGGGAACGGCGCTGTAGAGCGACGAATCGAACCGGTTATACCTGATGATGCTTTGCGAAACCGGATTGTAATAGGTGCCGTAATAGTTATAGGATGCCCCCTGGTAATCCGGATTGTAGGTGAAGGTCACCGTCGGAATGAAGGTATGCCGGATCGCCTTGAGGCCGAAAAAATCTTCGAGAAAACCGGTATTCATCGCCCCGTACAGCCGCGACTGCGCGCTGATCGAAAATACCGCCGTCGAATACTCGCCTGGCTGGTTGACGACAACCGTCTTCTCTCCCCCGTCATAATACTTCAGGATGGTACTGTTGACATGGTACCTCGTGAAAGTGAACGAAGGAGTGAGGGTCAGGTACTTGAAGAGGGTCGATTGTACGGTAAACGGCAGCTGGATGTAATTGCCGCTGAGGCTGTTCTGGAGCGTCTGGGTCTGGTAGAGCTGCTGGAAGTTGACCCCCTGGGTGAAGGTCGCGCGGTAGCCGGGCGCGAAGTCCTGCTGGAAATTGAAGTTCATGCCTGCATTGGCGGTGTACAGGTCGGTATGCGTGCCGAGCACGTTGGTGAACTGGCCGGAAAACGACAGGGTCGGATCGATCGAAAAGCGCGAACTCCACAACTTCTGATCGGTTTCGTCATAGGCCCGGAACGGATAGATCCGGCTCTGGTAGAGTGAACCCGAAAGGTTTTCGGCAACGTTTTCAGAGGTCAGCGACGACACCCGCCGGTACCCGACGGCAAAAACGCGGTTGCCGTCATCCCATGATTTGGAGAAGGAGGCGTAGGAGGTCGCCTGCTGGGTGATGATGACCTCCGGGTTGATCGAATTGACGTCGTAATACCGGTCGCCGCCGATATACTGGAGATTCAGGTCCAGCTTGGCCGTCGGGTCGAACTGCTGGTGGTGGATGAACCTGGCGTACCAGTTCTTGTACTCCACGTGCGCGGGATCGTCCGGGTGCTTGAGGTTGTACGACTCATACTGGCTCTCGATCGAACCGCTGAACCGGTTCAGGACATTGTACCGGAAGCGCTCCTCCGCACGGTAACTCCCGTTGAAAGAGATATCGGTGGCTGCCCGCAGGTCGGCATAGTCGTTGATCGCCCAGTAATAGCCGAGATTGGAAAAATAGGCGCCCCGGTTGCTGTCGGAGCCGAACGACGGGAACAGGAAACCTGAGGCCCGCTTGGTCGAAATGGGCATCGACATGAACGGCAGCGGCAGGAGCGGGAATGCGGGAAGCCGACGATGGAAGATTTCCGGCTTGAGCCACATGACCACCGGACGGGCGACAATGCGGTCGTCGGGAATGATTTTCATCTTCCGCCCGGCGAACCAGTAGTGCGGCGGATCCTCGTCGCAGGTCGTATAGACACCGTCCAGGACGTAAATTTCCCCGGTAGGCAACCGCTTCGCCTGGTGCCCGGAGTAGATCCCCTGCTGCGGGTCACGGGACGAAACCTCCATGGTCAGGCCTTTCCGGGTCTGGTAATTGTAGGTCATCGTCTCGGCCATGAAACTTCCGGACCTGTCCTTGTACACCGGCAGGTCATCCGCCCGGCCCTTTGCGTCTCGGGAAGCGATGGAGTGGACCGTCCTGGCGATATGATCAACGGTGATACGCGGCCCCGTCAGCCGCATGTCCTTGTAGTCGACCTTCGCTTTCCCGTACAGATCTGCGGTACGGTTGTCGAAATTGTAGATCAAGGAATCCCTTGCCGTGTACACGACCGTCGAATCAAGGTCATCCTTCCTGGCGGGAGGGCTGGACGCCCCCTGCTGACTGGCAACGCCACCGGCCACCTTTCCGCCGCCTGCGCCTGCCGGGGCAGGAACCATGCCTTCGGCCATGCAGACCAAAAGCGCCAGGCTCAGAATTTTCCATGGTCGGCGAAATCTCACGTGCAGGAGGAGCTGGTTAGCACCGGAAACGCATCCGGCAGGTTGTAAAACCTGAATATATAAAACCTTTGCCGTATTGACCCGCAAACCTGAAGAAGCCGGGAGAGAGAATCGCGCATTTGCGCGTCACAAGCTGCTGCAAAAGCCTGGAAAAACGCGAACCGGCCGGCAATCCGGCACCACGGGAAAATGCGGGAAAAGCCGCAGCCAGAGAGCTTACGGCAAGAAGCCTGGGGCTTCTGGTCGGAAAAACGTGATAAATGTTTCTATATTGGAAAGACGGTGCGGCAACCTGTCAGATTGCTGCCAAGCCGGCACCGGTTCCTATCCATCACAACTGGTAACGATTCATGACGAAGGTTGTTTACAACGCCCCCGACGCATCTGGACATTTCGGAAAGTTCGGCGGCAAATTCATCCCTGAAACCCTGATCAAGAACGCATCCGATCTTGAGCATGAGTATCTCAAAGCCAAGGCAGACCCTGAGTTCCAGGCAACGCTCGACGCTCTCCTGCGGGACTACGTCGGCAGGCCGACGCCGCTCTACCACGCACGAAGGCTGAGCGATCAGCTCGGGGGGGCCGCTATCTGGCTCAAGCGCGAAGACCTTTGCCATACCGGCGCACATAAAGTCAACAACGCACTCGGCCAGGTGCTCCTTGCCCGGCGCATGGGCAAAAAGCGGATCATCGCCGAAACCGGTGCCGGCCAGCATGGCGTGGCAACCGCGACCGTCTGCGCGCTCTTCGACCTGGACTGCACCGTCTATATGGGCGAAGAGGACATCCGGCGGCAAGCACCGAACGTCTCAAGGATGAAACTGCTCGGCGCCAAGGTCAAACCGGTCAGCTGCGGCAGCAAAACGCTCAAAGACGCGACCAGCGAGGCAATCCGCGACTGGATGAACAACCCTGAGGAAACCTTCTACATCGTGGGCTCCGTCATCGCCATGCATCCGTACCCGATGATGGTCCGTGATTTCCAGTCTGTCATCGGCCGGGAAATGAAACAGCAGTCGCTTGAACGATTCGGCAGGCTTCCCGAAGTCGTCGTCGCCTGCGTCGGCGGCGGTAGCAACGCGGCAGGCACCTTTTACAACTTTATCCCCGATGCCAACGAAATGGAACTGGTCGGCGTCGAAGCCGCCGGCGAAGGCCTTGAGGGCAAACATGCCGCATCGCTGTCGAAAGGGGAAATCGGCGTCCTGCACGGCGCCATGATGAAGCTCCTCCAGGATGAACACGGCCAGGTGCAGGAAGCGCACTCGATTTCCGCAGGACTCGACTATCCCGGTGTCGGGCCCGAGCACTGCTACCTCCAGCACCTCGGACTCGTCAACTACACCTCGACGACCGACAGTGAAGCGCTTGACGCGCTGGTCACTCTGGCCCGGACGGAAGGCATCATCTGCGCCCTTGAATCTGCACATGCCGTGCACTATGCCATCAGGCGCGCACCAACGTTGCCAAAAGAGGCCAACATCGTCGTGACGCTTTCGGGCAGAGGCGACAAGGACATGGAAACCATCATCGGGGAACTTGGTCTCTAAAGCATGAAGAGGCGTAACGGCGATACCCGGCAGCCCTGAAAAATTCCGAAAACAGTAGTTGCAGAAAATCGGAAATATCCATATAATTACGTCTCTCAAGCGGGAATAGCTCAGCTGGTAGAGCACAACCTTGCCAAGGTTGGGGTC
>CAZSXF010000023.1:0-8881 GCA_964611215.1 uncultured Chlorobiaceae bacterium
GAATCCGACATCCGGCTCGATGGGCATATGGGGCTGACGCTGCAGGTAGTATTCGCCTGAGAAGCTATGCGCGGCTTTTTCGATGATCGGTTGAACTTCCTCGCCTTTTTTGCCGTAGCAGGTGAAATAGATGTTCGGCGTTCCCGGGTGAATTTCAATGGCGTCTTCGGCCATGGCTGCCGGGGCGTTCATGTACGCCGGCAGGATTTCCAGGTCGACCTTGACTTTTTCGGCTGCTGCCAGGGCGTTCGCCTTGGTGTCTGCGCAGACAATGGCGCAGACGTCACCGTACTGGTAGATCTTGTCGTCGTTCAGAATAGGACGATCCCAGCCGTCACCCTTGTTGGTCGGGAAAGTAATCAGACCGGTGATGCGGTTCTTGCCCTTGACGTCCTTGTGGGTGACAACCTTGAACACGCCCGGCATTTTCTCTGCTTCGGTGGTGTCGATGCCCTTGATGACGGCATGGGATACCTTGGGCTGCACCAGGGCGCACTGCAGGGTGTTCTCGGGAAGCTGGGTACCCATGTCTTCGCCGAAGTCCCACAGGCCGCAGACCTTGGCAACGAACGTGGGGCGCGGCATGCGGGTGCCGTAGACTCTGCCGTCAGCCGGCGGCTTGTATTCGAGGGCAGATTCCGACAGTTCACCGCGGAGCACCCTGGCGGCGTCCATAACCGCATCGACGATCATGACATAGCCGGTGCAGCGGCAGGCGTTGCGATACTTCTGGAACCAGTCGCGAACGTCCTCGCGGGTCGGTTTCGGGTTTTCGTCCAGCAGAGCCTTGGCGGAGACGATGAAGCCGGGGGTACAGAAACCGCACTGGGTGGCGTGATGGAAGATAAATGCCTTCTGCAGCGGATGGAGATTGAGCGGCGTGCCGATCCCTTCAATCGTCGTGATCTCGGACCAGTTATCGACCCGTTTCATCCTCGTGGTGCAGGAACGGACCAGCTTGCCGTTCAGGATCACGTTGCAGGCACCACACTGGCCGTTGCCACAGCCGACTTTGGTTCCGGTCAGATGGAGCTGCCTGCGCAACACATCGGACAGGAGGGCTTCCTGATCAACAATAAGCGTCCGTTCTACACCGTTTACCTTGAGAACCTTTTTGATCATTTCCTTTCCTCCTTCTTCTTGTTTTCGCATAACCGGGGAAAACCCGGCCATACTACGCGCCAATTGCACATCACAGGGCTCCTGCCTGTCATCCCTTACCAAACCGCAATCCGGATATCTGTATTAGCGCAGCATCGTTCTCGTGGACATCTCCCTCTCTGAGCTCAAGCACGTGGATATTGTCCTTTCCGCGCTCCAGAAAGGCCGGTATATCTTCATTTACATCCGCTTTCCTGCGCGCGTGGTACCGAACTTCGCGCCACGTTGTTCCGAAGTGGAAACATGAAGGAAGAATGAATACTTTTTTCGTTATATAATCGTATATATAACGCTTAACGCAATAAACGTGCGTTTTGTTTAAATTCAATTCACCGAACCGGTATACCTCTCTTCATCTACATTCGTCTTCTTGCGCGTGTGGTGCCGAACTTCGCGCTACGTCGTTCTGAAAAGGAAACATGGGGGAGGATCATAGTTCGTGAACCTGGTGAAGGAAAGGAAGCGAGTACTTCGTCGGGAATGAAAAAAGATTGACGGCACACATGCCCGCCACATTTTCATGTGAGATGGAGGCTCCTTTCCAATCACGTGAGGCAGCGCTGTTTCCGGCGCTACCCATTGCCCGTCCACCATAGCGGCAGCCTTTGGCGGAACGGGTCGGAGTTCAAAAACTATGTCTTATTGTTAAAGTATACTTAAGGGGCTGGAAAAGTCAAAAAAGGCGTTTTGTTGGGAACATCGTTCGGAAGAAAGACAACCCCGACGCCCCGCAGGTTTCCACATATGTTTTCATATTGGAGACGGGAACGTATGATATGCAGTTCTACGACAATTAATCATCATCGCACAAAAAAAAGCGGGCATATTCCCAGTCCTCCACAACCCGGAACATGCCCGCCTTTATCCGACTTTAAATAAGCAGCGACAAACCTAGCCCTCCACGGCCCGGTTCATAACCACCCATCTTTTCGCACTTGATTCACACCACCCGGGGAGGACTCCGAGGAAGTATGCGTATATCTATATTATCTATATTCATAAGTATCCTTTTTCAGAGCATGAAAGGCGAGGCGAACCCGGAACACTACCGGGTTCGCCCCGAGATGCATACCATGAAAACACTATCCCTTATCGGGAAGTCTTATTTCAGCGTGTCGATACCGCCTGTCGACATGTAGCCGTCAGCCATTGCATCGGCGACGTCGTAGGCTTTTTTCGCCGATTTGAGGGCTTTCAGGACCTTGTCCGGATATGCCGGCAGGGACCTGATACGTGCACCGCATGCGTCGGCGATTGCGTTGATGATAGAAACATGCGGTGAGGTCAGAGGACCTTCGCCGACGCCGGCCTGACCGAATGCGGTGGCAGAACGCGGTGTTTCAAGGAAAATAAGCTCCATATCGTCGGGCACGTCCTTGATGAACGGGAAGCCTGAGCCGATCAGGGTGGTGTGTTTCTTCAGGTCTTCGAAGTCCTCGGTGAGGGCAAGGCCGATACCCTGGGCGAGGGCGCCGTAAACCTGGCCGTCAACAGTGCCGCGGTTGACAATGGTGCCGTTGTCGCCCACATAGGTCATCTTTACCACTTCAACCTTGCCGGTGGTGATGTCGACCGCCACTTCGGACATGAAGAGGGCGTACATGTAGCAGCAGAAAGGATTGCCGATTCCGTTTTCGTCTTGATGGGTGCACGGAGTGGTCCAGCTCCCCTCGTACTTGGTCGCGATCTTTTCTTTCACCATCTCGTCATAGGTGCGGAAGGCGCCGTCGGCCTTCTTCATGGCATTCAGCAGCAGCCTGCACGCGGCGACGATGGCAGTGCCGGTAACCGTGTTCTGACGGCTGCCGCCCGATGGTCCGGCGTTCGGCGTAAGGCTGGTGTCGTTCATGCAGAGTTTGATCTGAGACGGTTTCAGGTTGAGGACGCGGAGCGCCTCGTGGGCAAATGCAACCGTACCCATATCGGAACCCTGGCCATGGTCTTCCCATGCGTTGCCGACCATCACATCGCCGTTCGGCAGCAGCTCAACCCATGCATTGGAGGTGTCGGGACCGTCGAGACCGCAACCGTAGATGCCGAGGGAGACGCCGACGCCGCGTTTTACCGTGTCGGTTGACTCCAGTTTGGCTTTTGCCTTTGCTTCCTGGTACTTGGAACGCATGATGTTGAACATCTCTTCAAAGCAGAAGACTTCCGGAACCTGGCCGGTAGGGGTCGTAGCGCCGGGACGGTAGATGTTCTTGAAGCGGAATTCGAACGGGTCGAATCCGGCTTTCCGTGCCAGTTCGTCAACGAGGGATTCGCCGAGCATGAAGGCCTGCGGCGAACCGTAGGCGCGGAACGCGGAACCCCAGCCGTGGTTGGTACAGACGGTACGGCCTACTCCCCTGATATTCTTCAGGTCGTAGCCGGCGCCGATGAACTGCTGTCCTCGCAGGGTGACCAAATCGCCGAACTCCGAATAGGGGCCGTGGTCGCATTCCCAACTCGCTTCGAGGGCGAGCATTTTGCCTTCCTTGTCGCAGGCTAGCGTGCCCCTAAGATAGAACGGAGACCGCTTGCCGGTATAGGTCTGCTGCTGATACCAGTCATACCCAAGGAAGCAGGGGCGGCCGGTCGCCATGGCAGCGGCGCCGACCAGCGCTTCCATGGTCGGGCTGAACTTGTAGCCGAAGGTTGCGCCGGTCGGGTTCTGCACGAGAACGATCTGGTCAGGCTCGACACCGAGCCCCGGGGCAATCATGTAGAGGTGCAGGTGAATACCGATGGATTTTGAGTGAATGACAACCCTGCCCTGGTCATCGATGTAGGCGAATCCGACATCCGGCTCGATGGGCATATGGGGCTGACGCTGCAGGTAGTATTCGGCTGAGAAGGTATGCGCCGCCTTTTCGATTATCGGTTTAACGTCCGCGCCTTTTTTGCCGTAGCAGGTGTAATAGACGTTCGGCGTCCCCGGGTGAATTTCAATGGCATCTTCAGCCATGGCTGCCGGTGCGTTCATGTATGCCGGCAGGATTTCCAGGTCGACCTTGACTTTTTCGGCTGCCGCCAGGGCGTTTTCCTTCGTGTCGGCGCAAACTATGGCGCAGACGTCGCCGTACTGGTAGATCTTGTCATCGTTCAGAATAGGACGATCCCAGCCGTCACCCTTGTTGGTCGGGAAGGTGATGAGGCCGGTAATGCGGTTCTTGCCCTTGACGTCCTTGTGGGTAACAACCTTGAACACGCCAGGCATTTTTTCCGCTTCGGTGGTGTCGATGCCTTTGATGATGGCGTGGGAAACCTTGGGCTGCACCAGGGCGCACTGCAGGGTGTTCTCGGGAAGCTGGGTGGCCATGTCCTCGCCGAAATCCCACAGGCCGCAGGCCTTGGCAACTGACGAGGGACGGGTCATACGGGTTCCGTACACTCTGCCGCCGGCCGGATGTTTGTATTCGAGGGCGGATTCGGACAGTTCGCCACGGAGCACCTTGGCGGCATCCATAACCGCATCGACGATCATGCTATAGCCGGTGCAGCGGCAGGCGTTGCGATTCTTCTGGAACCAGTCGCGAACGTCGTTACGGGTCGGATTCGGGTTTTCGTCCAGGAGCGCCTTGGCGGAAACGATGAAGCCGGGGGTACAGAAACCGCACTGGATGGCATGATGGAAGATGAACGCCTTCTGAAGAGGATGGAGATTGAGCGGCGTACCGATCCCTTCAATCGTGGTAATAGTGGACAGGTTTTCAACCCGCTTCATCTTCATGGTGCAGGAACGGACCAGTTTGCCGTTCAGGATCACGTTGCAGGCGCCGCACTGGCCAGTGCCGCAGCCGACTTTGACGCCTGTCATATGAAGCTGCTTGCGCAGCACATCGGACAGCAACGCTTCCTGGTCAATGATCAGCGTCCGCTCTACGCCATTGACTTTGAGAACCTTTTTAATCATACAATCTCCTCCTTTTGGTGTAGGTAACCGGGGAAAACCCGATTAACCGTGTGTAACTGAAAGTTGCCTGTCATCCCACTCCGGACAATTGGAGAGTTCCAACGGGACAGCGGCTGGTGTAAAACATGTGTCGGCTAAAGGCGTCCACATTTCATGAGAAAAAGAAAAAACCCGCATCAATACTGACTTCGTTGCAGTATCTTTGCGGGTTCCGTTGAGTCTGCCTTTGCAGAGGACGAAATAGGCGCGTAACAAGCTATTTTATTGTCTTTTCCGTAGCAAGGGGTGAATGTTTCACATGGGATCGAAGCCCGATGGAGCCCAGCCCCGGTTTTTTAGTTTGAATCAAATCATGCTTTTTTATTTCCCGTCGTTATATATCACCTTATCTAACGATACGCAAGATTATTTTTATTTATATTGTAATTTTTTTGTTACCAGCCAATCCTTGTTTTCCATCCCGCGCAGGACACACCATACCACAGATTTTTAAATCAATTATTTCATATTGTTACAGATTGTATCGCACTACAATTTGCGCATCTTCTATACTGTACCCCTCGTTTATGATTTCAATTTTTTATTTATAATAAATATTGCCATCAATAGCGCCTGTTATCCCTCTCTCAAAGAAAAGAGTAAATATTTTATTTTCACTTAATTCGTACCACTATCAACATCGTTTCCCATCTGCAACCGCACTGACACCAGCACTCCCTGTCTCTCCAACAATAAGTCATGCAAATTACAATCATCACATCAACGTTGTCTAAACATAAATATCGGCTATACTTGTTTTCATCCGGAAACTCCTGGTGATTACAAGCAAAAAACGGAGCGGAGGTTTCGAGAAGATTGCGATACGAAGATAGCTGCAAATCCCGAAAAACCGGCTACAACCGGTGTCAACCTTGAGAAAAGTCTTCACGACGGGATCAATCCTGCCAGCTTAAGGAATACAAGCCAATGACCATCAGATGGAAACCCGCGCTGATAATCAGCATCCTGCTCCTGGCCCTGATGCTGTCCATGCTGATCATTTCCCGGGCAATCCTCCTTTCCAGTTTCGCCCGGCTCGAGGAAGAGGATGTGCGGGAAAACGTCCAGAGAGCGCTGAACGCACTGGACGACAGGCTGGGTTCCCTGGCCAGGGTCGCGGGGGATTATGCCGCATGGGATGATTCCTACGCTTTCGTAAGAAACCGGGATCCCAGGTTCATCTCGACAAATCTCATCGACACCACGTTCAACGGCCTGAAACTGAACATGATCGTATTCTGTGACTCCGCGGGCCGAATCGTGTATTCCAAAGGCTTTGACCTGGACACGCAACGACAGACAACCCTGCCGCGCCCCTTTGTCGGGTCCCTTCCACCGGGCAGCCACTTGCTGCGCCAAGCCGACAGGGGCAAAAGCCCGGACGTGATCATCATGCTGCCCGATGGTCCAATGCTTGCAGTCGCCAGGCCCATACTCCCTTCGGACAAGAAGGGGGCAGCCCGCGGCACGCTCATAATGGGACGTTATCTTGACAAGGAGGAAATCGGCCAGCTGTCACGAACCACTAACCTGTCCATCGACGTACGCCGGGCGAACGATGCCGGACTTGCACCGGGGCACGGTTCAGCTCCGGAACATCCCCGAGGCAACGCGGGCATATTCGTCAAGCATCTTTCCGACGACACTGTTGCGGGTTATTCCTCCCTTCGCGACATTTACGGCACACCACAGCTCATCCTCAGGGTGGAGATGCATCGCGGGCTTTACCGGCAGGGCCTGGCATCTATCCGTTATTTCCTTCTCTGGCTGCTGTTTCTCGCGCTATCTTTCGGTGCGGCGATTTACCACTACCTGGACAAATTCCTTGCTGCGGAGCAAAGCCGGCATGAAGGGGAAAAGCGCTACAGGAGCGTGGTTGAACAGGCTGCCGAAGGAATCGTGCTCTTCGACGCGTCAGGAAATGGAATCCTTGAAGCCAATCAGGCATTTCGCAACACGTTCGCCATAGGCGCCGATCTGATGCCCCAATCGAGCCTTCCGGCCCTGACCGGCATCTCCGCCGATGACCTCGGCCGCCTGCTCGACCGCGTGCAACGGGAAAAGCAGCCGTTTTCCGAGGAAATCCGCCTCAGCCGGCAGGATGGCCTGCCCGTCGACGTTTCCATGAGCCTCAGCAGCATGACACTGGAAGGCAGGGACATGGTATGTGCGGTCATCCATGACATAACGGAGCGCAAGAGGACTGAAGAGCGGCTGGCCAAACTGAACGAATGCTTCCTCGGCTTCACCAGCGACCCTGACGAAAACATCAGCCGCCTGACCTCATTCTGCGGGGCACTGATGGGTGCTGCCTGCGCCCTCTACAACCGTCTCGACGACGGCATGCTGCACACCATGGCACATTGGCATGCCCCGGACGATTTCAACACCGTGGACCGGCCCGAGGGACACATCTGCCACGAAGTGATCAAGCTCGGCGGCAACCGGGTTTTCGTTGCACGCGACCTGCCGAATTCGCGGTTCGCGGTTTCCGATCCGAACGTGCTCCGCTACAACCTGCAGACTTACGTGGGCGTGCCGGTCAAATGCAGCGGATATTGCGTCGGTTCGCTCTGCGTCGTCTACCAGCATGACTTCCTCCCCTCGGAAGAAGACCGCAAGCTCATGGGGATCGTGGCGGTTGCCGTGGAAGCCGCTGAAGAAAGCAAACAGGCCGCAAAGGTCCTGAAGGAATCCGAGAGCTTCGCCCGTTCCACTCTCGACGCCCTTCCGGAACGAATAGCCATCCTGGATGAAGAAGGCCTCATCATTGCGATCAACCAGCAATGGAGGAATTTTGCCCGCGACAACACGTGCGTGCTGCAGAATATGCTCGAAGGCGAAAACTACCTGGTAGCCTGCGACGCCGCACAAGGCTGGGCAGCGGAGTTCGCGTCCTCCTTCGCAACCGGTATCCGATCAGTTCTGCGCGGCCAGAGGGAATCATTCTCTCTCGAATACCCCAGCGCTCCCGGTAATGAAGCGCATTGGTTCCTGGGCCGAGCCAACTGTTTTCCAGGCAATTGCGCCACCAGGGTAGTCCTGGTGCACGAAGACATAACAGACCTGAAAAGAGCCGAGGGAAACATCCAGAAACTGGCTTACTATGACACGCTTACCGACCTTCCCAACCGGCTGCTGCTCCACGACCGCCTGCAGCAGGCAGTCAGGAGGTCCGACAGGAACCGGCACATGCTGGCGGTCATGTTCCTTGACCTGGACCACTTCAAGGTCATAAACGACACACTGGGTCATTCCGCAGGTGACCAGCTTCTCAAGAAGGTGGCGGAACGCCTGACACGCCACATCCGTTCATCGGATACGGTCGCCCGCATGGGAGGGGACGAATTCGTCATCATAATCAACCAGATCACCAGCACGAGGGATGTCTCCCACATAGCCGCCCTGCTGATCGATACGCTTTCACCGCCTTTCGAACTGGACGGGCAGGAGGTGTTCATCACCACGAGCATCGGCATAGTCATTTACCCGGTTGACGGCAATGACGGGGACAAGCTGCTGAAGAACGCCGATACGGCCATGTACCTGGCAAAAGAGCGGGGAAGGAACACCTTCCAGTTCTTCTCCGCGGAGATGAACGCACGGGCAGAAGAGCGCCTGTCATTGGAAACGAGCCTGCGCCATGCCATTGAGAGAGAGGAATTTTCTCTCCTCTACCAGCCATGGATGGACCTCCGGACCGGCCGCATCACAGGTGTCGAAGCACTGCTCAGATGGAACCACCCGTTGCGGGGAATCATTTCCCCGGACAGCTTCATACAACTG
>CAZSXF010000024.1:0-8178 GCA_964611215.1 uncultured Chlorobiaceae bacterium
GAGCGGCCCGAGGAGGTGACCGACATGGCCCGGAGCGTTGCCGCCGAAGTGGTCAGCTCCACCTTCGACGAAGATCCCGAGCGCCACGTTCAGGTTGCCGATATGGTGCTGGAGAAGGCGAAGCGGATGGTCGAGGTCGGTCGCGACGTCGTGATCCTGCTTGACTCGATTACCCGCCTGGCCCGTGCGCACAACACCATCATTCCTCATTCCGGCAAGATCCTTTCCGGCGGTATCGACGCCAACGCGCTCACCAAGCCAAAGCGCTTTTTCGGCGCTGCCAGGAATATCGAAGAGGGGGGCAGCCTGACCATTATTGCCACGGCGCTGGTCGACACCGGTTCCCGGATGGACGACGTTATCTTCGAGGAGTTCAAGGGTACCGGCAACATGGAGCTTGCGCTTGATCGTCGTCTTTCGGAGCGTCGTATTTTCCCGGCTATCGATATTCTCCGTTCGGGAACCAGGAAGGAGGAACTGCTGTTTACCCGAGAAGAGCTTTCGCGTACCTGGCTGCTCCGCAAGTACCTCGGCGACAAGAACCCTATCGAATGCATGGAGTTCATGCGCGAGAAGATTGTGGAAACGAAGGACAACAAGGAGTTTTTCAAGTACATGAACGCATGAGGAGACTTTGCGTGCCGGCTCTTGTGGGGTGGACAATGCCCCGCGGGGCTGCAGATTGCAGGTGTCCTGCCGGGCTGTTGCAAAGAAATCTCAAATCAGGCATTTTTTAGTTGTTTCTCTGGTCGAAAGTCCCTATATTATTTGCCTTTAAAAACAGGAACTCACATTCATGCCCTGCGGAAAGAAAAGAAAACGCCATAAAATGGCCGTGCACAAACGCAAAAAGATGCGCCGTAAGAACCGGCACAAGAAGCGTTTGAGGTACCAGAACAAGTAAGCCTTCACTGAGGCTCGAACTTGGTTGAGAATATAGCTCAGTTGGTTAGAGCATCTGCCTTTTAAGCAGAGGGTCGAAGGTTCGAGTCCTTCTATTCTCACCTGAAGAATCTTTTGTTCTCTGCATGTACTCATATCGATGCCCGAGTGGTGGAATTGGTAGACACACCATCTTGAGGGGGTGGCGCCGCGAGGTGTAGGAGTTCGAATCTCCTCTCGGGCACATCGAAGACAGGAAAGCCGCAACATGCGGCTTTTTTGTTATCCTTTTTTCCGGCTGTCTTCCTTGACCCGGCCCGGTTTCCGGGAATTTTTGAACACGAAATGTTTAGCGGTACTTTACGGTTACAGTACCGGGATTGGTTCAATCCCGACACAACGTTTTAATTGTTGCCGACCCATGGATAAACTTCGGGTAGATATCCTTGGACTTTCCACAAGTCCACATACCAACGGTGCCTATGCGCTCATCCTGTATGAGGTGGAGGGCAAGCGTAAGCTTCCTATCATCATTGGTGGATTTGAAGCCCAGGCCATTGCACTCAAGCTGGAAAACATCAAGCCGCCACGTCCCTTCACCCATGACCTGTTCAAGCAGATTGCCGATGCATTTCATCTGCAGGTCAATGAGGTGTACATCGATGAACTGCACAACGAGACCTTTTATGCCAAGGTCATTTGCGAAATGAACGGGGAGGTCCATGAGATCGATGCCCGTCCGAGCGATGCCATTGCAATTGCCGTCAGGTTCAGTGCTCCTATC
Source organism: uncultured Chlorobiaceae bacterium (assembly GCA_964611215.1). Taxonomy (GTDB): domain Bacteria; phylum Bacteroidota; class Chlorobiia; order Chlorobiales; family Chlorobiaceae; genus Chlorobaculum. The sequence goes on from CAZSXF010000024.1 coordinate 1,667, forward strand.
TTTGTTTCCGAAGAGATCATGAATGAGGCCGGTATCGTCGAGGACGCTTCGGGCAAGGAGGAGGGGGCTGCCGTCGAGGAGGGGCAAGAGGTCGCTCCAGGGGATTCCGCCGCAGCACATGCGAGTGATGAGACTCTTATCGATGAGCTGAACCAGAAGCTCGAGGATGCGATCAATCGTGAGGATTACGAGGAGGCCGCACGATTGCGAGACGAGCTGACACGGATGAAACGTTCAGGGGAAGAGGGGTCGGTTTCGTGAACTGCTGCACAGGTGCAAGACAATAAAAAAGGAGGCTGAATGCCTCCTTTTTTATTGTCTTGCCGATTCGGGAATGGTCAGTCGAAGGACTGGCCGAAGGAGAACTGGAAGTTCCAGCCCTGTCTCGATTTGCTCGTATCCGACGGGATGGCGTCAAAGCCGTAGCCGTAATCGATACCGATCTGGCCGATGATCGGCACGAACAGGCGCAGTCCGATGCCGGCGGCTTTCTTCAGGTCGGAATAGCGGACACTCGACATGTTTTCCCAGAGGCCGCCGGCCTCGGCGAACGTCAGGGCATAGATACTGGCTGACGGGGAGAGCGAGAGGGGATAGCGAACTTCGGCCGTGAATTTCGAATAGACCTTGCCGCCGTAAAGGCTGGTTTCTCCGGCGAACAGCTGCCCAAGCCCGCGGTCGGGGTAGCCGCGCAGCGGGACGGTCGGCAGGGTGGACATACCGCTGCCGCCCATGTAGAAGTAGTCGGTATAGGGGATGTAGTCATCCTTGTTGATGGGGGCAAGGTAACCGTGCTGGGTCGAGAGGTTCAGTACCAGGTTCTTCTTCAGCGGGAAGAACCAGCTGGAACTGCCGGTGAACTTGTAGAAATTGATTGTACCAGGCAGCGGTCCGCCGGCAAGTTCCGCTGAAACGACGTTCTTGCTTCCGTGGCGCGGGTAGACCGGATTGTCGATGCTGTTTCGTGAAATCGTCTGGGTGATCGAGACTTCGTCAGCCTCTGCCGGGGCGCTGTTTTCGGTCAGGAAGCTCACGAATCCACCCTTGTCGTGCAGGTACCCCACCCTCCAGCTGACGGCGAAATAGTCGTCCGGCCAGGTGAGTTTGCGTCCGATGCTCAGGTTCGTTCCGTACTGGTCGATCTGTTTCGGGTTGTCGATGCCATCGTTGGTGAAGTCATAACTCGTATGGGTCTTGAAGGCGGTGAAGCCAACCGAGGTCGGGGTGCCGAATGCCCAGGGATCGCTGATCGACATCGACAGGGTGCGGTAGTTGTCGCTGCCGAACTGCCACTGGAAGTTGAGTTTCTGGCCGTCGCCGTGCGGCAAAGGCTTGTAGGCGTCGCCCTTGAAGATGTCGCCGAGCGCGAAATTGTTGAATGTCAGGCCAAATGCGCCGGTCATGCCGGTCGACCCGCTGTAGCCGATGGCGGCATTGAAGGTGTCCGACTGTTTTTCGGTGACGTTGTAGGTCAGATCGACCGTGTTGTTTGCCTGGTTCGGCTGGATGTCGGGTGTGATCGCTTCCGGGTCGAAGTAGTTGAGCATGGAGAGCTCACGGATGCTCCTGACAACGTTTTTCCTGCTGAAGGTTTCTCCGGGAAGGGTGTAGAGCTCACGCCTGATGACGTGGTCCTTTGTCTTGGTATTGCCCTTGATGTTGATATTGTTCAGGGTGAACTGATCACCTTCGTTCAGGGAGACGATGAGATCGACCTGGTTGGGCTGGATAACCTGCTCTTCGAGCTTTGCCCTGAAAGAGAGGTAGCCACGGTCGAGGTAGAGTGAGCTGACGTCGTTGTGGTCCTGTGAGAAATTCAGGCGTTCGTTGATTTTTGCCGCGTTGTAGACGTCGCCCTTTGCGATCGCGAATGTTTCGTTGAGTGACTCGTTGGTGGCGAAATCCTTGGTGTTGCCAAGCCAGACGACGTTGCGGATGGTGTATTTCGGTCCTTCGTTGACGAAGACGTCGAGGATCAGCCCTTTTTTGTCGGGGGTATACGAGATCGAGTCGCGCACCACGCGGGCGTCACGGTAGCCCTTGTTCCGGTAGAATTCCACCAGGAGGTTCTTGTCTTCGGCGTACTTGTCCTTGTCGAGCTTGGGCTGGCCGAATATCTTCCGCCACCACGAGTTCTGCGATGTCTCCCTGAACGTGCTCCGCAGCTTTTTGTCGGAGAAGGCCGTGTTGTCGTGGAAGTTGATTTTTTCGATGACGACCTTTGAGCCTTCGTGAATGGTGAAGTGCGCCTTGACTTTATTGTCCGGCATGCTGATGAGCCGGTACTCGGCGCTGGCCGTCAGGTAGCCTTTTTCAGCATAGCGCTTTTCGATTCTGGTGACGGCGTTGAGCAGGTCCTGGCCGGAGACTCTCCGCCCGTTTTTCAGGGAAATGGTTTTCTCAAGCTCCTTGGCGTCGTATTTGCGGTTACCCTCGAATTCGCAGGAGTCGAGGAACGGCTGTTCCTTGACGATGAACTTCAGGCCGATGGCGTTGCCGCCCAGTTCGGTCTTTTCGACCCTGATGTCGCTGAAATAGTGCAGGTTCCAGAGGTACTGCAGTGCTCCGGGCAGTTCGGGCCCGGGTATGGAGATGCTTTCAGCGGTTTTGATGGGAAAGCTTTTGAGCAGGTCGGCCTCCTTGACGGTGCTCAGGCCCGAGAAGGCGATGCTTCTGACGGTTTTCGGGTGTTCACCCCTGAATGTCGGTGTATTGGCCGCTTCGGGCGTACCCGTGGCTGCGGTCGTCGTTGCAGGAGTTCTGGTTTTTCCGGTCCTGTGTGCCGCGTTTGTCGCCGTGCTGTTGAGCATTACCAGGACGATCAGCAGGCCTGTCGTTTTGGTTTTTCCGTGTCGTACGTTGTTCATGAAATGGCGCGGTGAATCTTGTGTTAGGCTTGTCTTTTGAATGGTTTCGAGCTGATCTGTTCGCTGGTCTGGCCAAACCTGCGCTCACGGTTCTGGAACTCCCGTAACGCTTCATAGAGCTGGGCTCGCCGGAAATCCGGCCAGTAGGTGTTGGTGAAATAGATTTCAGAATAGGCGCTCTGCCACAGCATGAAGTTGCTGATGCGGAACTCTCCGCTGGTTCTGATGAGCAGTTCGGGATCGGGAAGCTTCGAGGTGCTGAGATACTGCTCAAACAGGTGCTCGTCTATCGTTTCCGGGTCGATCTCACCGCTCCGGGCATGTTCGGCAATGTTCCTGCATGCCTGAAGGATATCCCATTTTCCGCTGTAGCTGAGGGCGATGTTGAGCATCATGGCGCTGTTGTTCTTGGTCAGCTCCATGGTGTCACAGAGTGTTTTGCGGACTTCATCGGAGACCATGTCGAGGTCTCCGATGACATGCAGTCGGATGTTGTTGTCGTGCAGTTGGCGTGTCTCTTTTTTCAGGACCGAGAGCAAAAGACGCATCAGGGCCGAAATTTCATTTTCGGGGCGTTTCCAGTTCTCGATGGAAAAGGTGAACAGCGTCAGGCAGGCGATGCCGAGCTGGGACGATGCTTCGACGATGTCCCGGACCGACTCGACCCCGGCAACATGGCCTTCGACACGGGATTTTCCCTTGAGGCGGGCCCAGCGGCCATTACCGTCCATGATGATACCGATATGGCGAGGAAATTCACAGGATGATTTCAGTTCGTTCTGGAGCCGGAGATCCTCCGGGTTCTGTTTTGATTTGAACCAGTGGGGCATGAAAGGATGAGAATGGGCCATGAATTGAACTTCTGCGTCAGGTCTTCTGTCTCTGTATCGTCGTTGGCATGCGTCATCACCGAGGCCGGGAAGGCTGGCCCCGGAATATTCTATGAGATTGAATTATAGACAGTAATTTAGTATTATACAAGCCTTATGAGGGCCGTCCCCGCGACATTTCACGCTGACGGCCGATTGCCGCATGAACCTTCAGCAGGGGTCTCATGCAGCAGGTTTTTCAATCCAGAATATCCATCCCGTAAAAAACGTGCAGTTTCGTGGTTATCAGGACCTCAGGTCCCGACTGGTTTCTCGTGAGCTTACCTGTGAACAGGTGGTCGAGTCCTATTTGCAGCGCATCGATTCCCATAGCGACGACAATATTTTCACGACGGTTCTTCATGACGCCGCGCGCCAGCGGGCCAGGGAACTTGACGCAAAGCTCGCCCGGGGTGAAGCGATCGGCAAACTCTTCGGCATGCCTGTCGCCATCAAGGACAATATCTCGATGAACGGGGCGCCGCTTTCCTGCGCTTCGAAAATTCTTGAAGGCTACGAGAGCATCTATGACGCAACGGTCATCAGCCGACTTGCCGCTGAGGATGCCATCTTTGTCGGCAGGACGAACATGGACGAGTTCGCCATGGGCAGCTCGAACGAAAACTCCGCATTCGGTCCCGTACCGAACCCCTTCGACCGGCAGCGGGTTCCTGGCGGCAGTTCCGGCGGATCCGCAGCGGCGGTCGCCAACGACCTTGCCATGGTCGCCCTCGGCTCCGATACTGGCGGCTCGGTCCGCCAGCCGGCCGGTTTCTGCAACATCATCGGCCTCAAGCCGACCTATGGCCGCATTTCACGTTACGGCCTGGTGGCATTCGCCTCGTCGTTCGACCAGATCGGCATTCTTGCCGCCAATTGCGATGATGCCGCCGTGGTCCTTGAAGTCATGGCAGGAAAGGACGAACGTGATGCGACATCGTCACGGCACGTGGTCGACGATTATCCAGCCGTCATGGAACAGGTTTCGCTCAAGGGGCTCCGCATCGGCCTGCCGACGGCGTTTTTTCCTGAGAGCCTCAACGCAGATGTTGCCGGTGTCGTCAAGGCTGGTCTGAAGAAACTGGAAGATGCAGGCGCGGAGCTGGTGGAGATAGCGCTTCCGGAAAGCGATTATGCCATTGCGGCCTACTACATCCTGGTCACGGCCGAAGCCTCCTCGAATCTTGCCCGTTTCGACGGTGCCCGGTATGGTTACCGCTCCCCGAACTCTTCCGACCTGGCCGACATGTATGTGAATTCGAGGACCGAAGGTTTCGGTGCCGAGGTCAAGCGACGGATCATGCTTGGCACCTATGTGCTCTCCGCAGGATATTACGATACCTACTACAAAAAGGCGCAGCAGGTGCGCCGTGTGTTTCAGGACCGTTACCGCGAGGCCCTGCAGCAGGTCGACATCATTGCCGGGCCTACTTCGCCATTCCCGCCGTTCGGTATCGGCGACAAGCTGGATAATCCGCTTGAGATGTATCTGGCCGATGTGTTCACGGTTCCGGCCAGCATCGTCGGCATGCCGGCGGTCAGTGTCCCGGTCGGTTTCGATAGCCTCGGTCTTCCGGTTGGCGTTCATCTGATCAGCAATTTCTTTGAAGAGGGGCGCATGCTCGGCGTTGCCCGGCACCTGCAATCCCTCTGTCAGGCAGTCCCGTCGAATTGACGGCATTTTTCATTCATCAAACAGGAAACCGTTTATGAGCGTACTGGTCAATAAGGATACCCGTCTGGTGGTTCAGGGAATCACCGGAAGCGAGGGGACGTTTCACACCTCCCAGATCCTTGAATACGGCACCAATGTGGTTGCCGGCGTCACCCCCGGAAAGGGCGGGATACTGTACACTGGCAACGAAAAGGACACGTTCTGCCGTCCGGTACCGGTGTTCAACACGGTCAGGGAAGCCGTCGAGAAGGCGGAGGCCAATACTTCCGTGATCTTCGTCCCTGCTCCGTTTGCCGCTGATGCCATCATGGAGGCTGCCGATGCGGGCATCAAGGTGGTTATCTGCATTACCGAGGGAATTCCGGTCAACGACATGATGAAGGCGTACAATTTCATCAAGGAGAAGGGTGCTGTGCTGATCGGGCCCAATTGCCCCGGCGTTATCACTCCTGGCGAGGCCAAGGTTGGCATCATGCCCGGATTTATCCACAAAAAGGGGACGATCGGCGTCGTGTCGCGCAGCGGCACCCTCACCTACGAGGCGGTTCACCAGCTTACCCAGGTCGGGCTCGGCCAGTCGACCTGCATCGGTATCGGCGGTGACCCGATTATCGGTACCAGGTTCATCGACGCCATCAAACTGTTCGCCAAGGACGACGAAACCGAGGGGCTGATCATGATCGGCGAGATCGGCGGTAGTGCCGAGGAAGAGGCTGCCGAGTATATCAGGAAATATTTCAAGAAACCGGTTGTCGGATTCATCGCCGGACGCACGGCGCCTCCCGGCAGGAGAATGGGCCATGCCGGCGCTATCGTCTCCGGTGGCAAGGGGACTGCCGACGAGAAGCTCAAGGCGATGGCTGCGGCAGGCATCCACGTCGTGGAAAACCCTGCAGACCTCGGCACCACCATGCTTAAGGCTTTGGGCCGGGCATAAGCGCTTCACATATCGAGAAAACAAAGAGAGCACCGTATCGGTGCTCTCTTTGTTTTTATGGCGACGAGAAGCAGCCGAAGGCTCGCGGCAGTCGGGAGTTGGGGGGGAGGAGAAGAGGAAGCCTGGGAGCGCCGAGCTCCAGCTCGGCATTGCGAGCCGAAGGC
>CAZSXF010000025.1:0-4074 GCA_964611215.1 uncultured Chlorobiaceae bacterium
TAGCGGCGGAGAAGAAATAAAAAAGCCCTCTGGCGGGAGGGCTCGGGTGAAACAACGAACAGCCCCTTTGTACCACCGGGGCAGAAGGAGGTCAAGGAAAATTGGATGATTCAGACACCCGCATCGTAGTGACCTGCATGCACTGCGGCCATGTGATCGGGTATAAGCCGGGCCATGGCGTTACCGGCATGTCGTCGGGGATCTGCACGGCATGTCTGTGGACGCACTATCCGGACCTGGCAGAAGAAGTGATGGAACTGAAGAAGGAGGAAGCAACCGCATGACAAATAATGAAACACTGAAACGAGCACAGGAGAAGCATGACAATATGTTGCCAGACGATTACTGGGATTGTCCGATGGACCATGACGAGGAAGGGTTGGAGGAACCGACATGATTTCGTTTTTCGTTCCAGGCGTGCCGGTCCCGAAGGGGAGCGCAAAAGCATTTATTAACCGCAGAACGGGGCGGGCGATTGTCACCCAGGACAACGGTGGTCGTCAAAAACCCTGGGCGTCGCTGATCAGCACAGTGGCATACGAACAAAGCGGAAAGCCCGTTATCGACGGCCCTGTTTTCTTGTCCCTGTCGTTTGTCATGCCGCGGCCCAAAAGCCATTTTTTCACCGGGAAACGGGCAAATGTTTTAAGGCCGGACGCCCCTACCTGGCACACGGCCCACACCGGAGACCTGGACAAGTTGGTCCGCTGCGTAAAAGACGCTCTCACCGGCGTGATCTGGAAAGACGACTGCCAGGTCGCATGTATGGGGAACGTCTCCAAGGTGTACGGAGACCGCCCCGGAGTTGAAATCACAATCAAGGAATTGGAGGAATCCAAATGTTGAAGGACTTGTTGAACAAAAGAGAGGAAATCGAGGCCCGCCTGCAGACGGTCCAGGAGGAACTGCAGGCCGTGAATACGGACATCAACCATATGCTGAGTCAGAAACTGGTGGACCTGCGCAACCTGACCGGCAAGGAGTTCGGCGTCGTGCATCTGCAGTTCGAGGGCTACAAGGTGACCGAGACCGTTCCGAAAAAGGTTGAGTGGGACCAGGAGAAGCTGGGCAACCTGTTTTTCCGGATCCTTGAGAACGGCGACAAGCCGGCCAACTACATGAAGATGAAGCTGGACGTTTCCGAGAAGCAGTACGACGGCTTCATCCCGGAGATCAAGACATTCTTCGAAGAGGCCCGCACCGTGAAGCCGGGCAAGCCGACGCTGAAGTTTGAACCTGTGGAGGTGGCCAATGCTTGATCAGATTCGACCGGCAAACAGCGTATTCCCTCCGCAGAAGATCCTTATTTACGGTGTCCAGGGGATCGGGAAGAACACCTTCGCGGCCACGTTCAAGGCGCCGGTCCTCCTGCAGATCGAGGACGGCAGCGCGGCACTAGACATCCCGGCGTTTCCTCTGGCCACGTCGTTCCAGGATGTTGTCGACCGCATCCAGGCACTGCATGGAGATCACCAGTTCAAGACGGTCGTCCTTGACACTATAGATTGGCTGGAGCCCCTCCTGTGGGCGGCCTGCTGCGAGAACAAGGGGTGGTCCTGCATCGAAGATCCCGGCTATGGCAAAGGGTACGTCGAACTGGACCGGTGGTGGCATCACATCATGACCGGGCTGGACTCCCTGCGGCACAACAAGGGCATGGACATCGTTGTCCTGGCGCACTCGGAAATCAAGCGCGTCGAGCCGCCCGATTCGGATCCATTTGACTGCTACCAGATCAAAATGCAGAAAAGGGCGTTCGCACTGTGGCAGGAGTGGTCCGACATGACCCTGTTTCTGAACTACAAGATCAATGTCCAGAAAACGAAGATCAGCGGTGACCAGGTGAAAACTCGCGGGATCGGGACCGGCGACCGCATGATTTACACGTCGGAGCGTCCCGCATGGAAAGCGAAAAACCGCTGGGGTCTCCCCGACGAGATCCTGATCGGCAAGGACAAGACCTGGAAGGCGTTTCATGACCAGATGGAGACGGCTACCGGCGGCAAGTACATCAACCCTTACAGCGTACAGAGCGCGGCATAGAGAGGAGAATAAACCATGTTGGATTTCAATGAAGCGGAATTGCAGAGAGAAGGCGGCGCGGGAGCAATCCCCGAGGATAGCATCGTCCCGTTCAAGATGACCCTGCGGGCGCCGAAGGCGGGCAAGGAAGGCAGCACTCACGCGATGTTCAGCAGGAGCGGCAAGGGCAATGAGTACCTGGACGTCGAGTTCGAAGCCATGGGCACGTTCGCCGGCAGGAAGATCTGGCAGAACTTCACCCTGGTCGGATCCGAGACCGCGGCGAAGATTTCCATGCGGACACTGCGGGCGATCCTGGAGTCGGCCCACGGCATCGCCCCGAGTGACGCATCCCCCCAGGCGACTGAAGGCCGCAAGCTGTCCGATTGGATGGACTTCGAAGGGATGTGCTTCCTGGCCAAGGTGGGCTGCAAGGTCGAGCAATCGCAGAAGGACGGCAATTACTACATCAATAATGAGTTGAAGAAGATCATCACCCCCGACGATGCCGAGTACGCGGCCGGCGAGTTCATCAGCGACAAGCCCCTCCCGCGGATCCCTGAACCCGGCGAAGCGCCTCCGGCTACCACGGCGAAGCCTGCAGCGTCCACCCCGGCGAGTGCCCCGGCATGGGGAGCACCGAAGTCAGGCGGCAATGGGGCGCAGGCCCCGGCAGCAGTGGCGAAGAGTGGCGCGGGCCCGGTCCCGTCCTGGGCGACGAGGTAATTTGCCAATTTGACCAAAATCGCAAACCAGCGGGGCGGCGTGGAAGGACACGCGAAATGGTGACAGAGCCAGCCAAAATAAGGCTCGCGCATTCAAGTCGTTGGCCTGATTTGCTTCGGTATCCAGTCCGAGGATGGGATCGAATTAACGACAGCCGGTATCAAGCCCGGCCCCCGCTTTCAATTCTCATAGAAAGGATGCTTTGCAATGAGCGAAATTACCCGAAGGAGCCTGGTCGTCAATTTGACCGATCAGGAAATAACCGACTGCAGCAAAGAACTGGCGCGCATCACCACGCTGCAGGCCGAGATCGAGGAAGAAAAGAAAGTCGTTACCAGCAGCTACAAGGAAAAACTGGACCGCTGCATATCGGAGTCCCGCAGTCTGGCGCGGAAAATTTCGACCCGGCAGGATTTCCGCGAGGTCGACTGCGAGTGGCAACCCAGTTACGACGAGCGGATCAAGCGACTGATCCGGCTGGATACCTACGAAGAGATCGAGGTTCGGAAGCTGACGAACGACGAGCTGCAGGAGGAATTGCCGCTGGAACCGGTTGTTCCGGCTGTCTGCCCGAAATGCGACGGCGACGGGATCTATTACGACAACGACCCCGAAAACGAAGAGTACGAGAGGTATTGCGACTGCCCGGCAGGGAAGAAACGGCAGGAGGAAGAAGAACGGAAGCCCACCCCCGTTGAACCCGGTCCCGCTTCCCTCTGTGCAACTTGCCAGGGAGCTTGTGAGCCTGAAAGCAGTGAAGGCCAGTACGTAAAGTATGCCATAGCAAGAGACTGCGCCGATTACACTGCCGAGCCGACATCTACCGAAACCGAACGCCGCGACGGCATCTGCAACGAGTGGCGCGGATGCGGTCATACGTTTAAGTGCTTCGGGCCGGCGAACGAGGAAACGGGAATCTGCTTCAAGCAGATCGATGAGGCGAAGGAAGTCGAGAAGGAAACTCCCACCGACGACGATTGGCCCGACGTCCCTCCGGCGCCAGTTCCGGAACCGACCGCAGGAGCAGAGGCATGATTCTCCGGAATTATCAACGTCGAGTAATCGACAAAGCGAAACGTGCCCTGAAGAAGCAGGGCAATACCCTTGTCATCGGGGCAACGGGTATGGGTAAAACCATCTGCATTTCTGCCCTCGCTGGAGAGGTCAGGGGTAAAACCCTGATCCTCCAGCACCGCCAGGAACTGGTGCAGCAAAACGCCAATAAGTTCCTGAAGGTCAATCCCGGCTGGCCGGTCTCATTCTTCACGGCTGACGAGAAATCATTCGCCGGGCAAGCCTGCTTTGCCATGCAACAAACATTAACCC